>CALWRJ010000001.1 GCA_944383915.1 uncultured Clostridia bacterium
ATTAGAAATTAGGAATTAGTAATTAAGAATTAAGGCTGAAATTTTTTAATTATAAATTATTGGTAATAACTCCTTAATTCAAAATTCAAAATTCCTAATTCAAAATTCGAGCGTCAGCGAGTAGGCTTGCGCGCCAGCGCACATTAATTGCTAATTGCTAATTCACAACGAAGTTGCGGAAAGCGAAGCCATTGGCGTAGCGCTAAAATAAATAACAAAAAATCTCCGCATTTGGAGATTTTTTCTATATTTATTGACAAATTACGAAATTTCTATATAATTAAAATAGGTGGCAGGGTTATTTTCTAATAGCGAAGGCGATAATTCCCGAAATCAATCCAATAACAGAGCCAAACACGAAGTCATTTAATAAGTCAAGAGTAAAGCGAAATTCTCCATCTAAAATAGAGAACACAAAAAATGCTAATATTGTATAAAGAGCACCAATAAAAATACCCCAAAGCCAGCCATTTGACGATATTTTTTTGCTAGCAACCCAGCAACCAAGCAAAATACTCAAAATTTTTATAACCTGATTGATAGGCGAAATAAACGATTCGGGAAGTGTTGTGAATTTTATAATAAAAGCAAAGATTAGTACGCACAACAACGAAAAGGACAACGCCCAAAAGATGCCTTTTACCATTGCTAAAATATTATTTCCTTTGCTTTGAGTTGTGACGAGTGCGGTATTTTCCATAATTTCCTCCGTTTTTTTATTAATGTATATGGTTTTTAAAAAATAAATATAACCAAAATAATAAAAAATAAGAGTTGTGGCAATAATCAATTTGAAATTTAAAAAATGCGCTAAAAATAATTGACTAAATACTGGTTTTATATTATAATGACAAGTATCTACAAGGAGTTTACTGAATGAATAAACCAACAGCAATTAAACGATTTATTTTTATTATCATCTTTTTAATATTAGGAGCCGTGATTGCTTTTGCTCAATTTGATATACCTGGCACGCACTATACTTACAACGGTTTCGCAAACTCTATTAAACTTGGCCTTGATTTAGAGGGCGGTGTTTTAGCAGTTTATGAAGCATCTAGTATTGAAGGTGAGGAAGGTGATTTTAACCAGCAACTAGAAGCAACTAGACAGCGTATTTCGAATTTAATTACAGCGGAATACAACGAAGCGGTTATTTCGATTCAACAAGGTAATCGTATTCGTGTAGAAGTGCCTGATGTATCGGACCCTGCGGAAATTTTTGACCTTATAGGTGAACCTGCTAATCTTGAGTTTAAGAGTGAAAACAGTGCTGATGCGGAAGCCGTGTTGACAGGGCAAAACATTCAAAATGTATATGCTGATTATCAGCAAACTTCAAGCGGTACTTATGAGTATGGTGTAACAATTGAATTTGACCAAGAAGGCGCACAGCTTTTCTATGATTTAACCGAGCAACAGGTCGGTAGTTCAATTTATATCTTTATTAACGGACAGTTATTCTCACAACCAACTGTTAACGAAGCCATATCTGGTGGAACAACCTTTATTTCAGGTAGTATGGACACGCTTGCAGATGCTGAAGACTTCGCTTTGCAAATTTTGAGTGGTACTTTCTCGGTAAATCTTACTTTAATAGAAAATACCGTTGTTAGTGCAACGCTTGGTGAAAATGCTCTTACTTACACTTTAATTGCTGGTGCAGTTGCTATGGTGTTAATTTTTGCATTTATGATTTGGCGTTATAGAATGATGGGCGTAATGGCAAGCCTTGCTCTTTGCTTCTATGTAATTTTAATGCTATTTTTCTTGCAAGCAATTCCAATCGTACAATTAACACTTGCAGGTCTTGCTGGTATTATTCTATCAATTGGTATGGCTATTGACGGAAACATCGTTATGTTTGAGCGTATCAAAGAGGAGTATGCAAGCGGTAAACGAATTGGACCGTCTATTCAAGCAGGTTACAAAAAAGCACTTGTAGCAATTCTAGACTCAAACATTACCACAATTGTTGTTTCAATTGTATTGTGGCTACTTGGAACAGGCTCGATACAAGGCTTTGCAATTACACTGTTAATAGGTGTTGTGCTTAGTATGTTCACTTCATTGATTGTTACCCGTGGACTATTAAATATGTATTATCCTATTAATTCAACAAAGGCCGCAAGATATAGTTTGAAAAGGGAGGAGAATGTAGTTGAACTCGCATAAATTTGCAACAGCCAAAAATAATTTCAGCCCTACTAAATGGAGCAAGTATGTGTGGATGTTTAGTGGCACAATAATACTTGTTGGTATAATAATGTTGGCTGTACTTGGCTTTAATCTTGGTATGGACTTTACAGGTGGTAACATTGTTCAAGTTCAAACTAATCACGAATTGACCGATGCAGAATATGATGAAATAGTTAATACGGCAAGTTCTATTCTTGATGAGCATGGTTTAACTATCGCGCAAGACCAAAGTGTAGGTGTTGGTAGTGATATTTCAGTTTCTATTCAATATCAAAATGTTGAAAACGCATCAGATAGCGAAATGGCAACAATAAATGACGAAATTGTCGCTGCACTTCAAGAGGCTTTTCCGCAGTATGAAGTAATACCTTCGGAAACTAAAAGCGCAACTGCTAGTTCCGAACTTTTGCTAAACTCAATGCTTGCAATTGCAATTTCACTTGTATTCTTGCTTGTGTATATAGCCATTCGATTTGAATTTTTGAGTGGTATAGCGGCACTTGTTACGCTATTCCATGATGTTTTGATTATGTGTGCTTGTGTTGCTATTTTCCAAATCGAAATAAATAGCACCTTTATTGCCGCAATTATTACCGTGCTTGGTTATTCGATTAACAATACGATTATTATATTTGATAGGGTTCGTGAGAATTTACGCAAACCAAGCCTTGAAAAATTAAGCAATAGGGAAATTGCAGACTTATCTGTAAAACAAACTCTAAACAGAACCTTAAATACATCAATTACTACAATAGTTTCAGTATTCTTATTGTTGTTTATTGGTATTCCGCAACTTACTGATTTTGTATTACCGATTTTGATTGGTTTAATCGCCGGAACTTATGCTTCAATATTCATTTCTGCTCCATTATGGACTGCAATGATGTCTAAATCAAAACATGGTATAAGACAACGCGCAAAAGCAAAAGAACAAAAAGTAAAGGATGATGAAAATAATGTAGTTGACGCAGTCGCTACACCTGTTGAAGATTAATACAAAAACCTTCCTATACTTATGGAAGGTTTTTTTAAAGGATTTAAAATGGAATTAAAAAAAATACAAAGCGAAAATTGTACTGAAAAAAATATTAGCCATATCGTAGATAAATTTGGAGTTTCTCGAGATGTTGCTGAAATTTTACTATTACGCGGGTTTTTAAAAGATGATGAAGTTTCAAAATTTTTGCACCCAAGTATTAGCGATATGCACGACCCTTATTTATTTAATGAAATGGATGTTGTGGTTAAAAGAATTAGACAAGCGATACAAAATAAAGAAAGTGTCCTAATTTTTGGTGATTATGATGTAGACGGCATAACAAGTAGTTACATATTGCTTGATTATTTTCGTTCGGTTGGATTAAGCGCTAATACGTTTTTGCCAAATAGATATTCGGACGGCTATGGTTTAACGCGTGATGCTGTTGAATATGTTTTAAATACTTATCAACCAAATCTAATAATCACTGTTGATTGCGGAATTAGTGGTTATACTGAAGTTGAGTATATTAAATCAAAAGGGGTAGATGTCATCGTAACCGACCACCATGATTGCCCCGAAATTTTACCAAAATGTCCTATTATTGATGCTAAATTACCGAATCAGCGCTATCCTTTTAGTGAGTTGTGTGGAGCGGGAGTTGCTTTAAAAGTTGTAGAAGCGCTTGCTGGCAGAGATACAGCGCTAAAATACCTTCCTGTTTGTGCAATAGCCACAGTGTCGGATATTGTCCCATTGGTTGATGAAAATAGAATTATAGTTGCTCACGGACTCGATAAACCAATGTCTGCCTTTCCTGATGGAATAGTTGCTCTTGCAAAAGAATTAAAACTCGGCGCAAAGTTAACTAGCCAAGATGTTAGTTTTAAGTTAGCGCCAAAGTTAAATGCTGCTGGGCGTATGGGAGATGCAAATCACAGTTTAAAACTTTATTTAGAGCGCGATAAGAATGAAATTCGCAAGATTATTACACAATTATTAGAGTATAATATAGAGCGCCAAGAATTATGTAATGTTGTCTATGCTGATTGTGTAGCCGAATTAAAAAATACAAATCTTGCAAATCAAAAAGTTATTGTGCTCGCTAAAAAGGGTTGGAGTATAGGAATACTAGGAATTGTAGCTGCTCGTCTTGCAGAAGAGTACAATCGACCAACATTTTTGTTAGGCGAGGAAGGTGGCTTGTACAAAGGTTCTTGTCGAAGCATTGAAGGAATGAATATACATAGTTTGTTAAGCAAATTGTCTGATATATTGACAAGTTTTGGCGGGCATACAATGGCGGCAGGCCTAACAATTGCTTATGATAAAATAGACGAATTTCGCAAAAGACTAAATGAATTAGTAAGAGAACAATATCCAGAGGAGTTTTTTGCGCCATATTATAACTATGATTTGGATATAGAACCAGATGAAATAAATATAGAACGCCTAAAAGCACTCGAAGTGTTAGAGCCTTATGGTTGCCAAAATCCAACACCTGTTTTTAAACTCAATTTTGATAAATCAACAGTTTCACCTATGAAATCTAATCCAATGCATCTAACTATACAACTAAAAAATGTAAATTTATTAGCCTTTAATAGCAGTGAATATTTTAATATGGTTAGTCAAAGTGGTGAAAAAGAATGTATCGCGGAATTGTGGGTTGATATTTTTAGAGGAAATGCAAGTTGTAAGGGAATTGTAAAGCGAATGCAAATAAGTGCTTCACCAAATGTCGGCGCTGATAGAATTGGTGGTGAATATATTAAGCAGTTGGCGCTTAGTTCACAAGGTAAACATCCAGTATTTACGCCATATAATAAACAAGAACTTGCAAAAATTTTAGATGATAGCGAGAGTAAACTTTACGGCACGCTTGTCATAGCAAATACTTTGCAAAGTTATAAAGATTTTATTGAGCAGTATAGCAAAAATTTTCATATAGTGTGCTACGAGTATTTAAATTTAACAAATAACAATGGTTACAACACACTTTGTTTGTGTCCATCTCTTGATAATGATTTTAAAAATTTTAATAAAATAATATTGCTTGATGGCGTACTTGACGAGGCTTATTTAGTGTATTTCAATATTAATAGTCGCGCACGCGTTTATTTGCCGAATGCAAAACCATTTATTTATTCACCATTTGCAAGTATTGATTTATCACGCAAAACTTTTGGTGTGTATTTTAATATTTTCAAAAAAACAAGCAGAATGAATATAATTGCTTTTGATGATTTTAATTATTTCAATAAAATAAAACGCTCATATCATAATTTAAATTATGTACAATTTGTGGCTTGTATTGAAACTTTTAAACAACTTGATTTAATCGATGTAATAGACGAAATAGGTAATTACACAATAAAAATGAAAAGTTCTGCGTCTACCCAGTTGACGAAATCGCAATTTTATAATAAACTTGAATTAATTATGAAATCATATTGAGGTAGTATGACAAGATTAAGAATTCCAAAATTAGCGCCTAAACCAAAAGACTTTTCTAAACTTCCTTGGACAGAAGAGTTTAGGGATAAATATCCAACTCGAAAGATTGAAAAATATTTAGATAGAGAATCTAATTATGACGAGTTAAAAGATTTTTTGTTTGCTGAAAAACATGTAGACTTTCGTAAATCAAATTTACTGGTAAAGAGTTTAAAAAATGAACGCGGTATCGTAAAAAATGATAATGAAATTTTACTTGTTATCAATTTCCCTTTTTGTGAGTGGCGTTGTGTAAATTGTATAAGAAATATGTATCAACGAACAAAAAACCCAGACGCTTATATGTACTATTTTGATGCAATTATGCAAGAAATCGCCTTAATTCGAGACGAAATCAAAAAGCGATGTTATATTGTAAAAGCAATATGTTTTACAGGTAATGTTTTAGCGCTTGATGAAGTGGAATTAGAAAAAGTCTTGTCCGCTTGTTCGTATACTTTAAGTGAAACGAGTATAGAATTAGGTAATCCTAAATTTGTCACTGCTACCAAACTAGAGTTACTAAAAAAATATAATGTTACGCGAATTATAGTAAATGCGCTTACATATAACACGGTATCATTAAGACAATTATGTCGTAGATATGAGTTTAAAGATATTTATCCATATTATAAACTTATTGCCGAATATGGTTTTGATTTGAGCGTGCGCTTGTGTGTTGGATTGCTAAATGAGCGTGAATTACAAATAGAGCGCAATATCAATCTTGCTATGGAATTAGGAGCAAATTGTATTGATTTATATGCTAGGCATTGTCCTTATACAGAAATTTCAAGTTTAACTGACATTGAAAAAATTAATACACAGCGCCGACTTCACGAATTTGCAAATGACAAAATGTTATCTTTTGGTTTTGAGCCATATTTCTTGTATTGTACCGAAGTTGAAAATGGCTGTTTTGAAAATGTAGGATATTCGTTAAATAAAAAGAAATGTAAATTTACAGAGGATAGAGCATTAGGCATTTCTACTATTTTAGGTTGTGGTACAGATACCAAAACTATGATAGTGAAAAATTTACACAATACTCGCACATATTTTGATAATACCTACGATATGGGGCAATATATATTTGGAATTGAACAACTTCTTGAAAAGAAGCGGAAATTTTTTGAATAAATATCTTTACAAAATTTAATAATTATGATAATATAAAATTATACCTTTTATCACAGTTTTGCGATATACTCCAACGCTTTACTTTGATAAAGGCAAATATTTATAAGGAGTAAGACTTATGAACAAGCAAGAAATTATTGCCAAGTTCGGTAGAAAAGAGGGCGACACTGGTTCACCTGAAGTCCAAATTGCTTTATTGACAAACAGAATTAGTTATCTAACTGAACACTTAAAGCAACACCCAAAAGACAACCACACACGCTTGGGACTTTTGAGACTTGTAGGTAAGCGTAGACGCTTACTTGCATATTTGGAAAGAACTGACTTGGACAAATTTAGAGCTTTAAAGAAAGAATTAAACATTCGTTAATTTTATTGCGAGATTATGTATTTTGGTATTCCCAAAGTCCAAATCTCGCTTTTGTTTATTTGTTTTTAGAAATATTTTCTTGCTAAAAAATAAATCAAATCTAACGATTAAGAAAAATTTTCTTATTTGTAAACAATATTAATATAACTTTTGGTTATAAGTCAATTTAATAATTATTCAAAAATTATTAATAAAGGAAAAATGCGCTATGTTTGTTGATTCTCATGCTCATGTTTTTGATGAGCGAATAAATTTTGAGATGATAGATTTAAGTAATATTGATGCGATAATTGTTCCGTCTTATAGTGCAAGTAATTTACAAAATGCACTAGACTGTTGCTCTAAAAATAGTAAATTTCATTGTATGCTGGGTATTTATCCAGAATTTGCCTCACAGGTTAATGCTAGTTTAGTAAATTTCATTCGAGAGCACAGTTTGCAAATTTGTGGAATAGGCGAGATTGGACTTGACGAAACTTTTTTAACTCCGTATAAGACTCAAATTTTCGCATTAGAAACCCAACTTTCGCTTGCTCAAAATCTAAATTTGCCAGCAAGTATACATTTGCATACTAAACGCGATTTTGAAACTTTTTTTTCAATAATTCAAGATTATTCAGTGCGTTGCGCATTACACTGCTTTAATGGAGATTTAAAAGATTGCGAGACTGCTATTAATTTAGGCTTATTCATATCTTTTGCTGGAAATATAACTTATAAAGGGCGCGCAGATTTGCGTAGTATAGCGAAAATAGTGCCAGATGAAAATTTGCTAATAGAAACTGATTCACCGTCTATGCTCCCAAGTGTTTTTATGCGAAAAGGCATCAATACTCCTAATAATATAATATATGTTGCTCAAAAACTTGCAGAAGTGCGAGGGGAAAGTGTAGAGTATATAGCAGAAATCACTAAAAATAATGCGGTAAAATTATTTAATATAAAGGTGTGAGTATGAAGGAATTTCAAAGATTTGAAATGCAAATAGGCGCTGAAAATATAAAAATTTTAGAAAAAGCAAATGTGCTTTTAGTTGGATTGGGTGGAGTTGGCGGAAGTGTTGCTGAAACTCTTGCTCGCAGTGGCATCGGTTCTATAACTCTTATTGATAAAGATGAAATAGATATTACTAATATTAACCGCCAAATAATAGCACTTCACAGCACAATCAATATGCCAAAAGTTGATGTTTGCGCAAATAGGCTTAGAGATATTAATCCTAATATCAAAATAGAAACAATAAAAACCGCGTTTTGCGAAAGTTGTAGTTTAGATTTTAAAAAATATGATTATATTATAGATGCAGTAGATGATGTGAATGCGAAAATTGCTATAATAAAACGAGCAAAGGAAAATAGTATCCCCGTTATATCGTGTATGGGCACAGGGAATAAGTTTAATCCGCTTACTTTACGCGTTTGTGATATAGAAAAAAGTAGTGTTTGCCCATTGGCTCGAATAATTAGATTAAAACTTCGTAAATTAGGAATTAGTGGCGTAAAATGCTTGTTTTCTACCGAGAAACCACTTAATATTAATGGAAACACAATTTCAAGCAATGCCCTTGTGCCTAATACGGCAGGAATACTTATTGCAAGAGAAGTTATTTTTGATTTAATAAAAAAGGAATAGTTATGAGAGTAATTCAAGATTTAAGTTTGTTAGAATTGCAAGATTTAGTTAGTGAACTTGGTGAAGCAAAATTTCGCGCGCAACAAATTTACGATAATATCAATTTGGGTAAAAGTATTTCAAGTATGAGTAATATTTCAAAAAGCCTAAAAGAAAAATTACTTACTATGTTTTTTGATTTTCCACTTGAAATAGTTACCACGCAAGAAAGCAAAGACGGTACTAAAAAATTCGCTTATAAACTTGCAGATGGAAACATTATTGAAGGTGTGCTAATGTCGTATAAATACGGGCATACCTTATGTGTATCGACACAAGTTGGGTGTCGTATGGGGTGTAAGTTTTGCGCTTCTACTTTAAATGGTTTAGCCCGCAACCTTACTGCTGGCGAAATTTTGTCGCAGGTTTTAGTTGTCAACTCTATGCTTGGCGGAAAATTAGGTAAACATCGTGCCATTACAAATGTTGTTTTAATGGGAAGTGGTGAGCCTTTGGATAACTATGATAATGTTGTCAAATTTTTGCGCTTGGTTTCTTGCGAGGGCGGTATAAACATTTCACCACGAAATATTTCCGTATCAACTTGTGGAATTGTACCTAATATTTATAAACTTGCGGACGAAGGACTACAGGTTGTTCTAACAATTTCACTTCACGCGCCTAATGATAACTTGCGTAAAACTATTATGCCAATAGCAAATAAGTACACTATTGCGGAAATTTTAAAGGCCACAAAATACTATTTTGACAAAACAGGGCGTAGGGTAGTCTTTGAGTATGCGCTAATTGATGGAGTAAATAATACGCACGATTGCGCAAATGAGTTAGCAGGTCTAGTGAAAGGTTTCCCAACTCATGTAAATCTAATTCCATTAAACGAAGTGGCGGAGCGAGATTTAAAAACTGTTACTCACAAAAAAGCCGAACAATTTGCAGAATGGTTAAAAGCAAAAGGCGTTTCTGTAACTATTAGACGAACAATAGCGGACGATATAGACGGCGCTTGTGGGCAGTTGCGAAATAAAATAATAAGTAATAATTAAAGCATTTTAAATTATTATAATTAAAAAGAACTTTATCACTATTTGGTAAAGTCCTTTTTGTTTGTTTTGGAAAAGGGATAGAATAATATAGGTAGGTTATTATAAAAAAGTTTGTTCTGCTGGTTTTAATAATAATAGCAAAATTATTCTTTATATCTATAATTCAAATATTTTCGAGGGTAGAGGAAATTTTACTTATTTTTGTTTTGATCAATTAAAGCATTAGCATAACCTGTTAACTTTTGTATTTGTTTTGTATCCATTTGCTCAATAAACGAATATAAAATTCTCTTATCGTCATCATATATTTTTGTTTTATTGGAAGCATCGCGTTCGCACAAATAATCAAGGCTTACCCCATAATAATCTGCGAGCTTAATTATAGCAGATATATTTGGTTCAACAACGCCTAATTCGTATTTGCTGTAATTACTTTGAGAAATATCCATAACTTTAGCAATTTGTGCTTGCGATTTATTTGCCTTTTCTTTCATTTCTAATAATCTCATAAAACATATTTTAAGATAAAAGTTAAAAAATATTCAATTAATAACTAAAATTATTTGATAAATAGTTATAAATGAATAAAATAATATATGTATTAGTTATTTATGACTAAAAACAAGTCATTTTGTTACTAGAATTTAATATTCTTTACCTAAAAGGTAGTCTATAGAGATTCCAAATAAGTCGCTAATTTCTAAAAGAGTATCAAAATTACATTCACGCTGTCCGTTCTCCCAGTACGAAACAGTGCGCTCTGATACTCGTAGTAAAATAGCCAAATCACGCCTTTTCATTTTGTAAAAGCATCTTTCTGCTCTTAATCTTTCGCCAAATTTACTCATAACAACATTATTATGTACGAAAAATTTATTAAATATTTTGTTTGGAACAAATTGTTCTAAATTATTTTTAAATTATTTAAATAAGGTATACTTAAATGTGTTGATTTATAAAAATCGACAAATTTCTACAAAAACTTTGTTTTTTCTACATAATAATATAAAATTAAGCAAAGAAATAATGTAGTTTTTTATATAATTTTTGTAAATTTAGTAAAAAGGCTTTATTTTGTTTTGTATTTTTTTTATTTTAGTGTATACTACTTTAGTAAATTAATAAACAAAAGGGGAACAAAATATGTTAAAAACGCAAATTTCCCCTTCCCAAAACTGCAGGGGGGGGGGGCGCTTAAATAGCCCAAAAATACTTGTTTTAAAGCATTTTAAAGGCTGTTTAATTGCACGAAATAATGGCGTAAAGGAAGGGTATTTATCTCCAACCATTACACCTAAAACAACCACACCCACAAACTTTTACACAACATCAAATAAAAGAAAAAAAGTAAATTATCAAGCAAAAAAATTTAACAAGTTAGATAACATACAGTCTAATAATACGCAAATAAATACTAAAAATCTCAACGCAACCCCTTGCGCTTTTTTGC
>CALWRJ010000002.1 GCA_944383915.1 uncultured Clostridia bacterium
TTGTTTATTGTTACTTAACTTGTTTTAATTAGCAATTAGCAATTAGCAATTAGCAGTTAAGGCAGAAATCTAATTGTTTGATTGTTTATTGTTACTTAACTTGTTTTAATTAGCAATTAGCAATTAGCAATTAGCAGTTAAGGCAGAAATCTAATTGTTTGATTGTTTATTGTTACTTAACTTGTTTTAATTAGCAATTAGCAGTTAAGGAAGGGTATATTCGCTGGCGCTCAAATTAGTAATTAAGAAATAAAAAGAATGTTAATATCAACAACAAAAACATTAGCAGAAAAATAGCAAATTTAAACGAGAAAAGAAACAACAAAAAAGGATAAAATATTAATTTCATCCTTAACTGCTAATTGCTAATTGTTAATTCACGCTATGCGTGGTGGATTGCTCATTGCTAATTGCTAATTAAAACGAGAAACGAAACAATAAAAAAGGATAAAAAATTAATTTCATCCTTAACTGCTAATTGCTAATTGCTAATTGCTAATTAATTTTGAACGAAGTGAAAAATTTTAAAAGGTTGGTGGTTTATTTGGCTCAATTATTTGCTCCTGAATGGTTAGACGAGTTGAAGTCGCGGTGCGATATTGTCGACATAATTTCTCGGTATGTTCCGCTCAAACGCAACGGGCGCGAATACTCGGGTTGTTGCCCTTTCCACCACGAAAAAACGCCTTCATTTTTTGTCTATCCTGGGACGATGAGTTATCATTGTTTTGGTTGCAAGGAAAGTGGCGACTTAATTAGTTTTTTACGGAAATATGAAAATCTCGGTTTTGTCGAGGCGGTTGAGAAGTTGGCAAACATTGCGAATATGCCGATGCCAGAGTTGAAAGACAGTGACGCCGAGGAAATAGCGCGGAAAAAAGCCGAGCGCAAGGAGATTTTGTCCGCCTTAAAGGACTCTGCGCGGTATTATTTTGATAATTTGCGTCTAGACCACCCGCAAGCACAAATAGCGCGGGAATATCTAAAAAAGCGCCAAATCGACCAAAAGTCTATTGTTCGGTTTGGGCTGGGGTGTAGTCTTGATTACGATAGTTCGCTAAGATATTTAAGGGAAAAAGGTTACTCGCTCGAAATTTTAAAAAAGGCTGGGCTTGCGAGCGAAACGAACGGCAAAGCGTACGATTCGTTTGCTAGGCGGTTGATGTTCCCCTTAATAAATAAAGACGGCGAAGTCATTGGCTTTTCGGCGCGGTTGCTCGAAAATAAAGATGTGGCGAAGTACAAAAACACTTCGGCAACGCCAGTATTCAATAAAAGCGAAGTCGTGTTCGCGATAAACTTACTTCAAAAACTGCGAAACGAGCGGCGCGATAACAACGCGGACTACAACGGTTTTGAAAATATTATAATAGTTGAAGGGCAGATTGATGTAATCACGATGCACCACTTCGGCATTACGAACACCATTGCGTGTCTTGGCACGGCGCTAACACCGATGCACGCGCGGAAATTAAAGCAGTTTAGCGAAAATGTGATTTTGCTACTTGACGGCGACAGCGCAGGGCATAAGGCGACACTTCGTAGTATCGATGTGCTTCGCGGACAAGCAATTAATGTGCGAGTCGCTCGGCTTCCAGACGGGTACGACCCAGACGAATTTTTACATAAGTTCGGCGCCGAGGAGTTGCAAAAAATACTAGATGACGCGATAGATGGTATCGAGTATAAGATTAGAGTTTTAAGAGAAAACTACGATTTGACCGAGCCTGCGCAACGCACAAAATTTGTGCACGAGTGCTTAATCGTCTTAAAAGGGCTAAATTCGGCAAGCGAGCAAGATATATATCTCCCCCTTGTACACAAGTTTAGCGGAACGCCTGTCGATGTCCTACGGCTCGACTTAAACGACATTGACGAGCACGACAAGCCCTTTTACGAGCGCGATGCCGAGCCCGAACCTCTTACCGAAACGAAAAAGGAAGCCACCGTCAAATTTGATGGTTACGGAAAGGCGGACTTGTTTATTTTGGCAAGCATTTTATACCAAAAAGAGTATACACACGATTTTGATTATTCGGGGCTATATTTTACCGATGCAGGACTAAAACAAGCGTACGAGTACGCTACCGCGACCAAAAACGCGGGCGGTGCGCCAAATATTAGCGGACTTTATAGTTATCTCGATGTGGACTCGTCGACTCCGCTTGTTAAGGCGCTCGTTGCGTACGAATTTTTGCCTGATTCGTTCCCCGAACTTACTTTTAAAAGTTGCGTCCTAAAAAATAAAGAACGCGCCCTTCGTGCTCACAAAAAAGAAGTCGAGGACGAAATAATCGCAACTACAGATAAAGACGAGCGGAACGAAAAAATGCGCGAAGCCCTCGCTCTCACAAAAGAACTCGAGGACTTAAAGAAAGAAATAGACAAGGTGGACTTTGAGTACGCGCAAAAGAGAAAACTTTACAATAAAAACTAATTGCAAATTCAAACGAGAAACGAAACAATAAAAAAGGATATAATTAAAAACCTAAGGAGTTTTAAGTGGAAAAAACTGAAAAATTTAAGAATGAATTGAATAAAATAAGAGACCAAGCAAAGAAAAAGGGCATATCCGAAGACGATGTTATAATGATTTTGATGGATGCCGATGCCACCCCCGAGGAAGTTGATGCTATTTTAAAGCAGTTGCACGCGGAAGGTATGGAGTTTAAAAAGCCAGATGAACTTTCGTCCGAGGACGAAATTATGCTCGAAAATTTAATGAACCGAGCAAACATAAACGACCCTGTTAAGATGTATTTTAAAGACATCGGGCGCGTGCCGTTACTTACTCAACAGCAAGAGTTGGAACTCGGCAAGCGAATAATGGCAGGGGACAGAGAAGCAAAGCGAAAGTTGATTGAGGCAAACCTTAAACTTGTTATAAACTTTGCTAAGCGTTATTTAGGCAAGACGAGTATGTCTTTTAGTGATTTAATTCAAGAAGGAAATCTCGGGCTTATTAGGGCGGTTGAGAGATTCGACTACCGCCGTGGATTAAAGTTTTCGACTTACGGAACGTGGTGGATTCGCCAAGCAATCAGCCGTGCCATTGCCGACCAGGCGCGCACGATTCGAATCCCTGTGCATATGGTGGAAACGATAAATAAGTTGGCACGCATCCAGCGCACCCTTTGGCAAAAGTTAGGCAGAGAGCCCACCGAGGCGGAAATTGCAAACGCGATGGGAATGACCGAGGAGAAAATTGGCGAAATTAGACGAATCGCACTCGAGCCTACAAGTCTTGAAACTCCGACAGGTGAGGAGGGCGACAGCGAATTTTACGATTTTGTCGTGGACGAAAATGCCAAATCGCCAGCCGAAACCGTTGTACAAACTATGTTAAAAGAGCAACTTTTGGCGGTTATCGAAACACTTACTCCGCGCGAGCAGAAAGTTATTAGGCTTCGCTACGGACTCGATGACGCGCACCCAAGGACACTAGAGGAAGTAGGTAAAGAATTTAATGTTACGCGTGAGCGTATTAGACAGATTGAAGCAAAGGCTCTCAAAAAACTTCGCAACCCGAGCCGTAGCAAGAAATTGAAGGACTTTATCGATGACTAAATTACCGAGCAGGCTACAATCTATTGCGGACTTAATCGAACCGTGCGCAGTTTTTGCCGATGTGGGTTGCGACCACGGGTTGATGAGCCTATATGTACTAGATAAGTGGCTTGCAAATAGGGTGTTGTGCATCGATAAAAGCCTAAAATGTCTTGAAAAAACTATTAAACTTTTGAAGCGACACAAACTAGACGACCAGGCGATTTTTTATAACTGTGATGGACTGTATCCGGTTAGACAAGTGCCAGACGAGGTGTTAATTGCTGGACTCGGGGGCGCGGAAATTATCGATATTTTGTATCAATATTCGCGTACGCGTCCGCTTGATACAATCGAAACTCTTATTTTACAGCCTATGCGCGATGATTACGCCGTGCGCAAATGGTTGAATACGAACGGTTTTATAATCACGCACGATTTTATCAAAAAGGATAAAAAACTTTATCGCATTATAAAGGCGAAGCGCGGGGTGGAGAAACTTACCGAGGAACAGTTGATGTTCGGCGCGTGCGAGGGCGGGTATAATTCGCTTGATTACCTCGAATGGCTGTATATGTACCTTGATAAGTGTGTGCGCATTCTCGGTGACGCGGGGCGCGCTAAAAAGTTGGCGGTAACTACAAGCCTTCACGACACCATCGCAAAATTAAGAAAACAAATTAAATATGTAGAGGATAATTATGTTAAAGGAAATACTTCAATATCAAAAATTAGACGCAAGCCTAATTAAACTCGAGCGCGAACTCGAAAACAGCGAAACCAAAAAAGTTGTAAACAAAATGGTGGACCAGGTTAGACAAGCGCAAAATAAGTTGGTCGAACTCGAAAAATCGGCGAACAGATTGCTTGCGGACTACGAAAGACTAAAACAAGAATTTGAGAAAAAGCGCAACCGCCTTGAAAACCTCAAAAAAGTTGATTTTAAGACTAGAAACGAGAACGAACTTCGCGAAAATTCAAAAGATATCAAGCAACAAATCGCAAGCCTCCTTTCTCTAAATAAGGAGATTACCGCGCTTTCGAAAAAGATTGTAACGACTCTTGACGACTTTAATAAAACAAAAGCGGTTGGACTTCAAGCCAAAAATCGCTACGCCGAGAGTATTAAAAACTACAATTCAGTTGCAGGGGACAAGACGCATAAAGTTAGTGAACTCCGCGCCGAACTCAAAAAACTCGAACAACACATCGACCCCAAAGTCTTAAATAGGTATAAATCAATGCGCCTCGACCATAAATTCCCGATTTTTGTGCCGTTGGTGGATAACGCGTGCGGTGGCTGTGCGATGAGTCTCCCTACTTCGCGCCTCGATATCCTAAATAAACAAAAAATTCTCGAATGCGAGAATTGCCACCGTATGATATATTTACCGGATATGGACTAATAGCGTTTGCGCTATTAGTCAAGAACAACAAAAAAAAGGGGAAAAATATTAATTTCATACTTAACTGCTAATTGCTAATTAATTTTGAATTTAAACCAATTCAAAATTAAAGCGATGCCCAAAAATTCAAAATTACAAAGGAAGTACACAATGGAAATTTCACAAGTTTTAGCGACAAAGTTTAACATTAAACCGATTTATTCACAAAATTTAATAAATTTAATTGACGAAGGGTGCACGATTCCCTTTATCGCGCGTTATCGAAAGGAGATGCACGGAAGTCTTGACGACCAAACGATTCGCGAATTTGCCGACCAACTCGGCTATTTGAGAAATTTAAACGAGCGCAAGGACGAAGTTACGAAACTTCTCACCGAGCAGGGAAATCTCACGCCAGAGCTCGCAAAACAGATTGATGACGCGGTAACTCTCACCGAGATTGAGGACATTTACCGTCCGTTTAGGCCAAAACGCAAGACGCGTGCGAGTGTGGCTATTGCTGCGGGACTTCAACCGCTTGCCGATGCCATTTTAAAGCAGGATAATGACGATTTAGTCGGGCTTGCAACTCCGTTTGTTGACGCCGAAAAGGGCATAAACGATGTACAAGGCGCACTTCAAGGTGCGAGTGATATTATTGCCGAAATTGTGGCGGACGACCCGACCGCGCGCAAGAATTTGAGGGTGCTATATTGGCCACGCGCGAGCATTACGACCGAGTGGAAAGAGGACGCGGACGAGCGCAAAGTTTACGAAAACTACAAAGCCTTTCACCAAATTATCAAATTTATCCCCGCGCACCGCATTTTAGCCTTTAACCGTGGCGAAAAGGAAGGCGCGTTAAAAGTGAGCCTCGACCTCGACCGCAACGGACTAATTAAGGTATTCAACACCCTTTTTGGACAGTTCGTAAAGGGCGACAGCGAGCAATTTTTGCCCGAATTTGACGAGCACAGCAAACTAAAACTCCCTAAAAATATCGATTTTTCTAGCCTAACCGCGTCCGCATTCGTAGCGCAAGCAGTCGTGGACGGATATACGCGTTTGCTTGCACCGAGCCTCGAGCGCGAATTTCGTGCCGAACTCACAGACAAGGCGAACGAGCAATCGATAAAAATGTTCGAATTAAACCTAAAACCCCTTTTAATGCAACCGCCATTAAAGGGCAAAACGATTATGGCAGTAGACCCAGCATATCGTACGGGGTGCAAAATTGCCGTTATCGACCCGAGCGGAAATGTGCTAGACACGGGCGTTGTTTACCCGACACCACCGCAAAATAAGGTGGACGAGGCGATTGAAACCCTTTCGGCAATGATTATTAAAAACGATGTGGACACAATCGCAATCGGTAACGGAACGGCGAGCAAGGAGTCCGAAATTTTCGTCACAAAACTAATTAAGGCGATGGCTCCGCGCAAAATTCAGTACGCGATGGTTAACGAGTCGGGCGCGAGCGTGTACTCGGCTAGTAAACTCGGCGCGAAGGAGTTTCCGCAGTACGATGTTTCGATTCGTAGCGCAGTTTCAATCGCGCGCAGACTTCAAGACCCGCTGGCAGAACTTATCAAAATCGACCCAAAATCGCTTGGGGTCGGGCAGTATCAGCACGATATGCCACAAAAACGCCTTAGCGAAGTCTTGGACGGTGTCGTTGAAAACTCGGTAAATACTGTTGGCGTGGACTTAAACACCGCGTCTGTGCCACTTTTAACGCATATTAGCGGGCTAAACGCGGGAATAGCGACCGAAATCGAGAAATACCGCAACGCGCACCACGGCTTTAAATCGCGCGAGGAACTACTTTCTGTAAATAAACTCGGCGCAAAGGCGTACGAGCAGTGCGCGGGCTTCTTGCGTATCCCAAACGGCAAAAATATTTTGGACAACACAGCCGTTCACCCCGAAAGTTACCCAGCAGTTGAGAAGTTGCTAAAACATTTTGGGCTCACCAAAGACGATATCACCGCCGAACACCTTAACTCGCTTTTGCAAAAAATTGAAGCAGAAGGCGTGAAAAAAGTGGCTGAAATTTGTGGAGTCGGCGAGCCAACGCTACTTGATATCGTTGTCGAACTCCAAAAGCCTGGGCGCGATATTCGTGATACTTTGCCCCAGCCTGTCCTTCGTAGCGAACTTTTAGGGCTCGAAAATTTAAGCGTTGGAATGGACCTAGACGGTGTCGTTCGCAATGTTATCGACTTCGGCGCGTTTGTCGATGTCGGCGTGCATACGGACGGTATGGTCCACATCAGCGAAATCAGTGATGATTACATAAAACACCCCAGCGATGTCTTGACTGTCGGCGACCGCGTCCGCGTCCGCGTAATCGGTGTCGACCTCGCCAAAAACCGCTTATCATTAAGTATAAAACAAGCGGATAAGTAAAAATTTTGAACGCAGTTCAAAATTAATTAGCAATTAGCAGGTAGCAATCTTACTCGCTTTGCGAGAATTAGCAATTAGCAGTTAGCAATTAGCAGTCTTACTTGCTTTGCGAGAATTAGCAATTAGCAAATAATGTGCTCTAGCGCGCAAGTAATAAAAACATTATAATTAATTCCTGCCTTAATTCAAAATTCAAAATTAAGCGTAACCGAAATGCGAAGCGTAAAGGCAATTAGCAGTTAAGACTGAAATTAACTAGAAATTAGGAATTAAGGACAAAATTTCTTGCTACTTATACTATTTTATATTAACTTCTCTTTTAGAAAAAATTATCTAATTAAAAACACTCGTAAGTTTTAAAGAGTGTTTTTTGTGTTTTTAATGCATAATACTATCATTTTTGGGTACTATATATATAAAAAATACTAGTTTTACTGCAATTTTTAAATACTATGCAACTCGCTTCGCAAGAATTAGCAATTAGCAATTAGCAATTAGCAGTTATTGCTAGGTATAAAATTAATATTAAATACCTTCCTTAATCAAAATTCAAAATTCCTAATTCAAAATTAAGCGTAGCGCTTAGTGTAGCGTAAGGGCAATTAGCAGTTAAGACTAAAATTAATTAGGAATTAGGAATTAATGGGTTAGAATCTAAAATAATATCATTAATTTCTAATTACTAATTCACAATTCCTAATTTAAATTATAACAATGAGAGTAAAACTCTCATAACCCTATAATGAGAAATAATTAAAAGTACGAAAAGTAAAAAATCAAGGATATATCATGAGAGGAAAACTCTCAAAGTACTATAATAATTGTATAAAATAAATAGTTTCTATTGTTTTTGATTAATTGGTAAATGCTTTATTCGTACCAACGAACAAATGTTCTAAAATATTTTAAGAGTAAAAAGTAACAAAAAAGGAAGTTTATATATTTTTAATGCTTGCGCGCACGCGCCCATTAACTGCTAACTGCTAATTGCTAATTCTCGCAAAGAGAGTTAGAAATAGCCCGCTTTTGCTTGATTTATTGCATCAAATATGCTAAAATGATGCAATAAAGGAGGCAAATATGAAAGATTTTAATTATTCAAAATACATTAATTATAGTTGGGATAATGAGATTTTAAGCCTTGTTTCTCAAATTCACGAATACAAGGGCAAGCAGTCTTTTTTTGAAAATAAAAATGCGGTAAAAATAAAAAAACTTGTTGAAATTGCCAAAATTCAAAGCACAGAAGCCTCTAATAAGATTGAGGGAATTGTTACCACCAGCGCTAGAATTAAACAAATTCTTGAAAATAAAACCACACCAAAAAATAGAGATGAGGAGGAAATTTTGGGGTATAGAGATGTTTTAAACACAATTCACGAAAATTACGAGTATATACCGATAAATAGTTCGTATATTTTGCAACTCCATAAAGATTTATATAAATATTCGGGCAAGTCTATTGGTGGCAAGTTTAAAAATGTTCAAAATTATATTAGTGAAACAAGCGAGCACGGTACTATTATTCGTTTTACGCCCCTCGACCCATTCGAAACACCAAAGGCTGTTGAGAGATTGTGCGAGGAGTTAAACATTGCAATTAGCAAGGAGTATGTCGACCCGCTTATTTTAATCCCAATTTTTATTTTAGATTTTTTGTGTATTCACCCCTTTAATGATGGGAATGGTAGGATGAGTCGGCTTTTAACGCTTTTGATTTTGTATAAACAAAATTATGATGTTGGTAAATATGTGTCGATTGAAAAAATTATCGAGGAAACTAAAAGCAGATACTATGATACTTTGCAAACTAGTTCGATAAATTGGATAAATAATGCTAACGACCCAACTGAATTTATTAAATATATGCTGTCCGTCATTTTAAGGGCGTATAGAGATTTTGAGGCAAGGACGAATATTTTAATTGAAAAAAAATCAAAAGCCATAAATCAAGTGCAAAATATTATCAAAACGAAAATAGGTAAATTTACCAAAGCCGAAATTGTTTCATTATGTCCAACGCTATCCGAAACAACAGTAGAACGATGCCTAAAAAATTTGCTTGACCAAGGCTTTATAGAAAAGCGTGGTGAGCGCAAGTCCACTTACTACATAAGAAAAGATTAATATTTTGTTCGCTTTCGCTCCAATTTTGAATTTTGAATTTTGAATTTTGAGTTATGGTGCGTTAGCACGCAAGCCTATGCGCGTAGCGCAAATTAGGAATTAGCAATGAGCAATTAGCAGTTGTTGCTGGGTATAAAAATTATATTAAATACTTTCCTTAATTCCTAATTCCTAAATTATATATAAATTTTTCTAAAAACACTCTCAGGTATTAAAGAGTGTTTTTTGTGTTTTTAGTGCATAATACCGCAAATTTTAGGTACTATGCATATAAAAAATGCTATTTTACTGAAATTTTTAAATACTATGCAACTCGCTTCGCAAGAATTAGCAATTAGCAATTAGCAGTTATTGCTGGGTATAAAATAATATTATATTTAAATAATTCTAGCCTTCGTGCCAATAGATTTTTTTAGAATAAAATTATTAACATTTATTTTTATGATATATTGCAATTTAAAATATACAAGAAAATATACAAGAAAATATACAAGATAATTGACTTTTATTTAAAAATTAGGTTATAATGAGTTAACAAAACATAGTGAGGTTTTTATGGATAAAAAATTTGTTCCACCTTATGACATAACTGATGAGATGCTAGAATTTGTTTTTGAAATTATGGAAAATTTGGGAAAATTGAGTGGAGTTAATGAACTTAAAAAATTGCCACGACTTCGTAAAGTGAATAGAATTAAGTCTATTCATTCCTCTCTTGCAATTGAAAATAATACTCTTTCTATCGAACAGGTTACAGAAGTTATAGATGGTAAACGGGTGCTTGGACCAAAGGAAGATATACTTGCAGTGCAAAATGCAAATTTGGCTTATAAAGAACTTGAAAATATAAATCCTTATGATGTTAATGACTTGTTAAAAATTCACGGAATTATGATGAAAGAAATTGTGAGTGAAGCGGGGAAAATAAGGACTGGGCAAGTCGGAGTTTATAATCAAGATGGGAAAGTTGTTCATATTGCTCCACCAACAGAATTAGTCCCAGAGCAATTAAGTATACTTTTTGATTGGGTAAAAAATAGTAAAACAAATATGCTAATTAAATCTAGTGTTTTTCACTATGAATTTGAATTTATTCACCCATTTAGAGATGGAAATGGGAGAATGGGCAGACTTTGGCAAACGGCGCTTCTTTCAAGTTGGAAGCCGATTTTTACTTGGATGCCTATTGAAAGTATTATTAAAGATAATCAAGAAAATTATTACAAAGCAATAACACTATCCACAAGTCAAGGTAAATCTAATGAATTTATTTTATTTATGTTAGATGTAATAAATAAAGCGATTAAAGATATGTTGAAAGATACTAGAAATCATTATAAACACATAAATAAACAAATTACAGAACTTATGAAAGTGATTGAAAGTTATCCGCAATCTGCAACCGAGCTTATGCAGAAACTTAACTTGAAGTCGCGCGTAGGTTTTAGAAAAAACTACCTGCAACCAGCCCTAGATGCAGGAATAATAGAGATGACCGAACCTGATAAACCAACTAGTAAAAACCAAAAGTATGTTAAAATTTAAACAGAGTAAATAGTTACAAACAATGTAAAGTGACATAATCACAAATTTCACATACAAATTATACACATTGTAATTTTAAATAAAATTTGATGCATAGTACTTAAAAAATGCAGTAAAATGACATTTTTATATGCATAGTACTTAAAATTACGCGTTACACGCTAATTAGTAATTAGCAATCTTACTCGCTTTGCGAGAATTAGCAATTAGCAAATAATGTGCTCTAGCGCGCAAGTAATAAAAACATTATAAATAATTCCTGCCTTAATTCAAAATTCAAAATTAAGCGAAACCGAAATGCGAAGCGTAAAGGCAATTAGCAGTTATTGCTGGGTATAAAATTATATTATATTTAAATAATTCCAGCCTTAATTTCTAATTTCTAATTTGCAATTCCTAATTAAAGCGAAGTATAATACTATAAATAGTTTATTAATTTACATAAGTTTTAATTGCTAATTTATAAGTTAGTACTTTATAACGAACAAATGTTCTAAAATATTTTGAGAGAAAAAAGTAACAAAAAAACTAATAAAAAAGGGATAAAATTAATTATCCTTAATTCCTAATTCCTAATTCTTAATTTGCGCTATGTCGCATAGGCTTGCGCGCTAGCGCACAACAATTGCTAATTGCTAATTTGAGCGAAGCGAAAAATTTTGTTTTATGTACTTAAAACTTTTCGCGAAGCGGAAATTTTTAAGCAAAAAAAGATAAAAATTAAAATAACAATAAAATAAGTTAATTAATTAAAAATGGTTTTGGGGTGGTTGAGAGACTTTCGTGTTCGGTGTCGTTATCTTGATTATTTTCGTCAATTTCGCGACAAAGCGCATCGATTAGCATAATTTGTTTATTATTTAGGTGGTAAACATTTTTTCCTAGTTTACTTGTTACAACGACCGTTCCTGATGGCGCGTTTGTGTCGATACCTAAAAGTTCATCGACAGTAACCTCAAAAATTTCGGAGATAATGCATAATTTTTCGTAGTCCGGCTCGGCTTGATTGTTTTCATATTTTGCGTATGCAGGTTGCGAAATGCCGAGAGTTTCCGCCATATAAGACTGGCTAAAATCGTGTTCCTCGCGTAATTCTTTTAATTTTTCTGAAAATTCTTTCATAATCTTTTCTCCTTTGCTTTTATTTACCTTAAAGTTAACATTTTAAAAAGGTAAAATCAAGCAAATTATGCAAATTTTCATATTTTAACATAAAATAGTCAAAAATCGACAAAAATAGCGCAAAAAACACGCATTTTTTTAACTTTTTTATCGATTTTCTATTAATTTTTATTAAATTTAAGTTAATTTTTATTAAATTTAAGTTAATTTTGCTAAATTTTGTTTTTAGAAAATAACAAGGCGAGTGGTTTGTTTAAAGGCGCTTTTTTAAAAATATAAGCAATTTTATTGACAAAAGATGTGAATTTTCTTAAAATAAGAAAGATTTATGGGGGTACTATGCAAGAAATTTCTAAAGAGGCAATGGCGGTGAACGCACAGGCATTTATTTGCGAATTGCGGGCTTTTCCTAAAATTGAGATAAAAAAAGTCGAAAAGGCGGACCTGAAAAATTTGACAAGTGATGAGCGCGCCGACCTTGCGACCGAAATTTACCAAAAAGGCGAAAGTGGGCGCGCGCCGGCGATGAATATTTGGTTGCGTGAGGAGTGTGCGAACAGCAAACTTTATTTGGCGATTGACGCTTTTCGGCGTGGGGACGATGTTTTTGGGGCAAATTTACTCGAAATTTCGGGGAATATGGGCAATAAAACAGCCCTTTTGCGCTTTGCGTATTGTTTGACAATGGGAATCGGTGTCGAGCCTGAAATCGAGCGCGCGTACAAAATTTATGAAAGTCTTGCTCGCGAAAAAGTGCCGTGCGCGGTGTATTTCGTGGGCGCGCTTCAATTGTTGCCAGACCAAAATTTTATCAAGTGCGATACCGAAAAAGCCCAGCAAAAATTAATGTGGTCGGTCAATCACGGTTGCAAATTTGCACAGTTTGAACAGGGGGTTGTCGAGATTCGCTCTGCCAAAAATGATGCCGAACGCGAGCGTGGGCTAGATTTGATAAAGAAAGCCGCGGAGCAAAACGAAGTGCGCGCGATGCTGTGGTACGCAATAGAACTTGTGAAGGGGAAAATTGTTCAGCGCGACACAAATCTTGCCGAAAATTATCTAAAAAAATGCGTTTTGCTCGGTTTTGAGCCAGCAGTAAACGCGGTTAAACACTCGCAAAGCGAAAATTAAATTTAACTCGCTTTGCGAGAATTAGCAATCTTACGCGTTACACGCGAATTAGCAATTAGCAATTAGCAATTAGCAGTTAAGGCTGTGTATAGATTTCGCGCGCTTGCGCGCTATTGGGAGTGCGCCTTCGCACCGCGCGTAGCGGTGCGGGACGGTGACCGTCCAAGCAATACGCCTACGGCGAGTACTTTATCGCTAGCGCTCAAATTAGCAATTAGCAGTTAAGGAGTGCTAGCGCGCGAAGCTTTAAAGAAAGGAAAACCTTTTTCTAACTCGCTTAATTTAGCATTAACATAAAAAAACAATTATATTTACGGACAACGCGCATTTATGCGCTATTGGGAGTGCGCCTTCGCACCGCTCCGCGCGTAGCGGAAAATTTAATGCAAACTTTCTTGACTTTTGCGTTTTCACGAAGTGAAAATTTTACAGCAATAAAGTATCAAATAAATATTTTTTGTTTTGACCGCGAAAATGTTTTTTGCGAAGTCAAAAATCTTTTCGCTAAAAAATTAATTAAAAAAATAAAAAAATTATTAAAATTAATAAAAAACATTAAAAAATTATAAAAAATACATAAAAAACGCAAAAAACATTAAAAATTAATAAAAAAAAGTTTAAAAAGGGAGAAAAATATGAAAGTTATATTTGAAAAAATCACCGAGAGCGCAAGAATTCCCGAGTACGCGCACCCAACCGATTCGGGTATGGACTTGTTCGCTGACGAAACTTGTTTAATTTCTGCTGGCGAGCGCCGAATCGTTAGCACAGGGATAAAAATCCAACTTCCGCCGAACACCGAAGGGCAGGTCAGGAGCAAGAGCGGACTCGCCCTAAACTACGGAATTATGGTCCTAAATTCTCCTGGCACGATTGACGCGAATTACCGCGGGGAAATTAAGGTGATTTTGTATAATACGAATACCTTCGATTACTTGGTCGAGAAAGGCACGAAAATCGCGCAACTTGTCGTTTGCCCCTTCTATACTTGCGAAATCGAAACAGGGAAAGTTGATGACACCGACCGTGGAAGCGGAGGCTTTGGGTCGACAGGGCTAAAATAATTAGGAATTAGGAATTAGGAATTAGTAATTAGGAATTGCGGAGTTATTATCTAAATTATACCCAGCAATAATTCAAAATTCAAAATTCCTAATTAAAGCGAAGCCGAAAGGCGAAGCGCAAGGGCAATTAGCAGTTAATGTGCGCGTGCGCGCAAGCCTAGCAATTTGCTCAAATTAAGAATTTTGAATTAGTAATTTTACTCGCTTTGCGAGAATTTGATGCTAATTTATCAAAAAATTTTAATTGATATTGACGCAACCTATTTATTATGTTAAAATAATTTTTATCAAAAAGGGGAAATAGGGGGTTGGTTATGGATGATATTAAGATAAAAGGCATCAAAAATATCAAAAAAATGGCGCCTTATCTTAAAAAACAGCGCGGAATGATTGCGCTTTCGATATTTTTTCGTGTTTTAAACATTCCTATAAATGCAATTTTGCCGTTCATTACATCACAAGTTTTGCTATATTTTACCGAATTTAACTTCGAGCGTGTCCTTTTTTACAGTTTGATATTTTTAGGACTGTATATTATAGGGGAAATTATAGTTTATATTGGGTCAAGATTTGCGAATCGTTGGATTCGCACGGTTTCTCGAAACCTGCAAAACGACTTAATATCGCACTTTTTGGACACCGAAAGTGCTAATTTGGACAAAACGAACAGCGGAAAAATGAGCACTCGTTTGATTGGCGACTGCGATTCGCTTTCATTTTCGCTAAATCGCATTTTTATTTACATAAGTCGAGGCGTTTCGGGGATTGTGTATGTCGTGATTGCGCTTGTCGTGAACCTTTATATTGGGCTATTTATGTTCGCTTTTTCAATCGTTACATTTTTATTAAACCGCATAATTGCGCACAAGCAAGCCAAATTTGCATATGTAAAGCGCTCCAAAATGGATGTTATGATGGGGTTGAGCAACGAAACAACTCGTGGTTGGCGCGATGTTAAGGGGCTTGGGCTAAAAAACACTGTGGAAAATCGTGTTGCCGATTTAAATTACGACTATTCAAAATATTCAATCCACGCAAGCGATGTTGTAAACGGGCTGAGTGGGGTAAATTCAGTGGTTAGTGCGGTGATGAAATGCGCATTTTTCATAATTTGCGCGTGGTTTATGCTCGAAAATTGGATAGACATCGCCGTATTTTTAGTAATGTACACTTATTATTCGCGAATTGTGTCCGCGCTCAATGTTTGGGGCACGCTCCAGCAAGAAGTTTCGCTCGCCGAGATGTCCGCAAAACGCGTTTTCGAAATTTTGGACGAAAGATCTTATCCTGTCGAAAAATTCGGCACGCAAGAACTAGACTGTGTCGGAGACATTAAATTTGACGATGTAACTTTTTCGTACGATGATAAAAAGGAAGTTTTAAAAAATCTTTCTTTTGAAATAAAACCGAACACGCTAGTTGCTTTCGTGGGAGAGAGCGGAATCGGCAAAAGTACGATTTTGGGGCTTTTAACTCGTCTTTATACGCAAAAAAGTGGTAAAATAATGCTTGATGATGTGGATATTCGCGAAATTAACGAGCAAAGTTTGAGAAAAAGCGTGGGCTTGGTGCTTCAAACGCCGTATGTTTTCAATATGAGTATAGCCGAAAATTTGCGTCTTGCGAAACCTGATGCCACCGATGATGAGTTGAAAAATGCGTGCAAACTCGCCGAACTCGATGATTTTATCGAAACTTTACCCGAAAAATATGATAGTTTGATAGGCGAAAATGGGGTAATTTTGTCTGGTGGTCAGCGTCAACGACTTGCA
This sequence comes from uncultured Clostridia bacterium, assembly GCA_944383915.1. Lineage (GTDB taxonomy): Bacteria > Bacillota > Clostridia > Christensenellales > UBA1242 > UBA7867. Next base: position 16,102 of record CALWRJ010000002.1, read on the forward strand.
ATCGCGCGTGCGCTTTTAAAAAATAATAAAATTCTCCTTTTTGACGAAGCAACGAGCGCGCTAGACAATAAAAGCCAGGAAAAAATCAAAAAAGTATTCGAAAATCTCAAAAATGAGCATACGATTGTAATTGTCGCGCATAGACTTTCAACCGTTCTTGACGCCGATAATATAATGTTGGTTAGCGATGGAAAAATTAAAGCGCAAGGCACTCACAAGCAACTTCTCAAAAGTTCGCCAGAATATCAAGCGCTTTACCAAAACGAAGGAACAGGCGAAAATAAAAAATAGTTTTTGATTCTTAAAATATAAAGTAACAATAAAAAAGTAGCCAGCACAAGCGATGCGCACAAGGTGCGCTTGTATTTTCGCAGAAAATACAAAAAAATACGAACTTTTTAAGTTCGTATTTTATCGCTTGTGGTGACTCCGGCGGGACTCGAACCCGCGTTACCACCGTGAAAGGGTGATGTCCTAACCTCTAGACCACGGAGCCAAATTTTGCCGTTTTAGTCCAATGGTAGCGGCGAGTGGATTCGAACCACCGACCTGACGGGTATGAACCGTCCGCTATAACCAACTAAGCTACGCCGCCAAGTGCGGACAAAACAGCAATTTGTAAATTCAGTATACCAAATATAAGGGGTATTGTCAATAAAAAAATGCAAAATTCCCCAAATTTTTAAAAAAGTTCAAAAAATTTTTAAAATTTTTTTCGTCCAAAAATCCCTTAAAATAAGGCTTTTCGGCTTATCGATAAAAATTTTTTAAAAAAATTTGAAGTTTTGCGCAAAAAGTGGCTCTTTTTTAAAATTTTTATGTTATAATATATACGGTTTGAAAAAAACTACAATATCCGCCCTTTAAAAATCAATCAAAAACACAATAATTTAAAAGGGCATTTCAAGGCGCGAGTGAAACACCTCGGCGCCTTTTTGTTGCGTATTTACTCGCTTTGCGAGAATTAGCAATTAGCAGGTAGCAATTAGCAGTTAAGGCTGGGCATAAAATTAATATTAAATTCCTTCCTTAATTCAAAATTCAAAATTCAAAATTTAAGCGCCAGCGAGTAAAATTCCTAATTCACAATTCAAAATTAAGCGAAGCCGAAAGGCGAAGCGCAAAGCGCAAGCGACTGAAAATTTTAGGACAAGCAAAAACAGTTTTAAAGACACGCCCCTTACACAAGTAAGGACAAGCAACTTTTAAACGCGCCCCTTTATTTAGGACAAGCGCGAAAAAGTGTTTTTAAAACACGCCCCTAAAAAGGACAATCACCACGCCGCAGGCTCTATTGAATTAGGAATTAGGAATTAGTAATTAGGAATTGTGGAAGGAAACCTTCCAAATTAGAAATTAGGAATTAGAAATTAGGAATTGTGGCTGAGTATAATATTAATATTTTATTAAATATTACTTCCTTAATTCAAAATTCAAAATTCCTAATTTAAAATTGGAGCGCCAGCGAATGAGAGTAAAACTCTCATAGTACAAAAATTTCTAGTAAAAAATATTAAAAATTTCCATCCTTAATTCCTAATTTCTAATTCCTAATTATAGCGAAGCCGAAAGGCGAAGCGCACAGCCTTAACTGCTAATTGCTAATTTGCGCTACGCGCAAACATATTGCATAGCACCTAAAAACGCGATTTTTTGTTAATTTTTTGCGAATTTTTAGGTATTATGCATCACTTTTCAATATTTTAAAGTAGTTTTTAAAATTCCAAATAATTACAGAAAATTATTAAAAAATTATTTTATTAATACATTAATTGAAAATCTTTGCAATCGTTTAATCGCCTTAAAAAATATAGGGCAAAAAATAAAATAAAAAAGGAGACAAACTAATGACCGAAATTAATGAACTAAAAATTCGCGATAATTTACTTTTAGACAAATCTTATTTTGAGGATTTGAGTTATTTAGACGATGACGAGCAAGCCAAAGTCTACAAAGCCATTATTGATTATGGTTTTGCGCGCATCGAACCGAAAAATTTAAACGGAACTTTAATGGCAATTTTTAAGGTGATAATTCGCCGTATTGACCACGCACAAGCAGTTTATGATAAACAATTAAGCAATGGTAAACTTGGTGGCGCACCAAAAGGCAACAAAAACGCCCAAAAAATATCTATTGATGAAAACGATAAAAATTTAGAAAATAATGAAAAAAGTACAAAAAATAGTGAAAAAACTACAAAAATTGCTAAAAAATCAACAAAAATAAGCAAAAAAGCAGAAATTAACAACCAAGTTAATAATATTATAAATGCAACCGAACCAATAAATGATAGTTTTGATAAGACGCAAAATTTAGAATTTGCGAGTGAAAATACTTGCCATATAAAACAAGATTTAGATACACAAGAAGCAAGCGACTTTACACAAAATGAATATTCCAACGAACCGCAAACATTAATTATTAATGAAAGTGAAAATTTTGATGATTTTGATATTTCAACAAAAATTAGAGAAAAAGCAGAAAATGACGCATATGGTTTAGCAAAAATTTCTGCATATGATTTAGGTTTTAATATTGATAACCGAGAATTTGCCTTAAATAAAGGAGATTCTGCCAATTTAGACAACAAAAATACTACCGAAAATTTCGAACAAAAACAACCTAAAAACAACCCAAATTCAACCCAAAAACAACCCAAAAACAACCCAAAAACAATCCAAAAACAATCCAAAAACAACCAATTGAAATTGAAATCGGAATTGAAAACGGAAACGGAAATTCCGAACGATAAAAAAAATAATATTTTCTATCTTACTGACTGCGCGGGGGTGAGAGCAAAAGAATATGATAGTTCAGCAAGACTTGAATTTTTAACTCCGTATTACGACTACCATAAAGGCACTGTTTGGGGCGATGCCGTGCTTGAAATTATTGATACTTTGCTCGAATTTCGCGAGTTTGCGCACGAGTGCGGGGAAGTGAAGTACAACTCCAAAACTTATTCAGCAAGCGAAATAGACGAGATTTTAAAAAAGCACGGCAAATATGTTGTTGACGCGCTCCCCAAAAAACTTGTTTGGGACGACACCATCCGCAACCGCACGACTTACATAATTTCCGTATTATTCGAAAAAAGCACCCGCAAAAAATAACACACGGTGCTTTGATTCGCCTTTGTTTACTTTTTCTAATAAAAAAATTGTTGCTGACGCCAAATTATCCAACAAATCGTGCGGTAAAATACACCCGCAACGCAAAATTCATAACCTTTTTGATGTAATACTAAGCCTCTTAAAATACTAACTAAAATTAGCCTTTTTATAATTAATTAAAATCAGATTTATCAAGTTCCAAATGCAAAAAAGGATTGTTTAGCGAACTTGCGACACTTCTAAATTTTTTGTTAGTTTCCCAAATTTCTTTTAATTCATCAAAATTTTCATCAACATCAAGCATAAGTTTCGCCAAATGGTCTAATTCATTCAACGTGGATTTTTTGAGTTGCGCTAAATCGCAGTTTTCATACAAAAACACAGGCAATGTTACATAATTAATTTCATCGTGGAATAATGCGTGAAAATCCATTAAAAGACTCCACGCGAAAGTGTTGTCCCCATAATGTTTTTGCCCGTTCGTGTACTTTTCTTTATTAGGTAATTGCCCTTTTCTCATCGCAAGCCACGCGTTCGGCGCCCAGGTGAACGCTTCGTCAGGGAAATTGAACACATTAAACGCTTTGTTTTTTATGTTTGCCTGCGAATCTATATTTATCCATTTGTTAAAATTTTTGTCGTAGTACTGCACAATCCAGTGGTCGACAATTTTATCATCATACAAATACGGCGCGAATCCACTGCGACAGCGACAAGGAATGCCTTTTGCTTTTAAAATTGTGGCATAGAGAACAGAAACATACCTGCAAGTTACAATAATCTTTTTATTTGGGTTCGGGCTGAGCGTTAAAAAAGGATTTTTGCCGTCATTTAAGCGAATTAATTCTGCGGTCATCGCAGTCGCGGTCAAAAGAACATCGTCAAGGCAACGGTAGTTTTTCCATTTATATTTGAGATTCGTCTTGTTTTCATTCTTGCATAAAAATGAGCGGTACAAGGACATTTTGTGAATGTGTTGCTTGTTCACCATTTCTCGCAACTCATAAATATCGTCAGGCAAAGACTGATACAGTTCTTTATATGGTCCAGAATTTGTGTACATTCCTGACTCTAAATAATGTTTCAAAATTTTATTGTTCATAACTCCACCTATGTTTTACTATTTTTATAAAAGTTTTGTATAAAGTCTTGTTTGTTTTCTTTTATAAAAGTCTTAATAGATGTTATCAATTTAAATTTTTCTTGTCAAGAAAACAAATAATATAATTTAAAATGTTTTCAATAGTGAGGCGGACTAAAAAAGCACTACGAAGTGTATATAGCGAAGGCAAGCGGACTGCAAAAAAAGACACTCCTATCTTTGAGTGCTATTTAACAGTGATGCATAAAGCAAACTTATTAATTTTAAAAATGTTTGCGCGCTAGCGCACAATAATTGCTAATTGCTAATTTCTAATTGCTAATTCACGCTTTGCGTGGTAAATTGCTAATTTCTAATTGCTAATTTTTTAAATGGTGCGGATGAGAGGCGCGACGCGTTAAGAAAACAGCACGGGCGTGCTGTTTTTAGCCAAAGCGGACAGCAAACTCGCTTTGCTGGCGGGCGTGAGAGTGAGCAAAGCGAACGGTGCGAACCGAGTAAGCGGACTACAAAAAAATAGACAACCAACAGCCTGAATGTCCATTAAAAAGTGTGACGCACAAAAAAATTTTACTATTTTTTAAAATGCTTGCGCGCTAGCGAACAATAATTGCTAATTGCTAATTTCTAATTGCTAATTCACGCTTTGCGTGGTAAATTGCTAATTGCTAATTGCTAATTTTTTAAATGGTGCGGATGAGAGGACTCGAACCTCCATGGTTTCCCACTAGAACCTAAATCTAGCGCGTCTGCCAATTCCGCCACATCCGCAAGTTTGTGGACTTTATTTATTTTTTAAATCTCCGCTTTTATAAATTAGCAATTAGCAGGTAGCAATTAGCAGTTAAGGC
>CALWRJ010000003.1 GCA_944383915.1 uncultured Clostridia bacterium
ATCGGACGCATAGCATGGAAACATGTGAAAGAGTAGCAATATTCCGTCCAGACAGATGGTGCATGGTTGTCGTCAGCTCGTGTTGTGAAATGTTGGGTTAAGTCCCGCAACGAGCGCAACCCTTGCCCTTAGTTGCCAGCATTCAGTTGGGCACTCTAGGGGGATTGCCGTAGGTAATACGGATGAAAGTGGGGATGAGGTCAAATCATCATGCCTCTTACGCCTTGGGCTACACGCGTGCTACAATGGCCACTACAAAGGGATGCTAACCCGCGAGGGGGCGCGAACCTCAAAAAAGTGGTCTCAGTTCGGATTGCAGGCTGCAACCCGCCTGCATGAAGTAGGATTTGCTAGTAATCGCGAATCATCATGTCGCGGTGAATACGTACTCGGGTCTTGTACACACCGCCCGTCACGCCATGGGAGTTGGGAGTGCCCGAAGTCGCTGAGCTAACCCGCAAGGGAGGCAGGTGCCTAAGGCAAGACCAATGACTGGGGTGAAGTCGTAACAAGGTAGCCGTACCGGAAGGTGCGGCTGGATCACCTCCTTTTAAGGACACGGTTAAGAGCCGTTATCCAAGTCGACTTCGCAAGCGTGCTTTTAGCACAAACTAGAATTTCTAGTGCTTGCGATGAAATTTTCAAACAAGAATTTAATTACTTAAAAACTATTCAGTTATTAAGGTTTCATAGGGAACGAGGTTTCTAGTTATAGAAATCTCGTTTTTTTTAGTCATATCTAGCACTAAACCTGCTTCGTCACGAGGCAATAAAATGCTCAATCATGTATTTCTCTATACACTCATTCGCATTTTTTGCCATGCTCCTTGCATATTTATCACTATCTACGACTAAAAGTTTTTACTTGGTCTTTTTGTGCTATACTTCGTCATTAAACAAAATTTAGGTACTGTAAAATTAATAAAATAATGGGAGTGCGCCTACGCACCTTGTCTAGCGCAAAAATACTCGTAAAAACATCTCCGCCACTAAATGTAGATTAACATAAAAATAGGGTGTGCGCCTACGCACCATTTTTTGCCATGCTCCTTGCATATTTAGCACTATCTACGACTAAAAGTTTTTACTTCGTCTTTTTGTGCTATACTTCGTCATTAAACAAAATTTAGGTGCTGCAAAATTAATAAAATATTGGGAGTGCGCCTATGCACTGCACCCATGCACTGCGTATTTGTAATTTTCTCTTAAAAATTTGCTTATTTTTGCTTGACACTTTTTTAAATTATTCTTATAATGAAGCCGAGAATACAAAAGGAGAAAAAGATTATGCAAGAAAAAGAATTTGATGTTGAAATTTACCGCGAGGAAGGGGACAAAATGGCGGAAAGAATAATGGAAAAGTATTTTAGAAAAGATTTTGCTAGAAAAGGTGTTAACGAAAAAGGAAGAGATGTATATAAAATGGGAGAGTTGGACCGCAATAGATAAGTCTAACTCTTTTCTATTTTCTTTAAAAGATTCTCTTATTGACAAAAATCAAAAAATATGCTATACTATTTCTATAGAAAAAGATGTTTTTTAAAAGTTTAGAGTGCATTTGACGAAATAAAGAAACGCAGAAATTACTTTAAAATTCAAATTGCATTTCTACACTTTTTAACGCCTTTTAAATGACTAATTAGCAAAGCAATTTTTAAAACTTCATAAAGGAGAAAAAATTATGCAAAGCAAAATTTATACTTTGGCTTTTGATGTTGAAGGCACTTTACTTGACAAAAAGGGCAATTTAGACCCCGATGTAGTTGACATTTTTAACAAGGCGGAAAAATCAAAAACAAATTTTGTGTTTTTGACTGGCAATAATTACCGCGTGGCACAATGCGTTCTAGCACGCATTAATGAAATCAGTGAAGGGTACAGGGTCGAATCGTGGGTTGCGGCAAACGGCGGTAGCACAATTTACGCACCTAATGGGTTACTTGTTAGAGAATACAGTAAAACGCTACCTACGGAAAAATTGCAAAGCATTATCGACACGGCGCGCGCTATTGACCCAAAGTGTATTTTTATGTACTCTAATGTTGAGGAAAATTACATCGAAAAGCAAAATAAAAAAGATTTGTATAACTACACAATGCTCGAAGCATTTAAGCGCAACGACAAGAAAAAAGGCGATATTAGTCTAGACTTAAAAGAAATCGAAGGCGTCAAGTCAGGGCGTAAATTAGACGAAATTTTAGCCGAAATAGGAGAAATAAATCAATTCTTTATTTCAAGTCTAAACAAAGACAAGCAGGCGCAAATTTATAATGCCCTTAATGAGAAATTTGAAGGCGAGTATTCCGTTTACCTTGATGGCAAGTATATTGCAATTCCTGCACAGAATAAATTACAAGCACTCCAAAAAATTGTTGAACTAGACCACTTCCGTTCAAGACCAGTGCTTCCAACCGATTATCGCGAGATTGTGTATTTTGGTGACGGAGTAAATGATGTTGAATGTCTCAAAAACTGCAATGTGAGTGTGGCAAGGGGAAAATATGCTGATGAACTCGCAAAAAAATCATCAACTTTTAAAATAACAAATTTGACAAATTTCGCAGACAGCCTATATAATGGTGCTTATGACGAATTGATTGAAAAAAATCGCGAACACACAACTCCACGCCCACGCACTATTAGTATAAGATAATCTTATTCGCTTTGCGAGAATTGGCAATGAGCAATCTTGTTCGCAAAGCGAAAATTAGCAATTAGCAATTAGCAGTTAAGGCTTAGCGCTACGCGCAATTTTGAATTATGAATTGTGAATTTTGAATTAAGGACAAAATTTCTTGCTACTTATACTTATTTAATTTAACTCCGCTTTTAGAAATTTTGGAATATTTAAATATATTTTTTCATAAAAAACGCGTACTCTGAGAGTTTTACTCTCATTTTGCTACGCTCAAATTTTTAATTAGTAATTAGGAATTGTGGGGCTCTAGCGCGCAAGCCTACTCGCTACGCAAGAATTAGCAATTATTGCTGGGTATATTATTTATTTTAGATTGGTATAAAAGTTTAATTTTAATAATAAAAAAACACAAAGGGAAAGACATAAAACTTTGGAAATAGCCCTTGTGTTTTTTAATTATTAACTCAAATAATTACATTAAAAATGCTTTTTAATTCCAACTGCACTCAAACTTAATAAACGGGCGGTCTAGTTTTTCGCCATACTCTTTTAAATCACTTTTTAACTGTTCTTTAACCTCGATAGGCAAAAGATTTGCAGAGTCTAATTCATCAAGAGAAATTGTGCTAGGCTCGTAAGTTCCGTATTTTGAAACATCGTTTGTGGTGTATTCCTCGGCATCGGTTTTGTGAATTTCGCCACTTATCCAATCTGCCACAAAAAAGCCTTGCTTTGTTAGTCCTTGCTTGATTTCGTAAATTAGGCGCAAAGGCTTAATGGTTATACCAAATTCCTCGGCTAGTTCTCGCGTGCAACATTCTTGTGGCGTTTCGCCAGGCTCAATACTTCCACCAGGCAACACGCAAAAACGCCTGCCGTTCCTTTCTCGCTTCATAACAAGCAAACGCCCATCTTTTATAATAATCGCTCTATATCTTTCGTTGTTCATTTTTTACTTCCTTTTTTAAATCTTAATTTAATATTTTTTCATTTTAGTAAAAACAACTTTATTAGCCCTAAATTTTATATCATTTTTGCCGAAAAAGTCAATTACCGAAATTATGCTCATTATCTTTTGTTAAATTTTCGCGCTTTTCATCAAGAGTTGCCGAGCCGTCTTGCTTGCGCGCATCGTTTTCTATGTTTTCGTTTTTATGCTCTAACTCGCTTGATTTTGTTAAATTATGCAGTTGGCTTTTATTTAAACGATTTTGCAACTGCTCAACCGTGTATTTGTAGTGGCTTTGCCTTTCGGTAATGTTATCGATGATTTTTTCGCGAATTTTAGGCGGAATAGAGCATTGTTCGTCCTTTTCCATTTCGTCTATAACGGCTGAAATATTGAGATTTACGAGTTTCTCAACCAATTCTTTCATTTTTTCGTCTTGTTTTGTTAGTTCGTAAATATCGCTTGCGACAATTCCGCCCTTTTCAAAATAACGGTTATTTTTAAAATCGCTAATCTGTCCATTTTGCGAATAGCCGAGTTGCATAACAACGCCTTGTCGCTTTATTTCCATTTCACTTAACCCAGACGAAAAACCGAACGCCTCGCCGTTATCGAATAGGGGAGATAACTCAATACTGCGAACACCGTCTTTTTCTTTGGTTAAAAAGGTGAGATTGTTCCAATGCCTGTCGCTGTTGCATAAAAAGTAATCGTACACAACAGCTTCACTAAGGCGCTTTTTTAACTTGTCCATATCGCAGGTGTATCCGTAAATTTTACAAAATTTCTCAACTTCACCGCAAACGGACGGTATAGACATAATGTATTGCCCTAATTCCATATTTTCAGGCTTTTGTAGATGTGCTTCAAAAAATTCATCGAAAAATTTTGCATCGACCGAGCCCGTAAAATGCGTGCGCTCGTGATTTTTCTCAAAATAATAAGTCATTTGCTCCATATTCATTAAAAAAATTTCGTCTAACACATCAGGCGTGAAAAAAGATTTACTTACGCAACCATTTTGCCCCTGGTACTCCGCCATATGATACTCGACAAAGTTTTTACAACCCGTTTTTTTTAAAATGCGAGAAAAAAGCACTTCGCTTATATCTTGACGCATATCTTTGTAGTTGCCTTTAAAAATATATGTTTCGCCGTTAAGGTGATAACTGAATTTTGGACTAATGCCTTTTTTAAAATTTTCCGTTTTGGTTTTTTCGTCAATCTTAATCATATTTTCCTGCCTTTTATTCTTTAAAATGTTTAATTATTCAAAGCACTTTTTGTACTAATAAAGAAAAACTACTTTTACCACAAAGTATAATTTACTTTTTCGAAAAAGTCAAAAAAATTACAGCATTTCTTTTTAAGTCTAAAATTAGAAATACTAAAAGATTACCTAAAAAAGATTTAGGTAATTTAGATAGCGTTTAATCTAATAGACAAGCCTCAAAAACCACTTACTTTTGCTTTTTATAATAAAAATGTAATAAAAGTGAAAAAATCACGAAAACAAAAGCGCAAACAAAGAAAAGATGTACACGAGTGATGGGCTGGATTGCCTCCGAGCGAAGCGAGTAGCCAACACATTTTGCTTTTGGAAGGAGTATTTTATGGAGATTACTTGTAAGCGCCAAAAATACGAGTGAAAAAAGGTTTGCGATAGCAAACAAAAAATTTTGTAAAATCAAAATTTTTTAAATAAATGTGTTGACAAAGAGTGATAATTAATGTATAATTCATTTACTGTTAGTCTGGGTAGAAACTCAAAGTTACCGCAAAATAGCTAGGTTTTGAGGAAAATTTGAGCGTACAAGTGGTGCAAAAGCACTGCGTTCAAGCGTACTTTAAAATTTTTTATTTTTTGGCTTTCAGTATGACACACTCGGGTGCGTATACGCGTGCGCGTGGCATTATTATATAATAAATAGTTTTTTCGAAAAAATTTTATCAAATTTTTATTAAAAATGTGTGAAAGTCTTTGATAATATTTAAGAGAAAAACTGCCATACGGCACGAGTCGAAACAGTGAGTGTGGAACGAACGGTATAAAACACTAGGTTTGCGTTCGTTGGGGGAGTATCCCTTACGCTTGAAGGAGTTATTTCATGGAGGTCGTACAATGAGTACACAAAAAATCAGGATTAAGTTAAAGTCTTTTGACCACCGCTTAATCGATGAGGCTGCCGCTCGCATTGTTGAAGCAGCCCAAAAGTCTGGTTGCAAGATTTCAGGACCAATTCCGCTTCCAACCGACAAAGAAATTATCACTATCCTTCGTTCACCACACATAAACAAGGATAGCCGTGAGCAATTCGAATTGCGCACACACAAACGTTTGATTGATATTTTCAGCGCAAACAGCAAAACAGTTGACCAACTCGGTAAACTTGATTTACCTGCTGGCGTTGATATAAATATCAAAATATAGGCAACATAAGGAGAAAAAGTTATGAACAAAGCAATTTTAGGTAAAAAACTTGGTATGACACAAGTCTTTGCTACTAATGGCTTAGTAATTCCTGTTACCGTTGTCGAAGCCGAACCTAATGTCATCGTTCAAATCAAAAACGAGGACAAAGACGGCTACAACGCAATTGTTGTTGCCTATGGTAGTATCCGCAAAGACTTGGTAAACAAGCCAAGACTTGGTACTTTTGAAAAGGCTGGCGTGGAGCCTAAGCGTATTCTTCGCGAATTCCGCGTAAACGATGTTTCTGGCTACGCTGTTGGTCAGGAAATCAAGTGCGACATCTTTGGTGAAGGCGAAAAAGTTGATGTTATTGGAAAATCTCGTGGACACGGTTTTACAGGTATCATCAAGCGCTGGAATATGAAACACCAAGACAACACCCACGGTGGTAACAAAATTCACCGTCACCAATCATTAGGTAGTGGTCCAGGAATTGCTAAAGTATTTAAAGGCAAGAAAATGGCAGGTCGTTATGGTGGTGTTCGCACAACTGTACAAAACCTTGAGGTCGTAAGGGTTGACAGCGAAAGAAATCTTATTTTGGTAAAGGGCGCTATCCCAGGTGCACGCAACAGCGTGGTTATGGTGAGAAACGCTGTGAAAGCCTAGAAGGAGTGAAAAATGCCTACAACTAAAGTATACAACTTACAAGCCGTTGAAGTCGGCAATGTAAAATTAGACGACAAGGTATTTGGCGCAGAATTTAACGAAGCGCTCATTCATCAGGTTGTCGTAGCGTACCTAAACAACCAACGCCAAGGCACAAAGTCAACACTTTCTCGTAGTGAGGTACGCGGAAGGGCGAAAAAGCCATGGCGTCAAAAGGGAACAGGTCGCGCCCGCCAAGGTAGCCGTAGAGGTCCTCAATGGACAAAAGGTGGACTTGCTTTTGCTCTCAAACCTCGCGACTTTTCGCAAAAGGTTAACAAGAGCGCAAAGCGCGCTGCATTTAAGAGTGCTATCAGTACAAAATTAGCAAAAGGTGATGTATTTGTCGTAGAAAACTTCGATATCGCTGACCACAAGACAAAGACATTTAAGGCTGTACTCGATGCATTCAAATGCAACAAATCTGTACTCGTTGTACTTGATTCCGCAAACGAAAATGTTATGAAAGCAAGCGGAAACTTAAACAAAGTTTTGGTAGAAAGTTATAGTTTACTCAATGTCTACCAAATCGTTAATGCCGATAAAATTCTTATCACGAAACAGGCAATTAAATCTATAGAGGAGGCTTATACTGAATAATGGAAGCAAATAAGATTATTATTAAACCCCTTTTATCAGAAAAAAGTTATGCCGATATAGCTAAAAAGCGCTACTGGTTTGTGGTAGATAAATCGGCTACTAAAACTCAGATAAAAGACGCAGTTGAACAAATGTTTGGTGTGCAAGTTGATTCCGTCAACACACAATTAACTGCGAAAAAACCTAGAAAAAGACAAGGCAGAACGGCTGGTTACATATCTGCTAAAAAGAAAGCAATCGTAACTTTAAAGAAAGATAGCAAAGCCATCGCGTTCTTTGAAAGCCTATCTTAATTAGCACAGGAGGAGTAAGTTATGTCAGTTAAAAGATTTAGACCAATTACACCGACATTGCGTGGCACCGTTCGTCCGACTTTTGAGGAAATAACTACTAATAAGCCTGAAAAGTCGCTACTAAAGCCTGTAAAGAAAAATGCAGGTCGCAATATGTACGGTCGTATCACTGTGCGCCACCAAGGCGGTGGTACAAAACGCCAATACCGTGTCATTGATTTCAAGCGCAACAAAGACGGAATCCCTGCGACTGTTAAATCAATCGAATACGACCCAAACCGTAGCGCATACATCGCACTTTTGAGTTATGCAGACGGTGAAAAACGCTACATTCTCGCACCACTCGGCTTGACTGTTGGACAAAAAGTCGTAAGCGGTGAAGGTAGCGAAATCAAAGTTGGTAACGCAATGCCAATGTCAGCAATGCCAGTTGGTACTGTTGTTCACAACATCGAAATGCAACCAGGAAAAGGTGGACAAATGGCTCGTAGTGCTGGTGAGTCTGCTCGTCTTGTTGCAAAAGAAGGCACACGCGCAACTTTAAAACTTCCTAGTGGTGAGATGCGTATGGTGTCTGCAAAATGCCGTGCTACTATCGGTCAAATCGGCAATGTAGACCACGAATTAGTTAAATGGGGTAAGGCTGGTAACACTCGTTACCGCGGAATTCGTCCTACCGTTCGCGGTAGTGTTATGAACCCTATTGACCACCCTCATGGTGGTGGTGAGTCAAAGGCACCAATCGGTTTGCCTGGACCTCGTACCCCTTGGGGTAAACCTGCATTAGGTAAGAAAACTCGCAACAAGCACAAACCTAGTAGCAGTATGATTTTAAAAAGAGTTAATTAGGAGTAAGCACTATGAGTAGAAGTTTAAAGAAAATGCCATATGTGGAACCTCGTTTAATGAAAAGAGTGCAAGACCTCAACGCGAAAAACGAGAAAAAGGTCCTTAAAACTTGGTCTAGGTCAAGTACAATCTACCCAGACTTTGTAGGACACACAATCGCTGTTCACAATGGTAGAAAGCACATCCCTGTATATTGTTCTGCCGAAATGGTAGGACACAAACTCGGCGAGTTTGCTCCAACAAGAACATTCAAAGGACACAGCGGGTCAAAAATCGCTGATGCCAAGAAATAAGAGTGAGGTATAATGTATGGCAAAGAGAATGAGAGAAAAAGCATTGGCTCGCAAACAAAATGCTGACAAACGCCCTCAGGCAACAGCAAAGTTTGTCCGCATTAGCCCTAGTAAAGTCCGCATTGTACTCGACATTATTCGTGGCAAGAGTTACAACGATGCTATGGCGATTTTACAAGGTACCCCAAAGGCTGCTAGCGAAGTTTTGATTAAACTTCTCGCTTCCGCCGGAGCAAATGCTGAATATAAAAACATTGCAAAAGAGGACTTGTTTGTCGTAGAAACTTACGCAAACGAAGGTCCTACTTACAAGCGTTGGTGGCCCCGTTCACACGGTAGCGCTGACCAAATCTTAAAACGCACAAGTCACATTACTATTATCCTTGACGAGAAAAACGACTTGGACGCAGTAAAAAAGGTTAGCAAACCTGCTCGCGTTTCATCAACTCAAATCGATGTCGCAGACGAGGCAATCGAGCAAGTTAAAGACGATGTCGTAAAAGCAAAAGAAACTGCAAGCAAAGTAGAAAAGTCTGCCGCTAAAAAGACAGCAACCAAGACTGCAACAAAAAAGGTTGCAACAACTAAAACAACAGCAACAAAAAAGACAACTACAACAAAAACCGCTAGCACAAAGAAAAGTACTAGCACAAAAACGACAAAAGGAGGCGCAAAGTAATTATGGGTCAGAAGGTCAATCCTCACGGAATGAGAGTCGGTATCGTTAAAGGCTGGAACGCTAACTGGTACGCCGACAAAAAGACTTTTGCAAATATTTTGCTTGAAGACAACACAATTCGTGAGTTTATCTTAAAGAAATACAAAGACGCACTAATTTCTAGCGTCTCAATCGACCGTACTCAAGGCGAGCACGGCAAAATTGTCGTAAACATCGTTACAGGTAGACCAGGTCTAGTTATTGGACAAAAGGGTGCAGGTATCGAACAATTAAAGAAAGAACTTGACAAAATCGTTGACGGAAAACACCTAACAATTAACATTAAAGAAGTGAAAAATCTTGACACAGACGCAAATGTTGTCGCTCAAAGTATCGCTGCTCAAATCGAAAAGCGTGTACTCGTAAAGCGTGCAATTAAGTCAAGCCTACAACGCGTTATGAAAGCCGGTGTTGAAGGTTGTAAAATTATGGTAAGTGGCCGTATAAACGGTGCTGAAATTGCTCGTAGTGAACAATTCGCACAAGGTTCAATTCCACTTCACACCCTAAGAGCCGACATCGATTACGGCTTTGCAGAAGCACACACTACATACGGTGTGCTCGGTGTAAAGGTGTGGATTTACAAAGGTGAAATCTTAAAGAAAGGTAATAAGCCTTCTAGCGAGGGAGGTGAGCAATAATGTTGATGCCAAAGAGAACAAAACACCGTAAGGTGCAAAAAGGCCGTATGAAAGGCGAAGCGCTCCGTGGCAACCGTATTGCTTATGGTGAATACGGACTTGTTGCTCTCGAGCCTTGCTGGGTTAAATCAATTCAAATCGAGGCTGCGCGTGTCGCAATGACTCGTTATATGAAAAGAGTTGGTAAAGTTTGGATAAAAATATTCCCAGACAAGCCATACTCACAAAAACCTTTGGGTACTCGTATGGGTAAAGGTAAAGGTAATCTTGAAGGTTGGGTAGCAGTTGTGCGCCCAGGCAGAGTGCTTTTTGAAATCAGTGGCGTAAGCGAGGAGGTTGCTAGAGAAGCCCTTCGCCTTGCCGCTCACAAGTTACCACTTGCTACCAAATTTTACTCAAAGGCAGAACTTGACAAAGTTGTTGACGCTAAATTAAATGGCGAAAACAATGTAAAATCTGTAGAGGAGGGAACAAGCAATGAAAACTAAAGAATTAAGAGACATGACCACAGAAGAATTGCAAAACAAGTTGAAAAGTTTAAAGACTGAACATTTTAACTTGCGTTTCTCTCACGCAACAGGTCAATTAACAAATCCTATGATGCTAAACACCGTTCGTAAAGACATCGCAAAGGTTATGACAATATTACGCGAACGCGAATTAGCAGGGAATAAGGAATAAGGGTGGAGGTTAAGAAATGGAAACACAGGAAAGAAATAGTCGTAAACAGCGTATCGGTATAGTTGTCAGCAACTTAATGGACAAAACCGCAGTTGTCGCAATCGTCAACAAAGTCCGCCACCCGCTTTACAAAAAAATCGTCCAAAAAACTGTTAAGTTTTTCGTTGACGACCCTAAAAATGAGTGTTCAATAGGCGATAAGGTCGTAATCGCCGAAACTCGCCCCCTTTCTAAAAACAAACATTTTAGATTGGTAAAAATCATCGAAAAAGCGAAATAATAAAAAGGAGTAATTATCATGATAATGCCTCAAACAAAATTGAAAGTAGCCGACAACACGGGCGCAAAAGTGTTAATGTGCATTAGAGTGCTCGGCGGTTCTTTTAGAAAATCAGCCAATATCGGCGATATAATCGTAGGTACGGTCAAGAGTGCAATCCCTGGCGGTAGTGTCAAAAAAGGTGATGTCGTAAAAGCAGTTATCGTTAGAAGTAAACGCGGTGTGCGTAGACCAGACGGTAGTTCTATCCGCTTTGACGACAACGCAGTTGTTATCATCGACAAAGACAAACAACCAAAAGGTACTCGCGTGTTTGGTCCAATTGCAAGAGAACTCCGCGAACGCGACTTTATGAAAATTATTTCGCTTGCTAACGAAGTGCTTTAAGGAGGATAATTAAATGAATAGCAATTTAAGAACAGGTGATACCGTACTCGTTATTGCTGGTAAGGACAAAGGTAAAACTGGCAAGATTTTATCTTCCGACAGCACTAAAAATCGTGTCGTTGTAGAAGGCGTAAACATCGTTCACAAACACACAAAACCTCGTTCTCAAAAAGATAGAGGTGGCATTAAAAAAGTAGAAGCAGGCATCGATGTTTCAAATGTTATGCTAGTTTGTCCATCTTGTAACAAAGCAACCCGTATAGGTCACGCTTTTGATGAGAAGGGAAATAAGCATCGCGCTTGCAAGCACTGTGGTGCATACATTGACGGCGAAAAGAAAGCAAGAGTAAAGAAAGAAGCAAAGAAAGAAAAAGACGCCGTTAAAAAGGTCGAAAAGGCAGAAGGAAAGGAAAAGGCAAAGCCCGCACCAAAGAAAACTGCTGTAAAGAGCGAGAGCGCAAAAGTTGACTCTGCTAACAAAGTGGCTAGTACAACTCGCCGTAAAGCACCCGCTCAAAAATCTCAAGGTAAGTAATTTACTATAATTTAAGGAGAAAAAATGGCTAGTAAAGATGTTAATCAGGTTGCTAAGGAAACTGCAACCGATAGCAAAAGCGTAGCACCTGCTAAAAAGGAAAAACCTAGACTTCAGGCGTTCTACGAAAAAACCGTTGTACCTGCTCTTGAAAAAGAATTAGGCTACAAAAACATAAACCAAGTGCCAAGAATTGAAAAAATTGTTGTAAATGCCGGCCTTGGTGATGTAAAAGACAACGCAAAGAGTTTTAATATGGCTGTTGACGAGTTAGGACTAATTACAGGACAAAAACCACTCGTTACAACTGCTAAAAAAGCCGTTGCAAACTTCAAACTTCGTGAAGGTATGAAAATCGGTGCAAAAATTACTTTGCGTGGTGAAAAGATGTGGGAGTTTTTAGACAGACTTATCTCTGTTGCTCTACCGCGCG
Organism: uncultured Clostridia bacterium; assembly: GCA_944383915.1. Taxonomy (GTDB): domain Bacteria; phylum Bacillota; class Clostridia; order Christensenellales; family UBA1242; genus UBA7867. The sequence continues at coordinate 12,419 of CALWRJ010000003.1, forward strand.
TGCGCGACTTTAGAGGTATCTCTCCAAAATCTTTTGACGGAAAAGGCAACTACTCTATGGGTATTAAAGAACAGTTGGTTTTCCCTGAAATCGATTACGACAAAATCGAAAAAGTTAGAGGCTTCGATGTCTGCATCGTTACGACTGCAAATACCGACAGCGAAGCAAAGGCATTGCTTGACCAATTAGGAATGCCTTTCAAAAAGGCGTAAAGGAGGAAGTAGTAAAATGGCAAGAAAAAGTATGGTTTTAAAGGCAAAAAAGCCACAAAAGTTTTCAACTCGTGAATACACTCGTTGCTCAATTTGCGGTCGTCCTCACGCAGTTTTGAAAAAATATGGCATTTGCCGTATATGTTTTAGAGAAATGGCATACAAGGGTGAAATCCCTGGTGTCAAAAAGGCAAGTTGGTAGGAGGATATTATGGCAGTAGTTACAGACATTATAGCAGATATGCTTACACGCATTCGTAACGCGATAAATGCAAAGCACTCTACCGTAGAAATTCCTACTAGTAAAGTTAAACTTGCAATCGCTCAAATTTTAAAAGACGAAGGCTACATAGCCGACTTTGCTGAAAAAGGCGAAGGCGTATCAAAAGTTATCGAAATTACCTTAAAGCAAGACAGCAAGGGTAAATATGTTATCACAGGGTTAAAGAGAATTTCTAAACCAGGACTTCGTATTTACGCAAGCGTTGACAAACTTCCAAGAGTAATTAACGGACTCGGTATCGCAATCATTTCAACCAGCAAAGGTATTATGACAGACAAGCAGGCACGCGCACAAAGTGTGGGCGGAGAAGTCCTTGCTTATGTATGGTAGGAGGTATCGGTATGTCAAGAATAGGTAAGAAACCAATCGAACTCCCTGCTGGCGTTGACTTCGCTGTATCGACTCACAATGTTGTGTCTGTCAGCGGAAAACTCGGCAAACTCGAGCAACAAATTAGTAAACTTATTAAAGTCGAACTCGTAGACGGCAAAATCTATGTTACAACACTTAACAATTCTAGGGAAGCAAACAGTCAACATGGTCTTGCCCGCACTCTTATTGCTAATATGATTGAAGGCGTTACAAACGGCTTTACAAAAAATCTAGTAATTAACGGTGTAGGTTACAAAGTGTTCGACAAAAACGGTTCTATCGAATTTAAAATCGGTAAGAGTCACCCCGTAATCTTTGCAGCGCCTGAAGGCATCACTTTAAGTTGCCCAAGCCAAACAGAAGTAAAGGTTTTCGGTTATGACAAACAAAAGGTCGGTCAGGTAGCAGCAAGTATTCGCGCTATCGAGCCTGTTGAGCCTTATCATGCTTACGGTATTCGTTATGTTGACGAAGTCGTAATCAAGAAAGAAGGTAAGACAGCGGCTAAGAAGTAAGGAGGTAAAGCGGTATGATTAATAAGATTGACAAAAATAAAGAACGCGGTCGCCGTCACGCACGCGTACGCAAAAATTTAAGCGGTACTGCTGAGCGTCCTAGACTCGTAGTTTACCGTTCGTTATCAAATATTTATGCTCAAATTATCGATGACACCAAAGGACACACACTAGTTTCTTGCGGTACAGTCGAAAAAGCATTAAGTGATGCCTTAAAGGGCAAAACAAAACAAGAGCAAGCGTACATTATCGGCGAAACAATCGCAAAGCGCGCTCTTGACAAAAAAATCACTCAAGTCGTTTTTGACCGTGGTGGTTACATCTATACAGGTCGAATTAAAAATCTTTCAAATGGCGCTAGAGACGCAGGATTAAAGTTTTAGGAGGAAAAAATGGCAGAAGTTAATAAACAACAAAAGCGTCACCCCGACAACAAATCCCGCGGTAGACGCGATGACAAAAAGCCCGTTGACGATGGACTAACTAAAATTATGGTAGACCTTCGTCTCGTACAAAAAGTTATCAAAGGTGGTCGTACACCAAGTTATAGCGCCCTTTGTGTAGTTGGCGACAAGAAAGGTCGCGTAGGTATCGGTACAGGTAAGGCAAGAGAAACTACAAACGCTATGGAAAAAGGCTTTAACGCAGCCAAAAAGAATATGATTACCATTATTATGAACGGTACGACTATTCCACACGAAATTACTACTAAATATGGCGCAAGTACGATTGCTCTAAAGCCAGCAAAGCCAGGTACTGGTGTAATTGCAGGTGGTGCGGCTCGTCCCGTTCTCGAACTTGCTGGTATCAAAGACATTACTGCTAAGAACCACGGCAGTAACAACAAAATCAACACCGTACGCGCTACTTTCAATGCTCTAAAAGCATTGTCATCAGCAGAACAAATTGCAGAAAGACGCGGTAAGACCGTGGAAGAATTGTAGGAGGCGCATTATGGAAAAGAAAACTACCAAAAAGCCTACTACGGCTAAAGAATTAAAAATTAAACTTATTCACAGCGCAATAGGCACTACTCCAAATCAACGCAAGACTTTAAAAGCACTTGGACTTCGCAAGATTAACCAAGTTAAAGTTATGCCCGACAACGAGGCAATTCGCGGAATGATTAAAGTAGTTGCTCACCTTGTGCAAGTGGAAGAGTAGGAGGAAATTATGGAATTACACACACTATCTCCTGCGCCCAATTCAAAGCACCGCCTCCGCCGTGTTGGTCGCGGTCGCGGTTCTGGACTAGGCAAGACCTCTGGTCGTGGTGAAAACGGTCAAAACAAGCGTTCTGGTGGCGGTGTTCGCCCATTGTTTGAAGGTGGTCAAATGCCTTTGGCGCTCCACTTGGGCAAGCGCGGGTTTAGAAACGGAAAATTTAAAGCGGTATACTCAACTGTAAATGTAGGACAACTTGATTGTTTTGATGAAGGCACTGTCATTACCGCCCAAGTCTTAAAAGACAAAGGAATAATCGGTAAAATCGAAAAAGACGGATTAAAAGTGCTCGGTGACGGTAAAATCACAAAAGCCCTAACTATTAAGGCAGACAAATTTACCCAAACAGCCATCAAAAAAATTCAAAAAGCCGGCGGAACGGTTGAGGAGGCATAATGTTTCAAACATTAAAGAATGCTTTTAAGCAAAAAGACATTCGTAAAAAACTGCTTATTATTTTAGGCATTATATTAGTTTATAGAATAGGTTGTTGGTTGCCAATTCCTGGACTTGAAGTCGGCGCATTTAGTGCCATTGCAGGTAACGAAACAGGCTTCCTAGACCTACTCAGCAGTGTGTCTGGTGGCGCGCTAGCAAATGGTTCGCTACTAGCACTCGGTGTTGTGCCGTATATCTCGGCATCAATCATTATGCAACTTTTAACTGTTGCAATTCCTGCTCTTGAAAGATTAAGTAAGAGCGGGGAAGACGGTCGCAAGAAAATTGCACTGTATACTCGAATAGCAGCGCTGGTGTTCTCAATTTTACAAGCCATCGCGATAGTCATAGCATTCTATGGTGACGGTGGGGACAACTGCGTTATCAACTTAACATTATTTGGCGAAGGAACTCCTGTTTGGATAGTACCGACAATTATCTGCTTTATTTTAGTTGCTGGTGGTATGTTTACACTTTGGCTCGGTGAAAAGATAACTGACCAAGGCATCGGTAACGGTGTATCACTTCTAATTTTTGTAGGTATCCTTTGTAGCGCTGGAACAGCACTCCTTCAAGCATTCGCTGGTGTGTTCAGTTCTGACCTTGACCAATTATGGAACATCTTAATTTTTGTAGCAATTTTGATTGTTGTGTTCGGTTTAATGGTATTTATCGACCAATCAGAGCGTAAAATACCTGTGCAGTACGCAAAGCAAGTCAAAGGGCGCAAAATGTACGGTGGACAATCTACAATGATTCCTATTAAGGTAAACAGCAACGGTGTGCTTCCAATCATCTTTGCGACAGCACTCGTTACATTCCCGCAACTTATTACTCAAATGTTCTGGCCAGAAAGTGGCTTCTATCAATGGTGGTCACAGTGGTTAGGAACAGGTACTCCACTTTACTTCGTGTTTAATGCTATATTTATATTCTTTTTCTCATACTTCTATGCTCAAATTACTTTCAACCCCGAGGATGTCAGCCGAAACTTACAACAAAACGGTGGCTTTATCCCGGGAATCCGAGCGGGGCGACCGACTACAGATTATCTAAAGAAAATCAACAGCCGAATCACTCTGTTTGGTGCAACTTATCTAGCAATAATTTTCATCGTACCAACTCTAATTTTCTCACTCGTTCAAGGTCCAAATACAACTTCGCTTATGACTGCGTTTAGTGTAACAGGTATGTTGATTGTCGTATCTGTAGCCCTTGAATTTGACAAGCAATTAGACGCGCAAATGTTGATGAAAAATTACCGCGGATTCCTAAAATAGCGGTAATTTGAAATCAACACAACGATAAATAACGGTAATTTGACGAACTTAATTATTACAATTAAGACATTAGAAAGTTTGCATTTTAAAAATACAACTATTTAAAAACAAAGTATTTGTTTTAAAAAGTGAAAAAACAAACGATAAAAATCTTTGCAAAATGCAAAGGTGATTGAAGGTTAATTCAAGCACAGGAGTAATCATGAATTTAGCAATTCTAGGTCCTGCTGGTAGCGGGAAAGGAGAAAACACAGGCAAACTTGCAGAGCGTTACCACTTAAAGCATGTCGTTGTTGGTGACATAGTCAAAGCCGAGATTCGCAACAAAACCGAAGTCGGCAAGATTATGTACGAATACACAAGTGTTGGCAGATTCGTGCCGAGTGATATTGTTATGCAAGTACTTGCTTCTCAACTTAAAGATTTAGGCGGTTATGACGGATACATTATAGACACAGCGCCAATCAATATGGACCAATACAATAGAATGGATACAAGTGATTTGGACGCCGTTATCTCTCTTGAAGTCGAGGACAAAAACATCTTGCGTACTCGTACCTTAAACCGTCTAATTTGTCCAAGTTGCCGTAGAGTAACAAGTGTGTTTGATTCGCCGACAGGCATTTGTGCGCATTGTGGCGCAACGCTTGAACACCGTTATGACGACAATTTGGAAACGGTAAATTTCCGTCTAGCGCAATACGAGCGCGAAACGGTGCCCGTTCTCGAAGCGTTTGAACAACAAGGCAAATTGATTAGAATAGATGCTTCGCTGTCAAAAAGTGAGGTTTTCGACCAAATTTGCAACAAAATTGATGACTTTTTTGCAAAAAAGCCTTTAAACAATTAAAAAGGTATGGTATAATTAATTTATGAGTGGAATAAAAACGCTAACAAAACATCAAATCGAACTAATGCGTCACAGTGGCGAAGTTATGAAGGGCATTTTAGTTGGGCTTCGCGATGTGATTAAACCTGGTATCTCAACAAAAGATATCGACACTTGGTGCTACAACTACATTATAGAGCACGATTGCAAGCCTTCGTGTCTAGGGTATATGGGCTATCCCGCATCTGTTTGCACTTCGGTAAACGATGTCGTAGTCCACGGTATTCCCGATGACAAGTTAATCTTGCAAGACGGCGATATCGTCAGTGTCGACCTTTGTGTTAACTACAAAGGTATTCACACCGATGCTTGCAGGACTTATCCCGTAGGCAAAATTTCGCCCGAGGCGCAAAAACTCATCGATGTTACAAAACAGTCTTTCTTTGAGGCAATCAAAGGCTTAAAAGCAGGCAAGACCGTTGGCGACATCGGCGCAAGTGTCCAAACTTATGTCGAGGCAAATGGCTTTTCAGTCGTTCGCGATATGCAAGGACATGCAATAGGTACGCACATTCACGAGGACCCTGGTATTCCAAATTTTGGAAAAGCAGGCAGTGGGGTAAAACTGCGCGAGAATATGGCAATATGTATCGAGCCTATGGTAAATATGGGTTCATATCATGTCAAAATCGAGCGCGATGGCTGGACTTGTAGGACTCGTGACGGTAAATGGGCAGCGCATTATGAAAATACAATGCTTGTTACCAAAAACGGTGTAGAACTTTTGACACTTGAGGATGATGAAAATGTCTAAAAATTTTACACTCGGTCAAGTTGTGCGTTCTACTCAGGGCCACGACAAAGATTGCTACTATCTTGTTGTTGGCTTCACTAAGGATAAAGTTTTGGTCGCAGACGGCAAGTATAAACTTATTCTCTCGCCAAAATCTAAAAATCCAGCACATTTAAGTAGTATGGGGAAAATAGACCCCGAAATTAATTTAAAACTAGAAAACGGACAAAAAATAAACGACCAGATGATTTATCATACACTATACAAATTCAAAAAATCAAATAAGGAGTAAAGGTATGGCTAACGATGATTCAATCAAAGTGGAAGGCACGGTTATTGAGGCGCTTCCAGGTGCGAACTTCAAAGTGCAATTACCCAACGGTTACATTGTTAATGCTTACATGGCGGGCAAAGTGTACAAATCACGCACTCGCGTATTAGTAGGCGACAGAGTAACAGTTGTGTTGTCGCCATACGATTTATCTCATGGGCGTATTATTTGGCGTGGTGATGCCAAAAAATCGCCAACAAACCCGTCAGGTAGCGGCGAAAACTAAAAACTACCAAACAAGGAGAAAACAAAATGAAAGTAAGACCATCTGTTAAACCTATGTGCGACAAGTGTAAAGTAATTCGTCGTGAAGGCAAGGTTATGGTAATTTGTAAAAACAAAAAGCACAAGCAAGTTCAAGGTTAAAACTTGCTTTAATTTGAAAATAATCAAGGTACTTTCCGCGGCAGTTTACAAAGTATCTTGCTTATATATTTAATTATCTTTTTAAGCTAAAAGTAATTGATATGTATTTACTTGCTTTTGCTTATTAAAGATATTTAGCCTTTTAAATTACTAATATAAAAGGCAATTTACTAGTTTTAGTAATTATACACAGAAAATATTTTTCGGAGGAAATTTTTAATGGCTCGTATAGCAGGTGTAGACTTACCCAAAGAAAAGAGAGTAGAAATAGGACTTACTTATATCTACGGTATTGGAAAGGTTAAGTCGAATGAAATTTTGCAAAATGTGGGCATCAACCCAGACACTCGCGTAAAAGACCTTACAGAACAAGAAGTTGCTAAAATTCGTGACTACATCGACAAAAGCGGTTTGCTTGTAGAAGGTGATTTACGCCGTGAAGTAAACTTAAACATTAAGCGTTTGATGGAAATCGGTTGCAACCGCGGTATTAGGCACCGCCGTAACTTACCAGTTCATGGACAACGCACAAAGACAAATGCTCGCACTCGCAAGGGCCCTCGTAAGACGGTTTCTCGCGGTAAGGCAAAAGTAGGTAAAAAAGGTTAATAAAGAGGAGTAGTTCTAATGGAAAAACCAACAAAGAGAAAAAGAGCGACCAAAAACTTGGGCACAGGTGCGGTACATATCAAATCTACATTCAACAACAATTTGGTAACTATTACAGACCAGGCTGGTAATGTTGTAGCATGGTGCAGTAGTGGTAGTCTTAAATTCCGTGGTGCTCGTAAAGATACTCCATACGCAGCGCAATTAGTTGCTGAAACTGCTGGTAAAAAGGCAAAAGATATGGGTATTAATCAAGTCGCAGTTTATGTAAAAGGCGCAGGCAGTGGTAGAGAGGCAGCAATTCGCGCTCTTACAAATGTAGGTCTTGAAGTTACATCAATCAAAGATGTTTCAGGCATTCCTTTCAATGGTTGCCGTCCTTCAAAACCTCGCAGAGTCTAATAACTAAAATTTAAGGAGAAATAAAATGGCAAAATATACAGGTGCCAACTGCAAATTGTGTAGACGCGAAGGTTGCAAGTTATTCTTAAAGGGCGACCGTTGTGTATCAGGCAAGTGTTCTATGGACCGCAGACCTTTAGTGCCAGGTCAACACGGTGAAGCCGCTTTGCGTAAAAAGCCAACAGGTTATGGTTTGCAGTTGCGCGAAAAGCAAAAGGTAAAACGCGCTTACGGCTTACTCGAAGCGCAGTTTAAAAACTATTATCTTGAAGCGAAAAGACAAAGAGGCGCCACAGGCGAAGTTATGCTTTCGTTACTTGAGCGCAGACTAGACAATGTAGTTTACCGTCTCGGTTTTGGTATTTCAAGAGCACAAAGCCGTCAAATCGTAAACCACAGACACATTCTAGTAAATGGTAAAATTGTAAACATTCCTTCTTACCAAGTTAAAGTTGGCGATGTAATCTCGGTTAAGCCAAGTGATTTGGATACACCATTGTTTAAGGAACTTAAAAATTCCAAAATCATCGCTCCAAAATGGTTAGAAGTTGATTCTAGCACACTTACAGGAAAAGTAATCGCTAACCCTGCTCGTGATGATATCGACCTTAACATTAGCGAACACTTGATTATTGAGTTGTACTCAAGATAATAAGTTGGGAGGATAGTTTTTATGATGCAAATTGACAAGCCAAGCATCAAATTTGAAGAGTCAAATGGTGGTGCAACAGCAAAGTTTACTCTTGAACCTCTAGAACGCGGTTTTGGTACAACTATTGGAAACGCGATGCGTAGGGTATTACTTGGAGGACTTCCAGGCGCTGCTCCTGTCGCAATTCGTATTCAAGGTGTCCAACACGAGTTTAGCGTAGTTCCAGGTGTCGACCTTGATGTTGCTGATATCGTGCTAAATATCAAGACTTTGATAATTCGCACACAGGACACAAGCCCTAATTTTAGAGCAACACTTACTGTTCATGTAAAAGGTCCTTGCGATGTAACAGGCGCTGATATCGTTACCCCTGATGGAGTCGATGTTGTAAACACCGATTTGGTGCTTTGCCATGTTGCTTCTGGCGCAACTCTCGATATGGAAATTATCGTTGGACGCGGTAGAGGTTATGTTTTGGCAAAAGATAACAAAGAATACTGCGATTCAATCGGCTACATCGCCGTTGATAGCATTTTCTCGCCGGTTGTTTCGGCTGAATATCATGTAGAAAGTGCCCGCGTAGGTCAAAATATCAATTTTGACAAACTTACTATGGAAGTCACCACAAATGGTGCAATTTCAGCAAAAGAAGTAACTAGTATGTCGGCAAAGTTGTTAAACGAACACCTAAATCTATTTATCGAATTAATTGAAAATATGTCAAATCAAGTTTTCTTGGTAGCAAAAGAAGAGGACGAACAAAAGAAAATTTTAGACCTATCAATTAACGATTTGGAACTCAGTGTTCGCAGTACAAACTGTTTGAAGCGCGCTAATATAAATAATGTTGGCGACCTTACAAACAGAACACATAAAGAGTTGGCAAAGGTGCGCAACCTAGGCAGTAAATCTTTGGAGGAAATCGTCCAAAAGATTCATCAACTCGGACTCACTTTAAAAAGTGATGATGACTAATAATAAGGAGAAGTAAAATGGCTGGATACAAAAAATTGAGCAAACGCCCATCTATCCGTGACGGTTTGATTCGCAACCAAGCCACCACACTTTTGTGGACAGGCAAAGTAGAAACAACTCTCGCGCGTGCTAAGGTAATCGCAAGAGTTGCAGAGAAGTGGCTCACAAAGGCAATCAACACTTATGAAGACACCGTTAAAGTGGAAAAAGATGTCATTATCGATGGCGTTACTACAAAGAAACAAGTGATAAACGATGGTCCAAAGAAACTTGCAGCACGCCGTTTTCTTATGGCTAATGTTTACGATGTCCAAGAACAACGCGCACCAAAGGAAGCAAAAGCCGACTTTATCGCGCGCACTGAGGATATCAAGCACCCTGTTATCGAAAAAATATTCAATGTGTATGCGCCTAAATACGCACAACGCAAAGAGGAACTAGGTCAGGGTGGCGGTTACACACGCATTCTAAAAGTTGGCGCACGCCGTGGAGATGCCGCAGAACGCGTTATCGTTACTTTAGTAGACTAATAAGCAGATATAGTTTTTAAAAAAGTTCGTAAAAGTCTTACGGGCTTTTTTGTTTTTTTATGCAAAATTGTTGTATATTTCGAATAAAAAACATTATAAATTATACTTATATTTACCGTTCAATTTGCTGTTTATGGCTAAAATAGCGGTATTGACTTTTCTCCTATATTGTGATAAAATCATATAAATAGGTAGAAAATAGGGGAAGGAAATGGAAAAAAGAGAAGTACAGTCGATTTTGGATAGATACGGTATAGACAAGGCTTTAGACTTTTCAGACGGTATTTTAAAGGAACACAACGAGCCCGTTTATTCAAAAATTATACAGGGATTTGATAAAAGTAACAAGGTTTTAGTCGAGCAAGCAACAGGCACAGGCAAGACTTTTCTTGCAATGAAATATATCAAAGATTTTGCGTCAAATGGTGAGCGCATTCTTTTTGTCGCGCCAACTCATGTGGTAGAAAGGGCGTTTTTGGACAACTGCGCCGAGTATTTAGGTTATAACAGTAACAACAATAACACCACGCAAAACAAAAGACAAACAGATACAAAAGTTCAAAGCACACCTTATAACGAAAACCAAACAAACGAAAGCCAAACAGTACAAAGTAAACATCAAGAAGCAAGCCAAACAGACATTCAAAAAGAAAAACAATCAACACAAAACATCAATATCTCAACTGCGCTTTACGCAAGTTTAAATAAAGTTACTAAAGACAAGTACGATTTAATTATTTTAGACGAAGTCCACCGCGCAGGCGCTCCAAAGTGGAGTGAATACGCAAAAAAATTGATAGACAACAACCCAAACGCCCGCGTTTTAGGGCTAACCGCCACACTAGAACGCACGGACGGAGTAGACATAAAGCCCCTTTTTGATAACCAACAACCTGTGTCCAGTCTAACACTCGTAGACGCCATCAAAGATGGAGTTTTGCCAACACCAGACTATACCCTTTCGAAAATTGATTTCCAGACAGACCTAGACTTTATCAACGAAAACAGCCACGAACTAATGGAAATGATGAAAAACGCAACACCACGCGAACGCGCTTTCATTGTACACTATTTGGCAGATTTAAACGCAGCGCAAAAAATGATTTCGGAGCGCGAAGAGATTACGGATATTTTTGCGCGCGAATTAGACACTCCAAAATTAAAAAGTGGAAAGTTTATCGTATTCTGTGAGCCAGGGGAAAAGGAGAGCGAACAACAGACATCTCTAATTCTTGAACAAATGGCAAAGCAAGCGCCGGAGTGGTTTAAATCGGTAGACAGCGTAAAAGGAATAACCACATACCTAGCGCACTCGCGCTTTGGTGATGAATTTAACGAAAGCCAAATTGAACAATTCGAGCAAGACAAATCGGACAACATCAAACTTTTATTTACCGTAAATATGCTAAACGAAGGTAAACATGTAAAAGATATAGACGGAGTTATAATGTTCCGCCCAACATCATCGCGCCTAATTTATCTACAACAACTCGGGCGCGCACTATCGGTTGGCAATAACGAGCACCCCAAAATATTTGACTTTGTGGCAAATCTATCTTACGCAAATATTCAAGAGATGACAATGCTTTTATCACTAGATGAAAGAACGCCACGCACTGCAAACGCTGACGCAGAGGGCGACACCACAACACTAAATTTAAAAAATTTAGCCTTTGATTTAAATATCCGTAATCTAGAACTATATGATTTTTTAGAAAAACTACACGATAACATCTATTCTTTTGACCGCGATTATAGATTTGAAAGATTTTATAACCACTTAATAGAATATAAAGACGAATACGGTGATGTTCTTGTGCCTAGTAAATATGTTTCACCTGACGGCTACAAATTAGGCAGGCAAGTGTTGATATTTAGACAAATTGAAAGGGGAACTTCCGATTACGCACCGCTAACAAAAGAGCAAAAAGACAAGTTAAACGAAATAGGTTTTATTTGGAATGCTAAAAAGTTTGATTTTGAAAAATTCTACAACTATTTAGTGGAGTATAAAAGCGAATTTGGTGATGTAATAGTGCCAAAGAATTATACAACAAGTGACGGCTACAAGCTGGGAAGTCAGGTACATACAGTAAGGCAAATAGAAAAAGGTACATCGCGCGGTACTAGGCTAACGCTCGTGCAGAAAGCAAGATTAGATGAAATAGGTTTTAAGTGGGATGCGACTATTAGAATTGATTTTGAGAAATTCTACAATCATTTAGTCGAATACAAAGCCGAGTTCGGCAATCTTTTAGTTCCTACTGAGTATATAACTGATGACGGTTATAAATTAGGATATAGAGTCCAAATAGTAAGATATACAGAAAAAGGTCTTGGGGAAAGTGCTCCCTTAACACAAGAGCAGCGAGATGTTTTAAATAACTTAGGCTTTGTGTGGGATGCGACTGTTAGGTTTGATTTTGAACGCTTTTATAATTATTTAGTAGAATACAAAGCTGAATTTGGCGATGTGCGTGTTCCTGTCAAATATATAACACCTGACGGCTATACCTTAGGAAGTAAAGTTGGAAGAGTTAGGCTAACAGAAAGAGGTATAACAGGAGGCGTTCCTCTAACACTAGAGCAAAAAGACAAGTTAAACGAAATAGGTTTTGTGTGGGACGCTAAAAATAAATTTAATTTTGATGAATTTTATAATTATTTAGTCGGCTACAATGCTGAATTTGGTGATGTATTAGTACCCAAAAAATATGTTACAAACGATGGCTACAAATTAGGGGCTAAAGTACTTTTAGTTAGGCAAGTAGAAAAAGGCACAACGCATGGCACTCCACTCTCGCAAGAGCAGAAAGAAAAGTTAGACGACTTAGGTTTTGTGTGGGATGCTAAAAATAAATTTAATTTTGACGAATTTTACAGTTATTTAGTTGGCTATAAAGCCGAATTTAATGATTTACTAGTACCGAAAAATTATGAAACAACTGACGGCTATAAACTAGGGCAACAAGTTTATTATATTCGAAAAACAGAAAATGAAAAATCTCGCGGAACGATTTTAACAAACGAGCAGAAAAGCAAATTAAACGAATTAGGTTTTGTATGGGACGCAACCAGCAAATTTGATTTCGAAAAATTTTACAATCATTTGATAGAGTACAATGACGAATTTGGAAATTTGATAGTACCAAGCAAATACATAGCAAAAGATGGCTATACGTTAGGGAAAAAAGTGGGGGTGGTTAGACAAATAGAAAAAGGCACATCACGAGGAACTCCACTCTCGCAAGAGCAAAAAGGCAAGTTAAACAAAATAGGCTTTGTGTGGGATGCGACTGTTAGGTTTGATTTTGTAAGTTTTCATAATCACTTAATAGAGTACAAAGCCGAATTTGGTAATCTTGTAGTTCCTAATAAATACATAGCAAAAGACGGTTATCCACTAGGAAAAAGAGTAAAAACAGTTAGACAAATAGAGAAAGGAAATCAAGGCGGTTGCATTCCTTTAACACAAGAGCAAATGGAAGCATTAAATGACATAGGTTTTGTGTGGGACGCGACAAAAAAATTTGATTTCGAAAAGTTTTATAATCATTTAGTAGAATATAAGGGTGAATATGGAGATTTACTTGTTCCTTTTAAGTATATAACACCTGATGGCTATGCGTTAGGAAATAAAGTAATAACCATTCGGCGAGTTGAAAAAGGAACATCTACAGGTACTCCGCTAACGAAAGAGCAAAAAGACAAGTTAGACGATTTAGGCTTTGTTTGGGAAGTAAGGAATAAATCAAGAGAAACAACATTTGGCGACAATCAATAGTTTTTGATACCACAAAAAAGAGAAATTATCTCGAAGTAATTTCTTTTTATATCATTAAGTTATAAAACAAAAAAAGCATCCAAAACTAATTAGTTTTGGTGCTTTTTTAATTATTTAAGATTTTAGACAAAAATACATAATAGATTAATTTTCTATATAAATAAAATAGATTAGCCTTTGTTTATTGAATTTTACTACTGTGCTTTAAAAAATTGTGAAAACAGTTTAATATTTTCTTAAAAATCAACATAAATAAAATAGATTAGGGCTTTTTAAGTATTTTCTCTAAAAATCAACTTTTTATTTGTAAATATGATATTTATTTGTTATAATTAGAGTAATTAAGGAAAAAGTGTTGTTTGGAGGGAGTTTATGTGCGATACAATTTATTTTAAAAGAAATGGCAGGTCATATTTTGGGAAAAATAGCGACCGCTCGCCAAACGAGGCGCACTTAATGATTCGCGAGCCTGCAAAAGACTATCAAAGCGGTGAAATGCTTAAAACAACTTATATCACAATTCAGCAAATCGCTCACACTTATGAATGTGTGCTTCTAAAACCGAATTGGATTTGGGGCGCCGAAATGGGTTGGAACGAATGGGGGCTCAATATCGGCAACGAAGCCCTTTTTTCGCTAGTTAAACGCGGGCAGTACGAAGGGCTTATTGGTATGGACTTAATTAGACTTGCATTAGAAAGGTGCAAAACCGCGAAAGAAGCGCTTCAATTAATTATAGAAAGCATAAAAGTTTACGGACAAGTTGGCAACTGTGGCTATGACAAAAAATTTTACTACGACAACGCTTTTATGATTGCCGATAAGAATGACGGATTTTTGCTAGAAACAGCAGGTAGGAATTGGGCTTACCGCAAAGTTTACGAAAGCGCCACTATTTCAAATTGTTATAGTTTATCCAAAAATTATGACTACTGCGCAAGGGGCTTTTCGGGCGACTTTAAGAAAAGATTCCAAAATAATTTGTTTACTCGCGTTGCGGGAGCGGAAAAAAGAAAGGCAATGACCGCTTCAATTATCGTGCAAGACGGCGAGCCGTTTTCACTATTGTTAGAGGCACTTCAATCTCACGAAAACGAAAAAATTAGCATAAATAAAAGTTCTACAAGCAGTGTTTGTATGCACGCAGGCAACCTTTTTGGCGACCAAACGACAGGCAGTTATTTTGGCGAAATCGGTAAACTATATTTTGTGTCCGGTTCGTCCTTTCCGTGTATGTCTGTATTTAAGCCCGTTACTCAAAAAGCAAATATTTTGCCAACGGACGAAAAAGTTGCACTCGACTATTGGTTAAAACGCGAAATTCTACATCGCCATATAATGTGCGGAAATATCGACCAAATCAAATTTTTAATCGCAGTACAAAGTCTACAAGACAAAATATTTAAAATGGTAGCAAACGCGAAAACTGATGCAGAACTCGAAAAAGTTTCAAAAGACTCATTTGATTTAGAACAAAAGCTTGTGGACAACTTTTTAGAACTTGGCAAAGGCAACCCCCTTCACCTTAAAAAAGGTGGTATGTACTTTAAATCATATTGGAATAAAAAGAATAAGGAATTGCTCGATGCCTACAAAATTTAGTACAATTTTAGTAGCACCTGATAAATTTAAAGCGAGTATGACCGCACGCGAGTTTTGCGACATCGCCGAAAGCGTGATTATTGAAATTGATAAAATTATTAATGTTATAAAGTGTCCGCTCGCTGATGGTGGCGAAGGTAGTCTTGATTGTTTTGTTTCTAACACAGGCGCTAAAATAATAACCAACACATACACCGATGCTAATTTTAATAAAATAAAAGCAAGTTTCGCGGTTTTCCGTGATACTGCATTTATAGAGTGCGCGCAAACGATAGGACTTGCAAAAACGAAAATCAAAAATCCGTGCATTACCACAAGTTACGGTGTGGGCGAGCAAATTAATGACGCAATTAAATTAGGTGCTAAAAAAATTAATCTAGCACTAGGTGGTAGCGCCACAAACGATGCAGGTTGTGGGCTTGCTTGCGCGCTTGGGTATAAATTCTTAAATAACGAAAATAAGGCATTTATACCGACAGGAAATAGTTTAATTGAAATTAAAAAGATAATTCCGCCTAGCAAAAAGTGTGATGCTGAGATTATAGCGCTTTGTGATGTATATAATGTCCTGTTTGGGGAGTCTGGCTCTGCATATGTCTACGCAAGTCAAAAGGGAGCGAAAGTAAACGAAGTTGCCTTACTTGATAAAAATCTAGTGTACTTTAACGAACTTGCTAAAAGTTTCGGTTACGATTTTTCTAACATAAAAGGGAGTGGCACAGCAGGTGGACTTGGTGCTGGGGCGATGCTATTTTTGAACGCAAAATTAGTTAGTGGTGTCAGCGAAATTTTTAAAATTACAAACATCTATTCAAAAATAAAACAAGCCGATTTAGTTATCACTGGCGAAGGTAAAATCGACAATCAATCTAAATTTGGTAAAGTCGTTTTTGAATTACATAATTTAAGCAAAGACAAAAACTTTGTAGCCTTTTGTGGAGTAAATACTTTATCAAATGCACCATTTAAAATTGTTAATATAAACAATAAAAATGAATCACTACAAGAGTCTATCAAACACACAAAAACTAATTTTAAAAATAAATTAAAAGAGTATTTATTGTCGATTCTTTAAAATTAAATAGTATCAAAAGCGGTAATTTTAGTACCGCTTTTTCTTTTTTTATCTAATTTGAAAAACTGATTTATATAGTTAAATTAGTATACTATTCTTGCATAATAGTATGCATAATACCTATGCATAGTACTTAAAAACACTAATTTTTACACCAATTTTAAAAAATCAAAATAAAATTATGGTAAATTAAGATAATCTAGCAAATAGTGAAGGAATATAAGAATTGTTAATTAAAGATAAAATTAAAAATAAAAAAGCAAGTTTTAAAACTTACTTCTTATATATTAAATTATATAGTGTTTGGCCAAACTTATAACTTTTCATAAGCCTTTCAATCTCTAATAAATTTTTATCATTTTCTGCGTGCGTCTTTTTTGCGCGTATCATAATATTTTTAGGTGAGTGTTCAAAGTCTACAAACTCAATCATATCTACTTTATAACCTTTATTTTCCAAAATGCTTGCGCGTATCGAATCGGTTAGCAGACTTGAAAAACGCTCTTTTGTAATTCCGTATTTTAGTAAAATATCAAAATCTCCGCCTTTGCAAATCTCATTGTTAATTTCGTGCTGACAGCAGGGAACAGAGAAAATATATCTAACATTATTTTTAATTGCATATTCAAGTGCATAGTCCGTTGCGGTGTCGCAAGCGTGTAGCGAAACAACCATATCAATTTTGCCCGAGTATAAATTGCCTTTTGAAATATCGTTAACATAAAATTTTAAGTTTTCATAATTATAATTTTTAGCAATCTCGTTGCAGTGCGCGACAATATCTGCTTTTAAATCATATCCTATAATATTTGCCTTAATTTTTTTAATCTCAACAAAATAGTAGTATATGATAAAAGTTAGGTAAGATTTTCCGCAACCAAAATCAAGTATTGAAATTTCATTAATGTTACTTTCTTTAAATGCATCATCAATGAGTTCTATAAATCTATTAATTTGCTTAAATTTGTCGTACTTTGATTTGATAATCTTATAGTCTTTCGAAAAAATGCCGAGGTCAACAAGCGCAGGAATATTTTCACCTTCCTTTAAAATTGTAATCTTTTGTCTATCGTGGCTGTGGTCTATTTTTGCATTCAAATTTTCTTTGGCTATTTCTTTTAATCGTTCCGTCTTTATTTATAAAAAATTGTACATCTTTATCGCTAAGACTTAAAAGAACCTGCTTGTATTTCTTAATAATTTCCTTATTAAAAAAATCAACTAAATTTTTCGTGTCAAAATTTTGGTGAAAAACTTGCTTGTCGGTATATTTTTCAATTTGCCAAAGTTGGTTATTTTTAATATCAACCGCGCGCACAACAATTTTTTTGTATTCGGCACTTTTTTCTTGCGTGTCACTAATACTTGCCTTTATTAGTTTTTCGCGATTCTCAATAATTTCATTTATAATTTTACTAATCATATCTGCTCCAAAAACATTATTTTCTATTATATAAAAAATTTAATAAATTTTCAATATTTTTATGGCAACTTTGTTTTAAATTAGCAAAATTGAGAAAATATAGTATTTTGTTTTGAAAACTATTATAAAATTTTGGTATACTGAATCAAAAGTTTAAAAGGAGTTTTTCGTGTTTAAAATTTTTAGACAACTTTTTGGAGCGCGAGCGCAGTATATGATGATTTGTGCGCAAGGAGAGGAGAAAAAAGCCGAGGCAACTAGGTTGGGGATGCAGTCAATAATTTTAGCAGTAGTCGGCACAGTGATTTTAGTTGTAATGGCAGTAATTGGTTCGCTTTGTGCGCAAAATATGATGGGCACAACTGTTGGAGACGGGCAAGTATCTTTCCCAGCGTTATCTTTGCTTGGAGCGATTGTCTTTTATCTTTTTGCGTTCATTGGTCTTATGATTTTGCTAAATGGTATAACTTTTGCTAGTCTAACACTGCTCGCTCTTTCAATCGGTGCAGTAATCGCAATTTTAGTTGTAATGTTGTAAAAATAAGGAGCAGATTTCTGCTCTTTTACTTTTCTATTTCTATAATATAATAAAATATAATAGTACCAAATATTGCGAATTATATATTATATTAATAAGATTTATAATTAGCAAGGCAAATATAAAAACTCCCTTTTGGGAGTCTTAAATACCAAGGTGCTTTAAATATGTGAACTGTTCGGCGAGGCGTAAAATTTAATAGAGCGGAAAAGTTTATTAAAAGCGAGCGCTCCACAATCGCCGAACGTTGTCTGTGTAGACAATCCCCTTCCCCTTGGATATAAAAAACTCCCTTTTGGGAGTTTTCTTTGGTACCACCAAGGGGATTCGAAAGAGAAAACAGTTCGGCGATACATAGACTTAATAAAACTATACATTTTAATACAGCACAAACAAAACAAAATCGCCGAGCGTTAGGACATAGGGACACTTTCTGTTCGCCTCTTGGTGAATACAAAAAACTCCCTTTTGGGAGTTTTCTCTGGTACCACCAAGGGGATTCGAACCCCTATATCCAACGTGAGAGGCTGGTGTACTAACCCTTATACTATGATGGCATATTCTATATAACTATATTATAGCATAACTTTTTTAACTTTTCAAGTTTTTTTATTTATTTTTCTAAATTCATTACAAAATATTTTTATCTGTGTAAATAATTTATCTACATAGTATTATGTTTTTTAATTAATATTTAACTCATATTTTACAAATTGGCGGAAAATGTAAATTTTTAAAAATAGTATATCAAAATATTTACGACTTTTTAGCAATTATGATATAATCATCTAAAAGGCGGTAACTATGTTAAAACTAATTGATATCAAAAAAGATTATGGCGACAAAGATTATGTTGTGCCCGCGCTAAAAGGGATAACGCTAGAATTTCGCAAAAGCGAATTTGTGTCAATCTTAGGTCCTAGTGGTTGCGGAAAAACGACACTTCTAAATATAGTTGGTGGTCTTGATAAATATTCGAGTGGTGATTTGGTTATCAATGGTCGCTCGACAAAAGACTACACCGACAAAGACTGGGACGCATACCGCAACCGCACAATTGGTTTCGTCTTTCAAGATTACAATCTAATTCCGCACTTGACAATCTCCGAAAATGTTGAACTTGCCCTTACATTATCAGGTATAGCGAGAAAAGATAGAAAGGATAGGGTAAACGCTGCGCTCGAAAAAGTAGGTTTAATAGAGCACGCAAAGAAGCGCCCTAACCAACTTTCTGGTGGGCAAAAACAGCGAGTCGCGATTGCGCGCGCAATTATAAACAACCCTGACATAGTTTTAGCAGATGAACCGACCGGAGCGTTAGACAGTAAGACAAGCCTTCAAATAATGGATATCCTAAAAGAAATTAGCAAGGATAGGCTAGTTATAATGGTTACGCACAACAATGATCTTGCCGAAAAATATAGTACGCGCATAATTTCACTGCTTGACGGTGTTATTAAAAGCGATACAAATTCTTTTGATTCTAAAAAAGAGAAGGAAGTCGTTACTCAAGACAAACTCGAAAAAGCGCGCACAAGTATGAGCTTTTGGACAGCGCTTTCTCTAAGTCTTAAAAATCTAATTACGAAAAAGGCGCGCACCATTTTAACAGCACTTGGTTCGAGTATCGGTATTATTGGAATCGCGCTAATTTTGTCCGTAAGTAACGGTTTTAATGTTTATATTTCGAATATGCAACGAGATAGTTTGTCTACAATGCCAGTTACCATCAGTTCGACATCGTATTCACTAAATTTCGATGAAGTGCAAAATAATGTCGATTCGGGCAACCCAAATATGACTGATGATAAGATTGCTTCATATGTGCCTGAACCTAGCGCGCTTATTCACAAAAATAATATTACGCAAGATTATTTAAATTATATTGAAGCGACCGACCCAGAATATTATACTTTCATTACTTATAGATATAATATGACTTTTAACATCGCAAAGCATGACGGCGATACTTACTCTTATTTAACTAACATTAACCTTTTCCAACTTGCCAATAATACCGATTATTTAAATAATCAATATCCGCTCGTTGCAGGAAATTATCCACAAAATGAAAATGAGATTGTGCTAATTTTAAATAACAACGGCACAATCAGCGAAAATTTGCTAGCGCAGTTGGGGATTGATAAGGGAAATGGTGAAGCATATATTTACGAGCCGAGTGACTTACTAAATAACACCTACAAAGTTATTTTAAATAATGAAGCGTACGCCCTAGATGAAAGTAATGACAGGGTATTGTACGAAAAATTACCCCTAACGCAAAGCATTTATGATAACGCTAATGCTATTGAATTGAAAATTGTAGGAATTGTATCAAATAACAGTTTAACAAGCCAATTTGATACTTCAAGTATATTTGGTGGCGTAAATGACAATGAAGGTATAGGTTACTTAAACACTTTGGCAAATAGCATTCACGAAGCAAATTATACTTCTAATATTGCAGTTGCACAGCGCGAAAATCAAAGTTATAATATATTATTAGACAAAGTTTTTCAACCTGTTTTTGAAAATGGTTTTATGGTTCAAACCATCTACGATGTATATTTACAAGCACTACAAAATCTCGGTGGTTACGAATTTCCAACAAGCATAAGTATTTATACTGATACTTTCGAAGCAAAAGCGGAGTTGTTAAGTTATCTTGACGCGTACAACATAAATCTTGATGCAAATAACCAAATTTTGTACACCGACACAAGCCAAATAATTTCGGAAACATTTAGTACGATTGTAAACGCAATTTCAATTGTCTTAATCGTTTTTGCCGCGATTAGTTTAGTTGTATCAAGTATAATGATAGGAATTATAACCTATGTATCCGTAATTGAACGAACTAAAGAAATTGGAGTTTTGCGAAGTCTTGGTGCGCGAAAACGCGATATTTCGCGAGTATTTAATGCCGAAACTTTCTTAATAGGGCTAACTTCGGGCGTTTTGGGAATTGTAATAAGTTTGATTTTGTTGTGGCCAATAAACGCAATAATTGCTTCACTTGCTGGCGGAGTCGAAGTGTCTGCTATTATGAACCCGCTACACGCGTTCATTTTGATAGTTTTAAGCACATTGCTTACTTTGATTGCTGGGTTAATTCCGTCTAGAATTGCAAGTAAGAAAGAGCCTGTTAAATGTTTGCGCGCAGAATAAAAACCGTTACAAAAGAAGAGGAAAATGCATTGCTTTACGAAATTTAACTGTCCCTTATTTAATAGTAAAGCACCTAATAAGGTGTTTTATTTTTGCTTTGGTAGGGGCAAAAAGTGATAGTCCAAATTAGACCAATATTTTTCTCTTTTCTCGGGCTAATGTTTGGTGTATATTTGATGAAATTATTCCATTACGACAGCCCGTGGTTTTTCTACGCCTTTTTGATTGTGTTGGGAATTTTTCTAATTTGCTTGCTACTACATTTTGCTTTTCGAAAGAATAAAATTTTTAATTATTTATTTAGTAAAAAATTATTGCTAATCGTTATAGTTATAAGTGTAGCGCTAGGTTCGAGCCTATACTTAATTGCTCAAAGTTTATATGAGGTTGATTTTCGTCCAAACGAAGATACCTACTACGGAATCTCTGGCACGATTAATACAAATTATATTCAAACTAGTAACGGCACTTACTTCTTTATTAGCAATGTTTCGGTTTACGATGAAAGCGAAATTATAAATCTCGAACGCAATATGTATGTTTATATTTCTAATGTAGACGGAGCACCACCAAGTGATAGTGAGTTAGAAAAAATTTTACCTGGCAACCAAATTTTGTTTACTTCTCACATAACGCTTACACTTGTTTTTGACTATGACGAAATAGACGACTTTGCCTATCGCAATAATTTCCAGCATACCGCATATGTTTCTATTGAAAATATTGTAGTGCTTGATGGCAAAATGAGTTTTCTAGATAGTGTCCGCGAGTATATTCGGCAAATGTATCACGAGCATATGAGCGATAGATACGCAGGGCTTGCTTTTTCAGTTTTAATTGGTGACCGCGCCGAACTTGCCTTTGATATTGAGGACAATTTCTCAATTTCAGGAATTGCTCATGTCGTGGCGGTAAGTGGACTAAATACCACGTTTATTATGATGCTTCTACTTTGGATACTCAACCGTTTTCGTATAAATCGGTGGGTAAAACTAGTAATAGTTGGGCTGGTACTACTATTTTATGCACTTCTTTGTGATATGACGCCGAGTATCGTTCGCGCAAGTTTGATGTCCGTATTTTTACTTATTGGCACATTGTTTGGTAAACAAGCGGACAAGTTAAACAGCATCTCTTTAGCAGGTATTGTAACGCTCCTGTTTGCGCCACTTTATATTTTTGATTTAAGTTTCTTGTTAAGTTACGCAGGTGTTTTTGGAATATTCTTGCTTTATCCTGTAATGCAGAAAGTTTTTAAGTGGCTAAAATATAAAAAATTAATTGATGCAGTCGCGCTTACGGTTTCAGCAACAATCGGGACTGCGCCATTAATAGCAAACACTTTCGGCTACTTTTCAGTCGTTGGGTTGCTTGCAAATTTAGTGCTTGTACCACTTTTTGGTTACGCTTTTATGATTTTGTTTTTAGTAACTATTGTCGCGTTAATAATTCCGTACGTTGCATACACCTTTACTGTTGTTCAATACGGATTTTGGCTTGTCGATAAGGGCGCGTGGTTGTGTGCGAGCGTGCCTTTTGCGAGTATAACTTTGCCAAGTACTCGGGACTTTGCTTTAATTGGCTACTATGTGGGAATATTTTGTGTAAGCAGGTATTATCTAGTTAGTTCTAAAACAAAATTCATCTCCGTGACTCTTTGCTTTTTAATATATTTTTCAGGTATTGTATCGTCATATTATATTCTTTACAATTCTCTTTTAATATGATAAAATAGGGTAGGAGTGAAAAAATGAAATTTCAGGAATTAAAGAAAAGTTTAGCAAACGGACTAAAAAATTTATACTACATTAAAGGCGATGATGCGTTTTTAAGGCATAAAGCACAAGAAATGATAGAAAACTCCGCCGTTTCACTAAAAGATTTAAATATTGTGCGCTTTGATGATGAAAACGCAAATGCTTTTGATATTGTAAACGCTTGCCAAATTTTACCGATGATGGATAAATACCGCGTTGTTGTCGTAAAGGGTGGCTTTAAAAAGGCTGACGAAATAAAGCCTATTATAGAGTACGCAAAAAAACCAACGACTACGACAGTTTTAATAGTTGTTGATAATGGCGCAAATCCAAATCTTTATAAAAGTTATTCGAGTATTGCTGAATTAGTCGATTGTAGCAAACTCGATTCCGCGCTTTTATCAAGGCTAGTTTTAAGCGAACTTGCGCCATATAAAACTAAAATAAATTCGGACGCAATGGAAAGTTTACTCTCTATTTGCAACTTCGATTTTACGCGCATAAATAATGAAGTAATTAAACTTGCAAACCTTGTAGGAACTGGTGAAACAATTACAAAAGACGATGTTTTAAATAATGTTGCGCGCGAAATTGAGTATGATATTTTTGAATTAAGCAACGCGGTTAGCGTTAAGCAAGGGGCTAAGGCTCTCGAAATAATCAAAAACTTGCTTGAACGCAAAGAATCACCGCAAATGCTATTAATGCTTATTCAAAGCACTTTCCGCCGTATGTTTTACGCAATCGGCACAAAAGAAAGCAACGCAGAAATTGCAAGCAAATTGGGAGTCAAAGAGTATTCTATAAAAATAGCACGCGACCAAGCATCGAGATTTACACTGTCGCGCTTAAAAAGTATTATAGAGTTAGGCGAAAAACTCGATTTTGATATAAAATCAGGAAATATGAATGACGAAAACGCACTTTTATACTTTATAACAAATATTTGCGGATAATATTCCGCTTATTTTATTTTCTTAAAGTTGGTTAAAATTTCGTATTCGATAGTTTTAGTCGCCTTTGCAATCTCTTTTGCGGTGATTTCGCTTTTTCCGTCTTGCCCTAAAATTGTAGCGTAGTCGTTAATCTTTACATCAAGACCGCTAATATCAATTATTGATAAATTCATACAAATATTAGCAACAAACCTACACATTTCGCCCTTAATTAATACATAACCGCGTTTTGTCCATAGTCTAGGCAAGCCATCGCCGTAGCCCATTGAAATTGTAGCAATCGTCATATCTTTTTTGGCTTTGTGTTTGTTGCCATAACCGATAAAATCACCAGCCTTTACTTTTTTTATCGAAATAATGCGAGCGCGAATATTTAATATCGGCTTTACATACGGAAAACCATATCCATATAAGCCAATACCGACTCTAACCATATCATAACACGGGTTATCCGCGTAAAAAGTCGAGTTGCAAAGATGTTTTAAAGTATTAACAGGGCAGATATCGACAAATTTTTGAAAAGATAAAATTTGGTCGTAATTCCGCTTTGAATAACTATCGCCACTTCCTAAATGGCTATATAGACCGATAAAAACAACATTTTCATACTTTTTTAATTTGTCAAAAAACTTATACAGTTTTTCAATACTATCAAGCCCGAGCCTATGCATACCTGTATCAACTTTTATATGTATTAGCGCCTTTGTTTGCGATTTTCGCGCGTATTTAGAAAGAATAGGTATTTCATCCACGCCTTCAAGACTGATTTCAACACCTAATTTAATCGCGCTTGCCAGTTTTTCAGTCGAAAAGCCACCTAGTACAAAAACTTTCGCATTTGGAAATTGCTTTTTTATGGTAATGCCTTCAGTATTATTTGCAACAGCAAAATAATCAACAAAGTTATTTAACTCGGCGCAAATTTCTCTTGCTCCGTGTCCATATGCATCACTTTTTACAACAGCGCAAAGCCGAGTCGAGTTCGGCAATCGGTCGCGAATTATTTTTAAATTATTAAAAAGGCGCTCTTTATCAATTTCAAAAATTATATTTTTCATATAAAATTTATATGAGTAAACCAAAACTTTTGTTTAAATATTTGCTAAAACTTCTGCACTATGATAAAATTATTTCATAAAATTGAGATAAGGACTATTATGCCAACAGAAAATTTTATATATAATTACGATTTATTAATAACAGAAAATTTTTCAAGAAAAGATATTTTACCACTTTTGCAAAAAACTTACGAGTCAGTTTTTAAAAACACAGATAGCGAAACTCAAAGCGTAATCGATATTATAAATAATTTAGATATTGATGCAATTTTAAATTATGCTAAAACGATTAGGAAAAAATGTTCCGCATTCGTTGTGTTTGGAATAGGGGGGTCATCATTAGGGACAAATGTCATTTTCCACGCGCTAAAACAGCATAACTACAACGAACTATCTAGAGTTGAGCGTTCTGCGCCGAAATTTTATGTGGAAGACAATGTCGACCCCGAAAAAATAACTGCGCTACTCAATATTTTAAATTTAAAAAGGACAATATTTTGTATTGTTAGTAAAAGTGGCGATACGATAGAAACGCTTGCGCAGTTTTTTGCAATTTTAGAAAAAATAAAAAGCGCAACTGGGAAAAGTTGGGCTGAACATTTTGTTATTATAACTGGAAATAATGACGGATTTTTAAATAAATTCGCGCGCGAAAATTCTATAAAAACTTTTGAAATTCCAGAAAAACTTGGGGGGCGGTACTCGGTTTTAAGCGCGGTTGGGCTACTACCATCTGCTATTTTAGGTGTCGATATTCGCGCAATGCTCGAAGGCGCACGCGAAATGCTTGAAAACGCAAAAAATACTGATTTTACGCATAATGCTCCGCTAATAAGTGCTGTATTAAACTATAAACATTATTTAAATGGTAAAAATATCGCAGTTTTACTTTCGTACGCGAATGCGTTAGGCAGGTTTGGAGATTGGTATTGTCAGTTGTGGGCGGAGAGCTTAGGAAAACGCAATCTAAATGATAATACGCGTGTAGGGCAAACTCCAGTTACCGCAATAGGTACAAGTGTGCAACATAGCCAGTTCCAACTTTATTTAGACGGTCCTAGTGATAAAGTTATTACCGTTTTAGGTGTCGAAAATTTTCGTAATGATTTAGAATACTACAACGAAAATTTAAACGAAAAAGTCTCTTTTGAGCATTTAATCAAGACAGAACGCGATGCATCGATTCAAGTTTTATATAAAAATAACATTCCGTGCGAGTTTATAACTCTTTCAAAAATGAATGAAAACAACCTAGGCAAATTATTCGTTTTCTATTTATTTAAAACCATTTTTTCAGGGGCCTTGCTAGGAGTAAATCCATACGGACAACCCGCAGTCGAATCGGTAAAACAAACAATAAAGCGAATTTATAAAGACGAAAATAAACTAATTTTTTCAAATAGTATAAAAATTTAGCCAAAAACTCTTGATTAAATTATTAAATTGTGATAACATTATTAAAGCATTCAATAATTTTATCATATGGATGATTAGCTCAGTTGGTAGAGCAACTGACTCTTAATCAGTGGGCCTAGGGTTCGAGTCCCTAATCATCCACCACAAGTCAAGGAGAACGAATAAAACTTTGCTAAAATTTATTTTAGAGAAAAAGGGTTCGTTCTTTTTTTATTGCGTTATGCTTGCATATAAGCATAAAAAAGGACGAATACTTTTAGCATCATAGATGCGTAGTTTTATGAGTGGCTTGCGCAGTAGTCTACCGCAAGGGCTTTAGCCCGCGGATAGACAACAAGCAAGCCTTTAAGCCGGCAGGAACCCTTTAAACTATATATGAAACAAATTTTCAATCAAAAAGCTGTGTCAAAACTGTGTCAAATTTGAAAGTATAAAAACTTAAATAAAAAAGCACCGCTAAATTATTTACGGTGTTTTAAAATTCTATCATTTAAACCTTTGCAAGTACTTTTCTATATTAACTCTGTTCAATTTAAATCGGTAGGCATTTGGTCTTTCTTCGATAATTTCGGCGCCGAGATGGAAGCAAGTATCAAGAGATTTTTTATTATTTTTGTTAATTCCAAAGAAAAGGGCAGGGTAGTCTTTAAACTTTTGATTTGCGTTCAAAAATTTGATAACATCTAGTATTAATCTAGTCTTTTGAACATTTTCATCTAATTCTATATCGCATAAAAATAGATTATTTTCAACACTTTCTAGCGACACAAAACCAACAATTTCGCCATTCCTATAAATATTATATAGGGTAAAATTTTTAGAATGTAAATTATTTTTTAGACTTTCGCACCAAATTTGTTTGTCCGAGTCTTTAATTTCAAAACCAATTTTTGCCATATTACTAGCTGTTATTTCAAAAAGCCTATTCAATTCTTTTTGCAATAAAAATTTCTTTTCAACAAAGCGATTGCCTTCGATAAAGTTTTTGTAGACAAGATTTCCAAATTCGCAAAACCACTCGTGAGGTTTTTCGTAGTCTTTTGTCATTAGATAAAATTTAGCAGGGCAGTATCTACAAAGTGGCTTTAGGGAACAGTCCTTGCATTTTGCGTTTACATCATATTCTTTTGTCTTAATTTTTTGCAATTCAAGGATAATTTGCGCCAAATTTCCCTTATTATATGGAATAGAACACTGTTGCATACATATGCACATACTAACATTTAAATTGCAATCAACAAAAATGGAGTCATCGTCTTTTTTGCATTTAAAAATTAAATTGCTGGTGTCTTTATTTTGAAATTTATCTAAAAAGTGCGCCTCGATGTTTTTCTGCGCTTTAAGATATTCAATTGCTTCTTGTGGCGAAATAAGTTGTTCGTTTTTTGTACCAATATCCGTTAAACTAGGGAAAACGAAATAGTCCGAGCGGAATTTCGCGTTTAGACTATGCGCTAGTTCCTTAATTTTGTAAAAGTACGCCTTATTTTTGTTGGTTATAACATTT
This sequence comes from uncultured Clostridia bacterium, assembly GCA_944383915.1. Lineage (GTDB taxonomy): Bacteria > Bacillota > Clostridia > Christensenellales > UBA1242 > UBA7867. Next base: position 40,514 of record CALWRJ010000003.1, read on the forward strand.
TTTAAGACAACATTTATATTGCTTTTTTGCAATTCTTTAATGTTTTGAATAGTTTGCTCTAAATAATTATTATTCGTTTTGGTAAAGTTATCAAAGTTTTGCTCGTTATCACCATAAAGACTTATTTCAACAGCAAAAGGCGGACGCTCCTTTAAAAATTCTAAAATTTCACCTTTTAGGAACGAGCCGTTTGAGTTAATCGAAACGATAAAGCCAAGGTCATAAATATAGGAGTAAATCTCTTTAAAATTTGGGTGAGTGCAAACTTCGCCACCACTTAAAAGTATTCGGTTGCAGTTTAAACTATACAATTCATCAACAAAAGCTTTTATTTGCTCAACCGATAAAAAATGCGATTGCCTTTTTTCGACATAACAGTGTTCGCATCTAAAATTACAGTTGTTGGTTATTTCAAGTATGCAAGACTTGATAAATAAAGTGCCATCATTTGTTTTATAGTCATTTACGCTTTCAATAAATCGCCCGTTTAATAGGTTGTATACTAGGGAATTTAGAACCTTTAAATTCTCCGTACGCCCTTCGTGAAATTCGTTTTCAAGTCGGTTAATTACGGCGGTGTCGCCATTTTTTATTAACTCGTTAAAAAGTTCTACCGCAAGCCCGCTTAATTTTGTTTCATAGTTTAAACGCGGGTTTTTTAAAAGAAGTAGATTTTCTAATGCAATACTTTCTACATTTTCGCTTAACTTATATTTCATAACAAATTCCTTTTAAAAAAATAAAAGTGGATAAACCACTTTATTAGCAATCGTAATTACCGCCGCCAACATTCCAGCAACCATCTGAAAATGTTTCTGTAGCAGATACATTAGACACAATTTCCAAAGTTACCATAACTGGACCCTCCTTATAATATTTGTTAAAATATAACATAATATATGAATGTTGTCAAAAAGAAACGACATTTTTATAAAAAATTTTCAAATTATAGTCAAAATCGTTAGGAAAATTTGTAAGATTATAGTAAAATAGAGTGTATAAAATAGTTATATTGTCAAAAAATAGTCTTATAATGGAGGTATGTATGACTGAAAATAACTTCGGCAATAACAATTTTTCACCTAATAATAACAATGTAGGAAGCAATCCTCCGACCGCGCCACAAGGGCAAGGCCCGCAAAATACCGCTTCTGGCTCGGTTAATAATATTAATAATCAGCAATTTGCTAGACCTACTCAAAATACAAATACGCAACCGCAAAACCCGGCTCAACAATCAGGCGCTCAAAATAATTTCCAAGCTCCTAATATGCAAAACACTACTCGTCCACAAGGGCAAAGTCCGGTTCAGCCACAACAACCACTAAACACTGGCGCTCCTCAAATGCCAAAGCAAAATTTGGAAAATAAAAAGGTGCTTACCGAAGAGGACAAACAGCGTTTGCGCAATATGAATGACGGCAACGCCGAAATTAAAAAGATGAAAAAGCGCGTAAAAAAGCCAACATTGACCGAAAACGCGCGCCCGCTTTATAAGGTTCGTCGTTTATATTCTGCACGCCTTTCTCACAGACTTTACTTTGAACATATGTTAGAAATCGCGCGTTTGCGTGCAATTGCAGGCGAGAGCGGTAAAAAGGGTGCTGCGCTAATTGGTGCAGCCGCTAAAAAGACTCGAAATCTTGTAGCAACGCTTCTAATCGTTTTTGCGATACTTGCTGTAATCGGTACAGGTACATTGGTAACCGTGCTTGTCATCAACCAAGATCAGCGCGATTACAACCTTCTTGAAAGGCTCGATATTTTAAATCAAAGTACATTTACTGACCCGATTTCAAATTATCAATTAGGTACAAATATCAATAGACAATGTACTGTATTAAACAATGATGAACAAGATTTGTTTATTGAATTTAGCGTAACAATGCGTGCAAATGAAACCTTACAAAATGCTATCACTCAAGGCACTACTGATTTAACTCTAGACCAACTCGAATGTAATTTAATTGCACATAATTCTAGTGATTGGATTTATGAAGGAAACTCACTTTATTATATTGGAGAACTTGCAGTTGGTAGTCAACTTACAATTCTTGACGGATACAACATTACACTTCGCGATGGTTTTGAACAAAACTCTGCCGAATGGTCAAATGGTTCTTATGGAGTAATTCTTGACTTTGAAATTACATATTACAGTGTCGGTGGTGTAAGCATTGACGAGTTAAACTGGCCTCAAGCGTGGGAAAACGCATACAACGAAAGATTTTAACCTTTTATCTCGCAGGCGATAGTTTGCGAGATAAATTGTTATTTACGCAATTGACTATTTCATTAAACATATATATAATATAATTATTGATTTTAAAAACATACTTTGGGGTTATTAATGACTGCAACAAATAAAATACTTAAAATTTTACTACCATTAATTATACTAGTTTTTTCCTCACTTATTTTTACTGGGTGCGGTTCTATTGCTACGCCTATTTTAACACTAAACGGCTATACTGTGTCGTGGGGAGTAGTCGATGGCGCGGAAGGCTACGAAGTAAATCTCAACAATAGAGTTTTTCAAACTAATGATACAAGCATAAATATTATACAAGATCTCCAACAGGAAGGAATTGTTGTTGTTAGCGTGCGCGCTTTAACTAATAGTTTTTTCTCCTCATCGTCAAATTATTCAACACCGATTACTGCAAGTGTCGGTTCATCTAGACTTAACGCCCCTCAAAACCTTTCAATAGATATTTCAAATAATATCTACACGCTTTCTTGGGATAGTGTCGCAAACGCGGAAATGTATTGCGTAAAACTCGTTCGCGACAATACAGAAACAACTTATCATTATGCTTCAACAACAACTTTAAATCTAAATAGCGTGCTATCAGGTGGTGGCGAGTATACAGCAAGCGTTTTTGCGTATTCTAGGGATTTAAATAATTACGGTCCTTCACTATATTCTAATTTAGTCGAATTTGCTTACAGTACCTTACTTGAAACTCCGCAAAATACCGAAGCAAGCATAAGTGGAAATACGGTTCACTATTCGTGGGACGCTGTCGAAGGCGCGCGTGGGTACAATGTTAGTATCCTAAATGGCGAAACCTCTTTTACGACTGCTACTTCAATTTCATTAGACCTTAACTTATCAGCAGGGGAAACTGCATTCTTATCTGTTCAAGCAGTAAGCAACGACTTGACTTACCGTCAAAACTCCGCTTTCTCTGATATGTCCGCTGTATATACGACTGCATCTAAAAGCAGTTATGTAGGCAAAATGTACAATCTAGGCACAACGCAGTTTGACTTGGTCGCAGATAGTTATGCCGAACTAGAAGCCATTGTCCACTTTGGGCTATATTATAGGATAAATAATATCTGCTTCTTTGATAACTATTCAACTTATTCCGACCGTGACCCAATAAATGCGTTGGGGTCATATGTAGAAATAAAATATGTAACTTACAATCAATACATTTCGCGTAATAGTATGGGAATGCGAGAGTTGACTATTGCTGACTATCAACACACAAACCACCCAACAAAAGTGGCGGCAGGTGATACAGAAGTTCGCCAAAATACCGCTGTTACTCCAACTTCGTATACTGACACCCCACGCGCAAGCGACTTTGACGACTTTAAAATTAATGACCGCACAACTACAATGATGGTGTATAACTCTGACCAACTTTACTACGCGGTGCAAAATGGCGCGCGCCCAACTTTCCCAAACACTACCGCGCCAGCATATACCGCTTATAATGCTGCGAAAGATGTTTTGCGTGAAATTGTCGATGACTCAATGACCGATTATGAAAAAACTTTGGCAATTTTCGATTGGCTATGCTATACTGTAAAATATGATTATAACCTTGTAGATTTAACATCAACTAACAATGCCACAATTTACGACTACCGCGGTTTTTATATAGAAGGCGTTTTATTTGATAACGGTCAGGCAGTTTGTGACGGTATCGCTAAAACTTTTGCGCTTATGTGTAATATAGAAGGAATTGATTGCTACAAAGTCACAGGTATGGCAAGCGGGGGCGGGCATGCTTGGGATAAAGTGCGCCTTGATTTAGACAATGACGGAACAGGCGAATGGTATGCTGTAGACCCAACATGGAATGACCACACTCAAATTTATCCAAATGGAACTTATGAGGAAACACTCTCGCACAACTACTTTTTGTCTACCGATGATTATCTTGAATCAAACGACCACACCGAAACATCACCCCTAACCGATGTTGCAAACACTTCCTTTGATTACTATCGATACACCCTTTACGATGGCACACATTCTCTATATGTTGCAAATATGCCAGAATTAGAAAGTATCCTTTTGTACTTTGAAAATAACGCAGATTTAAGCCACATAGAGTTTAAAACCTATCTGCCAAGCAGTATCGTTATAAATTATATTGATTCATTAAATTATGAATGCGTTTATTTGGACAATATCTATATTGTGTACTAGAAAGTGCTGTTTTAAACAGCGCTTTTTAGTTTTGAATAACAAAACTAAATATTTTAAGTATTATTAAAACTGATAGGTATGCAAAATTATTTTTAAATTTGTTAGTAGCAGTTGTTTATTTATATATCAAAATAGCAAACTCTTTAACGATAACTTTTTCGAAATTAAAAGTTTAAATTAAATAACAAAAACTATAAGTTATATATAAAATTTGCCCTTTTTGTAAAAGCGTGCGATTTTTTGAGCAATATTAAAAAATTATATAAATTTTGAGTTTTTTTGTAAAATAGTGTTATTTTGTTTTGTAAATTTAAACTTTTCGAGTATACTATAATTATAAAAATAATAAAGCAAAAGGGGAACAAAATATGTTAAAATTGCAAATTTCCCCTTCCCAAAATTCGATGGGGGGGGGGGGGCGCTTAAATAGCCCAAAAATACTTGTTTTACCGCATTTTAAAGACTTTTTTAAAGCACAAAAAGGCGGTGAAATATGGTAACCATTAAAGCGAAAATAATATCAATAACTATATCAATAATTCTCCTTTTATCCGCGCTCGCCGGCGGAATTACTGCAATCGTATTAAATGAGATAAATAAGAGTAACGCCTATCGAGGTACAGAAAGTAGTGTTTCCATTGGTAATTTACTTACAGACGATGGAACAAGCATGAATGTCGACACATTCAATACGCTTATGATGCACCTTGATGCAATAGGAAGCGTATCAAGTGTGCAAAATTCGAACGATATCAATGGCGGTAACCCCTTAATCTTCCAAATGGGCGAAGTAAACGGCAACCCTATATACTGGCAAGTAGTCTACCGCACAAAAGACTATATAACAGTTTGGATGACGGAGCCATATACAGCGGAATATTTCAACAATAGTGGAAGTTCAATTAACAATAGTGATTTAGCGGGGTACACTACGGGTAAATATAGCAATTACGGAAACTACTCACAATCGGTTATACGAGATGTAACGCTTGGAATATACAATGAAATGTTATCTTCATTTTCAGCATTATCAAGCTTTATAGTATCGCCACAAACAATGGCAACCAACACTGGTATAGATTGGCAGAGTACGCAGGAAAGAAAGAAAGTTTCCTCTTATTATTCCACGACAGACGGTTTAGGCAATCAAACAAATGATAATGCTAACAATCCACATGGCTGGACATATAACAGTTGTATGAGTGATATGTTTTGGATACCTAGTTACATAGAAGTGCATTATAATTCGACAGCGTACGACTCAGAAAGTTGGCCAGGGGATACTGGCGGTCGTGGTTTATGGGCATTACCGAATGAAGAAAAAGGATTTGACAATAGTAGCACAGCGCTTGATGGCACTAGCGGAGTAAGTTCATATTGCTGGCTGCGCTCCGGCAACTCCACCTCTTACAGCTATGCGATGCTAGTTGACCCGTCGGGCACCGCTGGCAGCCTCATTGTGAGCAGTAGCCGCGGCGTCCGTCCTGCCGCTCACATCTCGTTATCGGCTTTAAAAAATCTCGTCAAATATAATGTAACAACCGCAGTAACTCCCGCAGGTTCGGGCACTGCAAGCGCAAATTATAGCAGTGTAGCCCTTGGTACAAGTGTAACATTTACAGCCACCGAAACAAATTCTAGTTACCGCTTTGTAGGTTGGGACACTAATGGAGATGGGCAAGCAGACAATACCGCAAATCCCTTGAGAGTTACAATAAATGCAGACACCATATACACTGCAATATTTGAATTGCGCACATACTCGGTAACCACCAGTACGGACGGAAACGGAAGTATCACCGCAAGTACTACCGTTACTCACGGTGGAAGTTATGAGGTAACCGCCACTCCTGTAAACGAAACTTATGAATTTGACTATTTTATATTAAACGGAAATACTGGTAACCATATACGGTCTAACCCGTATACGATTGCAAATATAATAGCAAATACAACAATAACTGCATATTTCAAACTAAAACCATACAATGTATCAATAACCACAAACGATAGTAGTATCGGCAATGTGTTATATAACAATAGTTTAACAAATACCTCAAATACAAGCATAAGCACAAATCAAACACACGGCTCTAATTTAACAAACATTTACGCAATAGCCAGTGGTGGAAATGCCTTTGCATACTGGCAAATTGACAGGGGCGGGGGAAATGTAACCACAAGCACAGCAAACCCACTAACGCTTCAAAACATCACCGCAGACACAACGGTTACTGCATATTTTTCTAGTAATGTACTTGATACCGTTGGGGTAGTGGCGACATATGGCGGAAGTGTTGAGATATTAGGGGAGAACTTCGATAGCCTTTTGCCTAGTGACGAAATAACGCTCGTTTCTCGAGTAAAGATAGACGGTTATCGATTTGTTGGCTGGTATGACGGCGAAACTTTACTAGGCACATCGGCAAGTATTAAACTACAATATTCACAAATACAAGGCAAACTTATTACAGCCCGCTTTGAACCAATAAATACAAATGCAAATGGACAAACAGACACAGGTAATAGTGGAGTACTTTAATTAAAAAATTCACTTCAAAAGGGGTGAATTTTTTAATAATTAGCAATTAGCAATTAGCATTTAGCAGTTAAGGATGAAATAATTAGAAATTAGGAATTAGTAATTAGGAATTGTGGAGTTATTTTCAAAAATAGATAATATACCCAGCAATAATTCAAAATTCAAAATTCAAAATTCGAGCGTCAGCGAGTAGGCTTGCGCGCAGGCGCACATTAACTGCTAATTGCCTTTACGCTTCGCCGTTGGCTTCGCTTTAATTAGAAATTAGAAATTAGGAATTAAGAAATGAATTTATTTAAAATAATATATTTTAAGTATTCCTTCCTTAACTGATAATTGCTAATAAAAAGCGCGTAAAAATATTGCTAAATTTGATAAAAATAGCTAAAATAGCGCTTTTAGACTGGACACACACGGTAGAGTGTCCTAAAAATCACCAAAAAACGCAAAATTTTTTAATTTTTTATAAATTTTTTTAAAAAAGTAGTTGACGGATTAATTCTAGATTGCTATAATAACCGAGTATCATCGCTAAACAAGAGGTGATACGCGGAGAAATCCGCCAGTGTGTACCTTGACAACTGAATAACTAATATTGATTTAAAATCTTTTTAAACAATATTCTACGAAATAGTGTAATATGCAATTTTTCACAAATTACTAATTATGCTAGAGTTTTTTAACAAAGAACAAATGCTAATGCAATTCCTATATATATTATAGGGATAGCCAGAACGCAAAATGCAATCGACAGTATACGATCAAGCTACAAAGAGCGTATGGTGGATGCCTTGGCACTAGGCGCCGATGAAGGACGTGACAAGCTGCGATAAGCAACGGGGAGTCGCAAATAGACTTTGATCCGTTGATTTCCGAATGCGGAAACGCAATACTCCTAATCGAGTATTATCCGATACACGAATCAAATAGTGTACGGAGGGGAACCCAGTGAATTGAAACATCTTAGTAACTGGAGGAAGAGAAAGAAAAATCGATTTCCCAAGTAGTGGTGAGCGAACGGGAATGAGCCCAAACCGCAGGTGGTAACACTTGCGGGGTTCGGACTGACATCACGCAAAGAAATCCGTAGTTGAAGTTGGTTGGAAAACCGCACGACACAGAGTAATAGTCTCGTAAACGAAACGGAGTTTGAGCAGTCAGTGTCCAGAGTAACCCAGAGCACGTGGAATTCGGGGTGAAGACAGGAGGACCATCTCCTAAGGCTAAATACGACCTAGTGACCGATAGCGTATAGTACCGTGAGGGAAAGGTGAAAAGTACCCCGGGAGGGGAGTGAAAGAGTACCTGAAACCA
>CALWRJ010000004.1 GCA_944383915.1 uncultured Clostridia bacterium
TACTTAAAAATCGGTCTATTTTTTTACTTTTTTATGTACCTACGATACCCTAAAAATGTACCTACCGAATTTTTGGAGTAAAAATTGATAAAAAATTTAGAAAAGAAAAAATCGCTAAAGCCCTTTATTTATAAGGATTTTAGCGATTTTTGTTTTTGGAGCTAATGACGGGACTTGAACCCGTGACCTCCGCCTTACCAAGGCGGTGCACTACCGACTGTGCTACATTAGCATATTTAGTTTTTGAATGAAATTTTGTTGTTTTTTAAGTGGTAAAATTTGCCATTTTTTATCTTACCAAGGCAGTGCACTACCTGCTGTGCTACATCAGCATGACTGTTTGGCTCCAAATTTCTGCTAACCTTTTTAGTAAGGAAGGAGCCAAAATTTTTCCTTACCAAGGCAGTGCTCTACCAACTGAGCCACATCAGCATATGAAAAAAATAGTTGATATTTTGTAAGTATTTTGGGTATTTAAATTCATTATTTAAGTATATAAGTACGCGAGATTTTTGGATTTATTTATCTAGTTAAATTTTATAAAAAAATGCTTAATATGAATTTCAAAAATAGATTTTCCATCAACTATAATTATTTAGGTATGGAATTATTATATAATTTTTTTTATAGAGTGTCAATAGAAAAGTGTTATTAATTTTTTAAAATCTGTTTTTCTATTAAATTTTTAAAAAATTAGTATTTAAAATAAGTATTTTCAATAAAATCTTTTGCTTCGATTAAATCGTTACAAACAAATGCGCACTTTTCTATTAATTCCTTCGTTGGTTGCGCCATATCGATTACCATTATTGTTTGGCAATTGGCATTTAAACCTGATATTACGCCATTTATAGAGTCCTCTAAAACAATTGCTTCGTTTGGTTGTATATTAAAATGTTCACAACAATTAAGATAGATATCAGGGGCAGGTTTCCCATTTTTAACTTGTGAACCACTAATCACAAAATCAAAAAGTTGACGGTAATTATAACCTTTTGAATCAAAAAGTGCATCAATTATATCATATGCGCTACTTGTTGCTAGTGCTGTTTTTAAATTTTTAGATTTTACAAATTTAATAATTTCATCAAAGCCATTTTTTAAATCTGCCTTGCCATTCATAAAATCATCGTGCACCGCTTTTAAAATGGCTTTACGATAATTAATTAAAATATTTAAATCAGTATTAGGGAATCGCTTTTGCAAATCTTTTAACACATTTTGTTCTTGGCTACCCATCCAACTTTTCCAAACTGTTTCGTCAATCTTGTGAGGTAGCCTTGATGACTTTTCTAATGTTTGTTTACGCCAAATTTTTTCGCTGTCGAAAATCAAGCCGTCCATATCAAAAAATATAGCCTTTATCATATATTACCTCTCTATTTTTTAATTAGTAAAGAAATTATAGCAAAATACTTTAAAAATGTCTAGCAAACAATAAATTATATTAAAAATTAAAATAATACTAAAATCTGCAAAAAATATTTAAAAATATCGTTTATTTATGATATTCAATGTTGTTTAAAATAGTACCAGCACGATAAAGTTGTTCAGTAAAAACAACGCGCATAAGTTGGTGCGGGAATGTAATCCTTCCAAAACTAATAAGCGGATATTTTTGCTTAATTTTTTCATCGATTCCATAACTACTACCAATTACAAAACATACTTCACCATTATTGCTTTCTACTTCTATAATATTAGCAAATTCACTGCTTGTGAGAATTTTCCCCTCAATCGCAAGTATAAAAGTGCGTTTATTTGCAATTTTTTCAAGTATTTTTTCGCCTTCTTTTTGTAAAATTTGTTCGGGCGTAATCGAATTGGAAGGTTTACATTCTGGAATTTCTATAATACGGAAATCTAAAAAACGCATTAGCCTTTTAGTATATTCTGCTATTGCGTCTATCCAAAATTTTTCTTTAAGTTTTCCTACACATATTAAAGTTATTTTTCTCATATTTCCTCTTATTTTTTAAAATTTTTGATATTTTTTATTATATTTTAGGTACTATGCATTGTTTTTTATATGCATAGTACTGATAATTTAAAATATTTAAATAAAAATATTAATTTAAACACCACTAAAATTGGCTTTTGTCTTGTGGGCGATAAAAATTATCTTTTACAGGCGGTTTTAATTCAAATTCAATAGATTTTTTAAAATAATCATATTTCCCACCATCAATTATTAAAACAGGGTTATAGATTAAATTATTATTAGTTTTTTGTACATTATCTAGTGAATACAAACTGCTAGGACTGTTATATAGCCTATCAAATGTATAGTTAAACTGCTCGTTTAGTTTGTTGGCTGTGTCAAAGATATATGTAGAATAACGTGTTTCAGCGCGTGCGCATTGCCCTAATAAATTGCGTGCATTAGGAAGTTCATTTTGTAAATTTGAACAATAGTCTGCATAAGTCCAATTCGTAAGAGCGCGCATCATCATAATATTTGAAAAAAAGTGTGGGCGCAATGTTGGTTCTGGATATTTTGTTATATAATTATATAAATTAGCAAAATTAACAAGGCATAGTACTCTATTCCCTAATATATTTGAGTAAAGCAAAGTGCGACATTCATCGCGAACTGTAGGGGAAAGTTTCTTTTGATTAACAAGATATTCGCAAGTGTCCAAAAACCTGTAAGTCATGGCGCGTTGTGCATACGCATGGTGTGTCATTGATGCAGGTGAATAACGCTTGTAAAATGAATGGCAATCTTCATTTTCGAGAATGTCTTTAGGCAAATAAAGTATTTTAGCAATTTTGCTTTGATAAAAAGCGGGAATTGATATGGGGTCGCGAACAAACGAAGGCGAAAAACCGAAACTTGCTAATTCAGTTGATAAATTTTTAATTTGGTCGCCATTATTTGCTGTTGGAGTGTAATCTTTAAATAAATTTGCATAATCAGCCATTTTTGTCACCTTTTTATAAAAGCTATTCTTTTGTAATTTTTTAAAAAATTATTGAGTTATTGTCTCGTTCAAGTTGGGTCAGGTTTCTATTCAGTCTATTTTGAAAATTTGTAGTAGTGTTTTCGGGTAAAACGCTAGTATGATTTAATATATCTGTCAAATAAGCATCAAGGTTATAGCCATAATCTTTTTGCAATTCTTTAGAAAATGCACATTTTTGCGCTGAAAGTGTGTATGAATTTGGTGTGCACGACAGTGGTAATTGCGCAACTTCGTTAAATTGTTGATTAAACAATACTAAATATTTATTTTTTTGCGCATCAGGAATAGGTTCTTGCTCAATATTTAAACGCGTACCTATATTATTGATTAAAAAAGAATCGCGTTCCATCATTTGTATAACTTTTATTTCAAGATTTTTATCAGTTTGCGCATTGCGAGATAAGTTTAAAATTCGTTCTACATCAAAGCCAGCTATATAACGCTTGTTTGCTATACGATTTGCGGGACCATCTGCCTGCAAATCAACATAGGTAAGCATATAGGCTATATAAATTCTTTTTGGAATTAATCCACTATAATAATTATACTTCATAAAACCAAGCGGCTGAGGGCTATATTCAGGTTTCCTTGCATCAGGATTAATATCTTTATCAAGTTTATAAAATCCGTCTTTCGAAAAATATTGTTTATTTAATAATAAAAAACTTGTTGAAGTCGAATTTTCATAAATTTCATCAAGAGGTGCAAAAGGCTCTTTGTAGTAATATCTGTCGTAAATTTTGCTGATAGGGCGCGTAAATTCTTGATTTGCCATATTTTGCCTACCTTTTATAATTTTTGTTATTATAACACACTTTTTTGACTTTTGCAAGATTTATTCTTAATTCATTTAATAGAGTAGATTTATCAAAAAAAAACAATTTATATAATTAAAATATAAAACTTGTCCTTTTTAGTTATAAAGACAAGTTTTATAAAATCATATGCAAAATATTTAATTTAAAAAATTATACAAAAAACAATTATTAATTAATAGCAAGTTTTAAATTAAGTTTAATTTACACAAGTCAAAACGCCACCAACAAAACCAATACCAAATAAAGCACCTAAAATTGAAATATTAGCTGTTGAATATTTTTCGAAAAATTCATACACTGATGTTAAACTTTCGTGTAAAGGGAAACTGCTTACATACATTGATAACCATAATACCAAAAACACTAGAGAAATAGTAATAAGTATGCTACTTATGCGGAATCTTAAAACTGCAAAAGATTCGATAATATACAACAACACAATTCCCGCAATACAATATAGGAAAATATTATTTATTTCATCGCTCACAAAAAAGTAATTTGAACCTGTAATATAATGGCTAATCGCTAAAAACGCTAATGTTCCAAGAACCAACATAAAATTAATAAATACTGCTAATCGAACACCATTATGACGATGAACTTTTAATATAATAGATGTTATAAATAGATACAACGCAACAAGAGCATAGCAACCAGCAGAAATTAAAACAATTATTTCAGGTAGATTTTGTGCCAAACCAATATCGTCCGCAAAATACAACAAACAACTGCAAAGCAGTAGTACTATACTTGGTATAGTTATAAAAATTGATGTTTTTGCTGTTTTAATTTTATCAAGTCTATTCTCGCCTTTGTCTAAAATAAGTTTTAAATCTTTTACAATATTTTCATTATCAGAGTTATCTATTATACTAGGCTCTAATTTAAAAGAATTCCTATCTTTTTTCTCTTTATAACTTGATAAATACTGCTGTATATCTTTAACATCTTGCTTATTTAGTTTAGTCTTTTTTGCTAACATTTGTCCATAAAAATATTTTATTCTATGATTAAAATTCTTACTTGCTAGGTTATCTATTTTTTTAATATTATTGGACATTTCGTTAGTTAAATACTGCCTGCCGTCTTTATCTTGAAGCAATTTATTATATAACTCTGTATAATCAACACAGTTTTTTATCTCGAAAATAGAGTAAGCATCTCTATTTTCCGTTTCTTTTACTAAGCCGTTTAAATCGTATTCTAACTCCCTTGCTTTTAAAGCGTTACCATAATCAACATCATTAAATTCTAAATTTTCTAAAACTTTCAAATCAGTTAAAAATTGCTTTAATTCATCTTGTGCCATTTTTATTTTTCCTTTTTAATTAACACTTTATTAAAATGAGTCCTTTATTTTTCTATATTTATTGTATATATCATTAATTTTAAAAATTGATTCCTTGGCGTGATTTAAACCATTTATAATAAACCTATCTAGAATTTTTTCAAAAGCGATAATTTGTTGTTCTACAAGCACCCTTACATCATCTTGCCAATTTTCAATTTTCGCGGTCGCTTTTTTGAAATAATTTATATTAGATTTTATATCATCTATTATTTTACTAATATTTTTAATAAAATAGTACGAACTTTCCTCCCTAAACATTGTCCCCGCAGTATTACCTGTGGTAATGTATTGAGATTCGAAAATTCCTGTTTCGTGCGTTTTAGCAAAAGTAATGTTAGTTAATTCATCTTTTACACAAGTTAATTGGTAGCGGTTGTTATCTATAACTTCTTGTTTATAGCGGATATTCTTTTGATACTCAATTAAATCTTGCTCTTGCCTTGATAATTCCGAAACACTTTTTATTATTTTTTCTTTATTTTCTGTTAATTTTGATTGAGCGCCTTTTAAAGAACTAATTTCTCCCGCAATTTTAGTAATTTCACCTTGTACAGCACTTGCTTCACTTGACAAAGCCGAAATTTCCTCATTTAATGCTCTTTTTTCAGAAGCAAACTCATCTACTTCAACACTATAAGTATTACCGTTTTCGTCCGTACGCTCTTCGGTGTGAGGCGGTGGCAAAGAATTTAATTTTTTTTGTAAACTACTTATTTCTGCCTTTAAAACATCGGCTTTAGATTGCAATTTATCTTTTTCGATTGCGCGTGAATTTACTTCTTGGCTTATCGAATTCATCGTTGATTTTATTTCTTTTTCGACAATTTCCAACCGCTCTTTCTCGACTCTAATTTGCGAAATATTTGACTCTGCGCTTGAATACTCATTAGACATCCACGAGGAAATAGTATTACAAGTATGAATTGCGCTTTCGATATCATAATCCATTGTAAATTATTCCTCCCTACTTAAAGAAAGTAAGACTTGTTTAGCCGAACTTAAATCATCTTTAAATTTTTTTATATCACATTCTTGCTCAATTGATTTAAATAAACTTCTCTTTTTTTCGTATAACTCATTAGAATTTTTTTCAAAATTGATTTTTAAATCATTTAACAAGTCTTGAATTGCGTCCATCAATGTCCCCCAAGTTTCTTATTTTCAATAGCGTTTAATTCACGCGCTTTATTAAATACTGCATTCCTTAATTGTTCAAAACTTTGCAAATTTTTTTGCATATCTTTTCTAAATTCATCTACAAATTCGAGAAATTGTCTTGCCTGGTCGCCTTTCCAATCGTGAGTTAAGTCGTTTGCGTTCTTTACCACTTGTTGAGTCGACACTGTCAAACTTTGCATAAAGCCATTCATTAATTTGCAGTAATCAAATAATGCTTGTGATTCGGTATTTTTAATAATATCAGACATTTATATCCCCCTTATTCCTCAAATATTCACCATACTCTTGTATGACCTGTTTTGCTTGATTATTTATGTCTACAAAATCATTAGACAACATAGCAATTCTTTTTTCAAAATTGTCTAACACTAGTTTTACTTGGTCCATTACGGGATCGTCCCAATTTTGTATGCTATTTGTTTTGCTTTTCATTAAATTTATGTTAGACATCATATCGGCAATAACTTTTTTTATGTTTTCTAAATCATTTAGCGCGCCACTCACATTTAAATACATAACTAAATTTCCTTTTTGTATAATCTAATTTTTGAAATTTGATTTTTATCAACAATTAAACCTACATCGCCACCATATCTAATTTTGGGCATACGCGAAAATTCGTCAAAGTCTAATTTTTTATCGCTAAAAGTATCATCTAACAACAACATCTTTATCGGCAAAGTTTTATTTATGTTACCTGTAAGCATTCGGTAAGATTCGATACTTGCAAATGATGGAATTATAAAAATTGAATATTTATATCCTTCTAGCATCAAGGATAACAAATCGAACTCCTCGCCACCAAAAGACAACTGACTAGAGAAAGAATTTATAAAGCCCATTTCGTTTGTTTGAGTATCGAAGCCAGAATTATTTGCTTCTTTCATAATATCGTTTACGCGTTCAGCCGAACTAATAAACACAAATATTGGCGAGTATTCAAAGTCGGAATCATAGTTATTCTTTCTCTGTTTAAAAGTATCTTGTACTTTTGTTAATTTATCTCTAATATCTGCAATATTTTCTAATATTTCAACATTATTTTCTTGCGCAAAGTTAAGAGCAATGTCGTTAATTTTAGCAGAAGAAGGTGTACGGAAATTTAAATAACTAATATCTGCTTTTGTCTTGATGTCTTTATTTTTATTTAAAATATTTGCTATAAGTATTGCTTCAACTTGTTTAGACTTTTGCAAATTTCCAATTTGAATAAAGCCTTTTGAAACGCTTTCGAGCATTTTAAATTCTAAAATATAATTTTCGTCCGTAATCATATTTTTACCTATGCAAGCAGAGTAAGAGTTTTCGCCTTGCTCTACTAAAATATCTGCATAGTTTTTAAATGGAATTGATTCAATATTTCCTGATGATAAGATATTGATAGGATAATTAGAATATTTTTGCATAATTTTATTGTAAATAGCGAAACGCGAATGACTGCTTTTGTCAATAGATTCGGCTTCGGCAACAGCGCCCTTATATAAAACTACTTGGTGATTTTGCGAAATAAAACCTAGACCTTTATCAGTGGTTAAATCTGCAATTCTATTTCTTGCTTCTGGAATAAGGTCTTGAATAGTTTCAGCGTGGCCGTTTAGACAAATACGAGTGTTTACTTGTTGTAAGACATTTCTAAACCCGCCTGACGGAATTTTTTGTGATGAGAACACTAAATGGAAACCTACATTTCTACTTTGTTCTGCCAAAATTCGCAATAGATTTAGACACTCTTCACCCGAACTGTTTGTTTGGTCAACTATTACTTGAAATTCGTCAATAACAATAAATGTGTGCGGTACTTTTGGCAACTTGCCCGCAATGACATTAGGGTGGTTATTATATGTTTCAATATTATTTACAATTCTACCATTCTCGCTTAAACTTGTGAACAACTCGTTAATTTTTTCTTTTTTAGCAACTAAACTTTTTAAAATATCCAAAGCCTCTTCTGGTCGACTTCCTAATGCCATATATTTAATATGAGGCATTGCCATTTCTTTGTTGTAACTATTAAACTCTACACCGTCCTTAAAGTCCATTAAATAAAAGTTTACTTCGTCAGGGGAATAATTGTAACAAGCAGATAGTATTAGAGTGTGGAGTAAATACGATTTACCACTACCTGTTACACCTGTGATAATCATATGACAATCGGAATCGGCACTTAAATTTAAATAATAAATTTGTGAGCCACTCTTACCAATAGGAATTTGTAACTTTTGATAAGGATTTGGTCGATTCTCCAAATACCCAGGTTTATCTAAAATAGTGTCAAGATAAATTTTTGTGTCTTGATTTTTGATATTGCTTTGTAGATGTTTTAGTTGATTTTCAACATCAAAGTTGTCTGGTTTTATCTTAATTTCAATATCATACGAGTTAAATATTGCTCTATCATCAATAAATAGTAATTGATAAATTGCAGAATCTAGTAATCTTTCCGCAACTTTTTGACCTGCGCTATACATATATTCATCAATTTTTTCATTTGCATTATTAATGATGATTGTAAAAATTCCCGCTTTTGAACCATTTGTTATGATATTTTTTATTTTATCTAATTGTTCGCGACTTAAATTTTTAGGAAAGTCATTTATTATAAAGAATATAAAGGGCTGTTTGTTATCATCAACCTTGCTATTATATTCAAAAACATCACTCATTGCATTAGGTCCAAAGCCTAGTGCCTCGTTCCTTTCCAAAACTAAAGTATTTAAATTATCTAAAAGGTTATTAATTTTCTCATTCGAATTGATTACTCCATCAAACACGCTAGAAGGTCCAAGTTGAGTCTTTATATGCATAATTAACTGTCCTAATTTACTCAACCCACCATCTACATAAGCAATTCTAGCCATTTTACTTGGCATTTTATTAATCAATTGCAATACAAAAGAGTTTAAAAAGTCATCAAACTTTTCCTGTTCCTCTAAACTTTGGCAGGCGTGCCTAATAGTAATTGAGCTTCTTTGTGAAATTAACTCTTTTAAATCTATATATTCGCAACTATTTATTTCATTGTTAAATTGTAAATTATTTAAGGCGTTGTACATAGATTCAATTTCGCCAATAATTTTGTTTGAGTCGCCAACTAAATCGGGTTTAGGCGGTAAAGCAAAACCTGTAGTTTTTGATATTCCTATCAAAATTTTTTGTGAAAATGCATCTACGCTTCTATCCTCGTGTAACTGATTTTCATCTAATTCTTTATCAAAATTAGTACGCGCTTTATTTTCTTTTTCGGCAATCGTATCATAAGTTTCATAAATTTGATTTATGTAATTTACCGCAGTGTCTATATACTGCGCTTCTCTAGCATTTACTCCGTTACCAAATTCTTGCGTAACCATTTGATTAATTAAATCTTTGTTTAAGTGTTTTTGCATTAAATTATCGAAATCATTTAAAACATAGTCTAATCCAATTTTAGCATTAGCATAGTGTGTCAAATGATTTTCAAGTTCATTTTCCCTGCAAGTTGCTATATACTTCATAGAAGATTTTAATTCTGTAAGTATAACATATAAAAATTTAGAAAAATTTGTAATATTAACATCTTTTATTGTTGCATATTGTAGTATAGGCTTTTTTAGGTAATTTTTAGCAATAGTATTAGATATATCTTTTTCAAATTTAGCACAACTTTTACTTGCAGTCTGTAACACACCTAAAATATACTTGTGTACACTATCGTAACCGTTAATATGGTTTTGAGTTACACGATAAGCATTATCAGCCGAGGCTTGAGTTTCATAAAAAGTCTTATAAGCATCATTTAAACCGCCTATTAATTCATAGACTTTGTTGATTAAATTATTCATAAATAACAACCTTCCTTAAACATATACTGCTTTTGTAAAAATATATTAAACAAATCAATTTCTTAAAACACTTTCCTTGATTTTTTAGAAATTTAACTGTTAATACTTTTAAAAGTATATAAAATTATTTTATCATAACCCTAAATATAATGCAACAAAATAAAGTATTGTTTGAACAAATAAACTATATTTGTAAAATTTGTAAACAAAAGGTATTGGAATACTAAAATTTAATGATTAAAAAAATTTAAAATAGTTAATGCTTTTTGAAAGGAGGTTAAACTATATGAATCCTTTTGAAGTGGAAACAAAAGATGTTAATTCATATTTTATGAATTGGAGCAAAATGTACAGCAAGCCATATAACAAAGAGCGTACAAGTCCTTTTACAAAAGTAAGAGTAATTTTAATGAATGGTACTGAATTCGAGTCAAACTGGTTTTTGCATCAATTTGCGCGTCATTGTGATGAGCCAGAAATAAAGAAGCAAATTGCAATTATTCGCGCTCAAGAACAACAACAGCAAAAGCGAATTGCGAGTTTAAAACCAAAAGATGAAAACATGCTAGAAACAACTATTGCGTATGAGCAATTAGCAATAGAACTAACCGCAATTCTTGCTCAAAATGAGAATAATCAAGACAATCTAAATGCGCTTAACTTTGCGTTATTAGAGGATTTTGACCATCTCTATCGTTTTGCTAATTTACTCAAAATGGACTATGGAATTGAGTCCGATTTTTTGGTTGGTAAATTCACGGAAATTATGCCTGGGCGTCCTACGATTGCGGAGCACCGATATCCTACAGATAACATAAAACGCGCCCTAGACAACAGTACCGCAGACCCGCAATCTATTCTTATATCTAACATAATTACCGCAGCGGAACAGCAAACAATGAATTTCTATATGAATTTGGCTAATTTTTATCCTAATGATTATGGCAGAAAATTATTTAGCGAGATTGCATTAATTGAGGAACAACACGTTTCGCAGTACGAATCTCTTAAAGACCCAACTTGCACCTGGCTTGAATCGTGGGTTATGCACGAATACACAGAAGCGTATTTGTATTACTCTATGATGAAAGATGAAACGGACAAGTATATAAAAAGCATTTGGGAAGACCATTTTTATATGGAAGTATCTCATTTAAAATTGGCTTGTGACCTTCTTAAAAAATATGAGAAAAAATCATACAAAGACATAATACCAAAACCTAGTTTCCCAAAACTTTTAAAATTTGGTGAAAATAAGGAATATATTAGGCAAGTTATCAAAAACACAGTATACTTTACTAGTGACCAAGAGGACTATATTGAAAGCGCAAAACTACCTAAAAACGCATTATTTTTTAAACACCAACGAACACTTAATGCAGATACCGAGTCTGTACCCAGCCACCAAGTAATTAACCTTAGTATTGAAAAATTTGGGCAGGACTACCGCTATCAAGATTCGCCTCACCCAATCAAAGAATTAGACGATAGACATACAGACAATACAACAGTTGGTAGAGAAGGTCTAAAAAAATAGTTTTATAAAAAAACACCGACAAAATATCGGTGCTTTTGTTTTTTTAAATTAGTTTATCGGTTGCAATACGATAATTGTCAAAGACAAACAAGCACCAACTATCTTTTTCATTACACTCACCTACCATTTATATATAATATTATACTTTTTAAATTTATTAATGTCAATAATAAAATCTACAAAAAAACAGCAAGTAAATAAATTTTAGTTTAAAATTAAGCAATAAGTTTTATATATTCAAATTTTACTAATCTTGACATATTTTTTCTATTTTGATATACTTCCCTTATAAAAGGAAGGTTTTTTATGTCATTAATATTAGAAAAAATTAATGAAAATAATGTTGGATTTTTGTATAATTTAATACAAAATTATTCTGTAAATTTAGGCTTGCCGATAAATAAAAATAATAGAATTATCGGCTTTGGGAAATATGAAAATTTTTATATGTACTATATAGTTCTAAAAGACGATATGGTTATGTTTACCTGCCGTACCGCTTATAATATCGATGCGGAAAAGAAATCTATTGAGTTAAAATTAGAAAATGAACAAGAAATTTTTTCTTTAATTAGAAATATTTATATGGATTTAAGAAATTCGCTATTTTGGAAAGAATTTAGTTCTAAAAATATCACACCCACAAAACAATACAATATTAAACAAAATAACAAAACATATTATAATTACACGAATAACTTATCAGATCTTGATAAAGCATTGGAAAAATTAAAAAAATTAAAAGAAACAATAAATCTTGATATACCTTATATAAATAATAGAAAAATACCAAATAGGTTATATAATATCCTAATTAAGTATGTAAAGAATTTGAACGAGTTAACCAGATATTCAGCTAATCAAATTAAACGTTTTAGAAACTGTGGTGATAAAACAATAAGTGAGCTTGTAGATTTAATTTATTTTGTTACCAATAGTAAAACTGAAATTGAAGATACAAAAAACACACAAGAAACGAATATTAACTCAAAAGAAACAATATTCAACACTCCCGAAAGTCAAATTTGTAAAATAATTTATGACGAAACCGATTTTTCGCTTATTGACGAAAGTACTGCTTCTATTTGGACAGAAAAAGCAAATGATATTGTAAGCATTTTTTTAGATTTTATAAATGCTTGTTTAGTTAAAGAATATAGAAATTTGGAAATCTTTATTAAATTTTTAAATTTAGAAAACAAGAAGGTTACACTACAAAATCTCGGTGATGAATTTAATCTTAGTCGTGAACGTATTAGACAAATAATTAATAAAACTGTAAGAAAAACAAAAAGATTGCTTAAAAATGTTAATTATAGTATTTATTTATCTAAAATTTCACAAATACTAGAGAAAATTCCGATAAATAAAATAGCCAACTTTATTAATATCGCCTTTGTTCCCTATTACTCTGACAACTTAATAAAAATGCTTATTTTTATAATTTTATCTGAAAATATCTATTCTGCTATTATAGCAGTACTTAAACGAGCACCTAAAATTGAAAAAATCTCAGACTATGATACTTTTTTTGAACAAAATGCTTATTTTTTCGATAACAATACAACAACTGATATAGATATAACAAATTTAAAAAGCGCAACACCTGTGTATTCTTACAAAACAGGTCACGAAAGAGTAAAAAATCAGTTGAAATACTGCCCTTCTATTTCAAAAGTTATAGAATATCCAAATTTATGTTATTATAAAACTGATTTTTATCCAGATTTTTGCATTCAGACTAAAAATAATAAAATAATATTAATTTTAAACACAAGGACTATTAATTTAGCTATAAAGTATAATTTAGAGAGATTTAATGCACTTCATTTGTTTTGTAAAAAACACAATTGTGGTTACTTAATTTTAGGAGATGGATTTACTTCAATTTACCATCTTAAACAACTTGAAATACCAGCACAGGTTAAAAATGTGCTTGATGATATCCTACAAAAAAAGAATAGGATAACATATAAAGATCTCAAGCAAACAAGAGCAATTTTCCCTTTCAGTGTTCAAATATTGGTAGCATATATACTACAAAATAAATTAAAGTTAACTCTTGATCCATTTATTATAAAACGATAATATAAAACTTATTATAGCTTGTGATAAATTGATACATTCAAATTAATTGTTTAATTAAAGTCGGCTTTGGTGATGACATAATTTTTATTTGAATTTTCAAATAAATTAATTTCGCTAAAATTTTCGCTTTTTAGTTGCACAATTATATTATTAAGTTCGGTAGTGCATTTTTCGTTTTCAGCATCTCCGTTTGAAATGTCAAGATTGTTAAACGCAACAAAACTTTTATTTTTTTCATTAATTAACAAAAAGCAAGAATACTCGCCTGCGCCTAAATTTTTAGAAATAGGTTGCATTTGCCAATCGTTAATATTTAAATAAATATCATCAAAAATCTTAAAAATTCGGGTGTAATAAATCATACTTTCATCAAAGCAAGATAAAGATTGCAAAGTTTCAACAATTTCACTTTGGATAAAATGCTTTATACTTGTTTCGTTGTTTATCTCGTTATCGTTCCACCTGCTTGCTGTAAGAATAATTCCATAAGAAAGCGCCCAAAAAGAGAGATATTTTTCGGAAATTTCCTTGTTTTCATACCTATTTATAGCATTTAAAATCGCACCAAGCGAATAATAAGTATCAAACGAATTTTTAAAAACTGACGAAGTATAATTTACCCTTCCGCAAAATTTCATTAAATCATTCATTGAACAATTAGCGTTCACCATATCCATTATTAAATTTTGGTCCACTTTGTGCCCCCTGTCTTTACTTAATTATAATTATATAAAAATACATAAAAAAGTCAACAAAAATGCCATACTGAAAAATTTAATTAGTATTACTTTTTAATCAAACATTCTTAAACTATATAATTTAATTTAATTAATAAATCCTACTATCTTTGAAGTAATTTTTGATTATAATTTATAAGTTTTGCTTGTAAATTAACATCATATAAGACATTATGTTTGTTGGTAAGATATAGCATATTATCATTATGATCTAACAACATTAAATTCGGGCCATCACTTTGTAAAATGTTATTAACATTATTTGTCTGAGATAAGATTGAATGTGTTTTTCCGTCAATATATAATAGATTTTCCCATGAATCATATAAAAAGAAATCATTTCTGTTTTTTGCTAAATTTAAAGCTATAATATGATGCAACTCATATCCTGGAGTTTTTTTAACTTTATGCTTATCAAAATACAACTTTTTAACAATGGCAGATCTCTGATAATTTTTTAAATTATCGTACGCGTCAATTTCATTTGTTCCTATTCTAGGTTTTAAAACTTGTTCTTTTTTATTATATATAAAATAAATAGTTTGACCTAACAACATAAAAACTTGTTGAGATTCGTTTAACCAATTATGAAAATCTCTTTTGTTCGTTTTATTACCTTTAAATCTACTTGGACTACAATATTCTTTAACTAATTCATTTATACTTCTAATTTGTAATTTGGGTATTGTTCGAAATTCCTTTATTAATTCTATTATATCGTCTATTTGATAAACATTACCATTTAGTTTTTGATTTAAAAAAGAAATGAAATATGTGTATTCTATTAAAGTTATTTTATTGTTTGTTAGGTTGGTTATTATAAGCATTAAATCCTCAATAAGATCACCTAATATATTTTTTAGACCTTCAGTATATATTAGATTTTCTTGGAATATGTTATCAGCTTTTATTAAATCTATACCTAGTGGTGATAATTTAACATATTTTATAGATGCTCTTTGCTTAGATGGAATTAAATTTTTATTTTTATCAAACCTATAAAGAAAACCCATTCTGTCAAAATCTACAAAAAAATTCTTTCTTACAGAATCCTCAGTACATCGCCCTAGAGTTTTATTTAATTTTCTAACATATGAAACATACTTTTCTTCCCCTGGTAAAGAATAAGGTCTTTTGGATAAATCTGTAGTTCTTATTTGCATTAAATTTTCGCCAACTGTATTAAACATTTCCTGCAACATTATTTTTACTTGTTCACGATTATATCTATTGTGTTGAGAAAATTGAAGCCCACGATAATCATTTAACATAATTCTTTTATGTAAAAAACTAATAGCCTTATTTCCAGGATTAATTAAATCAAGTTTTTCTAACATTTATTATCTAACCTTTTTTTACTAAATTCAACATATTCTTTATTATTGTCACAACCTATATAAAACCTGTTTAATTTTTTTGCCACATAACTAGTAGTACCTGTCCCACTAAATAAGTCTAATACAATATCTTTTTCATTTGAACTTGCCAGAATCATTCTTTCAATCATTTTTTCTGGTTTTGGCGTAGGATGAATATTTTTTTGAACCTTGCCATTTATTTTCTTGTTATGACGATCTGAACTAAATTCCCAAACATCTGTACATAGTTTTCCTTTAGCATTAGGAAACCATCTTTTCCCATTTTTGCTTATACCTTTTTTTTGAGCAGATTCCAATCTATCACTTGATAAATAAGGGACTCTTATATCATCATAATTAAAGGTATGAGAGTAACTATTTTTAGTTAAATAAAGTATTGTTTCTTGATTAGATATATACTTAGTTTTTGATGGATGAAAACCATCTTTTTTGTACCAAGTTATCCAATTATTTAAATTCCATCCTTTGTTTTTAAGGAAAGGCACCAATACAGCTGAATTATATTGATTATTAAATAAATATATACTACCTTCATTTTTCATTCTATTTAATAATAAATTAAGCCACCTTTTCATAAAGGAAAAATATTCATTTTCATTTTTAAACATATCCCACTTTTCAATAGAAACATTATAAGGCGGATCTGCAATACATAAATCAATACTTTTCATTGGTATTTTTTTTAGAAAATCTATAACATCAAGACAGAATATTTCATTTAATTTCATCTGCTTTCTCCAACTTTAAATTAATAATATCTTTATAATTCCCATAAAGTTCATATCCTATATAATTTCTCCCTAATTCCTTCGCAACTTTTAATGTGGTGCCACTACCGGTAAAGGGATCTAAAACAATATCTCCATAAAAAGAATATAACTTAACACACCTCCTGACAATTTCCTCGGGCATAATTGCAGGATGTTTACCAAAAGCAATATCGAATTTATTAGGAATTGGGATATTCCAAATTTGTTTTGTATATTCCGTCCATTCCTTTTCTGTTAATTTGCTTTTTTCTTTATTCTCCAAAGAAACGCCGTTTATAGGGTTACCATCTTTCACATAAACAGTTATAAACTCAATAGTATTTTGCGCATAAAAATTTCTAGGATAAGGATAACTACCGAACATTAATTTTTTACTTGAATTTGTTCTGTTCCAAATATATAAATCAAGTAAAAAAAGGCCTGTATTTTTTAAAATACTTTGTTGAATTGATGATTGTAAGTCAAAGATATCTCTATTGTAATGTGTTGAATAATCTTTTTTTATCATTGGTAACAAAGGCACATTTATACATAATTTCCCGTTTGGTTTCAAAACTCTTTCACACTCTTTCCAAACTTTTAGCAAACCCTTTATATAATTTTCAAAAGAATTAAATGCTCCCATATCATTTTTAAGTTTTTTAGAGTGTGAATTTATTTGAAAGCCATCTTTTGTATAATCCTTTATATTAAAGTATGGTGGAGATGTTACAATCAAATCAACCGTATTATCCTGCACTTCACTCATAGAAGTTGATGATTTAAAATAAACTATGTTAGATTTCATTTTAATTCTCACTTTTTTTAAATTGATCTATTAAATTTTCTATTTTATGTAATTTTTTTAAAGGAATCCTAAATGCTTTTGTATATGGTAAATCAACTTTTTCCGCGTTTTCAATTTCATCAAAATAAGCAAAGCCAACTATATTTACAGTATCACATTTCTGTAAATCGAAAATTTTATTTTGTCTATCATACCCGTTTATAAAAATTTGAACACAAGCATAATAGTTTTTAAAAATTTCATTATAATATTGCTCTACATTATATTGTAAATTATAGTTTAAATAAGTATCTTTATAACCACTTGTTTTTACTTCTACAATTTTACCGTTAATTTCAAAATCATAATTATCATATTTGCCTGCTTGAAATTCGTAATTATAAACTATATTATTTTTATCTAAAAATTCTTTAAAGCATAACTGACCGATAGTTCCAATTAAAATCATATCAAACCTATGTTGATAATCTAGTTTAAAACGGTCATATTCATACTTGATTCTTTCTTGAGTATGTTTATATGCTATTTGTTTTATTTTTTCTGAAATAATCATAATAACTCGCTTTCTATGTGTTAATTTAAATAAAAAAGCATTTTCTTTTTTGAATACATTTAAATTATAAAGCATTTATAAAAAAAATAAAAGTATTTTTGTCTAATTTTTAAGGATTTGTAACTAACTTCAATAGTATTTAAAAAATTAAAATTCATTATTTTATTTAAAAAACAATAATTTTTGTGCAAAAATCAACAAATTTTACATATTTTTGCAAATAAACTTGTTTTTTGCGCAAAATTATAGTATCATTATTTTAATATTCACTTTAATATTGGGGAAAAGGAAAATGTGGGCAATTATTCTTAATGTTTTAGTGCTAGCACTTCTTGCACTTGGCATTTTTATTAGTTTTAGGCGCGGGCTAAAAAAATCGCTCGTGCATTTTGCCGTTATCATTGGTGTTTGCATAATTGCCATACTCATTACCCCGCCCATTACAAGTGCGCTTTTAGGAATTAATGTTGGTATAGATAGCGCGGGCGCTCCGATTACGCTTGAAGGATATTTATATTCTAGTTTTGCAGAAATATTTGCAACTTCGGCAACACTTGAAACTTTTATGTCTAGCATTGTTTCGGCAATACTCGGTCCTGTTGTGTTTTTGGCGGTTCTTTTATTACTTTGCGTTGTTTTCGAAAGTGCGTATTTGGTTGCATCAAAATACGGTTTCAGCAAAATGCAAAGTATGCAAGAAAATAAATCTACTCGCAAGTACGGATTAATTGTTGGGCTTGTGGAATGCGGATTTGTGTTAATTTTAGCCTTTATGCCGTTAACCTCGCTAACAAATTCGGTGACCGAATTATCTACAAGCGCGGAAACAAATTGTGATGTTTGCATAAGCAATATTTTAAACGAAAATTTGCCCCCAGTTTTATCTGATTTTATAATTAAATATAACGGAAGTCCGTTAGGAATAGTTACAAATTGGGGAAATGCAACTGATGTTGTATTTGACGCAGTATCCCCTATTTATGCTGGTGAAACGAAATTTTCGCTTAGAGAGGACCTTGTTCCGCTTGCAAAAGACTATGATTTAATCATTGAATCTATTTCCGATTTAAGCAATATTGATTACAATACTTTACGCGAATCGGCTAACAACATTTTAAACTCGCAAGCATTTGAAACAATAGTTTCAGGTGGTGCTAATGATATTTTAGAAAACAAGACTAATTTTGTTAACTCTCTAGGGCTAGACAACACACTGCGTGGCGTTGTGTTGGAAATTTTAAATAATGTAGAAGTTAAAATGGCGCAGGCGGATTTTAATATTGCAAATTATATAAGTGAAAATGTTAACATCGCGATTGATGAATTAGAGAGCAATATTGATTTAGAAACTGTATTAGACTTTACAGACGCGGTAACGGTTGGAGACAAAGATTTAGCTCTGAGTACTTCGTTAATTTTAGGGGTTAGTAACGCGTTAGAAAGCGCAATAAAACTACCTATCGTAGAGGAATTATTCCCTTACATACTCTATTTATTTGAATTAATGCCCGCGACTGTAACTGACATTCTTGATACATATTATTTAGACACTTACGATAGTTTAAAAACTGATGCTCCGCATATTATAAACACTATTAGAGGGCTTGCTACGAGCGTAGATACATCAACTAATCAAAATTTATTACAAATACTTCTTTCAAACGATACAACATTTATGCAAAAATTCGTAAACAGCGACAAAGCGGGCGATGTATTAAAAAGTATGGCAGAAAGCAATAGTTTGCGAAATCTAGTTATAAACGCGTTTGAAAGAATGGATGATGAATTACTAACTAGTTTACAAGCAGTTAACGAGAATACAACAATAAACGAAAGGCAAATTGCCGAAACTATTAGTTTTAGTAATAGCGAAAGCGAACAAAACACATTTTTAGATAAAGTTAGCGAGCAGAGTTTTGATATAATTACTATTGCACGCATTATGCTAAATAAAGAAATTGATTTAAACTCTGGACAATTTTTAGACCTATTAAAAGAAAACGTAATTAAATATTTTGACTTTACAGAAAATACTTCAAACAGCGTGTTTAATACAATTTTTAGAAATATTATCGCTTACTTTGACGGCACAATTTTAGATAGTCTTGAAAATACTCCTGCGTTTAACAAGTCTAATGAATTTAACGCGCTATTAAATAATGCGTATAATAATGTGCCAGAGGAACAAAAAATTTATGGCGAATATTCAATTTATCTAACTGTTTCTTGGAGTGAAATTTTTGAACAATTACTGTAGCGAAAAAGTGAGTAAAACAACTCACTTTTTTTCGTATAAAATGAATATTTATATACAAAATAACAAAAAATACAATAAAACTATGTACATTTTGTATAAATATGTACGAAAACTATAATTCTATTTGACAATTTTTTTATAAAAATGTTATACTAAATTGACTATCTAAATTGGGGGTACTTATGTTAAAAAGTTTACTTAGTTTTAAAAAAGCATCATTATTGCTAGCAATCTTTATGGTATTTGCATTAGTGTGCTTTGCTGGTTGTGGACCTACTCAGCCAAGCACACCACCTGGCGATGATGATGGCAACAATGACGACACAACGGAGATTGTAAAGTACGATGGAAATTACGACTTTACAATCGTAGGGAGTTGTGATAGCGATAACATCTCTTTAAGCATTACAAATACCAAAACCACCGGTTATGATGCAGGTGTTACGCTTGATGTTGTTATGCTCAAGCCTTATGAGTATTACGATGGTGAACACGACCGCGGAATTTACTTTGATAGAGACAGCAGTGATGCTGGTGAAGTAATAGGAAGTTACGCTGTTGACTCACCCGACACCCTAACTCTTGCGCGCTATACGAGTGCTGGCTATGACAACTTGTACAACAAATTTATTTTAGCAAAAGACAACACTCTTGTTGCCGGACCATTCTTTGTTTCGCAAATTGAGTCCGAAAGAAATTATACTCAAAAAATAACAGCCGAAACGAAAAAAGGCATTTTAGCGCAAGGCAATGATGAATTACTTGCTACGGGTTGTGGTTGGACGGAATACAACATCAATCCAAACATGTTTATTTATCCAAATGAGTATGTTAATGATTTAGGCGAAACAGTCCAAATTGACAACTCAAACCTTACAGATAGTCAAGCAATAACTTTTGTGTCTAATGGCAAAACTTATTATTTTAGAAAAAGTGTTATAGACGCAATGGACAACGATTTGTTATTCTGTAAAGAAAACAATATCAAAGTTGTGTACATCGTTTACTACCAAAAGTATTTGGACCAGACTTATGCACCATACTTTATGACCTACCCTGCCGCTCGTGATTATGACAAAAATAAAATTTTTGCAATCGACACTTCGACCGAACTAGGAGCAAATTACTTTACCGCTGCTATGGAATTTATGGCTGAACGCTATTCTCGTGAAAGCGGTGAATACGGCTATGTACACCGTTTTGTAATCGGCAACGAAATCGATTTGAGCAGTGAGTGGAATCCTGTATTTGACTACAACACAACAACTCCACTTGACACCGAGCAATATGTAGAGGAATACGCTCGTACACTTCGCATCGCAGAACAAGCGACTAAAAAGTATTACAGTGACAGTATGGTACTTGTATCAACCTGTCATTCTTGGAACGGAAATCGCACAGCGCTTGCTTCGTACAGCGCAAAAGAAATTTATGACTATTTAAACGCGAAAGTAAGTTATCAAGGGAATTACAACTGGGGCATGGCTGGACACCCGTATCCAAAAGACTTATCTGTTGCTAACTATTTAGAGGAGGAAGTCGGTGATAACGATGTCAATGGCGATATTAACTCATCTTTGTATGTGACTTGGACAAATCTCGAAATATTAGATATTTACCTTTCACAAGACCATTTATTATTTGGTGGTACTATGCGTAGAGTATACTTAACCGAGGGTGGTGTTTCAAGCGGTGGATATAATTCTCCTACAGCAAGCAGAAACGCACTTGCGCAAGCCGCTGGAATTGCTTATGCATACTATAAATCGATGTCATTAGATTGTATTGATGCCTTTATTTACTACAAACTAATTGATAGCGAACTTGACGGTGGCGGATGCAACTTTGGTATTTACACTGATTATATGGAACAAAAAATTTCGTACGAAGTATTTAAGTATATTGACACGCAATATAGTTTTGATGTAGCGAACACTTATCTTTCTAGCATTAAATTTAGGAAAGACGGAGTGGTATACAGCACCGAAAGAGGAAATATCACTTCTTATGAAGGAATTATGGATGTCTGCGACAGTGGTTTTGATTGGGAATCTCAATGGGATGTATCAAAAATCATTACTCGCACAGTAGACACTCCACCTACAATACTAAATTAAAGGAATTAAAAAATGACAAAATCAAAGAATTTAATTTTATCGGTTGCGCTTGGTTTAATCTTTGTTTTTGCTTGTTTTGCTCTCATTGCTTGTAATGATGAGCCAGAGCAAACAATTGATCCAAACGCAATCACAATTTCAAACTATGCTGAATTTAAAGCATTTTTACAAGAATACTCAACACATGACCTTTTGGACTTAGAGATTTCTGAGGAAAACAAGTATGTACTTCTTACGGGCGATATTGACTGCCAAAACGAAGTACTTACTCCCCTTCTTACAACTGACTGGCACGGTTTGGAGTTTAAAATTGACGGCAACGGACACAGCATTTCAAACTTTGTATTAGACAGTTCTTGTATTCGTGAAGTAAGCACTGCTGCTGGTACTGCTGGCGCTGCTTTTAGAACTCTTTCTTTTATCCCTCGTTCTGATGGTGGACAACTCGTAAACATTGAATTTAAAAATGTAACAGTTGTTGTAACTCCTGATGACGACCAACTTACAACTGCTGTTAATGTTGGTATGCCTTGGGGTGGTACTTATGGTATGAAAGTTGGTATCGTTGGTTATGTAAAATCAACAGGTGCTAACGAATCTGCCGAATCAAACAACACAAACTCTGTATTTGATAATGTTAAAGTAACAAATATGAATGTATTTGTAAAAAACCACGCAAACACAGCAGGCGTTAGTGAATTTCCTTTCTCAATCGGTTCTCTAATTGGGCTTGATGCAGACACAACTAACTATGGAGAAAACCTACAAGCAAATTCATCAATGGCTGTTAGAAAGAATATTACAGTAGACAACTTTAATGTAAATGTTGATATGCCTGGTGGCGCTGTCTTAATCGGCGGTATTACAGGTCAAACAAACTGGGAGCGTGTAACTTATGACTCTTGCTCTGTAACAAATAGCACATTTACCGTTGTAAATGACGGTGCAACTGCTGGTACTTACGACCGCGAAAATGCTAATGTTAGATTAAACGACTCAGTTTCTCTTGGTGGTATTATCGGTGGTAGTGTAAAACCACAACACGAAATCGTTATTACTAACTGCTCAACTGATGTAGACTACATCGTAGAAAGCGGAAACGCTGAAAGTAATGTAAATGCTGGTACTATGGTAGGACTTATCGTAGAATCAAACTCAACTGAAACAGACCTTCACATTGTAAACATTGACGCAACAACGAACACATCAACTAGCACATGCGTAAAAGGCGCTGTTAATACAGACGGCACAGCCGTTGAAAGCATTCCAACTTACACAACTAAATAATTTCTATAATAGAAAAACTTCGCTTAAAAACAAGCGGAGTTTTTTAGTTTATAAAAGCGTAAAAAAGCGCTAAATATTTAAATTAATTACACACGAAAAATATAGCTACTAATAATATAAATTTTATTGAAAAAATCCTTTTTACCCGTGCAAAAAGCAAAAATTAACCAAAATCGAGAAATACGATAAAATATCAAGTTTTTAACAGTTTAAATGTGGATAAGTGGATAACTCTGTGGATAACTTGTGGAAAAGTAGGTATTTTATCCACATTAGAACAAATTTTTTGTAATTTATAAACAATTTTGATACTTTTGTACTGTGGATAACTTTTTAAAATCCTTTTATCAAGCCACTTTTTTAAAAGTAAAACATATGTTTAGAACAAACTTTTTGTTTGGCTTAATTTGATATTTTTTAGGGAAATTTTCACCCTTATTTTGTGTGGAAACAGACTTTATTTAATCCCCTAAAATTAGCCCGTTAAAGACCCTTATTTTAAACGCAAGACTATTTTACGAGTATCTATTCGGTAAACTCTTTTTTATGCCCTTAAATCGTTTATTTTTTAATCGTGTCTATGCTATAATAAAAGTATGATAGAATTCATTCTCGCACAAGTCACTGGTGGAATTGCACTAGTATTAGTTGTTTTTTCTTATTATGCAAAAAGGAAAACGACATTTTTTGTACTTCAAATTTTTTCTAATATTTTTTATGGGCTTTCTTTTATTTTTAGCCACTCTCTTGTGGCAGGAATAAATACTTTAATTTCTATTATTCGCATAATTGAGTTATATTATTTTGAAAAGTCAGGACGCGAAACACCTGCATACTTAATAATAGTTTATTCGTGTATGTATATTGCGGTTGGTATCGCGTTTTACAATAGCATGTACGACATCATTCCTATAATAACCCCAATTATCTTTACAGTAGCAATGTGGATGAAAAATATGCAACTAATTCGCTATACAATGTTATTACCACAAGTTGCACTATTTATTTATGCTATAATTTGCCAAGCGTACACTTCGGCGCTTTTAAATCTAATCGAATTGGTAGCAATAATTATTGCAATTTTTAAATATTATATTGAATACAAGAAATCGCGCAAAAACCTTTTAAAACAATAAACGAAAAAGCCTTGAAATTCAAGGCTTTCTTAGTAAGTAAAACGAAATGTTATTTTTTATATTTGCTATTAAAATAATACTAAAAAATTTTAAAATATATAATTATATTTTATAAAAACTATTTTCCAAGCACGCTTTCCGCTGTGTTATCTTTTTTATTAGATAAATCAACATATTTGCGAAATTGCTCTATATTTATATATTCCTCATCATCGTTGTCTATCATTATTTTTTTAATCTCTTTTAAGTGGTCCGCTTTCTTAATTTGATAAGGTTTTATTTCCAATTTTTCAACTTTTTCTAAACTGCCCAAATCATTAACTTTTGAATATCTTAAATCGAGTATACCGACATTTTTAACATTTCCTAAACTACTAATATTACAATCACTGCAATCTAGTCTGCCCACTTTTTCGATTTTTCCAAGATTAGTTAAACCACTATCAAAAAGATAAAATTGACCGACTTCTCGCAATTCACCTAAATCATTTAAATTTTTATTATTAGTAATTTGAAGGATTCCGCCTATTTTTCTAAGATTTTGCAAACTTTTTAAATCACCTTGATAAAAATCACCACCAACTTCCTTTAAGGCTCCTAAATCACTAACCTTACTATTTGTTAAACTCAAATTTTTGTGTACAACTTCAAGGTTTTTAAGTGTCGTAATTTCAGTATTATTATAGAAATTGACATCGCCAAAAATCTCTTTTAAATTACCCAAATCAGCACATTTCTCAAATTCAGCATTCCCCATAATAACTTTATAAGGGCATACATTACTTTCTTTTTTAGAATCAAAACTATCAAAACAAATTTCGCTTTCGCTACAACCAAAATATTGTGCTAAAATAGGTGCAATTTTAGATAAAGACTGTCGCAAGTTTTTTAAATTACTATTTTCGTTAAACGCGCCGTAATCAGGTGCAATCATTACATCAAGCAATTTTTTCGTTTCAATTGCATCAAATTTTCCGCTGTCTATATCGTTCTTAAACTTAATTAATTGCTCGTTTCTTTTCTCTTTTCTAATCCAATTTTCACTGCCTTTAAATTCTTTATTTTTCTCCAAAAAAGCAAGTACAACATCGCGATATTCATTTTCAATTTCTTGAAAACCACCATACTCCACTCCACGCACCGAATTAATTTTGTTGCCCATCATATTTACAGCAATGTGAGCCTTGTTGTCGTTTCCTACAAAGACATAAAAATCACCTTCACTCAAATGAAGGCTCGCAAGGTTGTTTGTACACCACGGAGTTCCTGTAACCATTGCCTTTAATTTTGTAACATTTTCCTCAAAATGTAGCGGGTCACTTTGTTCACCATTAAACTTTACCCAATGTCCTTTACCGAATGTTTGCGCGGCTTCATATTCAAGATTATTAGTTTTTGCAATTGAGTTTTGATACTCGACCTGCGCATCGGTATAAAGCTTCTTAAAGCTCGTGTACTTTGCACCATTTTCATAAATATAATCTAGCACTGGATTTGGTAAATTTATTAGCCCA
Source organism: uncultured Clostridia bacterium (assembly GCA_944383915.1). Taxonomy (GTDB): domain Bacteria; phylum Bacillota; class Clostridia; order Christensenellales; family UBA1242; genus UBA7867. Next base: position 26,298 of record CALWRJ010000004.1, read on the forward strand.
AGAATAGTTTTATGAGGCTTGCGCACATTAACAATTAACTCTGGTTTTGCGCGCGTAAAATCGAGTTGATAAGTATAAGATAGCGCTTCATTTAATATTAAGCATTGAAAACTAGGCGAGTAATTTGTTTTTTTCAAAGTCTCAATTAAAGTCTTGTATTCGTTATATAGAGCCTTGCTAAATCTTTGCGCCAAAATATCTTTTCTAGTGTCCGCATTTTGTTTTGCCATTTCTGCCTCTTCATCGCGACCCTCGATAATTAACATTCTAACTTGCCTATCGAAATACCTGTTGATAAACTCATTTTCACTACTATCAATAGTAAAATTACTATATTTATTAGCGTACCCGTATAAATTCTTTAAATCAAGGTCAATTAGGCTATAAAGCCTATCGCGAGTTTCACTTTCATTATTTACCTGCATACGATTATTTTGCCAAAAACACAAATCCCAAAAGGACAGCCCTAGATTATTTTTCTCGTTTATTTCTTTTTTTCTTTTATCTATTGTTAATTCCATAAAACCACCACGATATTTTTTATTTATTATATCACGCTTTTTTTATTTTATCAACAAAAAACATATTTAAAAAATATTATAAAAAAGCGCAGATAATGCCTGCACTTTGTTTAATTTTATCAATTTATATTTTAAAACAATTTATACTAAAAGCAGAATTTAAGGCAAGTTTTTTATTTATTTAATTACCTTCTTTTGCCACGATTTTTTATGGCAATTTGGGCATTTCATATATCTCGTTCTTCCATAATGCAAGGAAAACAGGACTTGCTTATAAGTTGGGATATATTTATGGTGGCAATGCTGGCACTCATATTAGCCTGCGTCTTTTTCTATCACCAAACAAACATGAATTGCAACAACAAAATGAATAAAACCAACTACTATTAAAACTATTCTTAGCCATGTGGCCATATCTACAAAAGACGCAACAAAAATAAGGATAAAAAATGTAATCGATGCCATATATCCAAGAATATTTTCTATCGTTAGCAAAAATTTGTGAGTTCGTTCTTGCTCAGATTTTAATTTTATTAAATTGTTTTCCGCAACTTGTTTATACTCATCAACTGCGAGCGCTTTCCCTGACAAAAGTTCATTTGCACTGATTCCTAGTGTATTGCAAAGTGGAAGTATAAGAGTCGTATCTGGGAAACCATTACCACATTCCCATTTAGAAACTGTTTTTTCGCTTACATTCAGTTTTTCAGCAAGTTGCACTTGAGTTAAACCTTTCGCTTTCCGTTGCTCTTTTATAAATTTTCCTATAATAAGTAAATCCATAACTACTCCTTAATTTTTTATATAAACATTATAACATAAAAATTTCTAAATTACGCCCTACTAACCGTAGAGTTTTACTATTTTTTGTATACGGACTGATTGAATTATAGTATTTTGCAACTTTTTTAAAAGTTAGAAATTAAATATAAAAAATAAATTTCTACAATTATTCTAAAATTCTCACCATTAGTCATTATTTTATATAATGTGCTTTGACTAATTTTGCACATCTTACAAAACTTGCTTTTAGACAAGTTATTTTCTTTTACAAAATTTTCTATCAATTCAGTTTTAATTATATTTTTCATAATTCACCATTCCTTATTCGGGATAATTATATCATCCCTGTTTAGGGAAAGTCAACTATTTATCTCTTATTTGGGATATACTTATAAAAAATTAAGGTGGTATCTATGAAAATATTTGCAGAAAGATTAAAAGAATTAAGACAAGAAAAAGGACTTTCAATCCAAGCATTAGCAAGAGAAGTCAAGATTGGTTCATCATCTCTTTGTCGCTGGGAAAACTGTCAAGCAGATGTAAAAGGTTCTCAACTTGTAATTCTCGCTAAATATTTCGGCGTATCAATTGATTACTTAATGGGATTGGAGGATTAAAACAATGTCAGAATCTGAAGAAAAAATTATTTATCCTAAATTACTTGATGAGTATTTTAAAAACAATCAAGTTACTTTAAAAACGATTCCAGATAAATATAGAATTGTTAAACAAGACGCATTGCCTAATAAAACTATTAAAAGCACGAGAATACTTATAAATTATATTGAAAAAGAAATAGCTTTTTGGAATTATGAAAACGTAGAAAACAATTATATCGTCTCGAACTATACAAGATTTTACAATCAAGCAAAAACAAATATTCAACAAGCAATAGATTTTGCTGATAGTAATCCCCAACAAGCAATATCTTATTTAAAAAATGCAATAAC
>CALWRJ010000005.1 GCA_944383915.1 uncultured Clostridia bacterium
ACATAATCTAAACTTGCTTGGTCTTTAAAGTAATAGGTTACATTAGAGTTACCGTTTGTAAAAGCAGATGAACCTATGGATGAAGTTGAGGTAATATCGTTGTAAAAGTATACCGAAGTTAAACCGGTACAATCTCGAAACGCATAATTTCCTATGCTGGTGACACTATCGGGGATCGTTACCGAGGTTAAACCGCTACAACTTTCAAACGCATAAGTTCCTATGCTGGTGACACTAGAAGGGATTGTTACCGAGGTTAAACCGCTACAACTTCGAAACGCATGAATTCCTATGCTGGTGACACTATCTGGGATTGTAACCGAGGTTAAACCGGTATTTCGAAACGCACTATCTCCTATGCTGGTGACACTGTTTGGTATTGTTATCGAGGTTAAACCGGTACAATATCGAAACGCATAACTTTCTATGCTGGTGACACCATTTTCTATTGTTACTGAGGTTAAATTGTCGCAATAAGCAAACATATACTGTCCCCATCTGGTGATATTAGTTGGTATTGTTACAGAGGTTAAACTGTCACAATAAGAAAACACCCATTGTCCCCAGTCGGTAACACTAGAAGGCACGATTAACGAGGTTAAACCAGAATCACTAAACGCATAAGCTCCTATGCTGGTGACACTATTAGGTATTGTTACCGAGGTTAAACCGCTACAACTTCGAAACGCATAATTTCCTATTCTGGTGACACTATAAGTAACACCGCCATATCTAACAGAACTTAGTATTGGTGCGCTTGTAATACTTATGCTTGTTGTGTCGGCTACTTCTACTTCATTAGGATTTTCTGATGTTACTTCATACTCTAAACTTCCAGAAGTAAATGTATCACCTACTGCCGCTCCGGCGGGTTGCTGTGCGTCCTTTGTTAATGAAACGCCTAAAATCACACCACCTGCAATTAAAACTAGCGTGATTATAGTTAGCATTGTATAGAGTTTATATTTTGAAAATAAGTTTTTAACAGTCATTAAGTTTTTCTCCTATTTTTAATATTCTGCTTTAAGTTTATTTAATTAATGTTGCGCTTAAGATTTGCTAGTTAGTTTAATTTTGAGAGCAAAATATTCTGTGAAAATAAAATCAACTTTTTAAGCTTATGAAGCTATTATATCTCAAATTTAGACAAAATACTTATGATTTACAAAATTGTATTTAGATTTTTTTGTGCCTTTTTTATTTGTTTTTATAAAAATTTATTAAATTAGTCTTTATATAAAACATATATAATACTTTTTTGTATTTTAAGCATTTTTACTTGCTGATACATTTTAGTATCTAAAATTATTTTTAGGCTAAAATTTGCCTTAATTTCTTGTTTTTTGTACTTGAAATAAAATGTTTTTCTAAAAAAATTTAAAAACTAACACAAAAAAGCGCAAGGGGTTGCGCTGAATAGTTTTATTAAATTTTTGATGTTTTGGAGTGAAAAATTCTCTGTATTTACAGTAGTGTTTGGGAGTGGTAGATACTTTGCTTTTACGGGGGTGTTTTGCGTAGAGATGTACTCCTTGTTTACACCTATATTTTGTGCAGTTAAATAGCCTTTAAAATGCCTTAAAACAAGTATTTTTGGGCTATTTAAGCGCCCCCCCCCCCCATGCAGTTTTGGGAAGGGGAAATTTGCAATTTTAACATATTTTGTTCCCCTTTTTTCTTTATTTTTATAAGTTTAGTATACTCGAAAACTCTAAAAATACAAAACGAATTGACACAATTTTACAAAATTTTTTTTAAATTTTTATAAAAGTTGCTTTGATTTAATAAATTAACTTATATATAAAGATAATAATCAGCCAAAAAAATGCTTTATTAAGTCTATTAAAATAATACTTAAACCAGTGAAAAAGCAGGCACATCCTTATATTCTCTTTTTAACTTCATAATTTTAAGAAACTAATATCTTAAATAAACAAAAATGTTACAAAACAAAAACCACCTATTACTAGGTGATTTCGACAAACAATATTAAACTATTTTAAACATAAAATTATAGCAAAAATATTAGTCTAAAAAGCAATTTATAATATTTGGTCTAAAATATATACTCAATTTTAAACTTTGCTCCATAATTTAACAATATGTAGCCAAAAAGCAGTTTTAATTATGCTAGTTAAGAAACTAACTTTTTTATTATTACATCAATGCGTGAGCAAAAAAGATAAATCTAATTTGATTAAATTATCTATTTCTCAATTTGCGCACAAAAGCAGGAATGTCCGACTCGTCAAAATCAACATTCATACGGCTTGATTTATTGATATTATTTGTTTGAGAATAGTCATTAACAATTTGTCTTTCAGACTCGTCAAGATTATTTGGTGAAATGTTTCCGCTTTCTACTTTGCTTGCCAAAAATTCGGCATATTTTTGTTGTGAAACATCGTCATTTTCGTCTCTTTCGTACTTATCTAACAAGCCTTGAGTGCCTTGGAAACCTGTAGCGATAACGGTAATTTCGACAGAGTCCTCAAGAGATTCGTCAATACTTGCACCGAAAATAATATTACAATCTGGGTCAACGATTTCACGCATAAGGTCCGCAGCTTCGTGAACCTGGTCAATTGGCAAACTTGAACCACCCTTAACATTGAAAATAATACCTGTTGCGCCTTCGATAGTTGTTTCCAAAAGTGGACTTGAAACAGCCTGAGAAAGTGCTTCAAAAATACGGCGCTCACCTTTTGCACGACCAATACCCATATGAGCAAGTCCTCTATTTTTCATAGTAGTACGGACATCGGCAAAGTCGAGATTTATAAGTGAGTTTTCAATAATAAGGTTTGAAATACCCTGCACACCTTGACGCAACACATCATCTGCATAGCGGAAAGTTTCCACTATACTTGTGCCCTTTGGTACTAATTTAAACAATTTTTCATTTGGAATAATTACAAGAGAGTCAACGACTTTACGAAGTGCTTCGAGCCCTTTCTCTGCATTTTCCATACGACGACGACCTTCAAAATTGAAAGGTTTTGTTACAACTGCAATTGTTAAAATTTCTTTCTCTCGAGTAAGCCCTGCAATCATAGGTGCAGCACCAGTTCCAGTACCGCCGCCCATTCCCGCAGTGATAAATACCAAATCCGCGTCACTGACCGCTTGAGTAAGTTCCTCCAAATTCTCCTCAGCAGCCTGAAGTCCAATTTCTGGGTCAGCACCAGCGCCCCAACCGTGCGTTAATTTTGAACCGATTTGAATGCGGTAATCAGCCTTACTAATTTGCAAAGCCTGTTTATCAGTGTTTACTGCGATAAACTCAACTCCATTTACGCCCGCATCAATCATTCGGTTTACGGCGTTATTTCCGCCACCTCCGACACCGATAACTTTAATCTTTACGACAGGATTAACACTGTGTCCTGAACCGTAACCGCTGTATGTTTCCATAACATTCCCTCCTACAAGCAAAACTGCTTTGTTTAAAATTGCTTTTTAAAAATTTTAATAAAAAATGATAAACTTGCGTGATTTTGTCTTAAAGCCAAATCAAGTAATCCTAATACCGCACTATTTGTCGGTTCTGACATTTGTGGAATATCAGGAGCAATGACTCTAACTTCTTTTCCAACAAGCCCGCGTAATGTTTCGCACACGCCTTTTATATACGAAATTCCGCCACCAGTTAAGCTAATCGGCACATAGTCTGGGCATTCGTATTCACAAGTTTCCAAACTTTTTGAAATCATTTTGGCAATTTGCCTAATTTTGCGCATTGTTATTTCGTAAACTGCCAAAGTTTCAAATTGATAAACTTGTCCGTTGTGAGTTACCGACATTTTCTCATTTTCGCTAGGCTGTCCCGTAAGTGCGATATTTTGTTTGAGAATTTCTGCGACTTCAAAAGGAATTTGCAACATTTCCGCAAGGTCCGCCGTAATCATTCCCCCACCGAGAGAAAATGAACGCAAATGAACAATTCCGTCCCCAACTACAACAGCAACCGAAGTTGACAAATATCCACAGTCAACTAATATTGCGCAACGGTCGCGTTGTTCTGGTTCGAGTAAAAACATAGCCTCAGCAAGCGTTTCAGAAATAAACTCAACGAATGGAATATTCAATTCATGAATAGCCTGTGAAATAGTCCCTACGAAATTTCTCTCGCACAACATAAAACTTAAAGTTGCGGTAAGAGAAGTTGTTGCTCGCCCCTTTGGGTCAATAACCCTTTCCTGATTGTCTAGCTCGTAACAAATCGGGCTACGATTGATTACTAGGTGTGTTGGGCTACTACCAAATTCGTCTGCTTTTGCGAATACTTGCTCAATATCCCGCTCTGTAATTCGCCTTTTCTTGTCAAAATTTAGAGTTTGCACTCGCACTTCCGCCATACAAAATTCTGCTGGCACTCCGACATACAAATGTGTGATTTTTACGCGAGCATTTTGCTCGGCTTTTTGAATAGTTTGAGTCAATACTTGATTGAGTAGTTCGGGCTCCAAAATCTCGCCATTTAAGAAACCTGAATAAGAACTCTGCGCAAAACCACGCACATCAAATGTGCCATTTACGCTTCTATCACCTATCAGCACAGATACATGGCTTGTACCAAAATCAAGCACCGCTATATTCTTTTTAGACACTTTGCGCACCTCCTATTCAAACTTTTCTAGCCCTACTTACTTAAATTATATTTAAATAATAATTTAAAGTCAAATAAAAAAGGCAATTTTTTGAATATTTATAAATAAATTTTTACCAAAAGTACGCAATTTTAGCAAAATTTTTGCATAAAAATAAAAAATAGACAAAACTAGTCAAATTGTATAACAAAAATTTAAATAAAAATACAGTACTACGCAAAGTATTATGCAACTCGTTTTGCGAATAGTTTTCTCCATATATTAGGCTTTTTAAATAAAAAACAACAATATCCTAAAAGATATCGTTGTTTGTATTTATACATTATTCCATTTAATTAAAGTGATTTTTCCTATCAAAAAGAATGGTTTAGCCTTACCTGTTGCGGAATTATACATACCGTACAACATCCCCAACACATTAAAAAGAATAATTATAGGCAAAGCAATTAAGTTAACTGTTGGAATAAAGCCAAAAATCAAATAAAGTGCCACCATTAATATCCAAAATATTAATGATTGGTTAGCGTGATAAAGTGCGAATGGTTCTTTTTTGCAAAATATAAGTGGTAGAAAAAATAATATATAAGATAATGCTGATATAAGTTTGATAAAAGACTTGCTTTTAACATCTTCTGGACTTATATCCTCACCCAACTCGATTTCGCTAGCTGTGCTATCTAAATTAACAACATTCTCTTTTTCGTTAATAATTTCACTAGCACTTATAATATCAGTCTCACTTTCACCTTCCATCCCTTCCTCAATATTTAGTTCAGCATCTTTTTCCGGGCTTTTATCTTTTTCGCTTTCAACTAAATTTGTTTTGTTTACATCAAGCGATTTGTCTTTATTCTGCCTTGCCATATTTCCTCCGTAACACTAATAGGTGCATAATAAACACCTAACCATATTATTAATTATACCTAATTAATTGATTTTAATCAAACAAATTAGTTCAATTTAACAATACTTAGTGAAACATTTTGGAAACTTGTGCTTTCGCCACCTAAATTCCTCAAAGTAATTTGAGTAGGTGTTGTAACATTTATGATTGCGCTACCAGATAAGTTTGCAACATTGCCTGCCGTTCCTGTAGCAGTGCTTTGTGAGTTTGTATTCACAACGCCGTTTACAGTCAAACCTGCCGAAACACTGAGTTCAGCGGGTATTGTAGCCGCAGCAGTCCAATTTATAAGATAAGTGCCTGCGTTTAAAGTAACGGTGCTACTCCCTGCTGTGTGAGTAATATCCGTTCCGTTTAGAACAATATTATTTACAAGAGGGATATCTGCACCAGCAGCAATAGTTTGCGCTGTCGGGCTTGTGAAAAATGCATTGCTCGCACCTATTGATGTCCCTGGTATCCCTTGTGGGCCTTGAGGGCCTTGTGGCCCCGGAAAACCGCGTGGACCTCTTATAACAACAGTGCGCAAACGCGGACACCAAAATGGTCCACTACAATTTGAACAAGAGGAATGGCAACAAGAACGATTACAATTATTCCAACTATTATTCCAACTATTACAGTTAACGCAACTGTTGTTGCACCTATTACAATTGTTCCAATTATTCCAGTTTGATTGACAACCGCAGTTGTTTGATGAACCGCAACCACAATTCCAATTTCTAAAACATGACATAAAAAACTCCCTAGAAAGCATGCCCGACATTGCTTTCACTGCCATTTTATGAAAAAACTTGACACAGTGTGAAACTTAACTAAATATTAGTAATAAAATAATATAGTTATGAAAAACAGTTGAAATTTTTTTACCGATATGCTAATATATTATTTAGTTATGCTACTGTGGCTCAGTTGGTAGAGCAGTTGATTCGTAATCAACAGGCCGCGGGTTCGAGTCCCGCCAGTAGCTCCATTTTTTTATTTATTCAATTCTTTAAGCGGATCTCTTATTTGCTTCGCAAGTCCCAATCTAAAACTTGGTAAACCCTCGACCGTTTGGCTTCGCCAATCAACTGCGCAAAGGTTCAAAGCAATTTCAGTATTTCAAAGCAAAACTATTCGCAAAATTGGATGCATAGTACTTTGCGTAGTACTAAAAAGCGAGTTTTTTAAACTCGCTTAACCTTTTTAATTCGTATTTAATTTTGTTAGTAATTTAATAAGCTTTGTTTGCAAAATAAATTTATTGAGAAACACCTTGCCTATCATTATACTCTCCTATCTTTTTATCGCATCTATCAAAATACTTTTTGTATGAATTTTTGCAAAAATTTATGTGCGTTTGTATTTCGTTTTCGTTGTAATTATTAAAATTATATTGACCATTTACTTTCCATTTATTAAACAAGCCAATTTTAAAGGCATCTGCTGGACAACAAAAAGAGCATCTCATACACATAATACACCTATCACCAAATACGAATTTGTCATTTTCAATTTTTATATTATTCACTGGACAACAATTTGCGCACTTTTTGCACTTAATACATTTTTCATTTACTTCGTACTTTTTGCCATTATAACGCCCACCCCAATATTGAATCCGAAAAATCCACGCAATTAGATTTCCCATAAATATATAGCTTAATTTCGATTCTTTATTTTTGACAATTTCATCACAATCAACAGGTATTACTTTTTTAGCAGTATCCCACATTTTAAAAGCCATATTATCGGTATGCCTAAACATAATATTGTATGGCATAACATAATGGTATTCGTTTGTTAAAATAAAATTTTTCCTTTTTAGCAAATTCTTTATTTTGTTTGACGAAATATTATTTATTGCAAGTGGCTCACCTGATGATTTTATTATAAAAAGTTTTTTCTTTTTGTCTTGCTTTGCAATATTTTTAACAAAGTCTACAACAATTGAAGGAGCATTAAACGCATAAATAGGATAAGCGATTCCTAGCATATCATAATTTTTAGCATCAAATTTTTGGTCTTTCTTTTCTATATTCCAAACATCAATATCAATATTTCTCTTTTTAAATTCATCGACATATTTATCAACTATTTTCTTTGTATTCCCTGTCCCTGAAAAATAGCATAACAAAACTTTCATAGCCCTTACCCCTTTTTCCTATGTGCAAATTACTCTTTATATTATGATTTAAAAATTGAATTATCTAATATTGATTATTATATCATATTAAAGAAAAACAACAAAAGATAATTTGATAATTTTGAAATTTTATTACTAATACAACTTTAAAAACGAAAAAAAAAACGAGAAAATCCCGTTTTTTATTTTATTCCTTATTTTCGTTTGATAACGCAATTTCTTTTGCTTTCTTTTTTTCTAGGCGTTTAAGGTGTTTTTTCTCATCACGCTCAATTTTGCGCTGGCGTCTTGCAAGAGCGCGTGGCGAAAGAGTTGCCTCGTAATCTTTTTTTAATTTTTGCATATGTTCCATAACAAGGTTGCTGACTTCATTCAAGACTTCTTTTGTTGGACGCATTTCATAATATTTAGTTAAATCTATAGGCTTACCTATAAAAAGTTTATTAAATATAAACGGTCGCGGTTTTTTTGCTAAATACATAGGCACAATTTCTGCCTTTGTTTTTAGTGAAAATAAAGCCATTCCGTTTTTTAACGCTGTCGTTTCGTCCAAAGTCTCTTTTCGAGTACCTTCAGGGAAAATTATAAGATGCTTATCATTCTCTAAAATTTTTATAGTTGTACGAATTGTACTTGTGCCAACATCCTCCCTATTTACAGGAATAGCACCTAGTCCTTTTAAAAATGCACCTATAAATTTATTTTTAAATAGAGTATGCTTTGCTAGTACATATGGCCTATCGCATCGACAACATTCTATTAAAATAATATCTAAATTTGAAGTATGGTTGCAAACAAAAATCGCTTTACCTTTTGGTTGGTTTTTTCTACCTATTACACGCGTAGGAAAAAATATGCGCATAAACGGCATAACTATTCCCCACACTATCCAATAAAAAAATGACATATATCCTCCTATAATGAGGTAATGTATTTTATTTCATCCTCTGTAAGCGTTCGCGTTTTGCCGACAGGTAAATCACCAAGTTGCAATTTACCATACGCAATACGCTTTAAAACTTGAACCTCGCTCCCGACACTCTCAAACATTCTGCGCACTTGCCTATTTTTACCCTCGTGAATAGTAATTTCAAAAGTAGACTGATTATGCGCACTGTTTACAAGTATCACTCGAGCGGGGCTTGTAACAAAATCACCTATATCGACACCATTTCGTAGTTTTTCAATACTTTCATTACTTAATGTACCATTAATTGTAGCAAGATATGTTTTTTCAAACTCATATTTAGGGTGAATTAATTTTTGAGCGGTATCACCATCATTAGTAAATAGGAGTAAGCCACTAGTATTATAGTCTAACCTACCTACTGGATATACGCGTTTATCTAATTTTGGTAAACAATCCATAACTGTTCGTCTGTGCTGCGGGTCAATAACTGTCGTAACTGTGCCAACAGGCTTGTTTAACATTAAATAAACATACTCGCCTTTTAACCGTATAGGTTTGTTATCAAGCGTAACTAAATCTCTCTCCTCGTCAACCTGCGTACCTAATTTTTTTACAACTCGAGCATTGACACGCACGCGTCCGCTTAAAATAATTTCGTCACATTTTCGTCTGCTATCGACACCAGATAATGCCATAAATTTGTTTAATCTCATATTTTCCTCTGTATTTAAATCTCAACACCCCAACGGTCGATTATATCTTTGACCTTGTCTTTTAATAATTTGGAGTCTACTCCTTCTATTGTATATATTTTTTCGCTAAAAATCAAGTGTTTACCATAATAAACTTCGACATTCCCCACAACTTCACCTGATTTTACAGGCGCTTTTAGACTTTCTGGTAAATTATATATTAAATGAATATCTTGATGTTCTTGCTCGGTTAGTGTTAGAGTTAAGCCATTTTTAGAATAAACTTGAACGCTCTCAACATCACCATTTTCGAGTGGAATATCTCTAATATATTGATAAGGAGATAAAATCTCATAACTTGCGTATTTACTGAACACATCGTTAATCATTTGCGCGCTTTCCTCAAACATAGGTCCGCAATTTAAAACTACACAAACAACTCTTAGTCCATCGCGTTCGGCTGCACTAACTAAACAACGACCAGCCTTGCTCGTATAACCTGTTTTAACTCCTATACAGCCCTCTAGACTATTAAGTAGCCTATTTTTATTTGCTAAAAACCTATGTCCTTCCTCTTTGCTTGGAATTTTTATATTCTTTGTGGCCACAATTTGTGCAAAATCTTTATTATTTAATGCATAAGCAGTAATACGCGCTAAATCACGAGCTGTTGTATAATGATTTTCATCATCAAGTCCATGCGGATTCGTAAAATTTGTGTTTTTAGCGCCAACTTTTTGTGCCATTTCATTCATTAATACACAAAATTCGTCTATTCCACCTGCTATATAGTAAGCAAGAGCGCAAGCGGCATCATTTCCGCTACGAAGCATTAGTCCATACAACAAATCGCGAACGGTGAGTTGTTCTCCTTCTCTTAAATAAATACTTGTGCCTTCAATTCCTATAGCGCGTTTATCTACGCTAACTAACGCGTCTAAATCTTTGCAGTTCTCAATTACTGTAATCGCGGTTGCAATTTTAGTAGTACTTGCCATAGCGCGTTTAGTATCGGCATTCTTTTCATAAAACACCCTGCCTGTATTTCCATCAAAAACAAAAGCAGAACCAGCACTACTTGTCGTTGTAATGCTTGCTTTTGGAAAAACATCTTCTTGCATTGCTTTAACATTTAAATCACTTTGCAAAAAACTAATTAAAGCCACACATATAGTAAACATGGCAAGAAAAAATATTTTTTTCATCATTTACTCCTTCTTTTTACTTTCTTTTTTTGCAAGACTCTTTAAATAATCACTTAAAGCGCCACCAACTTTATCCATAACACTAGCAAACGCGTTTTTATTTTGCATTGTGATTAATTGATGTTCACCTTTATTTACAATTAAAAACCCCATAGGCTCAGCAGTAAAACCAGTACCTGCGCCACCAGCAAAAGGAAAATGAGTCCCCGCTTTTCTTACAATCATTTTAGAAGCATATTGACCGCCCCCAGAAACAACTCCTATTGTTATTTTAATAATAGGATAGGCAACTACACCATCTTCCATTTCGAGAGCATTTCCCATAATAGTATCCATATCAACAAGTGTTTTTACGCGTTCAAGCGCATCACTAACTATTTGCGCGATTGGATTTTCGCTCTTGTCTTGAAATTCTTTCATAAATAATTAACCACCTTTTTGTCAATTTTTTCGCTCTTAAATAGCCATATAAAATTATCCACAACGAAAAGATTACTTTGCACTCACCCGCAAGTTTTAACATATCCTGGGTATTTTCAGTCTCTAATCCTATGTATGCAGGAAATTCCCCTTTTTTTGTAAAAAGGTAAGCAAAAATACTATACATTAAACTTTTATACACTCCACCGATTATGGCAGGTGCAAATGCATTGTTGTTACTTCCAACCATAAAATACACAGAAATTTTGTTTAAGCCTATATACCGAAAAACACTTTTTATAAAGTACTCCATAAAAATAACATCTTTGTCGATAATGTTTATCGGGATATCTTTATCCTCGCCTTTTCGTTTGATAATTGTAATGGCGGTCTTGTTTAATTTAAACTGAAAACATAATACCGTGAAACCATAAAAAGTACACAGTACCGCACCTAGATTCTCTCGCAGATTGATGTAACTGCTCAATCCTATTTTTAAAGGGAAAGTTAGGAGCAGTGCCACTACGAAAACGCTAATTAACAAGACATAATACCATTGCATACGGCTATTATTTGAATAAAAACAAAAAAAATGCACTAAATTGTGCACTTTTTTCCAATTTTTTACTAAATTTTATTGATTTGCTTGTTGCTTTAATAGTTCTGCCTCTGCGTCACCCTGTTCATCAAGTGGAACAACATCGTAATCATAGTACATTGAATCGCTATCTGTTCCTTGAGTCAATACTTTTATTTGCTCTAATAATTCCTCATACTTTGGTAATTGGTCAAGGCTTTCCAACTCAAATCTTTTTAGAAACTCGTCAGTTGTACCAAATAACAATGGTTTACCTACAACATCTTTCCTACCTACCACTTCAATTAGGTTATGAGTAAGTAAAAGTTGAATAGCATAATCACTACTTACCCCTCTTATATTTTCAATTTCAAGGCGAGTAATAGGTTGTTGGTAAGCAATGATAGCTACGGTTTCGAGCGCTGTTTTTGTTAGAGCGCGCTCGCGAATGGGATTTAATACTAAACTTATTGGGTCGGCGATATTTGGATTAGAACAAAGTTGAATTTTATCTTTGTAGTGAATAATTTGAATACCGCTATCATCATTATACTTATTTTCTTTTAGATATTCGTAGGCAGACATTACATCATTTTCGGGAACATCTAACTTTTCAGCAATTTCAGCAACGCTTACTCCCGCCCCCGCGACAAACAAAATCCCCTCAATTATACTCGGTAAATTCTTCTGCATTTACTTGTGCTCCTTCTCTTTTCTCTATGCTTATATCGCCAAAAATTTCATTTTGCACGACCGTTGCATACTGTATTTTTAATAACTCTAGTAACGCTAAAAATGTATTTATTATTTCACTTCGCGTAAAGTCGTGTCCAAACAACTCGTTAAAATGCATATGCTTTTTTTCACTAAGTTTAGTTTGTATATTTTGAAAGCAATCACGCACTGTAAACCTATCTTTTTGAATCTTTTTCTCAGGCACAGGCATTGCTTTTTGCTCAATTCGCATCAACAATTTACTAAAAGCATCGACAAGATTTTGCATATTCATATTTTTTAAAACAATTCGATAGTCGTTCGCTGATTTGTCTGGTTCTTTATAAAATCGGTTAACATTTTCTATCGCTCCAAGACTTTCACTAGTTTCTTTGAAAATGCGATACAACTCCATTCGGCGTTTGTAAATTTCCTCCATATCAAGTTCTGTCGTATCGTCATCAGTTTCTGGTTTTGGTAACAAACTTTCCGATTTGATTTCTAGTAATTTAGCGGCTTCGCGAATAAACCAACTCATTGATTCCATATCTAAGTCGTGTAGCGAACGGATATATTCAAGATACTGTCCTGTAATATCAGCAATCTTAACATCTTTAATGTCTAGTTTTGTAGACTTAACTAACCTCCACAAGACATCAAGCGGTCCTTCGTGATTTTCAAAGTAAAAAACCATTTCGCTTACTTCGTTTACATCGTCTTGAGTTATGCCTTCTAAATTTTCATCCCCAACCACATTTTCAAAATCGCCTAAATCTAGATTCGTACCTTTATTAGTTGAAATACTTTCAACACTCCCCGTGCTACTTTTACTCACTTCATTAGATATAATGTTATCAGTAGTGCTAGCGCTTTCTAACACATCATTCAATTCGTTTTTATCCATTGTTTTCCCCCAAACTTTTTCTATATAATTCTACCCTAACAATTATCAAAGCATAAGTGCAAATAAATCAACAATTCCCCATATCACTAAATCACCAAACGCGCTCATTACCCAGCCAAGCACACCAGTTAAAAGTAAAATAATAAGAATTAAAAAACTCCACTTGTACATAAATTGTATAAATTTATTATCATAACGGCAGAATGCCCTAATTAAATTAAATCCGTCTAATGGATATAGTGGCAATAAATTAAACACAGCAAAACATAAATTTGTGTATGCTAAAAATTGAAATACTGCTTGCAAAAATTCATAGAATAAAACTGCTGAATCTAACAATAATGCTGTCAGGGCAAAACAAACAGAAAAAATTATGCACAAAACAAAATTTGTAAGTATTCCCGAAATTGATACTAGGACTTCACCCTTTCGAATGTTGCGGAAATTGTTTGCATTAATAGGTACAGGTTTCGCCCAACCAAAACCTAATATAATTAAAAAGACAAAACCAAGAGCATCAAAGTGTTTTATTGGATTTAATGTCATTCTGCCAGCCATTTTGGGTGTCATATCCCCCATTTTTACCGCAGTATAAGCGTGTGCAAATTCGTGACAAACAATGGCAACCACTATCGCAATTATCCACGCACCAAGCAACATAAAAATTTCAACAGCACTATCACTTGAAATTAATATCGATATAATACCGAAGATTGCCACCCCCTTCATTAAAATTTAAGTATTTTAAAAACGAATAATTTTTTAACTTAATATTTATATTATATAAGATTTCGCTTATTTTAGCAAATGTTTTGATAAATAAAAAGTAGTTAAAGTTGTCTAAATATGGTAATTTTAATATTTTTAATAAGGCAAAAGAAAATTTATAAAATAATACTCGCATGTTCACCATTAATTTGTTTTATATCATCTCTATATAGAGATATTTTAAGCAACATTCCTTTTTTAAATAATATTTCCACATTTAAAATGTAATTTAGCAATTTTAAAAAATAACTATATCTTATGCATTATTATAAATTTAAAAATTTAAGTACTACGCAAATTAACGAGTAATTAAGCCATAAACTATTCGTAAAACTTAATGCATAGTACCGTGCATAGTATTTATTTAAAGATATTAGCAAGCATTTAAAAACAAAAAGACGCGGATAAAGAACTCGCGACTTTTTTATTGTATTGTTTGATTTTTTAACCTACACCTTTTTATCTTTGGAAATTTAAAACAAATCAAATCAATAAAAAATTTTTTGAAAAAACTTAAATTTAAATTTTTAAATTACTAACAAACTAGTTAATCTTTTATTTTTATTTAAGCGCTCATAGCCGTATCATCTTTTATATCGTCTAGTTTAAGGATATAGTCTAAATTATCTTGGTCTGATACTTTGCTTACTGAAACTTCATAAGCGGTGCGTTCCTCAATTGTATCATCATCAAGTCTTTTTTGATATACCCTGCTTTGTATGCGCCCTGTTAAATAAAGTTTATCTCCAATAGCCAAGCCACTTACAAATCTTGCGTTCCGCCCCCATGCGATACATGGTAAATAATCTGATTTATTGTACGCGCGATTTACAGCAAGTAAACAATCGCAAATTTCGCGTTTAAAAGGAGTTGTGCGATATATAGGCTCTTTACAAATGTACCCTGTCAACTCGATTATATTGCTATTTTGATGTGGTTTAGGTTCGACTATCTCACGCACAAAAACGGTTAACATTAATTTACTTTTTCCATCTACAAATTTATTGTAACTGCGAAATTGCCCATTAACCGCAAGCACATTCCCTATTTTTAAACTATTATCGCGGAAAAGTCTTTCAGAAACCGTAATAGGAATTACATCAAATTGTTCTGATAACCTATCAACTTTTAAATTTAAGTCATAAAATCCTTCTCCATAAACTTCATGACTAAATTGTGGTTCACTTGCCACAGTACCACAAAGGTAAACTCTGTTGTTGTTAAATTCTAAATTCATTTTGTCATCTCCTGTTTTTTAATTATTTAAATGTTGCACACCCGCACGATCAATAGTGTAGTTTTCACTGTACACAATTTCTCCTATACTACAAATTGTATACCCTTGATTTTTAAGTCTATCTAATACAATAGGCAAAGCATCTAAAATATGGTCCGAATTATTATGGCAAAGAATTATAGAACCAGGGCTAGCGCGCGTCATTATTCTTTCCGAAATTTCCGCTCCGCTAATTCCTTTCCAATCAAGAGAATCAACATTCCATTGAATAGTTTGGAGCCCTAAAGATTCTGCAGTTTCTATAACTGTATTATTATATGCACCATACGGCGCGCGGAAAAGTTTGATATTTAATTCATCACCAACGGCTGACTTTATTGTGTCCATAGAAGTTTGCAGTTCGAGTTTTATTTGCTCTGCGCTAAGTTTAGTTAAATCAGGGTGTGTATTGCTGTGAGTACCTATCTCGTAACCATTCTCGTGTATTTTTTTAACCAACTCTGGATATTTTTCTGCCCAAAAGCCGACCAAAAAGAAAGTGGCGTTCGCATCGTATTCATTTAAGATTTCCATAATTTGTTCCGTCTTGTCTGCACCCCAAGCGGCATCAAAACTTATGGCAATCTTTTTTTCGGTAATGTCAACATTATACACTGGTACTTTGCGCAAATTATCCCCAAAAAATACAGCAGACATAGAATTTTCACCTAAGGGAATCGCGAGGACCGCACAAAGTACAATAAACATAAACGCCGACCAAACAACTGTTCTTTTTATTACAAGAAATTTCATTGCTTCCTCACATAATTAATTTTAGCAAATTTTTAGCACACCCGTATACGCGAAAATTGTCTAAAAAAAGTAGATAAAGCACAACTTTTAGTCGAGTGTGTCGAAAAAAGTGTTTGCTATCATAAAATTATATTCGTTAGTATCACATTCTATTACAAAATAATTTAATTATTAAAATTTATCATAAATTCTTACCTTATTGAATAATTAATTATAATTATATTATATAAAATAAAGTATTTTTTTATAGATGATATTTTTAATAAAATTAGAACATATGTTTGTTTTTTGTAAGTTAATATGGTATAATTGTAAAAATATGGAAAAAAAGGAAGCGCGATGCAACTATATATAATGATGGGAATTTTGTTACTGTTAATGCAGTGTAAACGGACGACAGCAAGAGAACTTGCACGCAAATTTGAAGTAAGCGAACGCTCAATATATAGATACATAAATAGTATGAGCGCGCTTGGTATCCCAATTTCAACACAGTCTGGACCAAAAGGCGGAATTTACTTATCCGCAACTATTGATTTAAACAAAATTTATTTTACGCGTGAGGAATTAAATTATTTAAATCAATTAATATGTGACGAAAAAACAAATCCAAAAATTACTTCATTACAACAAAAAATAAATTACCTAAATAAAAACAGCAAGAAAAAATAATTCTTGCCATTTTGAATATTTATAAATTACTATTTATAATTATTATTTTTCTATCACTTTATCAATAAAAGCCAAATCATTTAAAACTGTTGAATTATATTCATAGGTTATACTTCGTTTTTTCTCAAAGTTTAAAATGGCTTGTTCAATATTTAATGAAATCAATTTTCCAAAAGATATGCCCGCTTCTCGCCATAAGTAAAAAGCAAAACTTCCTGGAATAGTATTAATTTCATTTAAATAAATAGTGCCATCATGTAATAGAAAATCTATTCGCACGACACCTGATAAATCAAAATTTTCGTATACCTTTTTAGCAATGTCCTCTATTTCTTTTTGTTGCATAGTATCTAATTTAGCAGGTATTATGCGTTCAATTTTGCTATTTTTCTCATATTTTTGTTCAAAACTAAAATAATTTGTTTTTACTTCTTCAATGCTAGAAAATTTAATTTCATCGTTTAATTTAAATAGCGAAATATTTAATTCTCGAAAATTTTCAAGGCATTGCTCAACTAAAATTTTAGTATCAAAGTTTAATGCGTACATAACAGCGTCTTTTAATTCGTCACGAGTTTTTACTCGCGTTATACCTATACTACTTCCCGCCCTTGCAGGCTTTACTATATAAGGTCCACTAAATCTAGCACGCGTAATTTTTGCTAAAATATCGTTGTAATTTTCGCCATACACAAATTTAGGTGAATTTATATTTATGCATTTTAGCATTTGTTTTGTAGCAACCTTATCCATACATAAACTACTTCCCAAAATTCCAGCCGATGTAAAAGGAATACCCGCAAGCGTCAATACACCTTGCACCGCTCCCCCTTCATACACTCCACCGTGAAGCGCAAGTACAGCGCAATCAATATGTTGCTTTACTTTATGCAGTCCAACTCGATATTCTAAAAATGGCTCGTCTAATGTTATTCTACACAAATGCCCGCTAGGTTCGGGCTTATAGTTTTTTGCAAGTTTTAATTTTTCACCTGTCAGCCAAACTCCATTTTTAGATATATAAATAGGAATAACATTATATTTTGCGCTTAAATTTTTTATAACTCCCATTCCTGTAATAATTGAAATATCGTGCTCAACGCTTTTTCCACCGAAAATTACGGCGATATTCTGCATACCCTACCCCCACCATAAAATTATAAAAGTATATATGAATTATTAAATTTTTTGGTGAAAAGCAGTTTCTAGATATTTATATTATTTAAAAAAAGATATTTATGAACTGCATCAAAAAGACTTTTTAGTATCTACTTTTTGAAATTCAGTTCAAAATATACCTTTTTAATTAAATATAATTATCTGGCAAATCATTTTCCCAAAGCATCACATCATTTGGTAGTAATATATCTTTCATAATTTCTTGTGTTGCAAGCAAATTTTCGGCTTCGTAAATTTTCGTTTCGTCAAAATTATTATCAAGCAAGCCTTGCCTAATTGATAAATAGTTGCTTTTATTAACAATTACAACAATATCAGCGACTTCACTTATTCGTTTACCAAAATTATAATTTTCAAGTCTTTCGAGAGTGCCAAGTTCAACAAGCCCTGGCGTAATCACTATTTTTCGCCTATCCTTAAACATACTTAAAACTTCAAGCGCGCGCTGGCTTCCTTCAATACTTGCATTATAAGTATCATCAAGTATAACAACATTATTTTCAGCATTTATAAGTTGTAGTCTATGTTCAACAGGCGCAACCTTCGAAATACCGTTCAAAATTTGTTCATTTGTCAAACCTAATTCACGAGCCATAGCGACACAAAGTAGCAAATTACTTATGTTATGAAGCCCTAAAAGTCGAGTTTCTGCTTTTAAAGAATCTTTGCCTATATGAAGCGTAAATGTAGTACCCTTGTCCGTTGTAATAATGTCAGTCGCGTACACATCGGCTTTATGTTTAATTGAAACTATACTTTTCCTACAAATACTTTCATCGGCAATTTCTTGCACGGGCTCACTATCGCCATCAAACACACAAAAACCATTTTCGCCTAAAAATTTAGGCAATTCTGCTTTTGTGCGCTTTACATTATCAAGTGATTTAAATGTAGCGATATGCTGTGCTCCAATTGCTGTAAGAATTGCATACTGCGGATGCACAAGTTCGCAAAGTTCTGCAATGTCCCCTGTTTGTCGCGCTCCCATTTCAGCAATAAAAACTTGATGACCAAGGCTCAAGTACTGCAAAACAGTTTTTGTTATGCCCATAGGAGTATTAAAATTAAACGGAGTTGCGCAAACACTGTATTTCTCTGAAAGGATTGTTGCTAAAAAGTTTTTTGTGCTAGTCTTACCAAAACTTCCCGTTATGCCAATTTTTATTAAATTAGGAAATTGCGCCAATTTTTTATTTGATTTTCGAATATAACTTTTCCCAATCGCGCTTTCAAGTGGTTTGAGTAGCCAATGCACAAAAGGAACAAGTATAGGAAGTATTAAAGGAGAAAGAGCAACTGCACCAAAGCGGAAAAACCACAAAAACATACTCGATAAAAGTATAAGCCCAAAAGAAACAGCAAAACACAAAATATAGAGAAGTATTACCGCCCTATTCATCCTATGCGTCATTTTTAGAGGCGTTTTCTTTGGTGCAAGATGAACATTAATTATATAAATATAACTAAACAGGAAATAGAAAATTAAGCCTAGATAACTAAAATATTCGTTATAATTCATAACAATAACATTAGTTACAATCATACACGCGCATGATAAAATGGCTACCATTGCAAGTCTACCTACATATGCGCCCCCCGAGCCTTTTAGCCATTCAAAATAACCGCGCGTATGATAACCTGAAAGTTGTATTACTTGCAAGAATTTGTATCCTTCAAGACATAAAACACCCGCATTCACAGCAGACAAAATTAAAGCGATATAAAAATGCCAATTTGCAAAATCAAAAAATTCGTACATATAAACTCCTAGTTTAGCAAAAATTGATAACAAGCCCTTAAAAATTGATTTGTATCATCAATAAAACTAAAATGCCCACCATTAATTATTACAAGTATACTATTTTTTATCATTTTGTGCAATCTTTTTGCCATATAAATAGGCGTTGTTATATCTTTATCTCCCCAAATAATAAGTGTCGGCTTATTTATAGCACCTGCAAAACGCGCTAAATCTTGATTAACGACTCGCACAAATACGCCTTTCATTAGATCATTCAACGATTGATAATCAACCGAGCCAAACTTTTCAAGCGATTCTTTGCTTGCTTTTCCTTGCGCTACTATTCTTTTTTGTCTTTTATATTTTTTTATTAAATAATACTTTTTAAGACTAAATTTTGGTTTTAGCCCAGCGCTATCCACTAAAATAATTTTTTTAACCAATTTGCTTTGCCCTAAAATTAGTGCAACTCGCCCACCGAAACTATGTCCTAAAATATTTGTTGGAGCACAAATTATATTGCGAATAAATTGTTCAATAACATTTGCATAACTAAAAATATCGGCGTTAATTAAAGGCTTTTCGCTTTTCCCAAATCCCCAAAAGTCGACACAGTATACGGTAAAGTTTTGCTCTAAATCATATAAAATCGGGCGCCAAATGTCGCTATTTGCCCCCCAGCCGTGAAGGAGTAAAATAGGTTCACCGCACCCGTTTTTAGTATAATACATTCCACGATAAATGGGCATACAAACTCCACTAATTATTTTAATTTATATATGCCCTAAAAGTATTTTTTGCTATAAATCATAGCGCATAAGAATCGCATCTTGACCGCGCTCATAGTAATCATCGCGCTTGCCAACTTCTCTAAAACCAATTTTTTTGTATAGTGAATATGCTGGAAAGTTTTTTGAATTGACTTCCAAAAAGACAGCTTTACAATTTTCTTTTTTTAATGTCTCCAAGACAAAATTTAATAATCTAGTACCAACTTTATTTAAGCGCGCACTGCCTAAAACTACAACGCGTAAAATTTCCGCTTCCCCAGCAAGTAACATTACAGAAACCATACCCTTCACTTCGTCACCACTATACGCAAGATAACACCTATAATTAGGATTATCAAAACTTTGGCGCGTTGCAATTTCACTCCATTGTAAGTCAAATGTATCATTTTGATTTTCTAAAATTAAAATATCATCAATATCATTAATAGTTGCCTGACGAAAAGTTAAATTCTTTACATCTTGCTCCGCCTGACTAACTCGCAAATATAATGGCGCAATATTTATAGCATCACTGAAATCTTTTTTCTCATACTTTAATTTTGCAATTTTAATTAATGCTTCAATTTCGTAATTAACTTGTTCGCCAAATTGTAAATATGGTTCGCTTTTCTCATCGTTGTTATTGTAAGCAAATTCTATTTCATTATTAAAATTTGCTGAAATATATCCAAGATAATGCTCGACTTTATCAACATTTGGTGCTGTAATTTGAGTAATTGACTTATCTTTAATTAAAAATTCTTGATAGTAAACAAGTCCAGCCCCTGCATTAATAACAGCGGAAATTTTCTTTTCCGTCTTGTCTGCTTTATTAATCGCGAGTAACTCTAACGCAGTTACTGAAATAATAGGAATTTTTTTCACAAAAGCAAAACCTTTTGCCACGCTCAAACCAATTCTAATCCCCGTAAACGAACCTGGTCCAACCACACATGCAATAGCATCTAAATCATCTAGTGTAGTATTACTAATATTTAGTAAATCATCAAGCAACGGAAAAAGGGCTTCACTGTGTCGAGTAAAGCCTGAAATTTTGGTATATACTAAATCATCTTTTATAACAGCAAGTTGCGTTTCGCGCGCTGTTGTGTTTATACAAAGAATTTTCATTGCGTTTTTGAAACCTTTATTTTTCGAGAATTATCAGGTAGGACTGTAATATCAAGCATTATGTTTTTAGAAGGCAAGATTCCAGCAACTTTTTGTGGCCATTCGACAAAGCAAACTCCTTCGCCTGATTTTAAAATCTCATCTAGCCCACTTTCGATTGCTTCTGCTCCAGATTTTAGCCTATACATATCAAAGTGATAAATAGGCATTTTTCCTGAATACTCGTTTAAAAGAGTAAAAGTTGGACTTGTAACTAAACCTTCAAATCCTAATTCGCGCGCCACAAATTTAACAAAAGTTGTTTTACCAGCCCCTAAATCGCCTGTAAGCAAAACAACATCTCCAGGTTTAAGCCTTTTCGCAAAATCTACGGCAAAATTATTAAAATCTTGCAAATTTGATACAACCGTTTCCATACTATTCCTTTTTCTCCGAGTCGTTTTCACCATTCTGTGCAACTTCATTTTCAGCCAAAATGATTAATTTTTCATTATTTTGGCTTCTATCTATTTCTTTTACCTTTTTATTCTCTTTTGCTTTTTTATTTTCTTTCTTTAAATCGTCTTCACTCTTTACCACAGTTTCAATTTTATCACTTTCACTTTCTGCTTGCGCCTTTTTACTCTCCAAATCAGCCTTTTCAATTAATTTATTAATACCAGCCATATTCAAAGTATTTTTTCCGTCATTCCACAATTTTTCCAAGTGATAAAACTCACGAATTTCAGGTGTAAATATATGAACAATTAAAGTTCCAAAATCGAGTACTAGCCACCTACCGTCACCAGCACCATCGCGCCTATAAACTTTTTCGCCCTTTTTCTCTAACGCGTCCTCAATATGTTCAACTAAAGATTTTGCGTGAATAGTACTGTTCGCTGTTGCGATTACAAAATAATCAGCAATGTTAGATAAATATGAAACATCGATTAATAAAATGTTTTCCGCCTTATTTTCCTCAAAAACCTTGCACGCGGTCGTAGCAAGTGTATAGTCTTTAACAAATTGTTTTGCTTTCATTTCTGCTCCTAAAAGTGATTTGTTTAAATTATACTCTTAATTGTTGTTTAAGTCAATTATTTTGTTTAATGTAAAGGCTTTTTGTTAATAATTACTCAAAAAAGAAAAGGAATACACAATGCGTTCAAAACTTAGTATAATTTTAGATACAACAGTTTTATTTTTGGTTCTTTGGCTTTTGTTTTTTGCGTGGATAAGATTTTATTCTAGACAAGCAGTAATTAGCGCAATTCTCGGCGGAGTGCTTGCCTTTTTAATTACCTTTTTAGTATACTTTTTAAATAAAAAGCATTCAATAAAAATTACATTAGACAAAAAAGAACGAGATACTGCTTCTAAAATTGCCCTAAACCTAAATTACACAAGCTTACCAAATATTTTAAATTATTTCGAAAAAATATTGTCTAAAACCTTTTACACCAAAAAATTAAAAAATGCCTTAATTTTAACTCAAAAGACTGCGCAAAATGATATGCATAGTACTACGCACAATACAGTGCATAATACCACTAAAAATGAAACTCACGCTAGCCCTACACAACTTCTACTACCCCAACAAACTAATTTAAATAACACTCCTTCTAATTCTCCCATCCAATCAAATACTGAAAATTACAAAACGAATGAAAATAATATTTATGTAACGAAAGCCCTTTTTGTTCCCTATTTTAAAAATAGCGAAGTATCCCTTGAAACTTTATCAAAATTTATAATAATCGCCAAAAACAACAATATTAATAAAATAATATTTTGCGCCAACGATATTCAAGACGATGCGCGCAGCTTTGCAGAAAAAATAAACAATATAAAAATAGAGTTTTGGGACTTTTTTCTATTTTATCAAGACTACGCAAAAAGTTCCGCTGTTACCCTACCCGAAGTTATCGATATCACTAAACCAAAAATGAAATATAAAGAATTACTTGCCTATGCTTTTAACTCCGCACGCGCTCGCAATTATTTGCTTTTTGGGCTTTTAATAATTTTAAGCAGTTTCTTAGTGCCTTTCAAAATTTATTATCTAATTTCAGGAAGTATTTTATGTATAATTGCGCTTATTATAAAAGTTTATCCATTAATAAAACGCTAGAAAGTGTATGAAATTATTTTATAAAAGAAAGGCGCAAATCGTCAACAATAACACAAAAATTAAAAGGGATAGCGAAATCAACGCTATCCTTTTATTTATTAAGATTTAAAACTTAAATTTTAATCAAAAAATAAAAAGGTATGAAGTATAAAACTACATACATTATTTTGCTTTCTTTTTCTCGTTCTTTTTGTATAAAACAATTTTTCGCCCTATCACTTGCACAATATCCGCCTTACAACGAGCCGCTAATTGTTCAGCAACATCACGAACGGCTAACTCGCAACTCTCTAACACAGTTATTTTTATCAATTCACGAGCAAAAAGTGCTTGGTCGGCAGTGTTGACAACATTTATTCCAAGCCCATCTTTACCAACCTGCATAATAGGTTCTATATTTTGCGCAGTCTTACGAAGTTCTGCACGCTGTTTTGGTGTAATCATCGTTTTCCCCCTTATAAAAAATTTTTATTCTTATTTGCAATAAAGTTTTTAGTTACTAAAAATTAAAATTAATGTTAATAGATTAAAACTAACATAAAATTTAAAAATTTAATCTTTTTACGATTCAAATAATTCAAAAAATTATTGTTTATAAAATAAATTTATTCTGTGTATTCAAATTCCACTTCGCCGATAACAACCGTATCTCCATCTTTTAGTCCAAGTTTTTTAAGTTCGGCGATAATTCCGTCTTCACGGATTCGGCGCTGGAAGTACGCAAGTCCATCATCGTCATCGACATTAATTTTGCGCGCTAGCCCTTGAATACTTCCCCCTGTTACTACATAAGTATTTTCGTCTATTTTATTAAACGCAAGTGGTTCGCGGTCGCGCTCATCATAATCAACAATTTCCGCTTCAATTCGCTCAGGTTTAGGAATAGTATCAAGTTTTTCAAAAATTATTTTTACCAATTCATCAACACCCTTATGCGTACTTGCTGAAATTTCACAAATTGGCGCATATTTAAAATTTTTCTGCTTTGATAAAAATTTTTTAAAATCAGCAATAGCGGTAGAATCAGGCGGAAGCAAATCTACTTTATTTAACGCAATAATTTGCGGACGGGTAGCAAGAATAGTACTATATTCACCGAGTTCACGATTAATTGTTTCAAAATCATTTTTCGGGTCGCGCCCTTCACTACCACTAATATCGACTACATGAACAATTAGGCGTGTGCGTTCGATATGCCTTAAAAACTGATGTCCAAGCCCAACACCTGTACTTGCCCCTTCAATAAGCCCAGGAATATCAGCGACTACACAAACTTTATCATACATTTTTAAAACACCAAGATTTGGCGAAAGAGTTGTAAAGTGATAATTTGCGATTTTAGGTTTCGCATCAGTTATAGCGCCAAGCAAAGTTGATTTACCTACATTTGGATATCCTACCAAACCAACATCGGCAATAGTTTTTAGTTCGAGCGTTATTTGATGCTCTTTAGTCTTTTGCCCTGCTTGACTAAATCGTGGAGTTTGTCTGCGCGATGTTGCGTAATGCTGATTACCTTTTCCGCCATTACCGCCACGAAGCAAAGTAAATTCCATATTATCATCAAACATATCAACAATTACTTTGCCCGTTTCAGTGTCTTTCACCACTGTACCCTTTGGCACATTTATAATTAAATTAGCCCCGCTTTTGCCTGACATATTTTTGATATCACCCTTTCCGCCATTCTCCGCACGAAAATGTTTTGTGTATCGAAAATCAATTAAAGTATTAAGGCTGTCGTTAACTTTTAAAACAACATCGCCACCTTTTCCACCATCACCACCATTTGGTCCACCATTTGGAACATATTTTTCACGGCGAAAAGAAACAGCGCCATCGCCACCGTCACCCGCTTTCACATAAATATTTACTTTATCAACAAACATAATTTTATCCTTTTGCGTTTTGTAATATTTTTAGCGTAATTTTTTAATTTATAAATTAATAATACCGTTTTTGAACGGTTAAAAAATATATAACAATTTTACTAATTTTTTACAATATTGTCAAGACTGCACTTCAATATATTATATAGTAAGCAAAAATAAGTATTTTTATTATAATAGTAGAATTATTATTTCCCTACTTTTTCGTTAAAATATTTGCAAATTGATTTAAGTTTACAGTTTTCACAATCAGGCTTTTGCGCCTTGCATTTGTATCGACCAAACAACACTAAACGAAAATGCGCATCGTGGTTTATATATTCAGGGTAATATTCGTTCCATTGCTTTTCGACTTCAAGCGGATTTTTCGCATCGACCAAGCCTAACCTATTAGTTACGCGAAAAATATGAGTATCGACACCTATTCTATTCGCTCCGAATAACGCACTTGAAACAACATTAGCAGTTTTACGCCCAACCCCTGGTAAACTTTCTAAAGTTTCAGGGTCACTTGGAACATCGCCATTGTACTTTTCGTTTAAAACCTTGCAAAGTGCCAAAATATTCTTTGCTTTATTGTGATAGAAGCCAAGACTATATATTTCTTTTTCAAGTTCACTTTGAGATAATCTGCCTAAAGTAACTGAGTCTGGATATTTTTTAAAAAGACCTTCGGTTACTAAATTTACTCTTTTATCAGTACATTGTGCGCTTAAAATTACCGCCACCAAGCATTGAAAAGGTGTATCATATTTTAGTTCAGGATCGGGATTAGGAAAAAGTTCGGTTATGTGTGCCATAATGGCATCAATATTTTTATTTTTCATAATTTTAAACCTACTTTTGTATTTACTCAATTATATCAAAAAGACAAATAAAATTCAATAATAAAAACTACTATTTAAAAAACTTTAATATAACTTCATTTGTTATCCCCTATTTTAAAAACAAAAATTTATTTGAATACACGCCTTTTGCAAATCAAAATAAATTAATAACTATACATAAATATGCATTTTTATTAAAAATAAAAACACTATAAAAAGTGCTTTCAATAATTAAAATATAAAATTTTAAAAAACCAAAAAATAAATTTAAATATAAAAAATAAGTACTATGCAATATACTATGCGTTGTTTTTTATTATAAAAAATTGCTATTCTTTGAATTTTTTGCGCATAGTATCTATTACTTTATTTTCTATACGAGAAACTTGTACTTGGCTTACACCTAATTCTTTCGCTATTTCGCTTTGTGTTTTATCGCGATAATAGCGCATAATTATAATTTTTCGCTCGCGCGGTGATAGCGTCGAAATCAATTCTTTTAGTATAAAGTGGTCTAATTTATTTTCCTCATCATCAGGGTCCGCTATGCGCTCACCTAATGTCACACTTCCTTCATCGGTTGTATCAATTGGCGCAGAAAGACTCATTGGATATTTTACACTATCCATAGCAAAAATTACTTCTTGCGGATCTAAATTAAAATGGTTGGCTATTTCTTGTATATCAGGAGATTCATCATTAGGTAGGCTTTGAATATATTTTTTAATTTCAATTGCTTGGGCTTTTATGGCACGACTAACTTTAATATAGCCATCGTCTCGCAAAAAGCGTTTCACTTCTCCTGCTATCATTGGCACAGCATAAGTACTAAACTTTACATTATATGAACAGTCAAAATTATTAACTGCTTTTACAAAGCCGACACACCCAAGTTGAAATAAATCATCATAATCAACACCTTTATTACGATAACGCCTTATTACACTTTTTACGAGCGGATAATTTTGGTTGATAAGCATATTTTTGGCCGTCTCATCGCCCGCCTGCGCAAGTCTAATCAGCCTCAAAGTTTGCTCATAATCAACCATTTACACCCCCTATTGCGCTTTTTCGCCTTTCTAAAACTTTATGCATAAACACACAAACACCGCGCTTTCCATTTTTGCTTAAAACAACTTCATCCATAAAACTTTCCATAACTGTAAATCCCATTCCAGCGCGTTCATCATTCGGTTTTGTCGTAAAAAATGGTTCGCGCGCTTTGTTAAAGTCAGTTATTCCCACACCACTATCAAGTACTTTTATATCAATTTCGCGCGTATTGGTAAGCCCTACCCAAACTGTTATTTCCCCTTTTGTTTTAGGATATGCGTGGACCACGCAATTAGTAACAGCTTCGCTAACTGCAGTTTTTATATCTGTTATTTCATCAAGTGTTGGATTAAGTTGCACACAAAAAGCGGCTACAGCACTTCGTGCAAAACCTTCATTTATCGAATGCGATTCAAAAGTCAGCGTCATTTCATTAATATAATTCATAAATACTCCTTTAATTTATTTTCGGCATTACATCATAAAGCGCCGTCATTTTAAAAATTTTATCTGCTTGAGCACTTGGGTTTGATATAAAAATTGGTAAATTTCGCTCTTTCATTTTTTTATATCGTCCTATTAGCACGCCTATCCCCGTACTATCCATAAAATCAAGTTGCGATAAATCAATTATTACTTGTTTAAAATCTCCTTTTTCGAGTTGCTCATCCATTGTGGTTCGTGCATAATGTGCCGTATGCTCATCTAATTCACCCGAAATCTGTAGATACAAAGTATCAAGATATATTTTAGAATTTACTTGCATAATACCTCCTTTGAGCATATATAATGAGTCTACATCAAATTTTCTTGCAAAAAATAATAAAAATAGTGCTTTTAACACTATTTTTGTCTAATTATGTATTAAATTTAAAAGCATTAAAACTCAAAGCTTGCATAAGCGTCCAGCAAGCCCATTCCACAATCATTAGGCTGGCAATCTAATTTTTGCGAACTGTACATTATTTTTGCCTTTATTTGATTAGGCGTAAGATACGGCTCGCGCTGTAATAAAAGTGTTGCAACGCCAGCAACAAATGGAGTGCTTACACTTGTGCCAGACATTTTTGTTAACAAATTCACATCATTAGAAAGAGAAGTAATATCAACCCCAGGCGCGACCAAATCAGGTTTAATTGTATCGAAAATTGGTCCACGAGAACTAAAGTCTGCAACTTTGGTTTGCTCGCCTGTTGTGTCAGCACAACCAACGGTTATAATTTTTGCACAACTTCCCGGTGATTTCACCGTTCCAGCATTTGGACCATCATTTCCAACAGCGCCAACCACCACAATTCCCGCATCCCAAAGGCTCGATGCTCCAAGGCTTAAAGGGTCATTGCGCGCAAGCGGAGTACTACCAAAACTCATACAAACAACTCTAATATTGTACTCGCTTTTATGTTCAAATACCCATTGCATAGCATCTAATACTTTAAATGCTTGTGTTTGACCATCATTATTTAGTGCTTTTAATATTATTAAATTACAGTCTGGCGCGATTCCGCAAAACTCCCCTGCACTGCTTGCACCACTTCCAGCAAGCACGCCAGCCACAAAAGTACCATGACCATTGTCATCATATAAAATATTTTCATCATTAATAAAATCAACAAACTTAGTTACTCGATTTTTGCCAAGCAAGAAATCAACATGCGGATAACATCCGGTATCGATTACAGCAACAGTAACATTTGTTCCTAGATATCCCATTTTATGTAATTGATTTACATTGACTTTTTCGCGTGCTTTATTCATTAAACATTGCGCTGTCGAAACTGATGAAATATAATTTACCCAACTTATTTGTGATAAAGAAAAAATTTCCGCCGTGTTACTAGATATAGCAAAAGCGCGAATAAATGGGTATTCGCCTAAAATTTTTATATCAGGGTTGTTTTTTAATTTTTTTCGCGCTAAAACAAAATTTTCAACATAGATAATACTATTTTGCATCTCTTTACTTGCAATTTTAACAACTAAAAGTTGGGGATCTATTTTAAATAAACACATACTAATCCAAAAAACTCATATAACTATACATTTTTTCCCGCTGTTCAGGAGTAAGCAATGGCGCAACACTGTTTGCCATTTCTTTAATTTTTTCAGCATCAAATGTGCCTTCGCGTTTTTTCTCCGCAATAAGTCGCATCATCTCGCTTAATAATTCTGGTTCGCTTTTTTCGCTATAATTTGCAATAAAATCTCGTACAGCATCGCCGTAATCATTTTCAATTTGCTTAAATTCGTCAGTATTTCTAATTTCCTCAAAGTTATTTTTTATATCTTTTTTCACCTCACCCTTTTTATCTTTTGAAACTTTTTCCTTCTCAAAATTTTTTTCGCTTTCTAAATCGTTACCTACATTTGTGTTTTCACTAAATTCTTTTAAATTCATTTTTCACCGCCTTTCACTAAAACAATATATGTCATCATATATTAAAGTGGTGATAACTTATGGATATTTTTAGTATAATAAAAAATTTAGGCAGCGAAAATATAAGTGTTTTAATTAATGCTTTATCAAAACTTTTTAGTCCATCACAAAACGATAATCCAAATCCCCCTTCGCCACCACCTGAAACAAAATCTTTTGATTTAAGCAACCCTTATTGGTCGTTGCCCAACTATGCACAAAATGTTAATAATAGTAGTACTATGCAAAACAAAAATCAATGCATAGTACATAATAACAGTGTCAATAATACTAATTTTTACGATAATACACAAAAATCAAATCAGAGTTATAGCCAACAACAAAATTATCAATCTGCAGATAATCAACAGCAGACCAATCAAAATGGCGCTAACTTTATAGAAATTTTAAAAGTACTCCTTCCCCTTTTTACACAAGATGATAAAAATGCAACGCCTATAAAAGCAGAAAATAAAAGTGTAAATAGTGGAGAAAATTTTGAAATTTTAAAACTTAAAAAAACAAAAGACACATAACTGTGTCTTACTCTAAATTTTGTAAACGCACGGACTTATTTGTTCGGCGTTTTCTTTTTTGCTCATATCTTTTTAAAATTAATAAAACATTAAGCGTTACTGCATCTTCAAAATTGCGGATATCTAAACCTAACATTCGTTTAATTTTTTCAAGTCTATAAAGAAGTGTATTCCTGTGCACAATTGCATCTTTGCTAGTTTGGAGAATATTTAAGTTGTTTTTAAAAAACAATTCTGCTGTTGTTGTCAATTCATCATCATTGAAAAATTTTTGTACATTTTCATCTTGTAGCATATTGCTCACACTCCCTAAACTTTGCTCATCAAGGTTTGCAAGCAACTTACCCAAAAGTGATGAATTAATAGAAATTTTTTCAGTATAATCATTTCTCATTTTTTTACCTAAACTTATTTTTTTATTTTTGTTTTGCTATTAAATAAACATTCATTTCTTTTAAATTTAGTAAAATCTTAATTTAGTAAATTAAACTTCATTAATTTTTTGAGTCTTTCTTTTTAGAATTTTGTTCAGCATTAACTTGCGTAGACTTCTCTAATTCTTTTTCTTTATTTTCGGCTTTTTCGCTCTCTTGTTTATTTACTTCGTCATTTTTAGCATTTTCTTTATCGTTTTTATTATCAACTATTTCTTGTTCTACAGTTGCCTTTTGAATTTTAGACTTTTCACTCTTAGATTGTTGCTTTGCCTTACTTTGAGAATTTGTCTTTTCCTTAACAATATTTTCAGCGTCTTTTTCTATAGTTTCAAATTTTACCTCTACTTTTTCGTCTATTTTAGCTGTCTCTTTCCCTTTCTCTTTGTCCACTAAACTACCAGACTTAATCTCAATAAACTTATTAACAAAGCCCTCGCAAGATTTACGGTCTGTGCTTGTCATAATTATCACTTTATCTTTTGGAGCGCTATCAAAAAGCTTTAATAAAGCCTTTCTAATTCTCGCCTTTGTGTCCATATCGTCATACTCCGCCAAAACATCATCGCAAAGCACAATTTCAAGTGGACGCATAGACATACGCGCAATTTGGACAAGACGGCGATCGCTAGAACAAAGATTTTTCACCTTTTCATCACGGAGTCCTTCAATTCCATACTCTCGTAAAACATTTTCAATTCTCTCTTTTCTTTCGGCTTTGTCTACCTTGTGCACCTTTAAAGCCCACATTAAATTTTTATAAACGCTTTTGCGCTCAAAGAATACGGCTTTTGTAGATAAATAGCCGAGAGAAACATCGCGAGCAAAATTCACCTTGTTTACAGGAGTTCCTTTTAAAAGACACTCGCCTTCTTTTGCTTTTTCCAACCCAGCAATTAGACGAATAAGCGCAGTTTTACCACTTCCCGTATCACCATAAATGCAAATACGGTCGCCTTTTTTTAATTCTAAATTAATGTCATAAAGCGCACAATAATCTTTGTTGTACGCAAGATTGACACCTTTTAATTCAATAATATTTTCAGCCATTTTAATCTCCTTATTTATTAATAATACACTTTTTAATGAATTTTATCAACTAAATATATTAAACTTTTAAATTATTTAATAAGTAATTTTACTAGTCAAAACCAAAAATATTTGTTATAATAATTTATATTAATACTAAACGGAGAAATGAAATGGATTTATTTGAAAAATGTGAAAAATTTTCAACAGTGGACAAAGTAAAGGAAATGGGCATTTACCCCTATTTCCACTATCTAGAAAGCGGACAAGATGTTGTCGTAAACATGGAAGGCCACAGAGTTATAATGATTGGTAGTAACAACTATCTAGGTTTAACTAGCCACCCCGAAGTTATCGAAGCAGGTATTGAAGCATACAAAAAATATGGTTCTGGTTGTTCTGGTTCGCGCTTCTTAAACGGAACTTTAGACTTGCATCTTGAATTTGAAAACGAACTTGCTAAATTTTTGCACAAGGACGAAGTTATCACCTTCGGTACAGGTTTTCAAAGCAATCTCGGAATTATCAGCGCGATTGCTGGGCGCAACGATGTAATTTTATGTGATAAAGAAAACCACGCAAGTATATATGATGGTTGTAGATTAAGTTATGCAAAAATGTACAGATACAACCACAGCGATATGGAAGATCTAGAGCGTAACCTTCAAAATATTCCACAAGATAAAGGAATACTAATCGTAACCGATGGTGTATTTTCTATGGGCGGTGATATTTGTAAACTCCCCGAAATTGTTACACTCGCTAAAAAATATGGTGCTCGCGTTATGGTAGATGATGCACACGGACTTGGAGTTTTCGGTGAACATGGTCGAGGCACTGCAGAATACTTTGGTTTGGAAGACGAAGTAGATATAATCATGGGTACTTTCTCAAAGAGCCTAGCAAGCCTTGGTGGTTTTATGGCTGCTAAAAAATATGTTGTAGAATATGTAAAACACAATTCGCGCCCTTTCATTTTTTCTGCAAGTATGACACCTGCAAATGTTGCTTGTGCTTTTGCCGCTCTTAAAATTTTGGAGCGCGAACCCGAGCGTGTAAAACATTTGATGGATATAACAAATTATATGCGCAACGCACTAAAAGAGCGAAATATCCCTATTCGCGAAAGCGTAGCGCCGATTATTCCTATTAATACCTATGATGACAATCGCACATTCTATGCTTGCAAAGTTTTGTTTGATAAAGGCGTATATGTAAACCCTGTAGTTAGTCCCGCTGTTCCTGTTGGTGATGCTATTATTCGCACAAGTTACACAGCAACGCATACAAAAGAACTTATGGACGAAGCAGCAGATATTATTCAAGATGTTTTTGAAAATGATTTACCTAATATGCCAGAATTTAAAATGGACTAAAAAATTAACATTATAAAAAGGATATCCTATCATTAAGGATACCCTTTATTTTTTGTTGTAATCATAATAAAAAAGAAAGCGAGAAATCTTCTCGCTCTTTTCGTATAGGTCTACACTAAAAGAGTCGCCCGAGAAAAAAGTCCCGCTTTTTCTTAATTAAAATTGTTTCCTAAAATGAATAATTTTTCAATTATTCTTGAGCCGTAGGAGCAGCTTCAAGTTCATAGTTTTCAGGGTCAATTACAAACAAGTAAGTTTTAGCGTTTTCAGCTGTGCCATCAAAACTAATTTCAATAGACAAAGTCTTTACAGTATTGTCAATACCTTGGAACAAATAATAGTCATAACTTGAATCAACATCATCTTTCTTTGCACCAAAACTACCGTGTTTTACAACTGTTTCAGCTTTGTCTGTACCATAGTTATTTGTAATCTTAGCGTAGAAGCCTTCACCCGTTTTTTTATTGTAAGCTACTTTTGCAATCTCCTCTGAAGAAATGTGAATCACAGCAAAGTTCCAAATATCAAGCGTATCATATCTCATATTTGGAAGAGTTGCAAACTCCGCATTGTAAGGAACTGTTCCTGTAAGAGTGTAAACTTTCTCAAAACCTTCTTGGTCTGATTCTGTCCATGTAGTTCCCTTTAATTGATACTCTGTCTTAAAATCATCACCAACAGTACCATTAAAGTCCACTTTGTAAAGTGGGGTTTCGCCACAAGCGGCAAGACCAAATACACATGCTAACGCAATAACAATTGCAAAAGCACCGATAGTCAATGTTCTAAACAAACTAGTAGATTTTACCATTTCTTTCTTCTTCTCTAATTTTTAACCGTTTAGGTTGATTTTAGTATACCCAAAATTATTTAAAATACCAAACGATTTTACATAATTTTTCAAAATTTTGCATAAAATTTTTTAATATAGCATTATATTTAAACAATATTAAAAATTTTGTATAAAAATTCATTGGGTTTTTACATAGTTTGTGCTTTATTTTGTTCTTTTTCTTTTTTATTTAAATCAAATTCTGGTAAATTTTGAATAAACTTCTTTAAGTCTTGCATATCAAGTCCTGCAGGAATTGGTTCTTTTATTTCTTTAATATGTTCTTTCATTCCCCATAAAATATTTTTTTGTTCATTTATAACTTCATCAACACTATTATACTTATGTATTCCATTAAAATTAGAATTAGTAGCTTCAAACAAATTAATTGAATTATCGTCTTTAAACACCGTAAAAAAGTGCGCGGACAGCTCGTCCTTCTCGTCAATCTTATAAATACAAAATTGTCTACTTTCGATACCATTTTTATCAAAATAATATTTTAAAAAACGGCTTGTATCACAGCAATTAAAAACTCTATTCTCTAAAATTTCACCTATACTTGCAGTACGGTAGTTTGTTTGCATACCATCATAATTTTTGCGAAAAGTATTAGTTTCTTTATCCATATAACCATAATTAAAGTTTATATCCAAAAACAAAAGAAGTTCGTCCATACTATTCACATCGTCTAATTTGGTTGGAAACTTATGTAAATTATATAAATCTTGATAGAAGTAAAAACACCTATTTACTAATTTTTTAGTGTCTAAAGAAGTTGTGCAAATATCTTTTATACTCATTTTTTCAATTTTAGCCAAATAGTCTACAATATAAAAATTAAATTCTGGTTTAAATCCACTTATATTATTTTCATTATTTATAAAATCGTCTAAAAATGTTATAGGGTTTTCTCTCCCTTTAACTCGTTTAAGTACACTAATTACAAAATTATTTCTCATTTGATTATCTTGTGAAAATATGCCGAATCTTTCGTTTAGTAAATACCATACAATCCCATCACGCATCCACCACGCTGGCAAGTTTTCTCCACTTTTAATATGATTTAAAACATTATTTGTATAAGACTTAATAATCTCGGTGCGTTCGGTTTTCTCGCTCATCGTGTTAGCAACATTCCACTTAAAAAATAGAGTGTTGTCCGCCTTTTCAAATTCATCTACTTTGCGCTTACCTATAAAAACGAGATTAACCCTATCTTTTTTTGCATAATCGCCTAATTTTGTATCGATAAACTCCCTATCGTCTGCCAAATTTTTTAAAAGTCCATCGACATTTTTACAATTTTCTTTATCACCATAAATAGAGAAAACTTCATTTTCTCCTAATAAATCTAAATCTTGATACTTCATATTTGACTCCTTAACTTAATTAAGTATAGCAAATTTACCTTAAGTAGTCAATTTAAAAATTAGTTCGCGTTAGATTTCGGCTTGCACTTTTTATTAAAACAAAAAACAGGGTTACCCCTGCTTTTGTTACGCTTTTCTTTTGACAGGACTTGTTCGGTCTGTCGTCTTTCGTTCCTTATTTAGACTTGACACTTTTTAGTACTATAATATAGATTTTTGTCCGCACTTCGCCAGACTATGTTCCCTAGCATTAAAACAAAAAACGGGATATACCCGTTTTTGTTACGCTTGCACTTTAATGCCAGGACCCATAGTGCTCGCCATTGTTACGCTACGGAGGTATGTACCTTTTGCAGCAGCTGGCTTAGCCCTAATAATTGCGTCCATAAGTGCTGTATAGTTTTCCATAAGTTTGTCTGCGCCAAAACTTATTTTACCGATTGGACAGTGAACGATATTGTCCTTGTCAAGACGGTATTCAACTTTACCAGCACGAACATCGTTGATTGCTTTTGTAATGTCTGTTGTAACAGTACCACTCTTTACATTTGGCATCAAACCTTTAGGTCCAAGCACGCGTGCTACTCTACCAATTGCACCAAACATATCAGGTGTTGTAATGCAGACATCAAAGTCTAGCCAACCACCTGCGATTTTAGCAACGATTTCCTCAGCGCCAACATAATCAGCACCAGCCTTTGTTGCCTCGTCTGCTTTGTCACCCTTTGCAATTACCAAAATACGAACTTTTTTACCTGTTCCTGCAGGCAAAACAACTGTACCACGGACTTGTTGGTCCGCTTTTTGTCCGTCTACACCTAATTTGATGTGGAGTTCTAGAGTTTCGTCAAACTTTGCAGTTGCAGTTTTGATAGCAAGGTCGATTGCTTCCTTTGGTGAGTAAAGTTTGCCAGCATCAACTAATTTTAATGCTTCGATATGTTTCTTTCCAGCCATATTACTTTACCTCCCCTTCATCATCCTCAACTGTTACACCCATACTGCGAGCAGTCCCCGCAATCATAGACATAGCCGCTTCAATAGACGCCGCGTTTAAGTCTGGCATCTTAGTCTCTGCGATTTGACGAATTTGTGATTTTTTAATTGTACCAGCATTAATTTTAGGTGTTTTAGCGCTACCCTTTTCAATGCCGACTACTTTCTTAATTAAAACTGCTGCAGGTGGAGTTTTGTAAATAATGTCAAAACTGCGGTCTGCATAAATGTTGATGATTACAGGAATAATCATACCTACTTGGTTTGCGGTTGCATCGTTGAATTGCTTAATGAAAGCACCGATGTTTACACCGTGTGGTCCAAGTGCACCACCTAACTGTTGACCAGCGGTTGCCTTACCAGCAGGCAACTGTGCTTTAACAACAGCAACAGGTTTTCTTTCTGCCATATAGTTTTCCTCCAATGTGGTAAAAGCGAGTGTGCAGTTAAGAAAATTTCTGCACTCTCTCCCACGAATATGTTTAACGCTAGCGCGTATAAACCAAAATAAATTGAATTTAGATGTTGAAATTTATTATATTAATTAAATAAATTATAATGTTCTGCTTAAATTTACTTCATTAACAATGAAATCAAACATCTACACTTCATAGTGGGTGCCCGCCACGCGTATGCGAATGCATACGGGCGCGGGAAGCGCCAACCGCCAGCGCTAAAAATTTTAGCGCGCGGGCGTGGCGGGCACCGTAATAGTTACGCTCGCTTTTACTTATTATAAATATTACCGCAAAAGCATGAGCGCAAAATATAGTTAAATGCGCATATTAAACTTTTGCAACTTGCGAGTATTGAAGTTCGAGCGGAGTTTCACGACCAAACATATTTACAACGACATTGCAAATTTGCTTTTCGGGGTCGACTTTTGTAACTTTACAAACTGTATTTACAAGCGCTCCACTTAAAATACGAACTTCGTCACCAACTTCAAGAGTAAAATCAACCGCAACTTTTTCAAGATGCATTTTGCGAATTTCCTCGTCAGTTAATGGAAGTGGACGACCTTTTGGACCTACAAAACCCGTTATACCACGAGTATGCGTAATTGTGTGCCAAATATCGTCACCATAAATCATTTTGATAAAAATGTAGCAAGGCATTGATTTGCGTGTTACAATTTTACGCTTGCCGTCATTTTCCTCAATAACATCTTCGGTTGGAATGACAATATCAAAAATTCTATCGTGCAAGTTACCATTTTCAATCACCTGCTCGAGATTTTGCTTTGCTACCGCTTCATATCCTGAAAAAGTGTGCAAAACATACCATTTAGGTTCTGTGCTCATAAACTTTGCCATATTTTACACCCCCTAAACAATAGTAACAGGTTGCCCGAGTAAAAGTTCGTATAGTACTGATAATAACAAGTCAAATGCAAACAATACAATAGCAAAGAAAATTACTACTGCAAGCACAATTCCAGTTTTCTTAACAACAGTACCAAATGACGGCCAACTAATTTTTTTAAGTTCGCTAACGGTTTCTTTTATTCTCTTACCAAGACCGCGTTTTTCGCCCTTGTCTTTTTTCTTTTTGTCTTTCTTGCCTTTACTGTCTTTTCCGTCTTTTTTATCTTTTTCGGCTTTTTCTTGTTTTGCATCTTTTTTGCCGTCATTTTCAGCACTTGCAGATGCTTCACTTTCTGTCTTTTTGCCCTTTTTAGACGAATTTTCAGTTGTAGCACTCTCTACTTCGCTACCAGGCTCAATAACTTCGTCAGCAACAACAGCCTTTGCTTCCTCGCTTTCAAGTTTTGCTTTCTTTGCCTGTTCGCGAGCTTCTGCTTCCTCTAACTTTCTTTTTTCAGCCTCGGCATTCTCGCGCTCTATCATTTTGTTTTGATTGATTAGCGCCTTAATGTTTTTAGCATTAGAACCGTTGTTTGTATTCTTTTTAGACTTTGATTTTGATTTAGACATTTTGCCTCCTCTTTGCAAAAAATAAATTATTTACTTTCTTTGTGAATAGTGTGTTTTTTGCAGAAAGGACAATACATCTTGATTTCCATACGGTCTGGGTCGTTCTTTTTGTTCTTTTCCGAAGTGTGTGTGTATCTCTTGCATTCTGTGCAAGCAAGTTTAATGTTTACGCGCATTTTTTAGTTCCTCTTTAATAAAAAATTACACTACTTTACGGCAGTGTGTAAAGTAGTATAACATAACATTTCAAAAAAATCAAGAGAAAATATGAAATTTTCTGTAAATTTGTCAGTAGTTTTAAGTAAGTTTTTTAGTTTTTTCGTACAACTTCCATTTTGATTTAAATTTCCAATCAATTAAATTTCTATTAGCAATAAAATCTGCCATTTAAACGAATAATTTTATAACTATATTATTTTCATTAAAACTGATTGTTTATAAGCGTTCCCCGCCCCCGTAGAATTTTATCTATCAAATTCATTATGTTTCGTTAAATTAACATTTGGTTTTTCAATAACCACACTGCGCCCGTGTTTATTGAAATAATCACGCGAAACAATAACTGATTCATTCATCAGGCTTGTATTCATTAAATAATCAAAAAGTGCACTTTTTATCACTTCGTTTGGTGAGCGAAAATCTTTTTCGTTTACTCTTATGCCGTTATCAAAGTAAGGAAGGTTTGCTTTCACAAACTCATCATAATCTCTACAAGGAATACCATTTCCAAAATTTAAATTAGTTTGTCTACCATCGCAATCGTAAACTTTTAATTCATAAGTATCTTTGCAATCAATCATTGAAATGTCGATGTCATTTGAAGCAAAATAATCTTTAAAATTTTCCGCAATTTTACTAAACAGTGCTGATTTCTCATCACCACTAATCATAA
The DNA here is from genome assembly GCA_944383915.1 of uncultured Clostridia bacterium. GTDB lineage: Bacteria > Bacillota > Clostridia > Christensenellales > UBA1242 > UBA7867. Next base: position 39,055 of record CALWRJ010000005.1, read on the forward strand.
GGCTACCGACTGCTTGATGCAATTTCTTTAAATTCTTATCAACATCATTTTCAACACTGCCACTAAGCATATTATTCCAAAATAAATTTGTATTCGCTCCATAAAATGCTTGTGCTGGTGAAAGAGCAAAGACCATATCTTTACCGTGATTTTGCTGATACATATACCCTTTTATAATAGGATTATCTGGTTGCATAACGGCAAGTTTTTTAAAGTGTAGCGGAAAATCTATATGACATTTATTATGAACCTTTCGTCCGCTAAACAAAATTCCATTTTTATACACATTTTCACAAAAACGCGCGTAAACACTGCTATTTGTTGGAGTGAAATACTTGCCTTTTTGTTTAATTTGCTTGCTTAACTCTTGCGTAATTGCTTCTGCTGTAATATCCACCATATCTTGAATATTTGCGCTTTTCATTTGTTCAAGAAGTTTGTCATTCGGGACACTTCGAGTGGCAACAACATACGCAAGATAGCACTCTAAAAACTGTTCGCCTGTAACTCTATTAGCATTTTCCATAAAAGTTTCAGAGTTTAGTAAACTTCTAAAAAATTTCATTAAATCTTTGTTATCGCTAAATTCCATTATACTCTAACCTCCGCGTTTTTTAATTAAATATTAAATTCTAACTACTCAATTTTGTTAAATTAAGTATAACATAAAATGCCTAATTTGTCAAGAAAGGCAAAAATTCCATTATCTCCTAAATAAAATTATCACCCATCTCGCAATGCTTTATTTATGAAAACAAATTTTTATAATTTGATATTTAAATATAAACACATTCATTTCGCAATAAAAATAAGGTGAAAAGTGCGTAAAAGTCTAAAAATTTACTCAATTTAATATTATGTGTACAAAAATATTTGCGGTTTTAAAGAATTTTTTGTATAATTAATTTATTCCATAAAAAAGGTGCATTATGGCAAAGAAAGATTTTTTATGCAATGTTATATTTAAAGTGCTGGCGCGCGGAGTTGCTGTTTTGAGCGAAAAAGACAGCGTTATAAAAGCCGAATTTGACGCTCTGCCAGATAATTTTTGCGTAACACTCGGTATCGAGCCTTATGGAAATTATATCTATATTGTTAAGCGTGAAAACAAAGTTTATGTTTCTAAAACTTTCGACAAAGCCGACTTAACAGTTGCTTTTAAAACTGCAAAAGGGGCAAAACGAGTTATGCTAGCGCGTAGCAGTATTGCCGAAAGTTATTGTAGGCACGATTTGCTTGTAAAAGGTGATATTTCGCTTGCTATGGGGCTTGTGCGAGCAATAAACCGTGCGGAGAAATACCTATTCCCCCACTTTATGACAAAACGCTTTTTACCAAAAATTAAAAAAGAATATAGCAGTATTAAACTATACTTAAAAATTTTCTTTTCAAGACTTGGGCTACCAAAATAAGAATTTAAAAAATTTTTACACAAACATTTTTGTTACAAAACTTAAAATTTGATACGCAACATAAAATCACTAACTAAATTTATTTATAACTAAACATTAAAACAACTTACTAAATTATTTATAACAAAAACACATTTAAGGGGTAAACTATGAAATATTTTGAATTTATCAATTCAGTAAAAATTTGTTCAGGCGAAAACGCGCTTGAAAATATTGCTTATGAACTAGACTTTCTCGGTTGTACTCACCCACTTATTTTGAGTGATAATGGAGTAAAGGGCGCAGGAGTTTTAGATAAAGTATTGTCTATTTTAAAAGCAAATGACTTACCAACTGACACTGTATTTACAGACATTCCAGCAGATAGTGATGTGTCTGTAATCAATAATATTGTAGAACTTTACCGTTCATCAAAATGTGATGGAATTATTGCTTGCGGGGGCGGAAGTGTAATCGATACCGCTAAAGGCGTGCGTCTTGTTTTATCACAAAAAGGAAAAGATATTTTAAACCTTATGGGAAATGAGTTAATTAAAAAGGGCGAAAGCATTCCTTTTATAGTACTACCTACTACTTGTGGTACAGGTAGTGAATGCACTGCTGTTGCCGTTATTAAAAACCACGAAACAGGTGTTAAAATGGAATACATTTCAAGCGAACTTTTGCCAAACACTGCAATAATTGATGTTAGACTTACCGAAACACTCCCTAAAAAATTGATTGCAAGTAGCGCTATGGATGCGCTTGTTCACTCTATCGAATCATATTCTAGTGCACAAAAAAATCCTATTAGTGATGCATATGCTCTCACCGCAATGAGATTAATTGCTACAAACCTTCCACTCACTCTAACAAGTCCGACAAAAGAGAGCCGTCAAAATCTTGCGTTTGCATCTACCCTTGCGGGTATTGCTTTTAGTAATGCGATGGTTGGCGTTGTACATGCAATCGGTCATGCTTGCGGAGGAGAATGTGGAGTACCGCACGGAAATGCAATGGCAGTCTTACTCCCTGAATGTATGCGTTTTAATTTAGATGTTAATGAAAACGAATATGCAGAAATTCTCCTTTATCTTGCGGGGGCGGAAGGTTTTGCAAATACTCCTAAAAATGAGCGCGCAAAAAAATGCATTGAATGGATAGAATCATTTGAAAATCAAATTTCATCGCTTAGCGGAATTTCACTACATTTAAAAGACTACCGCGTTACAGAAAATAATTTAGAAAATATTGCAAAAAAAGCCCTGAATGATGGCGCAGTTATAGCAAACAAGAAAACTGTTACACACGATGATGTTAAAAATATTTTAAAGAAGTGCTTGTAATTTAATAAATAAAAAACTAGTAAAAAGGTAGTGGAAATATTTTTACCACTACTTTTTATATTTGTTAAAAAATAATTGCTTACGGTTAATTTTATTTAAAATTTTAAAAAGCGTTAACTTTTATTAAATTAATTTTTTGTACAACAAAATTTTTCTATAAAAAGTCCTATTATTTTTATATGATATAGTACTATGTAACTTTTTAAAAAATCTAGTTTTTTAAATAACAACTATTCGCAAAACGGTTTGCATAGTACTGTGCATAGTATTTTTGCTTAAATGATATAAAACTAATTACATTACTTATTATTTAATTATTACACCCGATAAAAATTCTAATATAACTTTAATAAAAACGAAAAACACAAGCGAGTTTTCACTTGTGCTTTTGTCTTTTAATTCTCTTTTTTAAATGTTGATTTTTTAAACTCTACCCTATTTTTAAAACTTTTATATCTAAAACTTTTTATCTACTTGCTTGTTTTAGATTTCTTACTTTTACTTACTCAAATTTTTCTTTTGTTTCGTCATCTTGTTTATATAGTTCGCGATAAGTTGGACAAGTCATCATTAACTGCTCGTGTGAGCCTTCTGCATTAATTTTATGATTTGATAATACCATAATTTTATCGCAGTCCATAACTGTACTTAATCTGTGCGCAACAATAAGAATAGTACACTGTCCTTTTAAGTTGTTGATGGCTTCTTTTACTTTGCCTTGGCTTTCGTTATCAAGCGCACTAGTTGCTTCATCTAAAAGCAAAATTTTACTTCCCTTCAAAAAGGCTCTCGCAATAGCAAGGCGTTGTTTTTGCCCACCGCTCAACACAACTCCGCCCTCACCGACTTTTGTATCATACTGCTCGGGCTTAGACATTATAAAATCGTGAATTTGCGCTTTCTTGCACGCGTCCTCAATTTCATCTTGTGTAGCATCTGGTTTTACATAGAGTAAATTTTCACGAATCGAAATATTAAATATATATGGATTTTGTGAAACGATGCTCACCGTATCGCGTAGCGAATCACAAGTTAATCGGCGAATATCGACTCCGTCAATAGTTATTTCGCCACTTGAAACATCGTAAAGTCTTGGCATTAGTGATAGAATTGTACTTTTACCTTCACCAGAACGCCCAACTAGTCCTACGCATTCACCTGCTTTAATTTCAAAATTAAGGTCTTCAAAAACGACATTGTCGTCATACTTAAAACCAACATTGTTAAATTTAATATCGCCGTACACTTTATTTAGTACTCGATCACCAAAAACTTCTTTTGGATAAACGGAATTATCCATTATTTCATACATACGCTTTGCTCGAACTTCCATACTGTTAAGGTCATCGTAAATTCTTGAAATATCGCTAAATGCGTTGTATACACCCCAATCATACATCATAATTGTAAGCATCACACTCAACGCCATCATATCTTGTGTAATTAAAACAATGCACAAGATATAACCTACTGCAGAGAAAAAATAAGATAAGGCATTTTGAGATGACCACATACCATTTCTCATTATAGATAAATTATCATTTGAATTACGGTTATAGTTTAGTTGCGCTCTAAAATTGCGAGCAAAGAAACTGTTTAAGTTTAGGCTTTTTATATCACGAACGCCACGCACCATTTCATTTGTTAGACTTTGGAAGTTATCCTCAATTTTACTATCTCTATGTCTTGCTGGTCCTACGCATTTTTTAGAAATTATCATAGGAATTATACATACGATTAAACCTGCAATTATCGCGTAAATACCAAATACCCAACTTAATGCAAAAAATGTAGCAAGACGGGAAATGCGAATAACAGTAAAATTTAATCGGTCAATAATCATTGAAATAGTGTCTGAAAATCTTTCCGGGTCACTTGATACACGATTTAAAATGTCACCTGAACTCGTAGTGTCGAATTTTGTTACTTTTGTTTCTAAAATACTATCAGATAACTTTTTTCGCATACGCATAATAACTCGGTTAAATAAACGCGTTAGTAAACTGGTATAACCAAAATAAAAGGCTTCGGAAAATACATAGGCAAAACCATAAATAGAAATAATTAATAGTGCGTAATCAAAATTACTTAATGTTAGTGCGTCAATTCCCCAATTTAATAAAAGAGGCGCTACGACATTTATTGCCATAGATAACAACATTAAGATGCCAATTAGTATCATAGACTTCCATTCACCTTTAAAAAATTCTTTAAATTTAAAGATGTACTTTAGTCCATTTTTCTCGCCTTTTTTCTTTACATCGTTAATATGGATTCCGTATTTAGCGAAATACTTATTATCTTTTTCAATTTGTTTTTGTTCTTTTCGTACTTCTTGTGTAAGGCGATCTTTCTGCTTTCGCATAAAATCACCTTCTTTATATTATTTTTAAAATTGTTTTTTGTTTCGGCAAATATTTTTTGCTAAAATAGCTTACCAAGTAAACTGATAAGTCTTAAAGGATTCTCACCTCAAAAATCATTTTTATTACCTCCTTTTCCCTATATTAATTTTAGTTTACCAAAAAAATTAGAAATAATCAATACTAAATAGCAAACTTTTTGGTTAAATTATCAATCTATAATTAATAAATTCAAAAAATTATATATATTTTTATATTTTGTTAGTAGAATTTATGGTATAAACTATAAAGTGCGGAGATATTCTCCGCACTTTTGCTTTTTATAATTATAATAAAGTTGTAAATCTACTATGAATACTAATTTGTGTAATGTTTTTAAATAATATCAATAATGTTGTTTTTTAACTATATTTATATTTTTAAAGGCAAGTAAATGTTATAAAAGAATACAAATAATTCCGCCACGTCCTTCGTTTACTATTCGTGACAACGCTTTACGCATTTTCTTTTGCGCCTCCAACGGCATAGCATTTAATTTAGATGAAATTCCATCGCTCATAAGTTGGTGCATAGTTTTGCCAAACATATTTGTTTCCCAAATCGCTTCGGGGTTTGTAGTTGCTTCGGTATTTAGATAATTTACAAGGTCTTGTGATTGTTGTTCCGTGCCAACCATTGGACTAACTTCGGTTTCGAGGTCCACACGCATAATATGAAGGCTGGGTGCTGTTGCTTTAATTCGCACACCGTAACGATTTGGACCTTGTTTTACAATTTGTGGCTCGTCTAAAACAAGTTCATCAAGGCTTGGCTCGACCACCCCATAGCCTGTTTCATTAACTTGGTCAAGCGCGGTTTTCATTTTATCATAATGCTTTTTAGCAAGGGCGAGTGAACGAATTTGCGCAATCAACTCAAAATCATTATTTATGCTCATTTCACATTGCATACTTAAAACTTTATAAAACAGATTTTCTTTTGGCACGATGTCGTATAATATTCGCCCTTCTCCCATTTCAACAGAACTTAAAACTACGGGCTCAAATCGTTCGCTATTTTCAAATAATACTGCACCTTTATCAAACTCGCCGATTTTTGTTACATTTTGCGATACTCTTTGCAACTCGTCTGCAATTTCTTTTATAATTTCATTATCAAAAGGAAGTGCTGTTATCCATGCGGGCATATTTACTTCGACACTCACAATAGGAAATTCTTGTAAAATCTTATCGAAAGTGTTTGCAACATCTTTTTGCTCTAACTTGTCCGCATCAATTGCAAGAGTACCTACAGAATACTTCTCTCGAAGGGATAGTACTAAATCTTTAGTTTCTTGCGATTTAGGGTGCGCACTATTTACAACTATTACAAATGGCTTCCCTGTTTCGCGCAATTCTCGAACTAGTCGTTCCTCGGCTGGCACAAAGTTTTCTCTAGGAATCTCTCCAAAAGAACCGTCTGTTGTAAGTAAAATTGCCACAGAACAATGTTCGGTTACGACTCGTTGAGTACCAATTTCGGCGGCGCGTTCAAAAGGCATTTCCTCTGCTGACCACGGAGTCTTAACCATTCTTGTCTTACCGTCAGGACCGATATGCCCTTGCGCACCAGCGACTAAATAGCCAACGCAATCAATCATTCGCACATTTGCAAGCACATTATTTCCTAAATCTACGCGCACACTTTGTGCTGGCACAAATTTAGGTTGAGTCGTCATAATAGTACTACCATCAGCGCTTTGTGGAAGTTCGTCAAGGGCACATGCGTGCATATTTTGTTCAGTAATATTCGGTAAGACAAATTGTTCCATAAATTTTGTAATAAAAGTCGATTTACCAACACGCACAGGGCCGACAACGCCGACATACAAGTCCCCTTTTGTACGAGTGGCAATATCGTGATATATATCGTAAGAGTTCATAAAGTTATCTCCTTAAAAATATTTGCACACCATAATATATGCGGACAATTTATCAAATATTCGATTACTTTCTTATTAAATAGAAAGCAACTTGTTAAAAGTATAAATTTATTAAAAAATAAAAAAGAACACTATTTTAAGTGTTCTTAAAAATTTATTATTCGTGGGTGTGTTCGTCCTCATCAGGAACTTCAACATAGTCGGCTTCTACTAATTCACCTACAAAGTGCGAGTATGGAGTTTCAGGGTCACCGTCTACGGTGATTGAGTAGTCAACATAATGTAAATAATAATTTTCTGTGTATTGAACAAAGTAACAAATACGAGCACCGTCTACATCAAAGTTTGCGGGAATATCAGCCTTTGGTGTATCAGTTGACGGTATAACAACTTCGCTAGTATTTCCAGATGAAGTATAAGTTAGTTTGTTTAAATTGCTGTCTGCAATATAGTAAATCGTATCGCCTTGAATTTCTACCATATTTGTTAAAATATCACTTGAAGCAATTTGAATAGCATTTTGTTTAGCAGACTTAAAGAAAGTGAGCGAACCGTTTGTGTAGAGAATTGATGGTCCGTACTCTCCTGCAACAAGCACATAATTTGAACTATATGTCGTTAGTCCAGCGTCTGACGAAGCAACAGGAACGGCTGAAACTTCGATAGGACTAGAAAGTACCCCATTGTTTGATGACACTGCGTACACAGTAGCATTTTGTCCAGGGTTAGATGTAATTGATTTTGTGTAGAAAAGATAATTTCCGCTTGTGCCTTTCAATTCGTAAGTTTCGCCTTCGTTACTATAAACTGTGTTAACCTCCTCGCTTGCTAGATTATATGCTTTTACAATCGTACCGCCTGTAACGATGTTTTCGTCAAAATTTTCGGTAAAGTAAACATTATAATCAATATCGTTAATTATGTCAGTGCTGTTTTCATAGTTAGCGAGCGCAACTTCGTTTACATTTTCTGAAATAGTTTTTGATTCAAATTTATTGCCATTTATATAAACAACAACTAAATTTGTACCATCTTGAATAATTTGGTAAACTGTATCACCTATTTGGTACATTGTCATATAAACATTTGAGTTTGTCGCATTTGATGAATATAAAAGGTCTTGTCCACCGCTACGGTCTAGTTTTGTACGATAAAAATTTAAAAGTGTGCTTTGGACTGTGCCTGCGCTATCTTTTAAATGATTTGGTGTTGTGTAGTAGAGATAGTCGCCGAAAATGAATAGATTACTATATTCAAAACCTGCAACTTTTGGAACAAAAATTTCAAGATTTGAAATTTCTTGCTTTTCATCAGGTTTTAAACAGCCGTCCTCATAATACTGAATGTTAGCCTCAGTAACTTTTCCATTATCAAGTTTTGCGCGGTAAATTGCTGAAATTGTAATATTTCCATAATTATTAGTTTCGCCGATGTCCGAAGTGTTGACATATCCGTTTGTAAAGTAAAGATAATCACCTTTTTGAACGGACAATCCACCATTTCCTATAACTATATCGTTATCACTTGGATTGTCTTCAAAACGAGATAGACCGCCACAAGCAGATAAGCAAAACACTGTTACAACAATCATTGCAAAAATCGCAAGAATTAGTATAGATTTTTGTAAAACTTTTGATCTAGTCATCTAGTATCTCCTTCAAAATTTTAAGTATTAGTAAACTTTAATTAAACAGTAGACATATAATATCATTAATTAGCCATTTAGTCAATTATTTCAAAGTAAATAAAAGGAAAATGTTTTATGAAAAAATTTGATTTTGTAGACAACGCTTATACCCCGCCTGTATTACCGCAATTTAATGATTCGAACGAAAACTCACCTTTTAATCTAAATAAATTATTGCAAATTTTACCCAAATTAAACCTAAATTTACTTTTTGGTGGTGCGAAAAACTCTGATAACTCTTTTCCATCAACACCTCAAAATCAACCTACTTTTGACACTAACCAAATTTTACATAGGCAAAACACTATTGAAACTTTAAAAAGTATAAATAAACACAATGATTTAGTTAGACGCATTAATGACGAAGCAAATAGTACTATGCAGTAAAAGCCCAATAATTAAATAAAACTATTCGCAAAATCGTATGTATAGTACGATGCATATTATGTACTTCCTAATTTTATTTGTTAAAATTTTTAAGTTATATCTTTCTCGTAATAAACGACAAAAAATAGTGCTTACTAAATTAACTACAAAGAAAAAACATATTGAAAATTTTCAATATGCCCTTTTTTAAATATTTAACTTTTTACTTAAATAATAACTGTTGGGTCGATAATACCGTAGTCGCCTGACGACCTTTTGTAAATTATGTTTACTTTTCCCTTCTCGTTTACATACACATAGAATGCGTGGTCGGAATTTTCAAGTTCCATAATTGCTTCTGTCGTAGTAAGCGGATAAATATCAAATTTCTTAACTTTACTAACCATACTTTCATCTGGTTTAAAGTCGTCTTCAAGCATTTCGTTAAACATAAGTTCGCTTAAATCAACATTTTTACGCAACTTGTCTTGAATTTTTTTAGAGTATTTAACAATTTGTCTTTCAACCTTTGGCAAAGCCAAGTCAATATTTTGATACATATTATCCGAAATAACTTCGCTACGGAACAACAATCCCTTATCTTTAATAGTTAACTCTAATTTAAAAGTATCTTTGTTAACGCGCGAGCAAACAACCTTTGCCGATGCGCTATCCTCAAAATAGCGGTCGAGTTTGCTTACCTTTTCGGTAATTATACGCTCGAGTTTGTCGCTTATTGTATAATTTTTGGACATAAATTGGATTTTCATAATGTCACCCCCTTGTATGTATTTATTATAGCAAACAATTAAATTTTTGGCAATTAATTTTAACTAAAAAAGGTAAATACTATTAACTATAACCACGCTCGCAAGAACGACTAAACTTAACCCTAGCCCTACCCATGAAATAACGCAATTGTGTGATTTAAAAATTGCCACAATTCCAAAAAGTGCTGAAATTACACCACAAAGCACGCTTCCAATTATACCAATAGGCACTAAAATAAATGTGTAAACCCACAAGAAAAATCCGCTTGCATTTTCAAAATTTAGTCCTGTGGCTACGGCTATTATGACAAAAATCAAGCACACAAAAGAAACACACGCTAAAACTACTGCCGATGTACCATACGAAGTTTTTTGTTCGTCAGCCTTTACTCTATATATAGACTGCTTTTCTTTGTTTATACTTTGCGCTTTTTGGTTATCGTTTGGAGTAAAAGTACCGTCATCTGCATCGTACTTTGCGTTATTATTTAACATAAATAATGTAGGCTGATTAGGCTCACTATTGCTCACATTTTCATTTTGAGCATTTGTCGTATCAGTATTTTGCTTTGTTGAATTAACTTCTTTTTGAAGCGCATCAAGGTTTTTTAGAGTCTTACCAGCCACCTTTTGCGCTTGTGTCTTATCGCTCACTATTTTTCCCCTTAATTTATTTAAAGTATTTTACCATACTTAATGCCACTTTATCAAGTAAAAATAACATTATATGGAATATCGTGCAAATTTAGCAAATTTGTACAATTTTAAACAATTTTTAAAGAAAAACGCGCCACCTTACCGCTAAAAATTGTTATTATTCTTTAAAATAATTTTCTAATTACCAAACGAAATGAAATAGATTTTTTAATCGCAAAACTACTTAAAAACAAAAAGGCGCGCCCTACAAGCGCACGTTTTCACCAGTTTCAGCATTTTGATACATTACCCAATAGCCTTCATCGTCTGGTTTGTCAAGGTTTAACGGAAGCCACTGACAATAATCTGTTAAATTACTTGGTGGCGCAGTGCTTCGTGATGGCGCTGGAATTCCGTAACACAAGTGCGTAACTTCTGCCCCATCGTAAAGTTTTCCTAAAATATAATGCTTGCTTCCATCGTCCGAATAACTTACTTTTATCCATTCGGTATTTTCGACTAAGTCCTCCAACTGCTTAAAGTGTGGAAAACGCGCAAAAAGTTCATCAAGTTGCGGTTGAATTAATGAGTAAAAATTTCCGTTTTTCTCTACACTGGGCGCATCAACTTTTTCATCAGTGCTGTCTATATTATTCTCGTCTTTTTCATCATCAGGAAATTTTAAATCACTTTCTGCGAGCGAAAAAAGTTCGGTTTTATCTAATTCATTATTAATTAAAGAATCAAGTTCGGCATCGCTTAATTCTCCAAACAAATCATCATATGGTGCGTTTCCACCTGCATTTTGTCCGCAAGCAATACCTTGGACATAATTTTCTTTAATATAGGCAATTAGAATAGTGATATTTTCGCTATTAGGTGCGTTCACCATTTTAAAATTATAATTTTGCGGGTCATCAATGTCTGTATAAATGTATTTTTTATCACCAATTTTTATAGCCATTGCAATTGGCAGAATATCATTCGGCACATTAAATAATTTTAGAATACCTGTAATATTCCCGCTACCTATTAGCGTTACTAAACCGCGCACAAACTTTGGCTCGGTATTTTTAAAATCAGCAATTTGCGAAACAATAATATTTTTGGTAACCATTTTTACTCCTAATATCTTTTTATATTATATATTATTTAGGCTTAAAAATGTTGCGAATAATTTTTGTTTAAAAAAGAAAAAAGCGCAAATAAAAGCGCATTTTGTCTAAAATTATCAAATCAGTTTATTTTCTCTAATTTTTTGAGTAAGTAAAACAAATTTATCTTTATCAAGAGTTTCGGCGCGTGCATTTGGTTCAATTTTGATACTTTCTAAAATCTCGTTTGCTTGCTCACGGGATATTTTAAATGCCTGCATTATATTGTTTGCAAGAGTTTTTCTGCGCATCGCAAAACAACTTTTTACCACTTTTGAAATATCTTTAATATCATTACGGCGATTATGATTTATTAAAATTGTAATAATGCTACTATCAACATTTGGACGCGGAGTAAAAAGCGTGCGTGGAACATCGCGAGTCTTTTTAATCTCGCCATACAGTCCTAAAATTACCGAAATTCCACCGTAGTCTTTTGTACCAACTTTTGCCACAATTCTATCTGCTAATTCCTTTTGGAGCATAATTGTAATACTCTCAATCGGAAGGTCGTTTTCAATTAAATAAAAAATTATGGGGGTGCTAATATAGTATGGCAAGTTTGCCACAACTTTAAAAGGCTTGTTGTCAAACTTTGCGCATAGTTCAGCAGGCTTTACCTTTAAAATATCATCAAAAACGACTTCAACATTTGATAAACCTTTAAGATTTTCATTTAATATAGGTTGTAATGTTTTATCAATTTCTACGCTTAAAACTTTTCCGCTCGTACTTTTAGCCAACTCGCGAGTAAGAGTTCCCGCCCCCGCGCCGATTTCTAAAACATTTTCGTTGCCTTTAACATCGGCATCACCAACTATTGCTTTTAAAAGGTTGGTATCTGTTAAAAAATTTTGTCCAAATTTCTTTTTAAAATTAAATTTTTCCAAGTTTTCCCCCTAGTTTATCAAAAAATACAAAGGCATTTTTTGTTGTAATTTCATCAATACTTGCCGAATTTTCCCCTTTTATTTCAGCAATTTTATCTGCAACAAGTGCGGTGTATTCGGGCTTGTTTACTTTGCTTCTAAAAGGTTCGGGCGTTAAATACGGAGCATCAGTTTCACACATAATTTTATCTAACGGAATTATTTTTACCGCTTCTCGCAGTGCTTCACGATGTTTAAATGTAACTAACCCTGTCACCGAAATATAAAGCCCTAAATCGAGAAGTTTTTCCGCAATTTCACTATCACCTTCGAAACAGTGCACAACTCCACGCTTTATTAAAGTTTTGTTTTGTTCAATTACTTTAAAGAAATCGTCCCACGCGTCACGCACATGAAATATTATTGGCAAATCAAACTTATGTGCAAGTTCAATTTGGCGTACCAAAACTTTGCGTTGTAGTTCTTTTTTGTCTACACCATAATGATAATCAAGTCCAATTTCACCAACCGCCACAACATTTTTATCGCCTAAATTAGATAACAAAAATTTTTCAACTTCGGCATTGTATTCAGCGCAGTTTTCGGGGTGAATACCGAGAGCGCAAGCAACGCGCGGATGCTTTGCAACTATCAAAGACGATTTACTAGACTTCAAATCATAACTCGGGCAAATCACCGCCCCTACTCTATCCGTTTCAAGTTTTTGTAAAATTTCGGGAAGGCTGTCCGCTAGTTTTTCGTGATTAATATGAGAGTGCGTATCAATGAGCATTTTAATTTCCTTTAAAAATTTATAAAAGTTTAATTTTTATTTTATAACGACTTTTCTTTTTATATTTTATAGAAATTTTTAAAGTTAGTCAAGTTTTTCATATATACAAAAAATATTTCATATTTTATGGTATGCGTAAAATTTGGTTTTTTATGGTGCTAGCGAGCCTCGTTACCCTTCTTTTTATCGACCCTGAAGACAGCATAAACGCGATGATGAATGCGGGTGCTGATGCGGTAACGCTAACAATTCGCTTGCTCGGTATTTATGCGGTGTGGCTTGGAATAATTGCACTAGTTGACGCTTGCGGACTTTCTAACAAAATTGCAACTTTACTCGACCCTGTGATAGATTTTTTATTTGGCAAAACGGATAATAACACTAAAAAATATTTGGCACTAAATATGTCCGCAAATATTTTAGGTATGGGAAATGCCTGTACTCCAACAGGGCTAAAAGCAATGGAAGGGCTTGATAAACAAAATAATTCGTCAACAGCATCGGTTGCGATGATTATGCTTGTTGTAATAAACGCGACAAGCCTTCAACTCATTCCAACTACAATTATTGGACTCCGCCAGCAATATGGCAGTACGAGTAGCAGTGATATAATTTTGCCTACAATTATTGCGACTTTAATTTCAACCATTGTTGGCGTGTTGCTTGTAAAACTATGCGATAAGTTCTATAAAAAGCACAAAAAAGACGATAAGCCAAAACAAGATTATCCTAGCACAAAAAACAAAATTTTAAAAAACTTTTTCACTTCTAAAAACGCACAAAAAGGCAAATGTACACTTTCTAATACTCAAAAAAACCAGCCTAATAAAATAGTTTTTAAGGACAATAAAAAGTGAATGTAAGCGTTTTTATCACCCCTGTACTTATAATACTTTTGCTAATTTATTGTGCGAAAAAGAAAGTAAACTGCTACAATACTTTTGCAAGTGGTGCAAAAGGCGCTATTTCGCTTTGCCTTGATGTTTTGCCATTTTTAGTTACTATTTTTGTTGCCATTCAACTTTTTAGAATAAGTGGACTAGCTGAAACTACTGCCAACCTTTTTGCCCCCGTAATGGAAGTATTAGGCATTCCCAAAGAATTAACCGAACTAATGATAATTCGCCCTTTTAGCGGGAGCGGAAGTCTTGCAATGGCGGAACAAATATTCTCTACCTATGGAGCAGATAGTTACATTTCAAGATGCGCGTCTGTCATTATGGGAAGCAGTGAAACGATTTTTTATGTCGCCACAATTTACCTAAGCCAAACAAAAGCAAAGCGACTTTTATACGCTATCCCCGTTGCCCTAATCGCAACGATTATTAGTAGCGTTGTCGCCTGTCTCCTTTGCCGAGTTATGTAATTGATTTAATCTTATTCAATTTGCATAAAAGTTTAATAAACTTAAAAAAGTTAGTCTACTAGAATCATATCTAACTAAAAAATTTGTTAGAAAAAGTCGCATTAACCATAAAATAATATAATTAGAAATTTACACTAACTTCTTTATTCGCTTTTACCTTTTTAATGACAAATGCAATTAGATATAAGTGCTACGCAAAGTACTATGCACTCACTTTTGCGCATAGATACACTATTAAAACCTAAATATAATTAAAAATTGCATAGTACTAAAAATTTTTTAAAATTATCAAGTCATAAAATTTTGTGGTGTGGTTGTAAAGTTTAACTGTAAAATCACCTGAGGTTGTAACAGTAGACCAAGTTTCAAACCAAGAAGGAATCCAAAATTTGTCGTTATAGGCGGTCGAATCCCATTCCCAATGAGTATAATAGTTTGCGTTGCTAGTATATTCTAACCCTTGGTGGTGAGCAAAATAACTAGAACCACTATAGCTAGTGTCTGGCTGTGTTTCTTGCCACATTATATTTGCTTCTTGTGGGCTTTGAATAAATTCATTTAGTATAGGATAATTGTTAGCCAAATCATAATAAATTGCGTTTGTAAGGTTTCGCAAATCGGAATTTGAATAATTCCCTATATAAGTATTTTGTGTATAAGAAAGATAACTATCGTCAATATAATTATGTATTAAATCAAGGTTTTTCTGGCTTAAACTGTAAGTCGCGCTATTACTATTAAATCTATCGGTAGTGTATGGTTCGGTCATCCAAACAGTAATAAAATTACCAAAAATCTAATTAAACATCATTCATTAAATACTTTTTTACTAAAAAATAAAGCCTATACGATTTGTATAGGTTTTATTATTTTTTTGTAATTTTTTGAAAACGCATTGTAAAAGAGTTAACATATTAATTTATTAAATAATTTTATCAATATAATTTTTTATTTTTTATTTAATTTTTAATTTTAACTTGCGACATTTTCGGTTTCGACTTTTGGCTGATAAATGCGGAATTTAAGTTTACCGAGTTCGACATCGGCATCAACGGTTACTTTCGCACCTGTACCAAGTTTGCCAGACAAAATTTCGTCTGCAAGTTTATCCTCGATTTCTTGCTCAATTACCCTTCTTAAAGGACGAGCACCGTAATCTGCGGTATAGCCTTTTTGCACTAGATATTTTAGTGCTTCCTCAGTGAATTTTAGTTCGATATTTTGCGCTTTAAGTTTGTTTACAACTTTAGTTATCAACAATTTAGCAATGTGTGCAAGTTCGGGTTTTGATAACGATTTAAATATTACGATAGAATCAATACGGTTTAAAAACTCAGGTCTAAACATACTTTTTATTGCCTTGTTTAAAATTTCGCTTGCTTCCTCGTCAAGTTTTTCGATTTGCTCCTCGTCATCCTCTTGTTCGTATTGTTCCCTATTCTTTTTGTATTTCGGGTCGCTAACACCTGCGTTACTTGTCATAATGATGATAGTATTTTTAAATGATACCGTACGCCCGTGACTATCGGTTAACCTCCCATCGTCCATTATTTGAAGTAAGATATTAAATACGTCAGGGTGCGCTTTTTCAATTTCATCAAATAGAATAATAGAATAAGGTTTCCTACGCACTTGCTCGGTTAATTGTCCGCCGTCCTCGTGACCAACATATCCTGGGGGCGAACCTATCAACTTGCTTACTGAGTGTGATTCCATATACTCACTCATATCAAGCCTAATAATTAAGTTTTCGTCATCAAACATCGCTTCGGCTAATGCCTTACTCAACTCTGTTTTACCTACACCAGTTGGTCCTAAAAATAGGAATGTACCAATTGGTCTATTCGGGTCTTTAAGTCCAGCACGAGCCCTACGAATCGCCTTACTTACCGCAACTACTGCTTGGTCTTGCCCAATTACACGAGCGTGAAGCAAGTTTTCAAGCCCCATAAGTTTATCTCTTTCAGTTTCAGTTAGTTTAGTTACAGGAATATGAGTCCACGCACTTACGACTCTTGCAATATCATCAAAGCCGATGCTTGCAGAACTTTCGTTTTTCTTGAAGTCCTCTTGCATTTTTTCAATTTCTGCTGTAACTTTTTTAATTTCCTCACGAATTTGCGCCGCTTTTTCGTAATTTTGAGCAACTACGGCTTCTTTTTTGTCGTTCTCCAAACGAATGAGTTCCTCTTTTTTGTCTTTTAGCGGGGTTGGAACAATTGCGCCACTAACTTTTGCACGACTGCTCGCTTCGTCTATTAAGTCTATTGCCTTGTCTGGAAGGCTTCTATCCATAATATAGCGGTCGCTCAAAGTTGCCGCTGCTTCGATTGCTTCGTCAGTTATTTTAACATTATGGAAAGCCTCGTAACTATCTCTCAACCCTTTTAAAATATTTATCGTTTGCTCAACTGTTGGTGGATTGATTAAAACAGGCTGGAATCTGCGCTCGAGTGCCTTATCTTTCTCGATAAATTTACGGTATTCGTCAGTAGTTGTAGCACCGATTGTCTGTAACTCTCCACGAGCAAGATAAGGTTTGAGCATATCAGCAGGGCTAATTTCTCCCTTATCTCCACCTGCTTGTGCTAAAGTGTGAAGTTCGTCAATAAACACGATTATATCTTTATTTTGAGTAATTGTTTCAATCGCGTTTTTGAGTTTTTCCTCCATACTACCTCGATACTTTGTCCCAGCCATTAATGAACCTAGTTCAAGCGAGAAAATCGTCTTGTTTTTAAGCAAATCTGGTACATTGCCATCAACGATTGCTTGAGCAAGCCCTTCTACAACAGCAGACTTACCAACACCCGCTTCACCAATCAGTACAGGGTTGTTTTTCGTCTTTCGGCACAAAATCTCAATAACTCGCTCGATTTCATCCTCTCTACCAATGACGGGGTCAATTTTATTTTGCTTTGCTTTTAAGGTTAAATCAGTACCGAGTTCGAGTAGGTTTTTAGGAAGTGTGCTACCTTCGTTACTATTATCAACTGGTTCACCATTTTCACCTTCGTCAAAAGATTCATTTCTTAAAGCATTAAGTACATCGTATTTTAAGGCGTCAATGTTTAGATTGAAACCGCGTTCGAGCATTGTAACTGCTGCACTGCGATTTGTGGCAAGCATTGCAAGCATAACATGCTCAGTCCCAACAAAAGTTTGCCCTAACCTTGCTGAAATTTCTTGACTTGCGCGCAAAATTTCTTTAACTAATGGTGTTAAATCAATTTCACTTTGGTCAAGGCTTGGGCTTTTTTGGACATTTTCATCAAATAATTGTAAGTAACTTGCAGTCGTTACTCCATATTTTTTCAAAATCTTACTAGACAAGCACTCTTCAACCGAGATAATACCAAAAAGCAAATGCTCGGTGCCAAGTTCTAAATGTCCACTACGAGTCGCAAGTTCGCCCGCATTTTGTAGTGCTTCGTCTACAAGTTGTGTGAATCCATTATTTTGTGAATACATTATTTGTTACCCCCTTCTTTTTTCCCTTCAATATTGTCTATTTGTCGCTTTAATGCAGCCGCATCCTCGTATCTTTCCTCGTTTACAGCACAACGCAAACGCTCGCGCAAACTATCGACTTCGCTCGCCTTTGGTAACGATGCGCGTTTAAGTTTTACCTTTTCAATAGGAGCAGGTTTTTCTGCATAAAAGTTTTTGATTGCTGGTGATACAACTTCGCTTAAATATTTATAGCACTCGGGACAATTAAATCTGCCCGTTTCCAAAAAATCTTTGCTCGTATATCCGCACGCCTTACAAGAAATCGTCCTTTTTGATGGTTTGCGTCTTGCAAACATTACTGGAAAGTCAAAAAACTCGCCAATCATTGGCTCGATTAATTCATCAAGCCCCCTTTCTTTTGATGCACAATCAGCGCAAAGATGTTGTTCCATACGCTCGCCATTTACTTCTAGCCAAGTTAAATGCGTGGCAGGTTTGCCACATTTATCACAATAATACATACTAAAATCTCCTTTTACATTTTTTATCCTACAACATTGATGTCAATTTACCTATTTTTAATATTTTCAAATAGAACTAGTTTTACTTTCACCATGCTGTTTTATATTATGTTTTAAAATAATTCTGCGCAAAATCTGCGACCTAAGTCTATTTTCAAGTTTAAAAGGATTAGCAAGCGCGTTTGGACTAATCGCGGTTTTGATTATTTCCCCTTGACTGCTTTTAAAAAACTTTTTATTAACTAACTCATCAACTATATAACACCCTGTGCGGTAGTCCACTTCTTGATTTAACCTATCAAGTATGCCGTCAAGCCAAACTGATGTACTATCATCAGCACGCATAATAGTAATATGCCCACCACCGCCACGCTTTGACTCTGTCAAGAACCCACGCTCATAATTAAATCTAGTAGACAAAACATAGTTTATTTGGCTCGGCGCAACATTAAAATAATTTGCTAGTTCATTTCGACTAATGTCAAGATACTCGCCTTCCCCTAAACTATCCATTATAAACGACTCTATCATATCCGAAATACTCGACATTCGACCACCCCCTTATTTACAAAGTCAATTGCTTATCTTTTATTTGAAATTCAATTATTTTCGCCCCTGCTTTTTGACTTTCTTTGACCTTTATTATATACTTATTATATGCAATTGTCAACACTTTTTAAACATTTTTTTATAAAAATAATAAAAATTTTTTAAATTGCCCTCAAAATGCCTTATTTTTTAATTTTGCGAATAGTTTATTGCTTTAAATCTGCTTTTTAAAGAATAAATGATTATACCTTTTTATTAAATTGCCAAATATATACTTAAAATTTTTAGAACAAATGTTTTAAATTCTATTTACTTTTCTAATTTTTCATTATATAATATAAAAGGCAAATAAAATGGTTAGTAAAATTATAAGGAGTAAGGAAAGTGGATAAAGTAATTTTGCATTGCGATTTAAACAACTTTTACGCATCAGTTGAGTGCGTACAAAACCCTACCCTATGGACAAAGCCCGTGGCAGTAACAGGCAACCCGCGCACGCGTCACGGCATAATTCTTGCAAAAAACAATGTAGCAAAAAGTTATGGAATCAAGACTGCACAAACAATTTGGGAAGCCAAAAAATTATGTCCTAATCTTATTTGCCTTCCTCCTCAATTTGAATTGTACCAAAAATACAGCAAACAAGTTCGCGAAATATATATGCGGTTTACCGATAAAGTCGAGAGTTTTGGCCCTGATGAATGTTGGCTTGATGTCACCCACTCTCAAAAACTTTTTGGTGATGGTAAAACGATTGCAGACAAATTGCGCAAAATTGTGAAAACAGAAACAGGCGGACTAACAATTTCGGTTGGTGTTTCTTTTAATAAATATTTTGCAAAACTTGGAAGTGACCTCAAAAAGCCAGATGCCACCACTGTTATAAGCAGAGAAAATTTCAAAGAAAAAATTTTTGGACTTCCTGCCGATAACCTTATTTTTATAGGCAAACGAACTTTCCAAAAACTCAACAAACTAAATATTTTTACCATTGGCGACCTAGCAAACGCGGACGAAAGAACACTTGCATACCATTTTGGAATACTCGGTCCACAATATAAACGCATCGCCAGTGGTCAAGATGTAACTGAAATCGCGCACCAAGACTTTTTAGATGAAACAAAGTCTGTTGGTAATGGGATGACAGCTATTCGAAATCTAGTTTCGCGGGAGGAAGTAGAAATAATGGTACTCACCCTTGCAGAAAAAGTAACATATCGTATGAGACAACTAGGACTAAAAGGACGGACTGCAAGATTAAGTATTCGTAATAGTGATTTGACGCATAGTTCTCACTCAATAACAAGCACAAAAGCCATAGACAACGCAAACGATTTTGCCAAAATGTGTATGAATATTTTTGATACCTATTGGAAAAATTCTGCGCCGTACTCTATTCGCTCGGTTAGGGTCAGTCTATCAAATCTTGAAAAAACGAACAAATCTACACAAATAAACTTATTCGATTACCAAAAAGACGAAAAATTACGCAAACTAAACGAAAGCCTGGATAAAATTCGCGATAAATACGGCTACTACTCTGTTCGGCGCGCAAAAACTATAAAACGCGACTTTATCAATTACTACGAAGCAGACGAAGAGGAAAATATTGACGATATGGAGTAAAAAATATGCTCAATTTTTGAGCAAGTCAACAAAATTGAGCATAATTTTTATATTATTTATATTATGATTAGTGAAAATTTAAAAAGTTTAAGACTTGAAAGAGGTCTAACTCAACAAAAACTTGCTTCTATATTTAAAACCTCGCGCCAAAATATTTCGCATTTAGAAAGCGGATACATTGAGCCAAACTGCGATATGCTACGCAAATATTGTGTATTTTTTGATATTAGTGCTGACGAAATTTTAGATTTAAACACCGAGAAAGACCGCAAAAGCTATTTAGAAAAAATCAATTTTGACAACTTACCTACTAAAAAATAAATTTATATTTTTCTTACAAACTACAATTTAAAATTTTTTTAATAAAACTGCAATTATATTTGCTGATGTAAAAATAACTTACGATTATAAAATAAAAAATAGCACTTAATAATGCCGAAGTGCTATTTTATCTATTTCTTTCTATATCATTTGATGATTTGATGTTTGGTTTTTTTGAATTATTTATTGTCTTGTATAGGGGTAGCGTAAGTTCATTTTCTATGGAATCAATTTCATCATAAAAAGAATCATCAAAATCATCATTCTCTACTTCACCTTTGTACGCAATGCCAAATTCAATGCGCAATTTATCAATTACGCTTTCGATTAAATAATAATTATTATCGTTAATTTCATCTATATAATTTGAAATTTCATCTCTAACAACATTTCTTATATGCTCATCGAAATTTTCATAATTTAAAATAGTACGCGCTTCTCTTTCATCATCTGCCACAATCATTTTTGCTTGACTATAATTTATCTCACCGAGGCGCGCAAGCAAAAATGCTTCATCATATTCCGCCGAGTACGAAACAAGTTTATCAATATAAAAAGGCTCTAATTTTTTACCAAACTCATCTATCAATGCGGAATTTGCCTTATCTACTGCGTCCCATATTAATAAAACTTGTTTCTCATCTTTTAAATTTTCTCCAATATAATTATAAGCCACGGTAAACATAGCGGCAAGTCTTGTACCAAAAGCGCAAGCCGAATTTTCGTGATTTAGCCCATTTTCTAGTAACTCTTTTATATCGAGAGGATTTGTAAATTGATAACATTCAACAATTTGTTTAACACGAGCAATACTAGGATAATCACCTAATTTTTGGAGTGCGCGCACACATTTATCTTTGTCTTTGTCGCAAATCACAAATTCACTATTCTTAATATCCGAAATTTTATCGGCATTATAATCTTTGATTATCGTAAACTCATAATCGTGTAACTTTTCCATAATCCTTTCCTTTTAGCATAAAAGTCACAAAATCACTTGTCGCGAAACTGCTAACAAAATTTATTTATTATATTATACAATCTTTTATGGGAAAAGTCAATAGTAGCGAATAAATACTAAATTTGAACAAAAAATTAAGTTTAATTTAAATTAATACACCAAAAATAACAAAAATTTAATATTTGACAAAATCGCAAAAATATTATATTATTTAATATAAGATGTATTTGTTATTTTAAAAAATTTTATTTGATATCAATTTTATATAATTATAAAAAGGGGGAAAAGTATGGAAACGGTAGTTGTTGGGATGAGCGGTGGCGTTGATTCTAGTGTAACTGCATTGCTTTTAAAAAATCAAGGGTACAATGTTATTGGGCTTTTTATGAAAAACTGGGAGGAAAAAGACGCTCTCGGTCGTTGCACTAGCACGCAAGATTACCAAGATGTGTGTCGCGTTTGCGATAAGATAGGAATACCTTACTATAGTGTAAATTTCTCAAAAGAATACTACGAGCGCGTTTTTGAATACTTTTTAAAAAGTTATAAAGAGGGGCGCACTCCAAACCCTGATGTGTTGTGCAACCGCGAAATAAAATTTGGTCCTTTTTTACAAAAAGCACTAATGCTCGGCGCAGACAAAATCGCCACAGGGCACTACGCTCGCGTTACCGAAAAAGATGGCTTTTATTATTTGCAAAAATGCAAAGACACCGCAAAAGACCAAACTTATTTTTTAAATCAACTTTCTCAAGAACAATTAAAATACACCCTATTCCCGCTTGCAGACTTATATAAAAGTGAAGTGCGAAAAATTGCAAGCGACAACGGACTTGTAACCGCTTCAAAAAAAGATAGCACTGGAATTTGTTTTATCGGCGAACGAAATTTCCGCGAATTTTTATCTCACTATCTCCCAGCCCAAAAAGGCGAAATTAAAACTTTAAATGGCAAAACTATTGGCACGCACGATGGCTTGATGTACTATACTATAGGACAACACAAAGGGCTCGGCATCGGCGGACAAAAAGATGAAGAGCAAGGTGCTTGGTTTGTGGTAAAAAAAGATTTGACGACAAATACACTTTATGTTGCACAAGGTTCACAAGATGCTCTTTATTCTAATGGACTAACTACTGCGGGCTTTAATTGGATACCAAAAAAGCCTAGCACTGAAACTTTTGAGTGCTATGCAAAATTCCGCTACCGTCAACCCGACCAAAAAGTTACTTGCACAATAAAAGATAAAAATGTTCATCTTTCATTTGCTACCCCACAACGCGCTATAACTCAAGGACAATTTGCCGTCCTTTATGACAAGTCAGACAACTGCCTAGGCGGTGGCGAAATAGACGAAATTTTAAAATAAAAATAATAATAAAATTGTTGCATAATACTTATGCATAGTACTGTTTTTTATGGTTTTTTAGACAATTTTACAATGCATAGTACTTAATTTTACAAAATTAAAAGCAAAAAGAACGAGTAAAACACTCGTTCTTTTTAATAATAAATTTACATCACTTTTTGCATTAAAAAACTATAGTATACATTTTATTTCGATGATATTTCTTTTACATCAAGAGATTTCCGTCATCAGTTTCTACGACTTTCAAAATATTGACCTGCTTGCCTGTTTCTGCATTAACATAAATATAATAAGTCGCACCATCATTTACACACATAAACTCATAAGTTAATGTTTCACCGATATAGTCATTTGGAATAATTGCTAGTTTTGTTGTACGCACATCCATATCACTTGTTAAAGCACTGCGAGCGGTTATTTCATTAATTTCGGGTGATAAATTATTGCGTTCTGTATGATTATATGCCCAAGAGCGCGCTTCCCAGCCAACTATTTCTCCACTATCTTGCGCAACTTTTACTTTTATTAAATCAGGATAAATTATAACATCATTCATTATTGGAGTTAAATTTACATAGACAAACCCATTACTTGCAGTACTCCAAACGCCTTTCATATCACTAAAACCTAGATTGGTTGCAAATGTTTCAGCAATTGTCACGCACTCGTCCTCATTTTTTGTACTACTACCAGCAGTGTAACCGCTATTTAGTTGCAACAAAATTCCATCACGCTTCGTAACTTGTGCATAGTATTCCGTTTCACCCTTAGAAAGTGTGAAATTAAATGTTTTAAATTCGCCCTTTGTTTCCCCGTTCGCTGAAATTAAATAATCAGGAAACCACTCTTTCATTCGAGCAAGAGCCTCTTCGGCGTTAATTTCATTAGTCGATAAACCATTAATTTCTTTATTCGTTACCGAATCACTAAACGGGCCATCATAAATTAATTGTGGATATTCAACAATATCATTATTTAAACCGCTGAATTGACTATCAAAATCGCTACTATCAATATTTGGGTCTTTTATATTATCAACAATTGAATAGCCTCCTGCAAGCATTACAGACAACCTATTAAGTTCATACTTAATATTTTGGCTTGAAGTGTGTAAACTTTCGATTTGGTCCATATCATCCATACTAATTTCTTGTCCATCTGCAATATTTTGTTGCAAAACTAAACAAAATCCACTCAATTGGTTGATAAAAGTTGTTGTGTCGTTTATTGCATTATGATTTATAGGCAAAGTCGCTATATTATCTTGCGCCGAGTTTGATAACGCAACAATATTTGCTAAATATTTTTCTTGGACTGATTTATCGGTTGAAACCTTCAATTTGCTTAAATTAGACTCAATATTATTGATATTTTCTGCTAATTCATAAAAATTTTGCTCATAGACATATTCTAGTTGCATTTTATATGAGCCAAGTTGATTTGCTGTCATTCCCCAATTTATTCCTGTATAAGTAATTGCGCCAGCCACAACCACACACGCTAGCACCAGCGCAACTATTGCACCTTTTTTCATTAAAACCTCCTTAAAGTTTAATTTTATAGAAATCACAAAATAGTAATTGATAATAATTTTCTTTTATTTTTAAATAAAATCTTTGCAATTTCTACTCTTTTAAATATTTTTTCGCAAGCGTTTTTTTATTTTAAGTACTATGCATATTTTAAAATAATACAGTATTATGGCATAAAATTATGCGCAAATTTAGTATTATGCATAGTACTATGCACGCTATCTAGCAAAATTATGCTTACCAATAGTTGTTATAATTTCGCGCGACCATATCCAACTACTTGTTGCTGTATCAGGGTTGTAATAATAGATTGCTCCATAAGTTGGGTCCCACCCATTTAACGCATCACGCGCAGCATTATATGCCGTTTGATTTGGTTCAAGATTAATTTGTCCGTCACTAACGCAAGTAAAAGCGTACGGCTGGTAAATTACACCGTAAATAGTATTTGGGAACGAACTGCTCTCCACCCTATTTAAAATAACCGCACCAATTGCCACTTGCCCAACATATGGCTCACCGCGCGCTTCAGCATAAATACATTTTGCAAGCAAATATAAATCATTGCTACTTTGACTAGACAGACTCATTCCAAGCGCTGCAGCCGTTTCACTACCAACTATTCCGTCAACTTGCAAACCGTTATTGCGCTGAAACCAAATGACCGCATTGCGAGTTTGTGAACCGTAAATTCCATCAACAGAACCTGTATAATACCCCCAATTTTTAAGTTTTTGCTGAATTGTTTTAATTTGCGAAGTTGTTAGCCCTGTTTCAATCACTTGGTCAACATTATATGTCATAGGGTTATAAATACCAACTATACCAACAGCAATAATTGCACCCAAGCACAAAAACAAACCTAAACTTTTAAAAACTTTTTTCGCCTTATCACTCATTTCCCCCTCCCAGATTTTAAATTGATTGTTAATTTTAATTAACCATAAAAAAGCATAAACTTTTTTGAGAATTATACCTTTTTTGTTAATTTTAATACTAAAATTGGTTAAAAAACTTAATTTTTAAAGAAAAATAGACTAATTAAAGAATGAATTAATAATTTCGACTAATTTAGAACGATATACAACATTTTGCGAACCGTCATCAACAGTGTTTACAAAACATAGTGGCGGATAAACTACGCACCACCAATTATTCCCTTCCGCACTCCCTAGTTCTACAATTAAACTATCATATTCTCCACTTTCTAAAACCACCCCATCGTATGAGCGCGTAGGAAAATATTCACTCCGTAAAACAGCCTTTGCCCCATAAGTATAACCGTTATTCTCTAAAACTGTACTTGCGATTTTGCTTAATTCGTCCAAATTTTCACTAACACACAAAATCGCGCTCTGCTTGTCTGTGGCGTCAGCAAGAATTGGTGTAAGATAACTTGTTATTGCATCTTTTACCAAATACTTAACACTTTGGTCGTCATCACTATTACTATTTGCTCTAATATGTATCCTTAAAAAACTATCTGGTGTTAGTTCTGTACTTTTACCTACGCTAACACCAACAATACCAACTATTATTAATAATAAAACTAAAAAAATAATACCTATTTGTTTTGCCATAATTTCCCCCTTAATACAAACTATTGACAAAACAAATTTTGTTATACCTATATAATTTATTTTTTATAAAAAAGTACTATGCATAGCGAAAACTATATGCATAGTACTGTATTTTTGAGTAAAATTACTGTTATTTTGTTAAATTTGTAATTAAATGTGTTTTTGTTTATAAATAATAAGTCTTTGTGGAGTCGTAATTGGAAATGATAAATCCGGATTCTGCTCCATAATAACACTACCTGGAATTGCTAGCGCTTTTGAAACTTCCCACAAATCATTAGCACTTGGCACGATATATAACCCTATAGCGCTTGTATTTTCTGGTCGCCTTTCGCCTAGCGTAACATTTTGTAAAATTGCACCATCTTTATTTTTCGAAATATCTAATTCGAGTGCAACTTCGGCTAAAATATCTATTTCTTTCGATTTTTTATTGCGAGCCTCAATTTCTTTAGGCACAATATTTAGGCGTACTAAATCGTTAGCATCTAAATTATCGCGCCTAATGGTTAGAGTAAATGGCACTTCGGCAAAAATTGATTGGACAGAACCTAAATCATCATCTAGGATATAAATAATATTGCAAGTTAGCACTCCTGAAACTTGGATTTCATTGTCTAAAATTTCACTATTTCTTAAAACTACATTTCCAGCACTCACTGCAAGTACTCTATCAATTCGTGGCGCATCATCACCTAAAGTTATGCTTCCGTCCACCTTTTCAAAACGCAATTCACAGCCTTCAAACTCTTGGGATTTAAAAGACGAAATTTCCGTATTCAATAAATAATTGGGGCAAAAAGCATCTGCAACCACATCTATACTTTTATTTTGGTATACAAAAATATTAGACTTGCATTCATTCTTTAATATTACCGTACTTTTTGCGTTTCCTAGTTCTCCTTGGACTTCATAAGAAACCATACAGTTTTGGATGCTCGCGTTTACTTTATCAGTGCCCACAATATTATTGGCTAACAACTCGTGAGTAAAATTTTGCGAATAACGCTGATTTTTAAGTTTTGGATTTTCGTCATTTGTTAAATAAACAAGATTAGAATACACTTCGCCATTTAAAGTAATTACATCATTTCCTGCTTCCGCGCTATTTAACACCAACCTACTTTCCACGCACAAAATTTTGCTAATTGATGACGGCAAATCAAGTTCTACGCCGACTTCAAATTCTTGCATCGTGCTTGCTACTATGTCACTATAAGACAGCGTTTCTTTTTTCTGTTCCGCAACAGGCAAATCGGCAAGATATTTAACGCGCTCGGAACACAAAAGTTTAAGTTTTGCTAAAACATTGCAAGTAAAAGTAACAGATTGCTCTGAGGCCTGCACATTATTTACCCCAATATTATATAAATTAGCAAAAATTTCACTTTCAGGCGTAATTTCTGGTGACATTGCGTGAATAGTGAAATTTGTCGTGCCTTCTAGACACGAATATCCACCTTCAACTAGTTCTACAATAATCTTTGCGCATAGTTTGCCGTCAATTTGCGCGCTACCTGAATTTGCCACCACCTGTTCCAACAACGGACTAGCATAAATAGAAATAACTCGCGAAATAGCCCCCTCGCTATTTGAGAGAGTCATCACAACGGGCACCGCCTCCGAATTGATAACTTTTGCGTACTTTAATTCAAAATCTGCACTTTTTGGTTCAAATGCCATTTTGCCCTCCTAAAATTTTCTACAACTAATCTATTTTAGAAAAAACAAAATTATGACAACATTTCAAAAAGTTTATAAAAAACAAACATCCACTCTTTTAGGGTGGTTGATTTTTCATTATTTATAAATTTAAAACAAATGAAAAGTTTTAATTTTCATCTACTAACAAGTATTTTAGATTTTTTTATCTACTTTTATTTTTGTATTAAAACTCAAATAATATTTTTACATCACACTACTATGCTTTGACTTTGATTTTGACATCGCCACATAGGACATCGGTATAACTGCAACTCATTTTTTCGATTTTTTGAGCGTTAGTGATACGCACGACAAAAACACTATTGTATAAGTCCTCGAGTACGCCTTCATATTTTGTAATCTTTCTCCTACCTTTATTGACCGCCATTTCAACATACTTTCCTTTAAGTTTTAAAATTTCGGCTTTAACTTCGTTTAAATCCATTGTTGGTTTACGCATAAAATTTACCTCTTTGCTTGATTTTGCGCCAAAAAATTAATTTTTAAACAATACTTTTTTAAATTATTAGGCAAACAAACAAATTTTTATAAAAAACAATTACTTTATTTACCAAAACGAAGCATAACATAAAAATAAAAAGGAGCGTTATGCCCCTAAATTAAATGATTGATTCTACAATAGTTTGATTTTCTTTTATCAATTTATCCATAATTTTTACGATATTTGGGAGTGTGAAACCGAATTTTGCGTAGAGTTCGCTCGCCTTTCCGCTTTCGCCGAATTCATCAATTCCTAGCACAAAACCATCTTGACCAGCGACTCTATACCAGCCAGCACTCGCCCCTGCCTCGATTACAAGACGGCATTTCATTTTTGACGGCAAGACTTTTTCTCTATATTTTTTGTCTTGTTTAAAAAACAGTTCGCGACACGGCATACTCACAACTCGAATCGAAAGCCCGTCATCCTCCATAATTTCTTGCGCTTTTAGGGCAAGTTCGACTTCGCTTCCCGTGGCAATGATTATTCCGTGAAGTTCTTTTTTGTTGTACTCGTGTTTAATAATATAACCACCATAAAGCGCACCCTCAAAACTGCTGTTTTTAAGCGCTGGCAATTTTTGTCTTGATAAAATAAGCGCGGTTGGGCTTTTTTCATTTTTAAGCGCAAGTGCGTAGCCCGCCGCTGTTTCGGTCGCATCGGCTGGGCGAAAAACAGTTAGGTTTGGAATTAAGCGCAGACTTTCAATTTGTTCAACAGGTTGGTGAGTCGTTCCGTCCTCGCCTACTGCAATACTATCGTGCGTGAAAATAAAGAGTTCGCGCAAGTTCATAATACACGCCATACGAATTGCGTAGCGCATATAGTCCGAAAAAACAGCGAAAGTGGACGAAAAAGGCAAAAATTCTCCGTGTAATGCAAGACCATTTGAAATCGCGCCCATCGCATGTTCGCGGACACCAAATGCGATATTGCGTCCATTAACATTTTGATTTGAAAAATAAGTTGAGTCGTCTAAAATTGCAAGCGTGCTTTTGCTTAAATCTGCACTTCCGCCTACTAAATTAGGCACTTCGTTAGCAACAACTTGCAAGACTTTATGCCCTGCCTCGCGCGTACTCATATCCTCGTTAAATTTTAGGCTTGATAATTTAGCAATCGCGCGTTTAGTGTCAATAGTAAGTTCTCGAGAAAGTATAGGATAACGGATTCCGTAGCGCGAACGCAATTTTTTCCACTCGGCGTAAATTTTGTATTTATCATTAAGTAAAGAGTTACAGTGTTCGTAAACATCACGGTCCACTTGGAAAGGCGTTGTGTCAAGTCCAAAACCTTTTACTGTTTCCATCATAGTCATTGCATTAAAGGGGTTTGCGTGGCATTTTTCACTATCTGCATAAATACTGCCGTAGCCAATAACGGTATTGCAGATGATAAGATTAGGTTTATATGAGTTTTGCGCAGTCTTAATGGCTTGAATAATGCTTTCGTAGTCGTTTCCGTCTTCCACCACCTGCACCGCCCAACCGCACGAAGCGAACCTTTCGGCAGTGTTTTCTAGTGTACTTATATCCGTTTTTCCGTCTAACGAAGTGCGATTTGAGTCGTAGAGCACTATTAGTTTATTTAATTCGTACTTGCCAGCAAAAGAAGCGGACTCGTAACTAATTCCTTCCATTAAATCGCCGTCACCAACTATTGCATAAGTATAGTGGTCGAAAATATTAAATTTAGGCTTGTTGTACTTTTGTAACATTTTTTCGGCAAGCGCCATACCAACTGCGTTTGCTAGTCCTTGTCCTAACGCGCCTGTCGATGCTTCTACACCAGCCGTTTTAATCTCGGGGTGTCCAGGCGTCTTGCTCCCAAACTTTCTAAAATTTTTTAAGTCATCCATTGTTAAAAAGCCGAATAAATGCATAGCGGCGTATAAAAGAGCGCTTCCGTGTCCAGCACTCAAAACTATTCGGTCGCGGTTTGGCCATTTTGTGTCAGCAGGGTTGAAATTTGCACAACGAAAAACGGCGTACATAATAGGGCTAGCGCTTAAAACTATCCCTGTATGCCCTGAATTTGCGGTAACGACTTCGTTTAGTCCAAGTTTTCGCAAAGTATTAATAACTTTATTTTCAATATCCATATTTTCCCCCATTTTACCAAAAAATGCCTTTAATTAATTTTATTCTGTTGAATTTTTTCTATTTTATTTTTACTTTTTGGCTTTTTCGTAGTATTTTGAATTTCGGCAGAATTACCGATTTTTCCGCCTTCTATTTCGCCTTTATGCTCATTTACATCAAGAGAAACTTCAATCTTCGCGTTATTTTCTTGTTGTTTGTCTGTTATTTCACCATTCTCAATGGTATTATTATTTTTATTTCTTTTCTCTTTTTTTATAAGGACTATTAAAAAGGATATATTTATTAACATTAAGCCAACATTAAGAGCAACTGTAGGAATTGTTACTGTTAAAATTCCATATGTAGCACAGAGTATAGAACCGCAAATATTTACTATCCTTATCCACTTAACCGTTGTCATTAATGACGAACATAAAATAATAGCCATACCTACATAGCCAATAATTTCAACAAAAACTTCCACTACGCACTCCCGAATATATTATTTACAAAAAACACAAAAAAACGCGCGAAAATTAAGCCTTTCTCGCGCGAGTTTTCTTAAAAAATTTATTTATGGCTTTCATCAATTTTTTGACCGCTTTTTGCTCTTTAAAAGTACTGCAATTTAACACGATGTCGCTTTTATTTACAAAAGCCTTGTCCTGCTCGGTAAAATCAATTTGGCTTAATGCTTCGTCCACATAATCGCCCGAGTACTTGCAACGCTGTTCGAAATACTTTGGTGAAATTTGCAAGTAAATTATATAACTAGTGTTTGCGATTTTATCAAAATTATCACCGTCAAACATATTTTTAGGCTCGATAACGATAATTGTGTTTTCGAAACTTGTAACATTTTTTACGACTTTATGCTCGCAATCGTGAATGTATTTGTCCCCTGCATCAGCGCCCAAAGCGTCTTTGATATGCTCTTGGTCGCCGAGTTCGAACTGCACCATTTCCTCGACATTCACATAAAACATCTCGAGTTTTTCAGAGAGCAATTTCGCCACATTTTTGGCGTAATTTTCCAATAAACAAATGAACGCAATATTTGTCTTCATAAAAAACCACCTTTTTGGTAATATGAATATAACAAATATTAAAAAATTTTGCAAATAATTTACACAAAATAACGAAAATTTAACGCAATTCACACGATTTTACATAATTTTTTGCAATTTCTAGGTATTTTTTCATTGTTTCGTACGAATGTGGCTCGGGAGCATTTTTTAGAAAGTCAGGCTTGCGGTAGATTTGGAGGAAGTATTTTTCTGCTCCTGCAATTCGGCTAGCCAATAGTTTTATATCGTTTTCTGTAAGTTCAGGCACAACGGTTGTACGAAATTCGTACTCCACCCTATTTTGCATCAATAAGTCGATGCTTTTTTCGATTTCGGCAATTTTAGCGTTACACTTAACAACGCTATCCAATTTTATAGGCGGTGCTTTTAAATCCATTGCGATATAGTCCACTAAACTATTATTGATTAGGTACTTCATCATTTCAGGATTAGTGCCGTTTGTGTCTAGTTTTGTATCAAAGCCCATACTTTTAATTTTTTGCATAAAATCTGGAAGGTCGTTATGAATTGTAGGCTCGCCACCACAAATAACAACTCCGTCAATTAGTCCTTTGCGTTTTTCCAAAAAGGCGAACAATTCACTAGTTAAGTCGTCTTTTCTATTTAGAAGTGTTGCGTTTTGGCAGTACCAACAATTATAATTGCACCCCAAAGTAAAAGAGACGCAAGCAATGCGTCTTGGAAAATCTATCATCGAGTTTTTAATAATATTTACGATTTTCACTTCTTTTACTACCTTTATAGATTTTAAATTTTGTTTTTATTTTTTGCAAAAAGATTTTGCGTTAGCAAAAATTTTTGCCAAATATGATTAAATAAAATTATAAATTATAATTACCTAAATACTCGCTGCGCTTATTCCGTTTCGCTCGCGGTGGAGTTGTTCAAGTTCGTCTGTATCAAGTAATTGCTCAGGTTTTACCACAAATTTCTTGCGGTCGAAGTACTCTTGCTGTTTAGATTTATTGAAATCGGACACGCAACGGAAGTACCCAACGACTCTCGACCACACTTCTGCACTTTTGCCACAGTGCGGACAATTGAAGTGTTCGCCAGCGATATATCCGTGTTCTGGACAAACACTAAATGTTGGCGTAATACTAATATACGGCATTTCATTATTTGTAAATATTTTGCGAATTAACGATTTGCAGGTTTCACGGTCAGTAATTCTTTCGCCTAGGTAAAGGTGTAAAACTGTTCCGCCCGTGTACATTGATTGCAATTTATCTTGAAGTCTAACAACCTCAAAAATATCGTCCGTATAACCAACAGGAATTTGAGTTGAGTTTGTGTAATATGGTTCGTCACCGCCTGATGTAATAATATCAGGGTAACGCGCCTTATCGAGTCTTGCAAAACGCGCCGAAACGCCTTCTGCTGGTGTAGCCTCAAGATTGTATTGGTTGCCTGTTTCCTCTTGATATTTTATCATTTTGCTACGAAGCAATTCCATAACCTCAATAGCAAAAGCCTGCCCTTCGTCCGTTGTTAAATCTTTGCCCATAAGGTTTAGCAAAGCCTCGTTCATACCGTTTACACCAATTGTTGCAAAGTGATTTGCCCAATACTGCCCACTGCGTTCTTTTACAGGACTAAGATAAAAGGCTGAATAAGGATATAGGCCATTTTCTGTTTGTTCCTCAACGATTTTGCGTTTGATTTCAAGACTCGTTTTGGCAAGGTCCGCAAGTTTTGAAACTCTCACCAAAAACTCCTCTTTTGTTTTAGACAAGTACCCAATTCGCGGGAGATTGATTGTAACCACACCGATTGAGCCAGTAAGCGGGTTTGAGCCGAATAGCCCCCCACCGCGTTTACGCAACTCGCTTAAATCGAGTCTAAGCCTGCAACACATTGAAAGGGCGTCCTCTGGGCTAAGGGTGGAGTTTATGTAGTTTGCAAAATAAGGAATACCATATTTGCAAGTCATATCCATAATAGCGTTAAATACGGGACTGTCCCAATCTAAGTCTTTGGTAATGTTTATAGTAGGAATCGGGAATGTAAAAATTCGCCCATTCGCATCGCCTTCCATCATAACTTCGCAGAAAGCCATATTAAACATATCCATTTCTTTTTGGAACTCGCCATAAGTGCGTTCTTGCGGAACACCGCCGATAATCACTGGTCTATCTTTTAATAAAGGGTGAACCTTAATATCAAGCGTAACATTGCTAAATGGACATTGGAAACCAACGCGAGTAGCCACATTCATATTAAACACCCAGCCTTGTAGCAACTGTTTAACTTCGTCATAACTCAAATTGTCATACGCGATAAAGGGTGCGCAATATGTATCAAAACTGCTCCAAGCCTGCGCCCCTGCACTTTCGCCTTGTAGAGTAAATGTCGCATTTGTAATTTGTCCTAGGAATGAACGCAAGTGTTTTGGCGGGCTAGATGAAATTTTACCTGGAACACCTGTAAATCCAAGTGTTAAAATTTGCGCTAAATCCCAACCTACGCAATAACTTCCAAAAAAGCCAAGGTCGTGGAGATGAAAATCACCGCTTAAATGCGCTTCGCGAACATCAACAGGATAAACTTCATTAAGCCAATAGTTTTTAGTAAACTCCTCGCGTACGAAATTGTTAAGCCCAGCAACCGAGCGTTGCATATTTGCGTTTTCTTTCGTAGACCAATCGGCGTCATCTATGTATTTATCAAATAAATCAATAGTCGCACCGATTAGCGCGTTTTTCTCACGAGCAGTCTTGCGTTTCTCTCTATATAATATAAAGGCTTTAGCAGTCTGCGAGTGCCTGTTGTCAATTAAGGTGTATTCAACTGCATCTTGAATTTGTTCAACAGTGGGCACTCTGTCCCCTATGCGCTCTTTTAACAACGCTTCGACCTTTTTCGCAAGGTTAAGAGCCGTGTCGTAATCACTTCCGTTACACGCCACAGCAGCCTTGTAAATAGCATCGGCAATTTTTTTCAAATCAAATTCTTGATAAGTGCCGTCTCTTTTTAAAACTTGCCCACTCATAATTTTCTCCTTTAATTTATTGTACGGTCTAATTATAACCAAATACTATATATTGTGTCAAATAATAATTGCAAAATACTATATATTGTGTTATTTTTGTACTTTGTGCACAAATCGTATCTAAATTTGTCGATTTATAAAAATTCAAAAAATTAATAAAATACAACTTTTTGCGAATAGTTAATAGCGAATTTTCTATTCAATAAACTTATAAATATAAACAAAATTGCTCTTGTCTGTTTATATGTTGCAATGTTAAAAAAGTTTTTAATGATTGCGCGCTAGCGCCATTATATTTGATACCGCACCACCACCTTGTACTTGAATTGTTGTAGAATTGCAATTTACAAAACAATATCAAGCCTATTCAATAAAATCAAATAAATAATCTTTTAAAACTAATTAAATAGTCTACATAAAATTTTTTTAACAAAAAAAGAAACTTATCGGTATTGATAAAGTTCTTTTTTAATATTAGCATAGTTTTATGAATATTTACTAGAAAAACTGATTGTTTATGGTCTTTAATTTTTATTCTTAAATTAATTATAATTTACTAATTTATACTAATTAAATTACTAATTTACTGTAAAAGTAAACATTTACAAATGCTTATTTTTATTTAGACTTGCCTTTTTTAACTGCTTTTATAATACTTGGCGCGATTACGAGCAGTAAAACTGCCGAAACTACAATTACGCCAACTACGATATACCACCATCTCATCTCGGTTACGGTAATTTCGCCGTTTTTCGTTATACCAACAACATAAGCAAATTCTGGTGTGCTAACTTCGGTAACATCACTTTCTGGCGTATTTTCGCTACCCGCCACGCTTTCGTCTGTTGTGTCCCCTACTGTACTTTCGTTACTTGTTGTATTAGGTGCTGTTTGGCTTGCAGTGTCTATACTGCCTGTGTCACCTGCTGTGCCTTCGCCTGTGTTTTCTGGTGTGTAATCAAGCGCAACGCAAATATTGCCGTTGTTGTTTGTGGTAAAGAAACAGTTTTTTGCAACGCCAGCATCTAAAAATCTTTGGACAGTTTCGTCTGCTGGGTGGTCGTATGCGTCACCATTATCGCACGAACAAATCACAACTTCGGGTTTTAAAATATCCAAAAGCGCGCTACTGCTACTCGTTCTGCTCCCGTGGTGTCCTGCGTCCATAATATCTACATCGGGAAGTTCATCACCGTACAAATCAATGATTTGCTCCTCGAGTTCGGCTTCAGTGTCCCCCGTAAAGCAATATGTTATATCGTTAAATTCGAGAATAATAAATGCAGAATAGTTGTTCATATCGGTGTACAAGTGCTGGCTATCAATAGGTGCGTAAAAGGTGAAAGTGTAGACATCGCTAGGGTCGACATTAGGGTCATTTGCGTTTGTGATTGTGTCTAATTCAAAGGTAAAGCCAACTTTTGAATCTCCGCCGTTTTGCTCTGCTTCGGCATACATAGCCATTAAAGTATCACCATACGAAGCAACGCTTTGCGTCTTTACATTAAATCCATTATATGTATCCCTATCCTCTTGATACATCTCCTCAGTTACATACGCAGCGTCTATTGCCTCGGCTCTTTCCCTTTCCTCTTCGGCAAAAGCTAGGTCCTCAGCACTTGCGCTTGATTCGTCCTCAATACCGAAATAAACATTTGGTCTATACATCTCGACTACTTCAAAATTTTCAAGTATTGCTTCCATAAAGGAGAAGTGGTCGTAATCAGGGTGCGTCATAATCATATAGTCGATTTTTGGATTCCCGCTATCAACCAAATAAGAGCGAATACTACTAACCACATTATCGTCACTTGCTTCTGGATAATCACTCCTATTGTGATAATCAAGAATTGTTCCCGCATCGATAATCATATTTTTACCGTCTGGCAAATTTATCAAAATGCAGTCACCCTGCAAAACATTTATGTAGTTAATATTTAGCGTACTGTGTTCACGAGCATCAGTAATTGCGGTAATCACGCCATCGCGCTCAAATGTTGAGTTGATTTTGCTTTCAAAATATTCACTAAAAGGCAAAGTACAGAGCATAACAATAGTAATTACGATAAAAATACCAGCAAGCCACTTGTTAGACTTTGCATTTTTAACCGCAGTTTTGGCTTGGTTAATCTCTGATTTCGTGAGTTTATCACTGCTCTTGCCTGTTAGTTTATCGGCAGTTTTAGATGCCTTTTCTAATTTATTTTGCGCTTCTTTTGCCTTCTTTCGCGCTTCGTTATATTTATCCCAAGACAAGTTATTCACCCCCTATTCTCTTTTTTTCACGAGCAATTTGTTTCGCTTTTCGTTGCATAACTTTTAGCCTATGAGCCGTTTCTTTAATGCTTTCATCAGGCACGCGCATACCGAGTACTTTTAGAATATTCGGCATTTCCGCCTTTGTAACTTCGTACCCAATCTTTATCATTTCGTCTACATTTTCCAACTTTCGTTGGTCGTACTGCGCAAGGTCAACTTTTAAAACATAGTCGCTGTAAACATAGCCCTTTACCGAGTTAGACTTCATTAAAATGCGAAGCGCCGCCTTCATTAATTCCATATACTTTGTGCTAGTTGTGCCATAACCACGAGTTGGATTTATGTCTACCGCTAAAACGATGTCCGCCCCCATTTCACGCACAACATCGGCAGGAATATTATTTTGAATACCGCCATCGAAAAAACGGTATTCGCCGAAATCAACAGGGTTAAATACTCCTGGCACTGCGCACGAGCCCGAAATAGCCTTCGCAAGATTTCCGCTAGAAATATGCACTTCTTTTGCGCTAATTATGTCCACCGCAACCGCGGTAAAGGGAATTTTTAAGTCTTGAAAAGTGCGCCCGCCTAACACATCGTTTACCACGCTTTCGAGTTTCTCTGTCTTGTTCGGCATAAATGTAATTTTGCTAGTCAAAATGTCTTTTGCTTTTAGCGAACGAGCGCGCTGTTCCATTTCCTCTACGCTTAACCCCGCACAATACGCCGCCCCCATTAGAGAACCAACCGAAGTCCCTGCCACATAGTCAAATTTTAGCCCAGCCTCATTAAAAGCCTTAATTACCCCGATGTACGCAACTCCACGAGTACCGCCCCCGCTGAACGCAAGCCCTAATTTTAACGGATGTAACGGTGCTTCTGGCGCTTGCTCAATTTTTTTAGTAGTTGGCTTTTTAAAAATATTTTTTAACCAATTCCCAAAGCCCATTTTCCACCCCCCGAAAATACTCTGTATAATTGTAACAAAATAAATAAAAAAGCGCAAATAATTTGCTTAATATTTTTATTTAAAAAAAGCGCCAAATTAATGGCGCAAGAATTATTATATTTTCCTTAAAATTTTGCACATAATATTTAGTATTATGCTAAAAAATGCAAAATGCTAAAATTTATGAAAAACTTTGATTGCACAAAGTTTAGACATTGTGCTTTACCTGTTGCACATCCTCCACGTGAAAACATTCTGGGTTGTCTTTTATAATTTGCTTAATTTCGCTAAAAAGTTGCGTATATTGTGGGCATTTTGTAGCGAGCAAGTCCATTTCGTCTGGTTTAATACGGTGCCACCATTTTTTAGTGAACGGAATATGCCCTTCCCTAACCGAGCAAACGTGGTGAATAATACAATCATCGCCCTTGCCGTTGTATGAATTGAATTTGGTTGGAATTAATTTTTTCTTTTTGTTAGGAATGATTTTATTCAGCGCGCCCATATCTATGTAGCAGATAAATTTTTTCTCGCCCACCATTTCAGCCGCTTTCTCAAACGAACCGCTTTCTATAATAGCCTTTAAATTTAAAAGCATTACGCCCGTTTGGAAATATTTTGTAATTCGCCCTAAATCTCTACGCCCCAACACTTCATAATTAGTTACGTCCATATTCCATAATTCGCTCAAATCTTTGCAAATTATCGTGTCGGTGTCGAGCCAAAGCGCTTTGTCGCCGAGTTCCTTAATAAATGGCGCTAAAAGCCTTACGCACACAAACATATTGTAATACTTATTCTCGGCATTCGGTCCGTGCATAAAATACTTGCGGAATAGGTCGGAAACATCAATCGCGGTCCACGTGTTTTCGGGGTTTGCCTCTTTTAAAGTTTTTTCCAAAAGTGCGTTTTGTGCGTCACTCAAACGCTTGCTAGACTTTCTGTACTCTGGCACTTCGGTAGTAAGACTAATTACCCTCAAAGGCTCTTTGTTCGTCTTTGCAAGCGAATATACGCTTATAAATTGTTGCTTAAACATTCGGTCATCAGAACTGTAAAATATCGTTATCATAAAAAAACTCCTTCGTAATATTGTTTAATTATAACATAAAGAATCAATTTTACAAAGCGAATTTATAGTACTTCATTCAATTTTGAATTTTGTTTAATAAATTAAGATAATTTTTATTTAATTTATCAAAAATCTATGCTGGAGCAAAATCTCTATTCGCTTCGCTCAAATTAAACAAAAAAACACCTTTCGGTGCTTTTTATAAATTACTTGTTTTCTTGTTCTTTAAGTTTTGCGATTGCAGTTTCGACTTCTGCGATGTCGTCCTTGATTTGACGGTTTTGCTCAACTAAGATTTGGTTAGTTTTTTCAAGAATCGGGAAGCGGTCTTTGTTTTGTTCCATAACCTCTTCGCAGTGTTGAACAGAAAGTCTAAGTCCGTCTAGCAAGTCTAGGTCCTCACTCAACTTTTTAGCCTTTTCCTCGTCAATGTCTACATAGTTGTTTACGCCATAAAGAAGGACTTTCTTACGAGCGATAATTGCTTCTCTTCTACGCAACTTCTCTTGGTCGCGTTGCAAATTGCGTTTTACGCGTGCAAGTGGGTTATATTCCTTACGGTTTCCGCGAAGGTCGCGCTCGTTAACTTTAAGACGCTCTTGAAGTTTTTTGAGTCTTTCCTCAAGTTGTTCAATTGGGAAGTACTCGTAAACATTTACAATTGGTCTTGCTGGAATTACAGGCTCGATTGGAGTCTCGTCCTCACCCTCGTCACTTTCGTCCGGCTCTACAACTTCTTGTTGTGGCTCAACAACTTCAGGCTCTGGTTGTACTTCGGGCTCTGGCTCTGGTTGAACTTCGGTAACGCTTTCAAACTCGTCAACATCATTTTCGACAGGCACAACAGCCTCGTTTTTCTCGCCTGCTTCGTACTTCATAACAGACTCGGAGTTAATCTCGTTTATCATATCATCAAAGTCGAAGTCGTCCTCTGGCTTTGTGTCAGCCTTTTGTTCACTTGCTTGCTCTGGTTCAACAGGTTTAGACTCGTCATCATCAAACAACGAATCAAAGTCGTCAAAGTCGTCAAACTCTTGCTTACGGCGTTCAATCATTTCGTTGCGCTCGTCAGCAAAAGACTTTTTCTCTACAGCAGGTTGTTCGTCTTGCATACCTGCTTGCCCCATTAACAAGGCTTGTTGCTCGCGCTCAGCCTCGTCCTCATCCCAAGTCTTACGAACGGGTTCTTGTGTGCCATTTTCATCCGCCATTACTTCGGGACGGTCGGGGTTTCCTTTTTTGACTTTTACTTCGTCATTGTCAGAATTGCGACCTCTAAAGAAAATTGAGCCTTTCTTGTTAGTGATCGACAACACAAGGTCGACTAAAAGAATTACGATAAAGGCAAGTGCTGCGATTAACGCAATAATTGTCAGCACATTTAAAATTGCTTCTACTACTGGATCCATTTTTCATTTGCTCCTATTTAATAATTTTGCACACTGGTGGAAGCGATGGGAATCGAACCCATGTCCAAACGATGTCTGCCACATCTCGAATTACGCGCATATTCCCTTTTTAAATTTAATCTAATTAGGCACTAGGGACTGCACCTATTTAGACGATTTTACCTAACTTAACTCCGACACCGACAAAAAGAGCATCGGGCGTGGTATGACTACGGTTGAAGCCCACAAAATAAGCATCACACCAGACCTAGATTGTAGACTGTCTTAAATAGTTTTAAGACGGGATTTAAGCGTATGCAACTGCGCCAAAGTTGGTAGCAGGCATAGGCTTAACTGCTTTTGATTCAGCATTTAATTTTACTTTCCGTTTTTAACGCCGACGAGCCGGCGACACGCAAGATATGACACCCTGTCATCTGTCAAAACCAGTACGCTCCCATGAATAATCACAGGACTTACTGTCTTAACTCTCGTTCTCTATCTCGGGCAATGTCGCGTTTTTTAATAGTGTCGCGTTTGTCGTACAACTTTTTACCCTTGACGATTGCGATGTCAACTTTGACGAGCGATTTCACAAAATAAAGTTTTAACGGGACAACCGTCAATCCTTTTTGCGAGATTGCACCGTTTAACTCGGCAATTTCGCTTTTGTTTAGCAAAAGTTTCCGGGCTCTGCGCTCGTCAGGAACAAAGTTTTGAGCGTATGAGTAAGGCTTGATGTACATATTAATTATATACGCTTCGCCATTCTTTACCGCCACAAAAGTATCGTTTAGGCTGACATGCCCTGCGCGAATAGATTTGACTTCACTACCTTGTAAACTTATGCCTGCCGTAAAGGTTTTTAGAATAAAATACTCAAACCCTGCGCGCTTGTTGGTGGCAATAACCTTCATTCCTTATACTCCTATTATACCACAAATTAAAAATTTTTCAATACCTTTTTACAAAAAATGATAAATATTTAATAAAAATACGCCAAAAAAGCCGAAAAAGTTACTTTTCCAGCATTTTAAAGTCTATTTGGCGCTTCCTTAAATTTACGCTAATACACTGCACACGCACTTTTTGCCCAAGTTGATAATCGTGTTTTGTGCCCGCAAGTTTGTATAGTTTTTCTATGAAAACATAGTTGTCGCTTGGAATATTTTCCATACTACAAAGCCCTTCGACCGTATTAGCGAGTTCGACAAAGACCCCAAAATTCGTTACCCCTGTAATAGTGCCATCGAATATTTCGCCGACATGATTTTGCATATAATCGGCTTTTTTGAGATCCTCGACCTCGCGTTCGGCGGTTTCAGCGAGTTTTTCGCGTTCACTCGTAAATGGCGCTGCCTCTTGCACAAATTCTTTGTAAAATTCGAGTTCTTTTTTATCTTTATTGCGTAGATAAAATTTCTTTATAATTCGGTGAATTAGCAAGTCTGGATAGCGTCTTATTGGTGAAGTAAAGTGGCAATAATTTATCGCTGCGATACCGAAGTGCCCTAGATTTTTAGGGTCATAACGCGCTTTTTGAAGGCTACGAAGCATTACAGAATTGATTAGCGTTTCGTATGGTTGCCCTTCGACCGTTTTAAGTAATTTTTGCAAGTCTTTTGGTGTAACTTTGTCGGGGTTGTTTGCAACTTTTAGTCCAAACTGCCCTGCAAATTGAAAGAAATCAAACATTTTTTGTCCGTCTGGCTGTTCGTGCACACGATACAAAAACGGCAATTTTTCTTTACTGCACGCGAGCGCAACTGTTTCGTTCGCCTCAAGCATAAAAGATTCAATCATCATATGCGCTTCGTTTCTCTCGTGCAGTTTAACATCAAGTACATGCCCCGCTTCGTCCATTTCAAACTCGCATTCTGGCAAATCAAACTCGAGAGCACCGCGAGCCTGCCTTTTCTTTAATAAAATGCGGTGTAATTTCTGCATTGTTTTAAATTCTGGCACTAAATCGTGATATCTAGCGCAAGCGGTTGGTTCGTCATTAAATATCGCAAAAACATCGTCATAAGTCATTTTTTCGCGAGAACGAATTACACCTTCGCAAATCTCGTAGTCGTAGGTATTCCCCTTTTCGTCAATTTGCATAATTACTGACAGAGTTAGCCTATTTACCTTTGGGTTAAGCGAACAAATGCCGTTACTTAGTTCACGCGGAAGCATAGGATAAACTAAATCAGGGAAATAAACGCTCGTACCTCTTTTGTATGCTTCGTTATCAAGTGGGCTATTTTGCTTTACATAATGGCTAACATCGGCAATATGCACACCAAGAGTAAAATGCCCGTCTGGGTGTTCGGTAACTTGCACCGCGTCATCAATATCGCGCGTGTCCGCACCGTCAATCGTAACTATTGGCTCGGCGGTAAAATCACGGCGTCCGCGCATCGCTTCAAAGGTTACGGACTGCGGAAGTGTGCGCGCCTCTGCCAGTACTTCGGGCTCAAACTCTTCGTAAAGATTATTTTCGCGAATAATTGCGAGCATTTCAATTTTAGGGTCGCCGTTAAGCCCAAGTACTTCGGTTAGTACGCCTTGTGGGTTTTTGTCGTTAGCGGTATATTTAGTAATTTGGCAAACGACTTTATCCCCTTCTTTTACCCTAAACTTCTTGTGGTTGCGGACAACAATATCTTTAAAATAGCGTGTGTCATCAGGCTTAACAAATGCCAAGTGGTCGTTAACGATATCGAGCGTGCCAACGATGTTTTTAGAATTGCGAGCAACGATTTTTACGACCGCCCCTTCCGTTTTGTCGCCATTTTTGCGTACTTTTACTAGCACGGTATCGTTGTGTAGCGCTGTTTTAAGTTGTGTTGGCGGAATGAACACATCAGGCGTTTCACCGCCATCGGTAAACTTGCAAAACGCAAAGCCACGCGAATTGCCGATAAGAATACCTTTTCTAAGCCCCAGCGCTTGCGGTGTGGCGAGTTTGTCTTTGCCTTCGATAATTAAGTCGCCCATTTCAATTAGTTCGCCAATGCGTCCGTAGGCTTGCGTAAAATCAAACCCTAGCCCGTCACTTAAATTGCGCGCGAGTTCGGTGCGAGTGCGAAAATTTAGTTGATGCTCATTAATGAAATTTAAAATGTCTACTGTTTCGTATTCTTGCATATCTTTTTCCTTTTACGAAAAAGTATAACATAACAAGCGCCGTTTATCAATTATTTTTAAACAATTTGTAATTTAAAATTATTTTTATCGCATTTAGCGAAAATTATTTTTTGATTTATTTTGGTACTTTTATTTATTGTTTAGTTTTAGTTTTTTGTTTTAATTTATTTTTGTACTTTTATGGCTTAAAAATTTCCGCTACGCGAAAAATTTTAAGCAAAAAAACAAAATGCTTCGCATTATTTTTTGTCCTACGCGGACGGCGGGACGGTGACCGTCCAAGCAATACGCCTACGGCGAGTGCAATACTTCGTAAATTAGCAATTAGTAGGTAGCAATTAGCAGTTAATGTGCGCGTGCGCGCAAGCATTTAAAAATATTTTTAAATATTTTCTAGCCTTAATTCAAAAATCAAAATTAAGCGAGGCCAAAGGCGAAGCATTCAGCCTTAATTCCTAATTCCTAATTGTTTGGGCTTGCGCGCGCGCACATCAATTCAAAATTCAAAATTCCTAATTCAAAATTAAGCGCAGCGCATGTGCTTGCGCGCATGCGCACATTAACTGCTAATTGCTAATTTGAGCGTAGCGAGTAAGATTGCTAATTACTAATTTATTAAAAAATTCACCCCTTTTGAAGTGAATTTTTTAATGCAAAG
>CALWRJ010000006.1 GCA_944383915.1 uncultured Clostridia bacterium
AATACCTCCTTTCAGT
This sequence comes from uncultured Clostridia bacterium, assembly GCA_944383915.1. Lineage (GTDB taxonomy): Bacteria > Bacillota > Clostridia > Christensenellales > UBA1242 > UBA7867. The sequence goes on from CALWRJ010000006.1 coordinate 17, forward strand.
GGAACAATTGACTGGGATATAATTGCAAAACAACTTGCTGTATTGCCTCAAATTGCCAACATTTCTTTAGATTATGAAACATTAAACAAAAGCAGAAAAAATGTAACAGAATTTGAATTTATTTCTGCTGTAAAGCAGCATTCTGATATGTTGGAGGAAAAAATTAATAAATATCTAAATAAGTGAATTACCTTTTTCATTTTTTAAAAAATTATGTGGCTTTGCCAAAAATAGAAAAACTTATCAAAATTTCGACAAATAATATTTTTTACCAGGAAATAAATTCAATCAAAACATTTTTAACAAAAAATTGAATAAAAAAATTTATTAAAAAATTTTTTCATAGAAAGATTTGGCAAAAATATTAACAAAGATTTTATTCTACAAAAATTTTTAACAAACAAACTATTCAAAAATTCATAAAAAATTCCATCGAAAAGCCCCCCGCCATTAGTGAATAATACGAACTCTGGGAATATACTGGGGTTCGTATTTTTTAACTCGTGATTATTTCGGTATAAACTGTAGTATTTAAAAGAGAAAAGATATTTATAGTTCTTTAAACTAAAATTTTAGGGAAATATAGAATAATTTTTGTTTTATGGTTAAAAACTTGACTTTGGGTTCCGGTTTGATTAAAATTTTAAGTAAGGAGAATAAAATGGAGAGATGTATTGTTACAGGTGGGACTGGTCATATTGGGAATGTGCTTATAAAGGAGTTAGTAAAAAGAAATAAAAAAGTTTGCGCGCTAGTGCTACCAAATGATGATTTATCGCCTTTAAAAGATTTGGACATTGAATTTGTAGAAGGGGACATAACGAATAGGGAATTTATGTTTCAACTCATTCAAAAAGACGATGTAGTTTTCCATCTTGCAAGCCTAATAGACATAAACAACACGCCGTACAGCGCTTTGGAAAAAGTTAATGTTGAAGGGACAAAAAACATCGTTGACGCTTGCATTGAAAATAAGGCGAAAAAATTGATTTACACAAGTTCGGTCCACATTATCGACCCCAAACAAGGCGAAGTTTTGTTTGAGCCAACGAATTTTAATGAAAAATCGATTGTTGGTAATTACGCTAAAACGAAGTCAATTGCCACGGAATATGTTATTAAAAAGGCGAAAGAAGGCGTGCTTGATGCTGTTGTTGTCTATCCTAGTGGAGTGATTGGTCCGTGCGACTATAAAATTTCCGAACTCGGTCAGGTGATTATAGACTATGTGAATGGCAAACTTATTGCGTATGTAAAAGGCGGGTACAATTTTGTTGATGTGCGCGATGTCGTGGACGGAATTATTTCTGCGAGCGAAAAAGGGGAGTCTGGCGAAGGGTACATTTTGTCTGGAGAATATCTAACTATCAAAGATATGCTAAAAATTCTAAATAAAAAGATTGGAAGGAAAAAATTGCCATATAAAATCGCCCTTTGGTTTGTGAAAATAATGACTCCGCTTGCAACGCTTTATTATAAGGTTCGCAACAAAAAACCTGTTTTTACTGCCTATTCACTGTACACTTTAAACACGAATGGCAATTTTAGTAACGGAAAGGCGAAAAAATTTCTTGGCTATACTACTCGCCCCCTTCAAGAAACACTTTTTGATACAGTTGATTGGTTTAAGCAAAACAAACCAGAACTTTTTGTATCCAAGAAAAAGATAAGGCGAAAAAAGGGACTTAAATAAATAAACCTAGAAGTAATTAGGTTTAATTGAGAAGGAAAAAGATATGAAAAAAATGAAAAACACTAATTTATACGATAATGAAGGGAATGGGGTAATAAAAATGGCTGTATACGATGACAACGATTTTCTATCGCCGTATAGTGTGAGAAAAGAGTATTCAATAAATAGCGAAGTTGCGCAATTTTTAGATAATTCAGTTAGTCCTATAAAGTCGACATCGCCATTAAAAATAAAAATTTATAGCGACTGTATTACACCTGAGGAGCAAATAAATTATAAAAATGGAATAGTAAAAATTACCGAAATCGCGTTTTTAAAACAAATTTGCTTTTAAATAGAAGTCTAATAACGACAATTATCTTATTTGTACTCGCAATAGTATTTTTAGGAGTTGAGACAATTTTGAAGCATATTAGCACGCCTGAAATTATCGCTGAAATTATAAATATTGCTGGGTGGGTGTTTGCGTGGGAGGCTATTTATGAGTTATTTTTACATAGGCAAACAATTAGGATTCAAAGGAAACACGAAATTGCTTTAATGAATAGCAAAATTGAATTTTATCCCTTAAAAGATATGTAAAGCGAAATTTTGGATTAATTATTTTGCAAATAGAAAATAGTGGTACACTCGCCACTATTTTCCTTATAAAATTTAATATAGTAAATATTTGAAAATTTTTTTGATAGGTGATATAATAGTTTTATAAATTTGACTTTTTTAAAGTTTTTTAGGGGTAAGTATGTTTTATCACATTTCATCAACAAAAGGGCTTACTGAATTAGAGCCGAGGGTAAGCACGCACGGAAAGTCGTGGGTCTATGCTCTAACTGACTTTTCGATTGGGCTTGTTTTTGCGGGGCGCGATTATCTAGGGAATAAGGCGGACGACAAATTTACGAAATTTGGAGTAACGCAAGACGATATTCCTGAAATTTTTGAATATTATAGCGGGTGTCTTGACGAAATTTTAAAAAATAAAGATGCCTATATTTACGAGTTGGAAGACAGTGGTTTTTTGGCGAATCAAACTTCGTGGCGGGTTGAATGGGTGAGTCCAAACAAGACAAAAGTTATCGGCGAAAAATATGTGCCAGACATTTTGGCGGAAATTAAAAAGTTGGAAAAAGAGGGCAAGTTTATCATTCATTATTACGAAAACACCCCTAGTTACAATGAATTTGTCCGTGAGAGAATTGAAAATTTGTTAGACACTTACTACACTCATTGCTCGCTCAATGTTGCCTTAATTAAACATTATGAAGGCATTGTTAAAGATTGGGTGGCGAAAAATATTGACGAAAATTATCAAAAAAATTACAAAAATTTAAATAGCGAGCAGATTCAAAAAGTTTTTAATGATTTAGACAATGGCGAGCATCACGGTAAATTAGTGCCAACAGAGATGTTTTATAACTATCCGCAAGAAACTGTTGACTGGATAAATAAAAAATATGAAGCGGTATTAACGCAAAACACAACAAAAGAAAATTTGAGTAATGATAGAACAAAGTAAAAAAACTGATAATTTTTTATCAGTTTTTTGTTATTTTTTAGCAATTTATTAATATTTTTTTAAAATTAGAACATTTTTTTAATTAAACGATGTTATTTTCATAAAATATTTGTTTTATTTTAAAAAATATATAATTTTTTTGTTTTTAGTGCTTTATATTGTGCGTTTTTTATTAGATTATTGTTTGGTTAATTAACCTGTTTGTAAAAATTAGTTAAATTAGTGTAAATTTTTTAATTTTTTTTATAATTTTTAGCAATTTTTATCAATTTTGCTAAATTATGCTAGCAAAGTATCTAAGTATTGAAATCTCTGTTGTAGCCAATTTTGTAGGTAAAGACTAGCGTCATTTTGATTTTTAAATTTCGCTACATCATCAACTTGCGCGTAGAAAGTTTTCCTGCCAATTTGATTGTATATTGAATAATTTCTTTCAAATTCAGCTTCGTAACTAGACGCGATGTTTTGCAAAAATTCGATTGTCGAAGTTTTAATATTTGCTAATTCCGCCCATCTTTGTTTTACTAATTCAAAGAACCAAGCTCTATCATAGAGTTTTTGTAAAAGATGGTTTAAAATAATTCCGCCACCAGAAAAAGTTGCGTGCCTTAAATTTGCATACGCCATATCGCCGTCCCAGGGCGCGCCGAATTGAAGTTTTCCGCCAGCATCTTTAAAAACATAGAACGAACTATTCGCATCGCTGTTGCAATTTATTAGTTGGAAAATCGTCATATCGACAGCCGAATTTACATCAATCAATGCTTCAATTTCGGCTTGTGTTGCGTTTCCAAAAAATGCGTCATAGACTTGTTGCATATAATCTTTTATATAATTCATTTGTTCAGGCTTCGTTGTGTCGCTCTTTATGAGCCAGTGATACGCGTCCTCGACTACGCCATTTGCAGTGTTTTCAATGTAGTAGTCCTCGCTTTCATAGTAATAATAGTCGTTTTCGAGCAAGTAGCCTGTGTCGAGTTCGTCCGTTTCGCCTTCCTCGTACTCCTCGATATCTATTCTGCCTTTGTTAATTTGTTGTTGCTCGCAAAGAAGGTACACGCCACGGTAATCGCCATTCAAAAATACTTCGACATACGCAAAGTCCGAAGCGTAAAAGTCAAGTTGACTGCCGATGTAAAAATTTAAACTATTGCGCGAAAGTGAATAATCGTACCATTCGGCTAGCAATACCCAATTTTTATACTCGTTGCCTTCATTTAGCCCGAGCATATTCCTTTTTGAATCAAATTTTATTCTATATGGCTTTTTATCGCCAAGCAGGGTAGAATTTCCCCTAAGTCTAATGCCCGCCGTTTCCCCGCTAAAAGCGTATTCGTCTTGCGTATTCATTGCAGAAACTGTGCAAGTGGTGTATTCGTCTTTTGAATCAATTTTTGCGCCGTTTTCAGTTGTAATTTTTAAAATCGGCATAGAAAGGCAATCGGTTTCGTAGTAAATATTATATTCGTGCGAGCCGTAGTTTTCGATATTAAAAGATTCGCCGTCTTTGTTTTCCCAATTTAAAAAATTATATCCTGTTAATTTATCTGCGCTCACCGTAGTATTGTAAATAGACTTTACTATTGATTTTTGCTTAAAAACATTCCCAGTTTCGTCAATGTAGTTTACTTTTACTATACTTATTGTGCAAAGAAACAACAATAACAACACTAGCCCTACCACACCTACTGCCGACAAACTCCAAATTAAAATTTTCTTATTTTTCGTCATAATAACCCCCTATTCGTCATTTTAACAAAGTTAGATAAAAAAGTCAACGAATATTAGGGTGCGCGAAAAATTGTTATTTTAAAAGTGGCTTCAAATTTTTTTGCTTAAAAAATTTTTAAAGGCTGGTGTGATTGTGAAATACAGCAAATTTTTAAAAGGTAAATTTACCTAAAACCCTTTTTCTTTTAAAATTAAAAGAGTTTTACTAAAAAATTTTCTCAAGCGAAAAACATGCAAAAGTTTATTTTTTAGTTATTTTTAATAAAAAATCGCATTTTTTCGTGTTTTTTGTGTTATTTTTGTCCTTTTTTGTATAAAATATAAAAGATTTGGTTGATAAATCAACTAAAACACTTGACTATCTTAAAAAATTTCTATATACTTTACTCGGTTGATAAATCAAGCAAGGAGGACAGCGTGGTAGATGACTTATATATAAATTTTACAATTTCAATTATTAAACTAAATAAAATCATACAAAAAATTAAATCGTTTGAAATAAGTAAATATGATTTACAACCTATTCATGTTACATGTATTTATTACTTGTGGAAAAATCCGCAAGGACTTACTGCAAAGGAGTTGTGCGCAACAATACTCGAGGATAAAGCGGCGATTTCGCGTGCGCTAAAAACTTTGCAAGAGAAAAAATACGCGAAATATGATTCCAAAGGGCGTAACGAAATTGTTCACTTAACTAATGAAGGGGTAAAACTTGCTGAGTACATAAACGAACGCATTAATTTAGCAGTAAAAGCAGGAAGCCTAAATTTTAGTGATGACGAACGCAAATTTTTTTACGATTCCCTTTCGGAAATTTCAAACAATTTAATTAAGTATTATCAAGATTTAACTAAAAGCGAGGTTTAAATTATGAGCAAAATTCAAATTATGACGGATTCGGCAAGCGATATTTCGGTTGAGGACGAAAAACAACACAATATTGCGGTTATCCCTTTTTCTATTATGATAGGAGACAAATCGTATTTGAGCCGTGTCGAAGTCGACAACAATCAATTTTTTGATTTAATGTTAAAAAGTAATGAGATTCCAAAGACTTCTCAAATCACGCCTTATCAATTTGTGGAAATTTATTTAGAACAGGCGAAAAAGGGTGTTGAGGACTTAATTATGGTGTTGATTAACTCAAAAGGTTCGTCAACTTATGAAAATTCGGTTAGAGCAATCGATATGTTTTTCGAGGAGCACCCCGAGTTTAAAGACAAATTTAGGATACACAGCATAGATGGGATGGGGTATAGTTCGTACTATGGCGCGCCAGTGGTGGAAGCGGCAAAAATGGTAGAAAAGGGCGCAACTGCACAAGAAATAGTCGACTATATAAACAAAATTATACCAAGAAGAGAAGTTTTCTTTGGAATTTATGAATTAAAATATGCCGCTAAATCTGGTAGAATTCCAAGTGCAGCAGCGTTTGTTGGGCAAGTTGTGAGTCTAAAACCTGTTATGAAAATTTTCGACAGGGAAATCAAAACCGCAGCAAAATGCATAGGTGAGAAAAACTTGTTAAAGAAAATTATTGAACTAACAAAAGAGGATATGGAACCGAATACCCCTTACGAATTAATTTACGCAAAAGATACCGAGTGCTTAAAACAATTCCACGAATTAATTGTTGCGAGTCTTGGGTACGAACCTGTGGCAATGTATCAAACAGGCGCTGCGGTAGCATCAAATGCTGGGCCAAAAGTTGTCGGTATTTCATTTATTAGAAAAAAAGATTAAAAAATTTAAGTGAATAAAAAAGTAAAAAACTTTTTAAAAATATAAAAAAACTCTCATAGTTTTTTAGTTGCTTATTTAAACACAAATTTTTAAATATAAAAATCTTTATTCAAAATTCCTAATTTCGTTAGAGAGTTAATTGTTTAGTTCGCGTAAAATTGCTTCGACTTCGTCTTGACCTTCTTTAAGTCGGTCTACTTCGTCTGGACTTAGGTAATTTAGAAGTGTCAAAAGTTCGCCAACATGGACTCGCTCCTCATTTTTTATAGATGTCCAAACACGGCGCGCCAATTCGTTATCAGTTCTTTCAATATGGCTAGAATACTGATTTATGGCATCTAATTCGCCGATTATATCTTGTCTAACAGCCGAAATTAATTCGGCTTTGGTAAATTTACTTCTATCAAAACTTTCCATTTTTTCTTTCCTTTTAATTTTTATAAAATTAATATATTATTTCAATAAAATTTTTGTGCCATATATAGTAAAATTTGAGTAAGATATGTTTCCCAATTTTTTATAATAGTTAAAAAATAGTAGTATGCATAGTATTAAATTAAATAATAAAAAATCTTTAAAAATAGTTAAAAATATTATAAAAGCCGATGCATAATACTAAAAAATAATAAAAATATAACGAAAATCGTGCGTACTAAAATATAACAAAAAATACAGCAAAAATCGTGTGCATAACACGAAAAATAGTAAAATCAAAGTGGGTGCACTTAAATAGTATAAAACATTATAAAAAATAGTAAAAAATAACGAAAATAAAGCAAAAATTGTGTGCATAGGATTGAAAATAATAAAAATATTAAAAATAGCAAGAAATACAGTAAAAAGGAGTGCATAGTACTTAAAAATAGCGAAAATAGTTGCATAGCATTTAAAAATTATAATGCATAGTACCTAATTTGCATAGTATTAAAAAGTAGCAAAAAATAAAATTTATTTAAATAAAATATTTTCCGCTATTATTTATTTTTTAAAAAGAAAAAACCGCCCAATATAACGGCGGTCTTTTTTTAACCGATTGATGAAACGATACTGTTCCAAGTGTCCGGAAAACACGAGAAAATAATTACTAATGCAATAAGTGCGTACACTAAAATTTGTAATAATAGGTTGCGTTTTATTGCAAATTCTACCATAATCAAACAGCACACTACAATTGGTCCAAACTGTCTAATTATGTCTATTGCTTGCACAAGCCAATTTACATCACTGTAGAAAGGCCAGTTTGCGTTAATTGCAAAAAGCACATACGCAAGCAATACAACAAACGCCAACACCTTGTTAATTACATCAAACACTTTGCTTAATGTTTCACCCAAAGCCATAGCACACCCCCATATATAGTATATGTATATTATTATATAATTAAAACAAAAAAGCAAGCAAAAAAACTTATATTTATGCAATTTTCTTTATAAAATTTAAAAAATTGAAGTTGCAAGTGCTTTTTTGCTATGAAAATCATATTTAAAAGTCTTTAAAAAACATTATTTTACCGAAATTAGTGCTAGGAATGTAGACTTCGCGAAAGTATAATGTTGAGCTTTGTGAAAATTTTTACTCGTCCGTTTTTATTTTTAAGGTGTATTTTGGGTTAGAAAAGCAGAAAAGTGCCTTTTTTATGTTAAAAATGCCAAAAAACAGTTAGCATAGGGTTTAAACACGAAAAATTTTTAATTTGTATGTATTTTTACTTGTGTATTTATGCATTATTTGATATACTTTTGCTATCAAATAGTGGAGGATAAAAATGGCAGAAAATAAAAACGATGATGTTAATGCAGAAAACAAAGCAGTAGAAACGCCTTCAACACAAGAAAATCAAAGCACTGCTCCTAAAAAAGAACAGAAGCCTATCAACTTCAAGTCTAAATACATTGCCCTTGGTGTGCTTGGCGTTGTTTTGGTAGTTGCAATCGTGTTGGCTTGCGTATTTTTAACTTAAACATTACAAAAGAAATGGGGGAGCGCCTCCATTTTTCTTTTATAATTTATTTTTTAATGTTTTATTTTTAGAAATTTTGTCATATTTTTTTAAAATTAGTTTATTTTTCTGCTTTTTATATTATTTTTTTATTATTTTTAGTATTATTTTTTAAAAAATATGGTTTTTGCTTGAATTTTGCTTAGTTTTTATATAAAATTTAAAAGAACTTGTTTTTGGGGGAAAGAAATGGAAAGAAAAACTATTAAAACCGCGGTGCAAATTTTTGCGTGCATTTGTATGCTTGCGTTATTTTTGGGCGCGGTTATTTTTATCGTTTCAGGCGCGCAAATTTTGTCTGGAACGCTAAGTAACTACTCCACAATGACAGGTGCGTTTTATATCACACTTGCGGTGATTTTTTTGTGCGCGTTTGGTATTTTTGTGTGGAGATTTTTCGCAGTTGGCAATAATTCGGCAAAAATTGCGCTTGTGTCGGCATTGGGAACGATTATTTTATGTTGTCTTGCCTTTTTGATTTCGTCTTTTGTGGTCGAGCCCGAAGTTGCGGGAATACTCGATGATACTTTAGGAAGTACGAGTGGCGCGCTTGATGGACTGGACGATACGCTTGGCGGGTTAGATGGTTCGCTTGGTGGTTTGGACGGTTCGTTAGGCGATTTAGATGGCGTGTTGGGTGATTTAAACGATAGCGTGTCTGGTGCGGTCGGTTCGAGTGCGTACGGCGCAACTTTTCAAAATTATTTAGCCATATTTTTAGTGGTTGCTCTTTTTGCGCTCGGCAGTACATTTGTAAATGACTTCGTTTTTAGAGCAGAATATTTAGAAAAAGCCGAGGCGGTCTTAAAAGAGCAAAGGGAAGCGTTTGAAAAAGAAAGACAGGCAAAAATTGAGGCGAAGTACAAGAGAATTGAGCAGAGGCTCGAGTACGCGAAAAAAGAAATTTTATATTATCCACCGCGCGAAAAGGTGAAAATGTCCGCGCTTGCTTTGCCAAAATCGGCGTACTTTTTGCTCTCCATTAGTATAATTTGCTTCGTTTTGGCGGTGGTTGGTTTTGGTTTAACTGCTTGGTACGCGAGTGTGCCAGATTATCAAAATACTGTTCCGCGCTATGATTTTTCGCAACAAGCACGAATCAGTGATGACGGAAATTATATAGAACTAACGGTGTACAACTCAACGGACAGCACGGAAAATGTCTCTGTTGAAATTCGCTATCGGGATAACGAAGGCGAAAAAACTACGCTTGTCGAAACGCTTGTAGAGCCGAATATTTTTTCTAACCTTGTCATTCAAGCAGATAATGCGGTCGAGATTGAGTCAATTTCATATCGATTAAATGACGAAAGCGCCTTTTCGCCACTTAATGAGTACGATTTAGTGCCAGTTGGACTTGCCAGCGGAACAAAAATTTTCTTGATAGTTGGATGCTCGTTCTTGTTACTTGGACTGTGGTTCTTGTGGTGGTTTGGTATACAACATCTAAAAGCAAAAGCGAAATACTATAAAAGGCTAGTTTCCTAGTCTTTTATTTAATTAGGAATTGTGAATTAGGAATTAGGAATTACGGGGCGCTAGCGCGCAAGTATACTTGCTACGCAAAAATTAGGAATTAGGAATCTTACGCGTAAACGCGAATTAGCAATTAGCTGTTAAGGATAAAATAATTAGTAATTAGGAATTAGAAATTAGGAATTAATGCTGGGTAAATAATTTTATATTATGATTTATTTTTACTTTATCTTTTTAGTACTTTTAATAAATACTATGAGAGTTTTACTCTCATTGCGTTTTTAAAAAATTAGAAATAAAGGTTTGTTATTATTTAATTATATTATTTTAATTTAATAACTCCGCAATTCCTAATTATTACTAATTCTCGCAAAGCGAGTAGGCTTGCGCGCACGCGCACCTTAACTGCTAATTGCTAACTGCTAATTTAAAAATAACACATAATACCGCAAATTAAGGCATTATGTGTTATTTTTTTGCAGTATTATGCATATTTTTTATGTACATAGTGCTCAAATTTTATTTTTTATTATAATCAACTCTTTATTATAATTATCATTTTATTTTATTAATCGTCTTATTTTATTAATCGTCAAAAATGTTATCGAACAAAAGGTCATCGAAAAATTCTTTAATAGTGATATTAAGTCCATCGCAAATATAACTAATTGTTACTAAACCTGTATTTTTGCTTTTGCCATAAAAAATACTGGTAATAGTGCTTGGGTCCAAACTAGATAATTTGCCTAATTTGTTTGGCGTTATGTTCTTTTCGTTACACAATGCTAAATTTCGTTGCGTGATTGCTTCACTAACTTTCATTGTTTCCTTGCCTTATTTTTAATAATTTTTAATTAAGTTGTTTCGTCATCAGGATGCATTACTAGTGTTTTATTTAAACTTGTTACCTAAAAACCAGAAAATTATTTTTTAAATACAAACACATACTCATGTGCTAAAAGTAAAAAGTTGTATTTCTCGCTATTAGTTTTCCAAAAACCTGTTGCCTTGCAGTTGTGTTGTTCTTTGATGATGATTTCTTTTAACTTGAGACCAGCATTGATAAATCTTTGCATTACTTCAAAGCCTAATGGTTGAACCATTCCGTTTTTGCGAGTATCACCCATAACTATCGCACAAAATTTGTTTTTCTTCAAAACTCTATAGCACTCTCTTGCTACTTTTTCAATAGCAACAAGAAAATCTTTATATTTTAAATGAGATAAATCGCCTTCAATATCTTCGCTATATCTAATTATATCTGCATAGGGTGGGTGTGTACAAATTAAATCTATGCTATCATCTTCAACATCTTGCAAATTACAGGCATCACCAAGTTTAACTTTTATATTATTTTGAAATTCAGTTTCAAAATTTAATTTATCTTTTGTTATTTCAACAGCTTTTGGATTTATATCAATACCAATAGCATTACGATTATTTAGCTTACACTCAATAAGTGTTGTTCCACCACCAATAAATTGATCTAAAACTAAGTCATTTGGTTTTGAATAACGCAAAATGATATTCTTTGCAACATGGGGTGAAAAATTCCCACGATATTTAGCATCATGTGTCGCCCATTTACCACGATTTGGGAATGACCAAACTGTATTAGTTTCTAATTCAAATTTTTCTTCCATTATTAGTCCTCAATGTTTTCTGGTG
>CALWRJ010000007.1 GCA_944383915.1 uncultured Clostridia bacterium
ATCAAGCGTAATTGTTAAAAGTGCAACAATATATAATACTTTAAATGAATTAAATGCTTGTGGAAATTTAATTACGAATGCAACTAAAATTAAAGTTTTAAAAAATATAGTTGATAATACGGCAAACATAAATGAATTTTTAAACACTAATGGTGGTTACACGAGAACCGAAGACGGAAATTACTACGTGTTTACTAAGTAATTTACAAACAAATATCCATAAATATTTTAAAATATACACAGGAAAAGAAAGAAATAGTAAATGTATTTGCAATTTTAAAGTAAATCTAGCATAAAAATAGCCAAGAGTTTTTACTCCTGGCTATTAGTTTAGTTATTATTTGGTATATAAATTTTGTCTGCGACTTTAACTGCTTTATATGTAGTGCCATTTATGTTTTGTTTTGCATATTCTGGCTTGCCATCGGCAGTTGCTCGCAAGATTAGGTTTTCATTGTCTATTTCTGGTTTTTCTATATTCATATCTATTATTTGTTCTTCTTTTGATACTTCAACGATTTGTATTCCTTTGTTTACAAGATAGGAACTAAATTGCCACAGTTTTTCAAATTTTCCATTTGAGTCAATGATAAAACTAAAATCATCTTGTGGATAATATGCTGTTATTCTATAAAACTGGTTATTATTCGTAATTTTTACTCCTTCAAATTTAATTTTTAATATTGGATGCAACATCATGTTGCCCTTTTATATTGCAATTTGCCTTAACTTTCTATTGGCGTAAGGTAGCTATTTTTTGTTTACAAAGTTTAAAATTTCATCACTTGGTTTAGTGTCGTGTTCACCATAGCATTGCAAGATTTTATGTGTTTTTATCGAATATTCAAGAGTCACAAGTGGAGTGTTTGGCGATAATCTATTGCGTATAAAAAATATCAAACTTTCTTCTCGTGCAAACTTTTGGTCATAATTCATTCTGCCTACACAATGATTTAATTGTTCACCTTCATACACTAATTGTTGTGGACTTTTTGCAATTATGCAAACATAATCTTCTTTAACAACAAGTCTTTCAAGAGATATATATTTTTGAGCAACTTTTGAAAAGGTTTCATAGAGTGCTTTTCTTTCTTGTTCATCTCTTTCGGCTTTTGCTGTGTGATATTGGTCTATTCGTATATCGTGCCATTTTTTAAAGTCTTTTGGGTAACGGTTTTTATCTATTGTCATATCAATTCCAAGATATTGACACGCATTCATATAATCTTCATAAGAGTAGCCGTCTGTGTTTTGCCTTATAAGATACTTTAAAAACTTGTCTTTTTCATTATGTTTCAAAAAAGTTTTCAAATTTTGAAAATTGTTTCCCTTAGCAAAATATTTTTTAAACTTCTCAAAATTATAGACTTCTTCAATATCTTTGTTTTGTTTATATGCATTGATTATTGAAGAAATATAATATCCAGAACTTGCTTTATCTTTATTTTTGTATAGCCACTTGCAAAAGTTTTTATCTTTTTCGCAAAGTCTCAAAATTTGAATACTTGTTGCAAGATTGCTCATTCCTGCTTTAACAAGCAATTCGCATTTAAGATATTTTTCATAGAATTTCAAATAGTTTGCACTAGCTCCCTTAGGGCATTTTGCAGCATTGCCGTAAACGGCTGATGAAGTTCCGCCCCTTGCTCGGCTTTCACTAACTGCCCCTAAAGGGACTTTTTTATTTGTTCCATTTTACTGGCACACCCGTAAACGGGTCTATATACTCTTTCATTGTTAATTGTTCATAATTATAATATTCTTGCAATTAATTCCGTATGTTTTCTTGTATTACCTTCTTGTTTTTCCCTACCGTATCTACATAGTATCCTCTGCACCAAAAACTTCTTTATCCATACCTGTATTTTAAATTCGCATGTTTTTCAAATATCATTAAACTACTTTTCCCCTTTAAGTACCCCATTACTTGAGCAACACTATATTTAGGTGGTATTGATAATTACATATGTATATGGTCTGGGCATGCTTCTGCTTCTATTATTTCTATACCTTTATACTGGCATAACTTTCTTAGCATTACTCCGATATCTCTTTTGATTTTTCCATATATAACTTGTCTGCGATATTTTAGCGCAAATACTTTTGTGTCTTGCAATTACATTTTGAATGTTAAACAATCTATGTCTAGTTTCATAGACAAAACCTCCTTATGGTATTGAGCAAAGCGGCGAAACTTCGCTCCTATTTTACCATAGGAGGTTTTGATTTTCAAAACTATAAGTTTTTTGGAACCACGGGCACAGCCCGTGGTATACGATTTATCAATAAAAAAGCATAGAGAAAATCAAAACTCTATGCTATTTTTATGCTAAAAAATAAGGCAAAATTTGAATATTTTAAAAGTGCCTAAATCCCTTTAAAAAATGCACCAAAAGACATTTGGTACGTTAAAAGAATTGATGGCGGAGAGGGAGGGATTCGAACCCTCGATGCCCGTTAAGGCATACTGAATTTCGAGGCCAGCTCATTCAACCGCTCTGACACCTCTCCGTAATGTTTTTATTTTATCAAAAAATTTAATTAAAGTCAATCGCAATCATAAAATTATTTTTAGATCAAAAAAAATTAAACTTGATACAATATATACTTGATATTAAATATATTTTTGTTTTAAAGTTAATTTGAAAAATTACATAAAGTTATTAAAAAATTGTGCTTTTGATTATTTTTAATAGTTTTTTAAAAAATAGCTATTTTTTTCTATTTTTTGATGTTTTTTAGCGTTTTTTCATAAAAAATTGTACAAATTGATGGCAAAAGCATAGCATACTTCCCTATTTTTAAAATTATAATGTTATCAAGATTGAAATTTGCGGATAAAAATGGTATAATTTATTAAATTAGAAGCAAAAAACGGAGAAAAAATGCTAATTATTGAAAATTTGACGCACGGTTTTGAGGATAGGACACTTTACAAAAATGTGAATATAAAAATCAGCAAGGGTGACAAAATCGGGCTTGTTGGTGTAAATGGAAGCGGAAAAACGACCTTAATCAACATTTTAACAGGCGCAATCATTTGTGACGAAGGGCAACTTATTTGGGAAGGAAAATACAAAATTGGCTATCTCGACCAACACGCAGAAATTGACGAAAACCAAACGATTTACGAATATTTAAAAGGCGCATTTGCCGATTTATTTGAAAAAGAACGCGAATACAACGCCATAAATGAGCGTTTTGCGACCGCGAAACCTGATGAATTTGAAAATTTGCTTGCCATTTCGACTCAAATTTTTGAATATCTCGATTCGCACGACTATTATTCGATTGATAGCACGATAAAAAAGGTGGCAAGCGGGCTTGGAGTGGCAGATTTAGGTTACGACACCCCTATTTCGCGATTGAGTGGCGGACAGCGCGCAAAGGTAATTTTATGTAAACTTTTATTAGAAAAGCCAGATTTGCTGATTTTGGATGAGCCGACCAACCACCTAGACACCGCGCACATTGAGTGGCTGAGCAATTATTTGCGCGACCTTGATGGTACTTTTCTCCTTGTTTCGCACGACACGCATTTTCTGGACGCCGTGTGCAATATTATTTGGAGTGTTGAAAATTTAAACATTGTTCGCTACAACGGGAATTATACAAAGTACATAAAACTTCGTGGAGAAAAAGAGGCAACTATCGAGCGAATGATAGACAAGCAAGAAAAAAAGATTGAAAAGTTAAAAGACTACATAGCGCGAAACAGTGCGCGTGCTTCTACCGCTCGGCAGGCGCAAAGCCGAAAAAAGCAACTTGAGCGTTTGGAAATAATCGAAAAACCAGAAACTCCGCCACAGCCAAAATACCGCTTCCGCTACTCGCCTATTAGTGCTGATGTGCTAATAAAAGCGATGAATTTGAGCATCGGCTACGCGTATCCCCTACTTGAAAACATCGAGTTTAACATTCGCAACGGCGAAAAAGTCCGCATCACAGGTTTCAACGGAATCGGCAAAACCACCCTACTCCGCACCATTTTAGGCGAAATTCCCGCGCTAAAAGGAAGCATAAAAAAGCACCCGCTTTTGAAAATCGGCTATTTTGAGCAAAATCTCAAATGGGAGCACCCCGAACGCACGCCAATAGACGAACTGCGAGATGAATTTCCAAAACTTGAAATCAAAGAACTTCGAAACGCGCTTGCGAAAGTGGGGCTTGCCGGAAAATACCAAATTCGCCCACTAAACACTTTGAGTGGTGGCGAGCAAAGCAAAGTAAAACTTGCACAATTTACCCTAAAATCTTTCAATTTTTTAATATTAGACGAGCCGACAAACCACCTAGACTTAAATTCAAAACAAGCACTTGCAAAAGCGATAAACGAATACAAAGGCACGGTCATTTTTGTTAGCCACGAGCAAGATTTTGCTTCTTTAATTAATGCGCGCGAAATTGATTTAAAAAAGAACAAGTAAAAATAAAATTAGGAATTAGGAATTTTGAATTTTGAATTATTGCTGGGTATATATGATTATTTTTAGATACTAACTCCATAATTCCTAATTACTCATTCCTAATTACTAATTAATTTTAGCCTTAATTGCTAATTGCTAACTGCTAATTGCTAATTAACGCTTTACGTGGTAGATTGCTAATTGCTAATTCTCGCAAGGAGCTAAAATTCCTAATTCAAAATTAAGCGAAGCCAACGGCAAAGCGTCAAGCCTTAATTTAAAATTAAGCGTAGCAAAAAATCGCAACTATATAAAAGTTGCGATTTTTGGTTTATTGTTAATTTTGCGGGTATGTGCTTAAAATTGACAGTATAATGCACAATTTTTTAGATTATCTAGCAAAAGAAGTGTTTTTGTTGTTTACTCTTTGTTGGTTTTCTAGCATACGGTCCAACTTTAAAAGACTGTCTGTAGTTATGATTCGCTCGCTATCATTTCGAGTGTCTAGCAAAGTACCAGCAAATAGTTTTCCGCTAAAATGCTTTAAGCCCTCGGCATCGTATTCAGCAAGATAAACAAAAGGTCCGTTACTATACTCTATATCACCTTTTTGCATTTTGTATGTATCATTCTCAAGAACGAAACGCCCCGAGCGGACAAGACTTGATTTCTCTGAATTAAGAGCAATTTTTCCGTCATAAATAGTCCCGTCTTGCGTGCGAAGTAGATACGAACGGTCTGGCGCAGACTTGTGAAAATCGCCACTAATTAGTTCCGCCTTACGAGTTGTGTCATCATAAAGAAAATTACCAATTCTTGATACACTATCAATTTTATCCCCGTCTTGCACTAAATTAAGCGCTTTCTGTACGCCAAAATACATAGGGAATTTATGGTCGTCATATTGTTTTTGTAGTTTAAGAGAATAACAAGTATTTGTACCGTCATCAAATTTTATTGATTTCGTGTTAGAAATATCGCCTTCGATTAAAGCAAAATTTTTCTTTATAAAATCACCCGAGAAAACGCCTTTTAAAAAGTATTCGCCAGCAGTGTTGCCTTCCTCAAATTTTTGTGAAATAGTCCCAAAATAAGTTGCGTTTTTTGAAATATCCTTAAAATTTTCAAAGGTGTAGTGCGCACGGTCTTTTTCGCTTGATTCGTAATTTTGAAGGTTGTAAACAGTGATTTTGCCGTCTTTTTCGCGAGTATCTACCGTAATATGTTGCTTGCCGAAAAGAAATTTGCTTGCAATGGGTTCGCCTTTAGTTAAATCAATACTAAATGAGCCTTTTTTGAAGTCTCCGTATTTTTTGTAATTATTTTCGCCCATAACACGCACCCCGTGCAAATCTTCACACGGGTTAACAGTGTTGTGGCTTTCGTTTAGTAAAAATTTATCCGTGCGATTTGGCATTTTCACCGAAATTACACCACTACGAAAACGCAATTGTTCACGAATCGCGCTAGGCATATTAAAGTCGTGTGCTAATTGCTCTAACGAAAAATTACCCTTATAGGTTATGCTGTTTTTGTCATCTACAAAAACTCCGTCCACCAACTTTGCGTAAGTTTTTTTATCTATGTTTGCCTTTTTCTCTGTGAATTTATCATTTCCACCTTCAAAAATACCAATATCGGTACGCGCTTTTATTGTGCCTTTTGTAAAGCGATATTTTAGCGAATCACTGAGATTGCCTGGCTTCATATCAAAATCGAAATAACCATTGAGGCGGTAATTTATATCGCCCGAGTTGTAATAAGCGAATCCGTAATAATTTGCAGGAAGTTTGCAAATTTCTGTTAAAGTCGTGCCCGCTGGCTGTTTTAAACTTGTTGTTTCATTAAATCTTAAATCTTTTTTCTGGCGTTCTAGATTTGGTAAAATTTTTTCTATTCGCTCTAAAAGTTTCGGGTCGACCTTATCTAGCATATCAAAATTAAGGTTAACGCGCGCGCCAAAGAATGTTTGCCCATCGCTCGTTTTAATTTTCGCAAGCCCATAGAGTTGTTCAGGCTTAAATTCGTGCGAAGTGAATTTTTTCTCGATGCCCGTTTTTGTACAGTCACCTAAATCAGCGACTTTAAAAACACCAATATAAGCCGAGCCGTTTTTTTCAATAATTGTTCCGCTAATAATAGCCGAATCATTTCGTCTAGCACCATTTTGTAAAGTAATTTGAGTACGCGAAAGCACCTTGCCTTTTATAACAGTGCCAAATTTATCAGTTAGGTGAAACTCATCTACACTAGGCATCGTTCCAAAAGTGCCTTGTACAAAATCGCCATTTTGTAAGTTTAAAATACCCTTAATCATAAAATCATTTTCGAAAACACCCTTCATAGTCGAAGTCGCAGTCGTCATTGTGCCTTCGATAAATTCGCCTTTTTTCCAATAACCTTCTTGCACTATGTCCCCATCTTTCCCTGTATATACGGCTTCTCCCTTGCCATATGGTTGCATTAAAAACGCAATTTTGCGCATTTCGCCAGTATATTTACCAGTACTAGCGTAGTCGCGCCCGAAATTCTTGTTTTTAATTGATGTTGTGCCGTTAATAATTTCTTTTTCCGCCATATTACTTACTCCTTTGTACTTTTTCGATTATACCACATTAAGTACGAGTTAGCAAGGGGGCTTTTGTTTAAAAAAGACAAATTTTTTAAAAAATTTTTAAAATACAAAAAGGAAAAGCCGTGTAAACTTTTACACGACTTTTCCTTTTTGAAGGCTTGTTTAATTACACCTAAAGTTTATGTAACTTTATTTACCAAGCAAACTTATTAATTTAAGTTCTATTACCTGTAAATGGAGGAGTATAATCTTCACATTGGAAAAATGCATTTTCATCAATATAAGTTACTGTACTTGGAATTGTAAATTCGCCCGTTACAATAGTTGGGATATTCTGGAATGCATATTCCTCTATGCGTTGTAAGCCTTCGTTTAGGATAAATGTTGCATTATGACAAGCCCTAAATACTCTATCCTCGAGTACTGCAAGTGTACCTGAAATATTTATTTCACTTGATAGATTGATACATAATTCAAATGCACTGCCACCCATTGTGGTTAAATTCGTTAAATCACTAATGTTCGCGCTTTCAAGCGAGAATGCGCTCATAAACGCATATTCACCAATACTTGTTACCGTGCTAGGAATATTTATACTAGTTAAATTCATTGCAAATGAGAACATAGCCGCAGGAATGCTTGTCATATTGCTTGGAAGTGTAACATTTTCTACTGTCGTATTACCATAGAATACACCATTATAAATGTTTGTTTGTCCGCTAAGGTTAACGCTTGTCGATGTACCAACATAATCAATCAGCCATTTTTGTCCAGTATATTCAGAAGTGCCACCAAAGTTTACATACTCAAAGTCGCCCTCTGTTGTGATAGTTGTTGCAAAATCTGTTGAATCTCTTGAATGCAGTAATTCAACACCAGGACTATCAAACATAAACAACGTTGAACCTTCACTAGTTACAGTATATGGTATAGCGGCTCTCACTAATTTATGAGCACCTTTGAAAGCATTTAAATCAAACATAACAGAAGTTCTTGATTCATATTCCCATAGAACTGTAGTAAGATTATCAGCATTTATAAATGCATATTCTTCAACGACATAAATATCGCTAGGAAGGTAAATCTCTTCAATATTTAAGTCAAACGCAAATGCTCGAGGCGCTATTTTTGTTATCTCATAACCTTGATTACCTGTTCCATTTCGCAAGTCAATAATATTTTGAGTGCCAGTATAACCTATCAAAATCGTATGATTAGCAATTTCAAAGGCATTAGTTCCAGATTTTACTTTCTTATCGGCTAGAACTATACCATTTGAAAGTCTAACAAGGTTATATTCAAATGAAGTGTCATATCTACCAATTTCGACATTGTTAATTGAATATTCCATTTCTGAAGGGAACAATTGACTTGCCTGCAACGATTGTCCGTCAGTGTGTACAAATTTTAAGTTATAACACTGGTTGAATGGTTGAGGACCCAATTGTGTAAGAGTTGAAGGAATATAGAATTCGTAAATCTTTACACAGTTTTGGAATGCGTTTTCACCTAGATATGTTAAGTTATTATCTGTTATGATGTCTCCTAAATTGTATAGCGATATATCATCAGAGAATGCATAGTCTTCAATTCGTTGAATACTTGTAGGAACATTTATTGAACGCAAGTTAGTACAATATGCAAATGCCGACTGCCCAATAGTATTTAGAGTTGTTCCACTGCCGAATGTTACACCAGGCAACATATAACAGTTATAGAATGCACTTTGTCCAATTGTCCCTATTGTCATATTAGAACCAAATACTACACTTGTTAGTCGTTTATTTCCATTAAATGCACTTTGACCAATAGTAGTTAAATTGGTATTATTTGCAAATGAAATGCTTGTTAGTCCTATATCAAGGAAGGCAACATTTTCAATATTAGTAAGAGTGCTTGGGAAAGAAATTGTTCTAAGGCTTGAGCATTGTTGGAATGCTCCTTGTCCAATTGTTGTATAATTTCCGGTTATACTTGTGAGACTAGTACATTGAAAGAACATACCATCGCTTATACTTGTATTTACTATTGCGCTTTCCAAACTTGTACAAGTTGCAAATACATATGGTGCTATATTTGTAATATGTGATGGAACAGTAATACTTGTAAGCCCACTTCTCTGGAACGCTCTACTTCCAAGAGTTGTTAGTCTGCTTGGGAATTCAAATTGCGTCAATGAACTACAACTATCAAATGCATTAGCACCAATACTTATAACATTTGAGCCACCATTTATAGTTGTTAATGAAGTACAATGATAGAATGATGATACACCTATAGATGTAATTGTGCTAGGCAATGTAATAGTACTAAAGTTTTTATTAGCAAAAGATATATTAGATACAGACGAACCACCTGTTTCCTCATTATAAATACCACCACGAATTGCTGTTACTCTATAAGTGTTTGGATCGCCACTTTCGTACAATTCTTGACTGACAACTAATCCGTTGCTAACAAAGGATTGTGGGCTTCCATCTGTATTTTGCGCTGGCGGAGTACGCGTTAAGTAAACATACGCAGGTACATTAACACTATTTGGTAGTGTTATGGTATTATCATTATTAGCACCGATTGCTACAGTACCATCATCAAGTAACGTGTACGCAAAGTAAGCGTTGTCACTTGTACCCCATGCAGCTTTAAGCGTAATGTCGCCATGAGTCCCTGGGTTAATCATAATCAAATATTGGACAGATTGATCTTCACTACCTACCGTCTGCCATCCTATAAATACATAACCTAATCGTGTAATAGTGGCTCCGTAAACTCTTTGACTTTCGCTACTATACTGATAACTTGTTGGTAAACTATCCGTATTCCCGACACTATCATTACCAGCATTGTAATCGTAGTAAATATTGTATGTTTCACCACGAGCGACTGCGGTAAATTCGTATTCACGCGCACCAATCGTAAATTCGTATGGCGAAGCATTAGAAATTATATCACCATCAAGTTCCCAACCATTAAATAGGTAATAACTATCTACTGCAACGGTTAGTGTTACGCTTGCGCCGTATTTATAAGTATTTGCTCCTGATGTCGAAGTAATACCTTCGCCATTTGTAATTGATACACTATAACTATTACGCGTGTAGTAATAATTTACAACTGTTGAGCCGTCAGGTTCAAGGAATACTTCTTGTACAGATGGTGTTGTAAAGCCTTCGTAAGATTTAGTCGGAGCATTTACATTATCATTTGCGTATCCCGAAGCCTGTTCGCTTTCGAATAAGGTATACTCATCGTTTTCAAGATTTTGTTGATAGTGATTAATTGTATAATTCGTGCGCGCCGGTCCCCAAGTTGCCGTATAACTGCGGTCACCTGTGCTTCCTTGCGTAATTTCGACTGTCAATGTCGCTTCACTTAGCCCCGTACCTGTCCAACCTAAAAATTCAAGTCCAAGGGCTGTCGGGTTGTTTAGCGTGAATGTCGCAGTTTCGACATTGTATTCAGTCGGGTTCGGAGTTGCAACACTTCCGCCAGCCAAGTCATACGAAATCGTGTACGAAATCGGTGTACCAGTTGCAGACATTTCAATACTGCTTTGTGGCATTGTGAATGAAATTGTTGTGTTTGTCGGGCTAAACGCTACCGGGTTTCCGCTTGTCTGTTCCCAAGTACCAAAGTTATATCCGTTAAGAACATTAGCGTTTAATGTAACTGTTGCGCCCCAGTAGTATGATTCAGTAGAAATCGGTTGTACGCCGTGCGTTGTTACCGTTATGCTAAACTGTTGACGCGCATAACGAAGTACAACATTTGACGAACCATCAGCATTGATTACAACTTGTTCATCGGCAGGCGTAATATATCCAGGAATGTCAGGCGCTTCGTAAGTTACCGTGCTACCAGTAGTACCCACATCATTTGTTGTACTCGAAGGCGCACTAGGATAACTTCCGTTTTCGTCCATTAGATAGGTAAGAATTGTGTACGGCGTGTCATTGCGTGGAGTCCAAGTTGCAGTATATTCCCTATCGCCCGTGCTACCCGTTGGAATACGAACTGCGAATGTCGGCTCGTCTAATCCTGTACCTGTCCAACCAGCGAAGTCATATCCAGCACGAGTCGGGGTATCAAGCGAGAATGCTTGCGAAACAATGGTAAAGTCGTGATAATTAGTATCTAATACTGCATCATCGCCTAAATTGTAAGTAATTGAGTAAACTTCAAGTGTCCAATTTGCAGTATAATCGCGGTCGCCCGTGCTACCCTGTGTAATCGTAACAACAGTTGTTGGCTGACCTCCACCTATTGACCACCCTGTAAACTCATAACCTAGGCGTGTCGGGTTGTTTAGTGTAAATGTAGCAGTTTCGACATTGTATTCTGTCGGGTTTGGAGTACCTGCATCAACTGTACCACCATTAAGGCTATACGAAATGTAGTAAGTAATCAAACTTGTAGTCATTGTTAATTCGATATCGTCTGTCGGCATCACAAAGTTGATACTTGTACGACTACCGTCAAAGGTCACAGTCGTTCCTTCTGTCTGCACCCACTGTGCAAAACTATATCCAGGGAGAGTGTTAGCAGTTAGCGAAACGGTGTCGCCCCAACGGTGCGATGTTACACTTTCATTCCCTACACCATTTCCTAAAATTGTTACAGTAAATTCAACTCTTGCGTATCTAACTTCGATAACTGTCGAGCCGTCAGCACTGATTGTAAAACTTTGAGCATTTGGAGTTATGTAAAATTCTCGGTCAAGCGGAGTATAAGTCGTCATTTCATCACTTGTGCCCGTGCCTGTTGTCGTTTCACTCGGTTGACGCGGATATGTTCCGTCAGTATTCATTAGATAAATTTCAACCGTGTAAACAGTATCCGTGTTTGGCGTCCAAGTTGCCCTAAATGTGCGATTACCCGTGCTACCCTGCGCGATATAATCTACACCAAGTTCGATGCTGTACTCGTTTAAAAGCACCCAACCAGCAAAAGTATATCCTACTTTTTCAGGCGCGCTCGGTCTTATTTCATCATTAATAGTATATGATGTTGGATAATATCCGTCTGCGCTAGGAGAACCAGTGTTGTAGTCGTAAGTTATCGCATAGTCTGCTGTTGTCCAATGCGCTGTTACCGTAGCACCGCCGATATGCTCTGTTGGATTAAATCTATAATTAACTTGCGGTGTTTCATCACCTATTGACCACCCCGCAAACTCATAACCAGTTCTAGTCGGTATTTCAAGGTCAAACGGTGCCATTTCTACCGTATAAGTCGTTCGCGTTGGGTTAAATACAGCCCCAGCCCCTGCTTCGTAAATAATATTGTAAGTGTTAAGTTGCCAATGCGCTGTATAAATTCGGTCTCCGCTACTTCCTGTTGGAATTGTGATTGTTGGAGTTTGTCCTGCCAAATTAGTACCTGTCCAACCTACAAATGTGTACCCATCTCTAATAGGATTAACAATTGTAATCGGCTCACTTACTATTGTGTAATAATCTGGGTTCGGGTTTCCGTCTGTGTAATATCCACCAGCCAATTCAAGATTAATGCTATAACTTGTGTAACCGAAGTTTGCCGTGTATTCGCGGTTGCCCGTCATTCCCATAATAGTTACAACAACTTGTGGCGTCTCAAGTCCTGTACCTGTCCAGCCCAAAAATTCCATACCGTCTATTACTGGGTTAACTAATGTAAAGGAATCAAGCACTGTATACGAATTCGGGTTGCTCTCCCCAACAGGATAAGAACCACCGCTCAAGTTTAGCGTCAAGGTGTATTCAATTATTGTATAACCAGCATATAATTGTATGTTATCTGCGGGCATTCTTTCAGTGCCGAATTTAAAGGATTCAAGTCCACTAATATTAAGTCCGTTATCTCCTGTATCAGTTAAGAACCAGCCCACAAACATAAATCCAACTTTATTGGGGCGTGTTGGCGCATTAATAATAGTATCGTACGGAATTTGCGCCGAATAATCGCCTCCACCCTTACCGTCATAATTTATAGTATAAATATTCGGTTCATATACGGCAACAAGAGTCAATGTCGAACCAGGAATTTGCGGGTCAAGTCCAAGTGCAAGCAAGCGGTCTTTATTTACGAGTTCGCCATCACTTAATTGTAGGCTACTATCGTGGCTACTTGTCCAACCTACAAAGTGGTAGCCCTCGCGGTTAAATCTATCGTCATTTAATGAAATTTGGTCAAAAGTCGTAATCGCGATTTCCGTTCCATATACATACTCAGTAATTTCGCTATAAATTATCTCATCGTCAACTGAATATTCTATGTAATATGTATTTGGCGTGTAAACTATATTGTAGGTGCGATTTTCATTAATCGTTGGTGTGAGATTTGTCCTTGTTGGGTCAAAGGTGTATCCATAGATATCTAGTACATAAGAATCAAGATTTGCGGTACTGCCTTCCATTGCGATTGCTTGTACACTTTCGGCAATGTAGTTTCCTAACTGGTCAACATAGGCAATATTATATGATACCTGCACGCCGACCCATTCCCAAATGGCATATAGTGAAAAGTCATTTTGTTGAGAAATAACATCATTGGACGCTACTATATCATTAGGCGAATCCGTTGTGCTCCAACCTTCAAACACATACCCACGGCGTTCAGCAGTTGGAAGCGTGCCGTAAAAATCACCGTACTGCATATAGCGTATATAATAACCGAATTCATTAATGGTAAAACTAGCAGGATTTATGATTTGTCCGCCGTTTGGCTCCAAGCGCACTTGGTAGTAATTTTCGTTTGGATTGTTTTGCCCATCGTCATTTATAGAAAAAACTATAATTAAAGACGCAATAATTCCAACTAACAAAAAGAATAAAACTATAAGCGCAGTCGCTGTTTTTAATCTTTTATACATACATCACACCTCGTTAAACTATTTATAGTTTAGCAAAATTGTCTAAAATTATCAAATAAAAGTAAATAAAAAAATAAATAATCGAAAAATATTTTAAAAAATCGAAAAAAATAGTACTTATTTTTAATTAAATAACACTTTTTAAATAAATTTTTCTTATTTTTTTAAAACAAAACAAAGCACAAAGTTTTACTAAAATAATAAAATAACTAAAAGTAAGTTCTTATAAAAGCAAATTAATTAAAAGAGATTGCTTTTTATAATTCTATATGGTATAATAAATTTATATTTTTCGCGTTCAAGCGAACGCACAAGGTGAAATTATGGCAGAAAATGAATTTGTAAAAGAAATAGCGGATATAAAAAATGATTTTCCGCAATGGTATACCGATGTAGTATTAAAAACAGGTATGGCAGACTATGGCCCAGTAAAAGGAACAATGGTAATATGTCCATATGGCTACGCAATTTGGGAAAATATGCAACGCGAAATGGACGCACGCATTAAAGCAAATGGTGTAAACAACGCGTACTTCCCTGTCTTTATCCCTTATAGTTATCTTGAACGCGAAGCCGAGCATGTCGAAGGTTTTGCTCCTGAAGTTGCAGTCGTTACTTATGCAGGTGGCGAGGAGTTAGCCGAAAAAATAGTCGTTCGCCCAACGAGCGAAACAGTTATTTGTAATATGTTTTCAAAATGGGTGCACTCGTACCGCGACCTTCCTTTTAAGGTAAATCAATGGTGTAATGTTGTGCGTTGGGAAAAAACAACGCGTCCTTTCTTGCGTACGAGTGAATTTTTGTGGCAAGAAGGACACACACTTCACGCGACACAAGAGGAAGCGCAGGAAATGACTCTAAAAATGCTCGAAGTATACCGTGAATTTTGTGAAAACGTGCTTGCAATTCCTATGTTTGTAGGGCGCAAGACGGAAAAAGAAAAATTTGCTGGTGCCGATGTTACTTATTCAATTGAAGCAATTATGCAAGACGGAAAGAGTTTGCAGTCAGGCACAAGCCACAATCTAGGGCAAAATTTTAGTAAGGCGTTTGATATTAAATTTTTGGACAAAGACGGCACACACAAATATTGCTATCAAACAAGTTGGGGCACATCTACTCGTTTAATCGGTGCACTAATTATGACACACGGTGACCAACGCGGACTTGTGCTACCGCCAAAGGTTGCACCTATTCAAGTCGTAATTATACCAATACAAGCGCAAAAAGAAGGCGTAATGGATAAAGTACGCGAAATGGAAAAAGAATTATGTGATGCTGGCATCCGCGTAAAAGTTGACGACACCGACCAAACGCCAGGCTGGAAGTTTAACGAATACGAGATGAAAGGCGTTCCCCTTCGTATTGAGTTCGGTCCAAAAGATTTGGAGCGCGGAAATTTAACTTACTTCCGCAGAGATAAAAACGAAAAAACAACGACTATGCTCAACGATATAGTAGCGAAAGTTAGCGAATTGTTAGACGACATTCAAAAAAATATGCTCGAAAAGGCAAAGAAATTTAAGGACGAACACACAGTTACTTGTCGCAATCGTGACGAAGTTATTTCTGCAATTGAGAAAGGAAACTTTGCACGCGCAATGTGGTGTGGCGACCGCGCTTGTGAGGAAAAATTTAAGGACGACACAACAATTACTATTCGCAATATGCCCTTTAATCAAGAGCGTGTCGGCGATACTTGTGCTTGCTGTGGTAAAAAACTAGATGAAAACGAAGGCAAACTCGTCTTACTCGCAAAAGCATACTAAATAGATAAGTTGTTTTTTAGTAACAACCATAATCTACAAATTATAGAAAAAATAATTTTATTCTTTATCAAAAAATTATTTAGTCTTTTAAATAATTTGCCAATAATAAAAATTTGCTTTTTAAATATTAATTTAAAAAAATAAAAATTACTGATTTTAAAAATCTCACTTTACCAAAACTATCGCAAAACTGCGGTAGTTTTTTTATAAAAATTATATTATAAAATTATTAATATGTCTTGCGCATACTTAATTTTCGTGTTATAATGATGGAAAATACTTAAAGGTACAAGATGATAACTAAAAAAGATTCAAAAGGCGATATACTTAAAATTAAAAATTTGTCTAATAGAGAGTTGAAAAAAAGTTTGCTGAAAATAAGGCACTTTTAACCGTGCCGGAATTTTAAAGGAAGCAGACAGCAAAACAAACACCGCCGATAAAACTTTATTAAACGAAAACACAATTGAAAAATAACTAGTATAAAGGGAAAAAACTATGAGTATTAAAGAAAAAATAAAAGAACACCAAGACAAAAAATTTAACGATAAACTCGCTCGCTACCAAAAATTAGACAATTTAGAAAAGTTGGACAGCATTTTAAGCGAAACATATCACAAAGTTAATTTTTATAAGGACGGGCACTATTCGTGGATAAATATTGACCCCCTACATCTAAATATGTCCCTTCCATACCTAATCGTGCCTTTGGGGGTAATTGCGCAAGGCTTATATCTAAATTCTAAAAAAACACAACACGCGGTAGACTATCTCACCGCTCCTGAAAATTCGCAGATTTTATCAAATCTATATGCTGAAACAAATTTAGACACGCCACAAAATATAGCCGAATTTTTAGTTAATACCGATTCGCAACTCGCTATAACTTCGGGCGTAAATGAATATTTGTCTAATCTTTCTACAACTTACTATGGTTTAACTCTCGCCGCCACCCTATTAGGCGCAACTGCCATTTCTGCGTATGTGTACTTTAATGATAAAAATCAGCAAAAATCGACAAAAGAAAGCAAACTTGACCGCGCTCTTAAAGAGCAAAGCGTTCTCGAAGCACGCAGAAATGAATTATTGCAAAAATACAACCTTTCTACTATAGACTATCCCCTTCCAAAGCCAAGTGAACAGAAAACAACTTATCCGCCAAAAGAATTGTACACAAGAAGGTAAAATACAAAAGTTAATTTTAAAAAAACGACTTTTAATTACTGCGAATTTTTGCCTATTTTTACACTTTTAAATAAATATTATTTACTGGAAGCAAAGATTTTTACTTTCCTTTACGCTTTTAATAGCACTAATTTTAATACTTTTAAATTATCTTAGCAATATAGCAAATTTTGCTTTTTAAAAACGAAAAGACTATCATTTAGATAGTCTTTTACTTTATTTTATGCCAAATTTCCTGCGCACAATTTCCCAAGCCTCATTAAAAGGAACACCAGCCGTCAATAATTTATTTACTTCATCAGTCAAAGTACTCATAATTTCTTGTTGTTCTGCTCTTTTCTTATCTTGTGGGCTGTCGCTCGTCATAGATATAGCCACTGACGCCATTAATTCGTCTAACGAATCGTGGGGCTCGGTAATAGCACCCGCAATACAAAACATATACCCTTTTTTAGAAACATAATATTGTGATAAAATTGCAGCGCCTGATATGTCCCAAACGCATTTTCTAATGTTTTGTGGTATCATATTTGTTTCGGATATAAGTTTAACATTAGGCATATATTTTAATACATTATCTCTACACAAATCTTGCCCCCTTTTGACATCGTCTAATGTAGGATAAAATCCAGGGTCAAGATTTATTTGAATGTTTCTACCCGTAAATTTATTATCCCTTGTCTCCATAAAAACATATAGGTTTTGCTTTAGGTCTTGCTCGCTCATTTTAAAAAACTTAACCTTTCCTTCATCATTTAAAGTAACAAAATTTTCGTCATATAAATCAAAATAAATACCTAAATCTCTACAACTGTACCTCATAATTTACTCCTTAAGTATATATAACTATAAAAAATTATAACAAAATACTATTTTTATTGCAACTTTTATTCATAAAAATAAAGAAATTATAAATTTGGGGCAAATTTAAAATTAATTATATCAAAGAAAACAGTAAATAAAGATTGACTAAATACGCTTTTTTTGTTTACTTTTTTATTTAAATCTAATATAATAAAGGTATGAGTAAAAATGTTAGTATAAAAAGCGCGGTTAATCGCGCGTTCATTTGGGGATTAATTTCAGCAATTTTATTTGTGGTCGGCATTCCTATGATAGTTTTTGGGGCAATGGAAAGTATTGTCTTAATGGTGTTTGGAATTGCGTTTGTCGTGTTTGGCTTTTATGGCTCGCCAATGATTTGGATAAATTATGCGAATTTGCGAAGTCTAAAAAGAGTTGTGGACGCGGTGAATGAGGAACACCTGTTAACAAATGCCGAAATTGCTAGTCAACTCCAAACAAGCGAAAAGGCAGTTAAAGCACAAATTTCAAAGGCAATACAAAAAAAGTATTTAGTTGGCTATTTGTATGACGGCGAAAAACTCACAATAAATGAAAAAACAGCGCCAAAGAAAAAGACAGTTGCCGCGCAAAACAAATGCGCAAATTGTGGCGGTACTCTTACTGAAACCGAAAACGGCTATATCTGTGATTACTGTGGCTCGCGGTTTAATAAAGAATAAAAAAAGTGTTTCCTAGTAATTTAGGAAACACTTTTTAAATTAGAAATTAGGAATTAGGAATTAGGAATTAAGGCTAAAATTAATTAGGAATTAGAAATTAGGAATTAGGAATTAAGGTTGGGTATATTCAAAGGGTATTGTACTCGCCGTAGGCTTAATGAGCCAGCGGGGGCTCTATCCCCGCCGCTGTCCGCGTAGGACATAAATAATAATAATAATAATAATTAGCAATTAGCAGTTACGGCTGTACGCTTCGCCTATGGCTTCGCTTAATTTTGAATTAGGAATTTTGAATTTTGAATTATGGCAGGAAATATCAAAATTATTATTTTATACCCAGCAATAATTGCTAATTGCTCATTGCTAATTGCTAATTTGAGCGAAGCGAATAAAATTCCTAATTGCTAATTGCTAATTAATTTTAGCCTTAACTGCTAATTGCTAATTGCTAATTGCTAATTAATTTTGAATTTGTTAAATTCAAAATTAAAAATTTCGCCTTAAACTAAAGCGAAATTTTTTTAAATATTATATTATTTTAGATTTATTAACCGCCGTTTTGGACTGTTGTTGTTTGGTAACTTCCGTCAAACACATTTTTAATTAAGTATGCAGACGAACTTGTGTTTGTGTAGATAACCGCACCAACATAACCACCAATTACTGAACCGTGGTTTTCGTTGTAGTAAAGGGCGCTTGTGTTTGCGCTACCTGTCGAAATTGCCACAACCCCAGCCACTTGTGCTGTAGACTGCCCTCTAATACCAGCATTATTTACACATCTTGAAATTAATCCATTAGTAATAGAACCAGCAATCGCACCGACATATTGCGTACCAGCCAAAGTGCCTGTAACTGTACCGCTACGAATTGTTAAGTCTTTGATTACTCCGCCATTAAGTTGATTTACAATTCCGCCAAGATAGGTTCCATTTCCGCTAACAGAAATAGAGTTTATCGAGTGTCCGTTACCGTCTAAAATACCAGCAAACGAAGCAAGTGGAGTTGTAACAGAAGTAATATCGTTTCTCAAAATGTACATAACATTTGTGCTAGTTGTGTCGGTAATTTCGCTAAGTTGCGAAATGTAGTGAACATTAGCGCTCGGTATAAACATAGGCACATATTCGCGAGCAGTTACATCACTACCTGTAGAGTAAGTGCGCACGCGGATAGTTTCGTCTCCTGAAACTTTTGTCGATGTGCTAGTTTGCACCCAATATCCAAACACATACCCTGCATCAGCGATAGCAGAAATTTCATAATAAGTGCCTTCGCTATCACTTAATGCTTCATAATAAACTGTACCATTTCCATTTGTTCCCGATACAAAATCATTTGGTGTCGCGTTTGGACCTGGTGCGATGTACCCGCCGCTGTCCGATTCGATAACATTAGCGTCAGCCTGTTGAGAATTGTCAAGTGCTAAATTAGTCTTTGGTGAAGTTTGTGGTATGCAGAACACACACACAAGCGCAACAATTAGGCAAAGGGCAATCACCGTACCCATTACAATGCCAAAACGCGCAGTTGCAAATCTACCTAACATACAGTCCTCCTAAAACTATAAGTTATTTTAAACAAATTTTGTTTAAATATGCGCAAATCTAAAATAAAGTAAGTACTATAAATTCCAGAAATCTCGAATGAAATTTGTGGAATAATTTAGACAGCCCTCGGCTTACATACGGGGCTAAATATTCTTTAATAAAAGAATATCATTGTAATTTTATACTATCGCGTGTTAATTTGTCAAACAAATTAAATTAAATCTAACAAAATTTTCAAAATTTAGCGAAAATTATCAAAAATTACTCTAAAAATGACTTTTTTTATTAAAAAAAGGATAAAATTAATACAAAAATTACATCAAGAAACAAAATATTTTACTAAAAATTATAAATTGTAAAATTTGGCGCAATTTATTTGGAATTTTGACTCGTTATTTGGTATAATAATGTTAGAATTGATAAAAGAGGTAAGATAATGGCAAAAAAATATGTATTTGATTTTACCGAAGGTGGTGTCGGTGATGTTGCACTTTTAGGAATTAAAGGAGGCAACCTTGCCGAAATGACTCAAATGGGTTTGCCCGTTCCTGTTGGTTTTAATATTACTACTGAAGGCTGTTTAAAATTAATCGGAGCAAACGGCGACTTCCCTACCGAACTTTTAGAGCAAATTTGGCGCGGGGTAAAGAAAATCGAGCGCGAAGTTAATCTAAACTTTGGCGATGCGGACAAGCCACTTTTATTTAGTATGCGCACGGGAGCAAGCACAAAGGTTAAAGGTCTTGCTAAAACGGTATTAAACATCGGTATCAATGACGAAATCGCCTCGCACATTATAAAATCTACGCGCAATTTGGTGTTTGGCTGGGATTTATACTGCCGATTTATTCACGACTACTGCATAATTGTTGCTGGTATCGACTCAAACGAAATTAGAGAAGCCGAAAATAAAATTCGCATAGACAATGCAGGTATTCCCGAACCTGAAATGCTCCAAAAGATAATTTCGCAGTATAAGAAAATTTACAGAAAATACAAAAAGACCGCCTTCCCGCAAGATGTTAAGACGCAATTAATCGAGTCAATAAAGGCAGGGCTATTAAGTTGGAACAGTGAGCAAGCCATCACCTACCGCCGAATGAACAATATTGACGACAATCTCGGTTGTGCTGTTTCAGTACAAGCAATGGTTTACGGTAATTACGATATGGAAAGCGGTGTCGGTGTTGCGCACACGCGCAATAATATAACTGGAGAAAATGAAATCGCTGGTGAATTTATCCGCAGGTCGCAAGATAAAAATATGCTCTCAAGCAAAGTAACCTATGATATGGCAGAACTTAAAAAAGAAAATCAGCCTATATATCTCGAACTAAAAAATTGCTGTCGCAAAATTGAGCACTTTTTCCAAGATATTATGACAATAGAATTTTGCTTGCAGTCAAACAAACTCTACATTATGCAAGTAGAAAAAGCAAAACGCACTCCCGAGGCATCAGTACGAAGCGCAATTGAAATGGCGAATGAGCACATTTTCAACCGCAAACTCGCTTTGCAAAGCGTAAAACCAAGCGGAATAAGTGCTTTGCTACAACCAACCTTTGATTCGGAGCGCGAAAATTACGCAAGAGTGTTAGGCGAAGGCTTGTGCGCTTACCCAGGTTGTGCTAGCGGTGTCATTGCCCTATCTAGTGCGATTGCACTTGAATATGCTGGCGAAGGCAAAAGCGTAATTTTGATTCGCGAAAGCACAAATTCAACTGATGCAGAAGGAATTGCCGCTTCAAGCGGATTAATCACTACAACTGGTGGTGCAACTTGTCACGCAAGTGTTACCGCGCGCAAAAAGGCTTTGCCTTGTATAACGAGTTGCAAGCGCCTAATTATTAATGAAAACACTCATACAATTAAACTTGGCGGAATGAACTATCACGAAGGCGACATAATAAGTTTTGACGCAACGCGCGGAGTAGTGTTCGGCGAGATGCTTCCTGTAACCGAACCAAAACTAAAAGGAAACCTCGGCACTCTTATTGATTGGGCGCGCCCTAGTGCGAATATGCCGATTTATGCCGATGCCGAAACTCCACAAAAAGTTAAACGCGCATATGACCTCGGCGCAATAGGAATTGGGCTTGTGCGTACTGAAAATATGTTTTTCACCGCAGAACGCCTTCTTGCAATGCGTAAATTTTTGCTCGCACCAGATAAAAAATTGAAAGAAAATGCCCTAAAAACCATGTTAAAAGGACACACTGCCGACTTTGTTGCACTATTTAGCGCTGTTGGAGATAAAGTTGTAAATGTTCGCCTTATGGACCCGCCTTTCCACAAGTTTTTACCAAATTCACAAAACACCTTGCGTGCGATTGCTCGTGATTTAGGACTAAATTATGAAAGTATCCGCGAATCTGCCGATTCCCTACTTCAATCAAGTCCACAACTCGGCATTCGTGGTGCAAGATTATTAATATTATACCCTGAACTTATCGAAATGCAGGTAACCGCTGTAATTAACGCGATTATCGAAGTGCGCCGTAGGACAAAACGCACACCAAAAGTTAACTTTGTTGTCCCGCTTGTTTCGATTATCCCTGAATTTGAAGCCATTTTTAGAATGATAAAGCGCACTGTTAAAAATTTGCAAGACAAAATCAAGTGGAATTTTGAGTACCAAATTGGTTGTATGCTTGAGACTCCTAGGTCTTGTTTAATTGCGGGCAAACTTGCCGAGCGCGCCGACTTCTTGTGCTTTGGTACAACTGATTTAACGCAGTTTACCTTCGGTTATAGCCGTGACGACAGCACAAAATTCTTGCGCGAGTATTATGCGGAAAACTTAATTTTTAGTGACCCATTCTTTACAATCGACCAAAACGGAGTATTTGAACTAATGCAAACGGCAGTAAACGCAGTTAGGGCGGTAAAACCTAAAATGCAAATTTGGTTAATGGGCAACACCGCCACCGATTCTACTTCCCTACGCCTTGCTCGCACCTTAGGAATAAACGCAATAAGTATTGCTCCAAACAAAGTCCCTGCTTGCATACTCGCCCAAGCCCAAACGAAAGAATGAAAAATAATTAGGAATTAGAAATTAGGAATTAGGAGTTAAGGAGTTAAAATAAATAATATACCCAGCAATAATTCAAAATTCCTAATTCAAAGTTCAGCCGTGAGCCACTCACTTTGACAATATCTCTTACTTTCGGCTGGCTTTCCGTGTGCATTATTGCACACTTCAAGGCAAAATTGCGCTACGCGCATAGGCTTGCGCGCTAGCGCACAACAACTGCTAATTGCTAATTCTTGCGTAGCAAGTAAAAAATACAACAGATTTTCCTGTTGTATTTTTAAATTTTGTTTTATTTTTGTGCGCGGTCAATTATTCGAGTGTTGCGCTTTTCAAGATAATTTGGTAATCTTATGCCGATAATCAATACAATTATACCGATAATCGCGATGACGCCCAGCACAATAATACTATTGAGCACGGTTAAATTGTTAAATTCAATAGACCTGTTGTCTTGCATATAGTATACACTAGTAATTCTATCGTAACCGTTTGGAATATTGCGGTCAGCCGAAACTCTATAACTTTCGTTTTCGTCAATTTCATCAATATTTATTTGTATTCGTCTAACTTGCTCTTGCGCGTTTGCAACCTCGATAACGATGGTTATATCCTCTACATCATCACCTGTTGAATTTCGAATTACGCCTGTTATATGAGCATTAGTGCCATTATCTTGCTTGATTGAGAAGTCATTTTCAAGAGTAAGATTTGATTTAGGAAGCATCATCATACAAAGCCCTGCAGCAATTCCTATAATTATAAAAATTACCCCAAGTAAAATTGTAAAAATAGAGTATCGATTTATGCGTTTATCACTAACAGGTTTTGAAATACGATAACGGCGTTTTAAGACATTCTTATCCATAAAATTAATGTCATCAGGAAAATCATACGGATAAAGGTTGCCTTTCACCCTTTTATAATAGTCTTGCATTATTTCAAACATTGTTGCACGGTCCTCAGGGCCAGCCACTCGCATCGCCTTTATATATGGCTCTTCATAATAATGCGGATAAGCCATTGTTAAGTCCCCTGTGTACACTTTTACAAGTCCAAACCAACCGCGACAGTCCGCGGGATCTAAATCAACCGCCTTATTAAATGCTTCCTCCGCCTTCTCCCACTCGTCTAGCGACAAGAAAGTTTCACCATTTTTGAGATAATCATCAATATCGCGCTCATTTGAATAAATATTTTTAGTTATGTTTTGAATGTTATTGTTTACATATTGAATATTGTCTTGATTTTTCTCATATTTTGAGCCACAATAAGCGCAAATATATGTCCCGTCTGGCTGAATAGTCAAATCAGAACCACAATTTTTGCACTTCAATTCCACATGTTCCATAACTTCCCCCAAGTGTTTTCTTTTATTAGAATATCACAAAATACTTATTTTTGTAAATAAAAAAAGCACACTCTATTGTATTTTTTGAGATTTTTCAACAAAAAAACACCACAAAGTACGCTTTGCTACTTTGTGGAATTTTGAAATTAAAGAAGGTATTATCAAAATAAATAATATACCCAGCAATAACTGCTAATTGCTAATTGCTAATTGCTAATTTGAGCGTAGCGAGTAAAATTCCTAATTTGCGCTACGCGCAAGCCTATGTGCGCTAGCGCACGCGCGTTAATTGTTGTTCTTTGCGCGGAAGTGTTCTTTTGCGCGTTTGTCGTGGTCGAGAATAATTTTACGCAAACGGATACTTTGTGGAGTTACTTCGAGCAACTCGTCATCGTTTAAAAACTCGATCGCTTTTTCAAGGCTCATCTTTTTTGGTGGAATAAGACGAAGCGCGTCATCGGAAGCACACGAACGCATATTACTCAACTGTTTACGCTTGCAAACATTTACGACCAAATCCTCACCACGAGGGTTTTCACCAACAATCATACCGCCGTAAACTTTATCGCCAACGCTTACAAAAAGCGTTCCGCGTTCTTGCGCGTTTGCAAGTCCGTAACCGATACATTCGCCTGTTTCGTGAGCAACAAGCGCGCCACAACTACGGCGCTCGATATCGCCCTTATAGTAATCGTAACCATAATGTACGCTAGACATTACGCCTTCGCCCTTTGTATCTGTTAAAAATTCGGACTTATATCCAAACAATCCGCGACTTGGAATCAAAAATTCAAGACGCGTACGCGAACCCTGTGGTTTCATTTCAACAAGTTCACCTTTGCGAATTCCCATTTTGGACATAATCGTACCCACACAATCATCAGGCACATCAACAACCAACTTATCAATAGGCTCCATTTTTTTGCCATTTTCATCATATTTAAATAAAACTTTTGGCATCGAAACTTGAAATTCGTATCCTTCACGGCGCATATTTTCAATTAAAATCGACAAGTGCATTTCACCGCGCCCACGCACCTTAAACGCGTCTGTCGAATCAGTGTCCTCAACTCTTAGCGAAAGGTCGCGCACGGTCTCACGATACAAACGGTCGCGCAAGTGCCTACTTGTAACAAACTTTCCTTCTTTTCCAGCAAAAGGACTGTCATTTACCATAAAAGTCATTTCAACGCTCGGCTCGCTGATTTTTACAAATTCGAGTGGCGCAACACTTTCATCACTACAAACAGTGTCCCCAATCATAATATCACCAAGCCCAGCCACGCACACGATATCGCCAGCAGAAACTTCGTTTACTTCGGCTTTTTTCATACCGTCAAAGACAAACAACTGTTGCACGCGCAAACGCTCGCGCTTGTTTTCATCGTGATAATTTTTTACAACTACGCTTTCGCCGACTTTGATTTTACCATTTTCAATTTTACCAACTGCAAGTTTGCCTAAAAAGTCATTGTGCTCGGTGTTACTAACCAACATCTGTAAAGGCGCATTTTCATCACCGCTCGGTGCTGGAATGTGATTTATAATTGTTTCAAAAAGCGGTTGCATATCAGCGCCTTGTTCATCGCGTTTTAAACTAGAAATACCAAGTCTTGCCGAAGCATAAACAACAGGACTTGCTAACTGGTCGTCATTTGCGTTTAGGTCAAATAGAAGTTCGAGTACTTCGTCCTCAACTTCGGGAATACGCGCATCTGGGCGGTCAATTTTGTTGATAACAATTATAACTTTTAAATTAAGTGCCAACGCCTTGTCAAGCACAAAACGAGTTTGTGGCATTGTGCCTTCGAATGCATCAACTACAAGCAAAACGCCGTCCACCATTTTTAGCGCACGCTCAACTTCGCCCCCAAAGTCCGTGTGCCCTGGAGTGTCGATAACATTAATTTTGTAATCTTTGTAGTGGATACTTGCGTTTTTTGCTAGTATTGTAATACCGCGCTCACGCTCCAACGCGTTTGAGTCCATAACGCGATCACTAACTTCTTGATTAGCACGAAAAACGCCACCTTGCTTTAATAGTTCATTTACTAGACTCGTTTTACCGTGGTCAACGTGAGCAATTATTGCAATATTCCTAATTTTTTCTTTGTTCATTTTATCTACCTTCCCAATAAAAAACAACAAGAGCGTTTTACGCTCTGTCTATAAGTTTATAAATTTATTTTATCACAACAAACAACAATAATCAATACATTTTTAACCACAATTTAAACTTTTTAGCAAAATAATATGTAAAACTCGCAAAAAAATCACCACTTTAAATAATATTTAAGTATTTCTACCTTTTTAAATAATGTTTTAGGCGTTTTCTACTATCAGCTAAATTTGCTATTTCCCTAAACAAAAACGCGAGAAAATTTCACTAATTATATGCTCGTTTGCGGTCGTTCCCGTGATTTCGCCCAGTGCGTTCCAAGCCTGCATAAGAGTTACTGCTAGGCAGTCAAGGGGGGCAGTATTGCAACTCTCAATTGTGCTATATAGCGCTTCTTTTGCTCTACGCAAACACTCAATATGGCGAGTGTTAGTGAGCAAAATTTCATTGTTTACAAGTTCGCTATCGACTGTTTTATCAAAAATAATTTGTTTAAGTTTATCTATATTTTTGCCTGTTTTTGCGCTAACTACTATATCAAAATTGCCTTTAATTTCACCTAAATCTGCCTTATTTTGTACAAATAGCACATTGTTGTTATCAATTTTAGGTAATTCAATTTCTTTATCGGTAACAAATACAACTAAATCAGCACTTTTTATTTCATCGCGAGCGCGTGAAATGCCCACACTTTCGACCACATCTCCCGTTTCGCGAAGCCCAGCCGTATCCGTTATGTTAAAGAGCATACCATTAAATTCGTAACTTTCGCTAATTGTATCACGAGTCGTGCCTGCTATATCGGTAACAATTGCGCGGTCGTAGCCAATAAGCGCGTTAAGAAGGCTACTTTTCCCAACATTCGTTTCACCAGCCAGCACGACTTTTACGCCATTTTTCACCTTAACACCTGTTGAAGCAGTGGCAAGCGCGCGGTCTATATCAAATGCTAGATGAGAACAAATTTCACTAACCTTATTTGCTGTAATATATTCGATATCGTGTTCGGGATAATCAAGCGCGACATTTACCTCGCAAATGCAATCAGTAAGGCTGTCTTGAATTTTAGACACAAAATCTCCTAATGCTCCGTGCATAAGGCGAGAACCAGCGCGAAGGGCGGTAAGGCTATTTGCGTTTATCATATCAATAATACCTTCGGCTTGGCTCATATCCATTCGCCCATTCAAAACTGCGCGTTTGCTAAATTCTCCACGCTCGGCAAGGCGCGCCCCACATTCAATTAGCGCGTTGACAACTGCATTACTTAAATAATACCCGCCGTGAATTTGCAACTCTACAACATCTTCCCCTGTAAAACTCTTTGGCGCAGGAAAATAAAGCCCTATGCAGTCATCGGTAACCTTATTAAATGTAAGTTTTCCAAAAATCGCTTTTCGCGGTTCGGGAACACCTTTTTTAAAAGGCTCGAAAATGCGTGAAGCGATTTCCAACGCCTTATCTCCGCTTATACGAACGATTGCGACTCCACCATTTCCAACAGGGGTGGCAACCGCACAAATAGTTTCAGCCATTTTTTGCTCCTAATAATTTTAAAAAATTATACTAAATATTTTCGCATTTTTCAACAATATTATTAAAATTTTACCAAAAAACGAAAAGTTATCCACAAGATTTTTGACTAAAATTTTTAGTTTTTTCACAAAAATTTCACTTAACCCCTAAAAAATAGCACTTTATCTACAGAATTAATCCACTTTCCCACACAAATGTGCATAATTTTTTAAAAGTGGTAATTATTTCTTGCGCTTGCTTATTATTAATTTTTTAAACACCAAAACAATAAAACAAAAATTAACACTAATTATTAACTATAAAATCGCTATAATTTATTTGACAAAATAAAAGTGTTTTTTATAAAATAAATTTTACACTAAACACAAGTAGCAAAACTATGAAAGTGACGAAAATATGTAGATATTTTAGATAAATTACTAATAAAAAATTAGTAATATATTAAAAAGCAACAAAAAAACACTGTTTTGTGTTTAAACAAGTACAGTGTTTTTTATTTTTGCTCGTTGTTTTTCTCCTCATCGGCTTTGCGCTCGTGGTAGTTTTTGTAACCGATTGAGTGGTTGTCGCCTTCGTCCCACTTTTTACCAGCGCTAGCAAATATTGTAATAATTATACCAACTGCAATAACGATTGCGATAATAGGTAAAACGATGCTGTCGTCTAGCGCAAGTGCAGATACAAGACAAAGTACCGCACAAACTAAAAGTCCAATACCGAGCCAAACTTTAAGTTTTTTCATAGTTGTTGCGTTTGGCTGGAAACAGGCTTGAAGTATAACAATCAATCCTAGTCCACCGCACAACAAAAGCCCAGCCCAAGCAAGATTAAAGAATCCGAAAGTGTCCGGTACTATTATAGACAAAAGCCACAACACAACCGCCACTAATATTACAAGTGCACCAAGCAACTTGTATATGATATTTCTCCCCATAGAATACTCCTTCATAAATTTTCTAATTATAGTATACTAAATAAATTTGATTATTTCAATAAAATTGCGCTAATTCACTAAATTTCTTAAAAAAGTCTAGCGCAAAACGATGTTGTGCGAAACTGACGAAACTTTATCTCCTTCGGTAAGCACGATTGACGAAAAATGTTTGTATTCGCGCACAACGCCACCAATTCGAATGTTGATTTTGTCCGTATTTTCGTCAGCCGAAAGAACGGTGTATTTCCCAGGTAGCAAATCAGAATTTTTGCTAACCAAATACTCTTTTCCGCGCTCTAACAAGTGGTCGCCTTTTTTAAGGCTAACTTTTACTTTGCCCCTGTCATCAATAACATTTTCGCTTTTTGTGTAGCGCACGCCGTCAATAATGTCGACACCGTCAACGCGCTTATCACTATTTTTATTGTGCTTAACAACGGCTGAAATTATCCAGGCAAGCACAACGATAACCAACACTGCACCCACGCAAATGAGTGCTATTTCACTCCATACCATATTTTACTCCCTTTTATTAAATTTTATCTTTCGAGCATATTTTTATTAAAATTTTTGTTTTCTTTTTTACACTCTTGCTTATTCTCTAAATAACTATTTGTTTTAGCGACTAAATCAAAGGCATCTATTTTATGTGGCTCGCGCAAAATTTTCAGCAAGTCCTCGTGTGAATTAGTTTCCATTAAATAGCCCATAATTTCGTAGGCATAAGCGTATGAATACTTAACTCTATAAAATTTTCTCACTAAATCTTGCGGGCTACAATCTATTTTTCGATTTAAATCGTACTTCGTTTGTCCCGCAAGTTGTGTGGCAATGCCTTCCATTAATAATGCTGGCATATTATTTTTATCTAGTAAAATTTCCTCGTGGCAGGCGTGCACAAATTCGTGCAAGAGTACTTTTTTATAATCATCTAATGTTGTGTCCTCGTGTTGTGGTGCGTTTTTATATAGGTCAAAATTTAAAATGTGGATATCACCATTTTTTACCGTTGCAACATTCCAGCCTTGATATCTCTCTGGGTATTTACCATTCTCCGTTCGCAAATTTATAAAATCTTGCAAGTTGTTATATAGTATTATCTCCACTTTTTTAGGCAACTTTTTTAACCCAAAAAAGCCCATAATTCTCCCCTGCTCATTTGCAAGGCTATTTAATATATCCTTTGCGAACGGCTCATCTTTTTCATTAAACTCTATATTAAAAACATCATTCTCTATATGCATTAATAATTCACCTTAATTTAAAAACAACAACATAGACAACTTATAAAAAATTTAACAAAATAACTTTTATTTAAATACTTCGTTGTTGCTTTTTTAACACTTTATAAAGTTATAAAAACTTGTTTTTGTTAAATATTTCTACCTTTAAGTCAAAAAGGACAAAATAGCAATTCCTGCCACGATGGCTATACAAAATAGAACGGTAAAAAAGACTTTCCAC
Organism: uncultured Clostridia bacterium; assembly: GCA_944383915.1. GTDB lineage: Bacteria > Bacillota > Clostridia > Christensenellales > UBA1242 > UBA7867. Next base: position 30,300 of record CALWRJ010000007.1, read on the forward strand.
GCAGACACAGGCGTTTTCCCTGTAATTCGTCCGCTTTCGCCATTTATGTAAAAGTTGTATAACTTATTTCTATAAGTATAATGCCCTACATAAACAGGCACAAGTATGTACTTGTATTTTTGTTTTAAATATGCCGTCTTAACATTTAAATATGATTTAACATCGTAGTCATATTTAGACAAAATTTTCTGCTCAATTCGTTTAGCCATCAAATCTTTGCATTCGTCCCAACACTGTGCGCCCGATTTATTGTATGTACTTGCTGAGTACCCGCGCAAATAATCAGTCTTGTACTTCGGCGCGTCATTTGTCTTAAAAGGCTCAATTGCCCTAATATTATCTAGACTAATATTAGACGAGGCCTGCACGATGAAATCGTCAAATTTTATCTCTTGTCTACCGCTAACATCAAAATATCGAGTATGCACTGTGGTAACAGGTCTACCGTTAATAATTGTTGTCGTTGTGTAGTTTTTACCTAGTCGCCCCGAATAAGTGTTGTCTGTGTCCGCGTCAAAGGTAAATACAGGGTTGTATACACCGTGAATATTTTCAGGGGTAGCACTTTTTTTAAAATCGCGCGGAGCATAAAACTTGCGTTTCGCCCAATTTAGAGCAATCGTACTCGCCTTTTCCTTATCCACTCTAAAAGTAACTACACCATGTGGTTTTAAGCCAGGCAACTCTTCCGTTTTTACAATATTACTCGTACCACAAAAAGGACAAGTCATAGCCACTTCTTGATTGTCTAGTATCTCTTTTGCGCCACAACTTTTGCATTGATACACTTCGGCATCACTCCAAACTGTCGCGTCTTTTAAAAGTTCGCTCAACTCATTTTCTGTAACAGTGCCATCTTGCGAAATTTCAAAAAACGAATCACAATATAAGCAGTGCATTTTTTGAGTTTTTGCGTCAAATTCGGCTTCACCGCCACAGTTTGGGCATTTATAAGTCGTTGTGCCTATTTTGTCATCACTATATAATTTTTCATTTAATTCGTCTTGAGTTGTTTCGCTCATTTCAATTTACTCCCACATTCAGGGCAGAATTTCGCATTAGCTTTAACTTCCGTTCCGCAATTTGGACAAGTTGGCTTTAAATTTTGCCCGCATTCTGGGCAGAATTTAGGGTTGCCGTGTAGTACCGCACCGCACGCAGGACAAGTCTTGTTTACCGCACCACCTTGCTGGTTTTGATTTTGCATTTGTTGAGTCATATTGTTAGAAAACATATTTCCTAACCCCATACCCATGCCTAATCCCATACCAGCGCCCATAGTCGAGCCTGCCATACCAGGATTTTTAGCCGCTTCTTTCATTGCAGCGAGCGTTTCCATTTGCGTGTAAACATCCATATTGTTACGCATCATTCCAAGGCTTGTGTTTTTATCTAACGCTTTTTCGAGTTCCTCTGGAAGTGAGAAAGACTCAAACACAAAGTTTGTAAGTTGCAAACCAATATCCTTAAAGTCTTGCGCAACTTTGCCCTCAACCATTCTTGATAACTCTTGCAAGTTTGCCGCCATATCAAGTACAGGAATCTTGCTCTCGCCGATTGCGTCAGAAATTCCGCTAATCACCATACTACGCAAGTAGTCTGTTATTTGGCTAGAATCAAATGTTGGGTTCGTTCCGCTCAAATTTTGCATAAATACATATGCATCATCAACCTTAAACGAATAATTACCAAATCCGCGAATACGCACTGCGCCATAATCTTTATCGCGTACTAAAATTGGATTAACCGTTCCCCATTTTTGATTTGTAAATTGCTTCATATTTACAAAATAAATGTCCGATTTAAAAGGTGTTTCAAAGCCGTACTTCCATGACATTAATTTTGTAAGCACAGGCAAGTTGTCGGTATCAAGTTTGTAGTACCCAGGTAAAAACACATCGGCAAGTCGCCCTTTGTCGACAAAAACTACATTTTGGCTTTCACGAACGGTGAGCGCCGAACCTTTGTTTACTTGGTCTTTATTGATTGGATACTTCCAAACAATCAAATTGCTTTCAGTGTCTGTCCACTCGATATTTTTTAAAATCCCCATAGTTTCTCCTTTATTTATAGATTTTAAGTTTATTATAACATATTTATATATTAAACTCAACTAATTCACAAAGTTTTGTCATTTTTCATACAAAGCATTATAACAAATTAAGAATTAGAAATTAGGAATTAGGAATTTTACTCGCTGACGCTCCAATTTTGAATTTTGAATTTTTAATTTTGAATTACGGACAAAATTTCTTGCTACTTATACTTATTTAATTTAACTCCGCTTTTAGAAATTTTGAATTACCTAAATTTATTTTCTCATAAAAATGTGTACTTTGAGAGTTTTACTTTCTTTACTATAATTTTATAGTAATTAGAAATTAGGAATTTTACTCGCTTTGCGAGAATTAGCAATTAGCAGTTAAGGAAGGTATTTCCTAAAAATTAATTAGGTATTTCTGCTTTAATTCAAAATTCAAAATTCAAAATTCCTAATTCGAGCGCAAGCCCGCTCGCTTGCGCTCGTACCCTCTTTACAAAAGAAAAATTTTGTGATAAAATAATAAGAATGACCGCCTCTTTTTCGGTCTTATTAAAAGTAAAAGTAGGTAATTTTATGGCAGAAATAAGTATGTTTGAAGTTGCACACGAAAACACTAACGAATGTGCAGAACAATTAATTATACAAAAAAAGCAAATGAGCGACCAATTAGGTTTTACTGCAAGACAAGTAATTAAAAACGCGAAAATGGAAATTGCTTTTGCAAAAATTGAAGGCATCAGCGAGGATAGGCTTTCACCTATTGCACAGCGTTTACTTTTAGAACCTGAATTGTCCCCAGACGATGTTGTTATTAATATTAGGCTTGCTTACTCACTACCGCAAAAAATCGATGTAAAAGATGATGAATACACTGACGAATTATTTGGTGCGACTATGGAAGGCTACCAAGAAAAAGACGGAATATTCTTTAAGGTAGTAAACGAATTTAGCAAGGAAAAAACTTTTATGGAAATTGATGATGACGAACCAACACAAGAACAAACCATAACACCAGAGCAAAAAGTCGAGCAAGAACAAGAAATAGAGCCAACACCAGAAGTGCAAAAGAAAAAACATTCAAACAAGCGCCGAGAACCATTCTTAAAGCAGGAAATTGTTATTCCTGATGCTTGCACAGTTGTTGAGTACTTCTTGCGCCCAACCGAAAACGAGCAAAAGGCATATGACAAGGCGCGCAAAGCCAGAGCGGAAGGCGAGCAAAAAATAAAAGTTTTACAAAAAACAATAAGTAAAGATGACGAATTAACAAGATAAAAAGCAAACTAATCAAAATGATTAGTTTTGTTTTTTGTAACACACAAATTTTGCAAAGTGCCTTTTTTATATTGATTTTTCTGCAAAAAAAATGTATAGTTATAATTATTAATTATCAAAAGGTATCAAAATATGGAAATTTTATTTGATTACATTAGCGAATTACTTTCTAAAAGCGGAATTTTGCCGAAAGACGAAATTCGCTCCAATCTCGAAGTGCCAAATGATGTATCTAACGGTGATGTTGCGTTACCGTGTTTTAAGTTTGCCAAAATCTTAAAAAATTCGCCTGTAAACATAGCAGATAGTCTTGCTAGTGGCATTGCAGACGAAAATATTTTAAGTATAAAAAATGTAAATGGCTTTTTAAATTTTACCTTTAAGCCTGAATTTTTGGCTCGCACACTTTTATCTAACGCACGACTAAATCAAGACGAAATCGCAAAAAATAATGGTATGCAAGATAAAACTATACTCATCGAGCACACAAGCATAAACCCAAATGCAAGCCCACACATTGGACGCGCGCGCAACGCCTTAATTGCCGATTGCATCGTGCGAGTTTTCCGCTTTTTAGGGTGGAAAACTGATGTTCATTATTATGTAAATGATGCTGGCAAACAAATTGCAATGCTTGCTTATGCCACAAAAGATATGGAAAGTTTCACTTTTGACGACTTGCTCCAAATTTATATTGATATAAACGCAAAAGCAAAAGACAACCCAGAAATTGAAGCCGAAGTATTTGATTTACTTGAAAAGTTTGAGAAAAACGAGCCTAGTACGGTTGCGATTTTTGAGCGCATCGTTTCGACTTGTATAAAAGGGCAAACCGCCATTTTTGCCGAATTAAATATAAAGTGGGACCACTTCGATTACGAATCACAATATATCCACAACCACACGACCGAAAAAGTCCTTTCGCTATTAAAAAAATCACCGCGCTTTTTTGTAGACAAAGACAATAGATGCGTCCTAGACCAACACGGCGAAAATATTGGTATTGAAAACCCAATGCTCGTGCTTACGCGAAACAATGAAACGAGCCTTTACACGCTCCGCGATATTTGTTATTCAATAGATAAGGCGAACGCGCACACCGACCGCAATTTGCTAGTTCTCGGCGAGGACCAAAAAGTGTACTTCCAGCAAATCGCTTGCGCCCTTCGTACGCTTGGTTACACCCCACCTGAAGTTGTCCACTACTCCTTTGTGCTCCTTCCAGACGGAAAAATGAGTACGCGTAGCGGAAATGTCGTTTTGCTTGCCGATTTTATGAAAGAAATGGTTGAAAAAGCAGACAAAGCCATTATCGAGCGCACGGGAAATAGCGACACCGAAAAAGCAAAAATTATTGGTTACGGTGCGCTAAAATATTCCATTTTAAAGTGTAGTCCAGAAAAAAATGTTTTGTTTGATATGCAAAACGCACTAAACTTTAACGGTGATTCTAGCCTTTATGCGCAATACAATTTCGCGCGTATTAAATCAATTTTAAGTAAAACAAATTTAGACTATCAAAATGCAGATTATTCACTTTTAACCACGCCCGAGGAATGCGCCCTAATTAAAGAAATCGCGCGTTTTGAAAGTGTAGTTATTGCAACTTACAACGCACTAAACCCTAGCATTTTAGCAAATTATGTGTATACGCTTACGACAAAATTTAGCCAATTTTACACAAACCACAGCATTTTAAATATTGATGACAAAAACTTAACCAAAGCCCGCCTTGCCCTAATCGATAAAACCGCAAAAGCAATAAAGCAAACACTATATTTACTCGGTATCGACACAGTGGAAAGCATTTAGTTCGCTCAGCCTTTCGGCTTCGCTAATTGCTAATTGCTAATTCATACTATGCGTGGTTGATTCCTTTTCTCGCGAAGCGAATATACCACATTCCCACAAAAAATCGACACAATACAACAAAAAAGAAGCACTTAGTGCTTCTTTTTCTCATTTTAAACATTTATTATTCAACATCGCGCAAATCGGCTTGCGTAATTCTCTTTAAGGCAACGCGGTTTTCGGCATCGAGAGCAAACTTGCTCGGCTCTTGCGGTTTTTTGTCTGCATAGAAAACGACATTTGCAGGCAAGTTTTCAGCAGTCGCTAAATAAACAACTGTTTCAATACCTTGCTCAATTGACTTACCCTTTCTGCTTTTCATTGCATTATATGCTCTTTTAATACCGCTAGCATTTTTCGTATTCAAGCCAGTATTTACAGTGCCTGGGTCAACGCAGTACGCGTGCAAACCTTCTTGATTTGCGTTTTCGTGGTCATATTCGAGAGCAAACATTAAATCTGCCAACTTTGTTTGTTCATAAATTTTAGACACAAATTTACCCGAACGGTCGCGAAGTTGCTTCCAATTTATTTTTTCGTGGTGCGATGCGTAAGTTGTCGTAAATGTGATTACGCGCGCATCAAGCGAACGGTCTAATAGGGGTTGTAATTCGCGAGTTAAGAGAACAGCAGATAAATAATTTGTCGCCCACATATATTCGCGATTTTCATAAGTTAATTGATAACTTTCGAGATTTGCACCCGCATTGTGAATTAAGACATCGATACATTCGCGGTTTAGAGATTCAATTTTTTCCTTTATCTCGTCAGCTAAGACTTTTACCTGACTCATAAGGCTTAAATCAGCCACAAGGTAGTGTATATTAGCGTCTGGATACTCGTCTAATATCTCGCGAATAGCATCACGGCAAAGACTCGGCTTGCGTCCAATACCGATAACAATATGTCCAAGGCCAGCAAGACTTTTTGCAGTCGCAAGCCCCATACCCGAAGTAGCCCCTGTTACCACAACAACTTTGTTTGGCATAGGCGAAGCCTTTTTTGTCGAACGCGGTGCGCGTGTAACTTGCTCTTTCATAGGTGTACGCGGACGGCTTATATTCATTTTCATAAGTGGCGCATTTGATACAATAGGCGCAATTTCTTTCTTGCGCTCCAAAATATCTACGCTTGAATGTTTTGCAGGTTGCACGCGCTCTGTTTTATTGATTTTCGCAGAAATAATACCTTTTGTGGCAAGTTGCAACTTTTTATAACTCTCGCCTTTTTGTAATTCATCATCTTCGCTTTCAGCGTCACTTATAACTTGCTCGCTAGTATTTTGCGAATATTCATCACTATTTTCAATATCGGCTTGTGTGTCAGCGAAATCGTAATTTTCTTGCTCGATATTTTCGGCTTGTGAAATCTCGTTAATAGGCTCAATATTTTCATTTTGAATAGCCGAATTTTCCGCAACGGGCACTACATTTTCAACAATTTCACTTGAAACGGTGCTAGTAATTTGATTTTCGCTAGGAAGCGCTGGAATTTCAGCAAACTCGTTTTCTGTTTTTTGCTTTGCTGGTCTCCCGCGTTTTTTAGGCTCTTTAACTTCAACAGCACGCGCCGAATTTATCGGCGTACCGTCTTTTCTCGGTCTACCGCGCGGACGAACAACCGTTGGTTCTGGACGCTCCGAATTAATAGGAGTGCCGTCCTTTCTTGGTCTGCCACGCGGGCGCTTTTCTGCATTCTCAATAATAGGGCGCGTACGCGGTCTACCACGCGGACGAACTTCCTTTGGCTCTTTTTCGATACGCGGACGCCCACGCGGGCGTTTTTCAGCACTTTCAGTACTTGCCGTTTTGCGTTTTGTGTACGGAGTGGCAACTTTTTGTCTTACGCGACTTTTTCTCATTTGTTCCATAATTTACCCCCTTTTGCTCTTGCAAAAGATTTTTCTAAATATATTTTAGCAAATTAAAAAGTATTTGTCTAATTTTTTTGATATTTTTCACGATTTTTTTACATTTTTCATAAATTTTATAAAATTTAAAACAAAATCACTTAAAATTGCAATAAAATAACTAAAAACTCACTAGTTTTGCCTAATGAGTTTTTAATTTTAGAGATAATTTATTTTATCCACCATATTTTAATTCGATATATTCAATAATAATTTGCGTTAAAGTGTATTCGTCTGGTATTTGCTCAATTCCGGGAATCTCGTCCGCGTCAAGTATACCTGCATTAATTAAAACTTGGATAGTAATATTTGACTCAATTTGTATTCCGTTTGGTTCGCTCAAATCACCGATTGTAAGCGTATCGTAGTTTGTAATAAGGTTAAATATTGCTGGTTTATTTGTACTTCCTATTATTGCAGACAAATTTATATCATCGAGCGCATTACTCAAAGTCGTGCTTGCGTTATCGCCAAATAAATCACTTAACGAAATATCTACAACCGCACTAATTACAGGGTCCGTGCTTGTACTTATTTCAAACAAATCACCAAGCGTCCTATTATCCGCACAAAGCGCATTTTCTAGCGCCTGCCCAGCGCTTATTTCACCTTCTCCTAAAAGGTCGCGCATATATACGCCATTAATCATAGAAATTAAGCCAGAACTTTCCTCATTACTTAAAAATTCACCTAATGTCGTCCAGCCGTCACTTTCATTTCCTATAATTGCATTGATAATTGCATCGCCTGGATTGGCACCTTCGGCAAATAAATCGCTCAGTTTTACATTTGAAACAAGCCCAACAAGTCCGTCACTACTTGCTATTTCAAACAAATCACCAAGCGTCCTATCGTCAGCACAAAGCGCGTTTTCAAGCGCTTGTCCCGCCGTTATCGTGCCTCTCCCTAAAAGGTCGCGCATATATACGCCGTTAATCATAGACATAATACCGCTATTTTCTTGATTATTTAAGAAATCGCCAAGAGTTGTCCAGCCGTCACTAGCATTTCCAATAATCGCATTTATAATCGCATCGCCTGGGTTATCTCCAAAAAGCGCGCTCATTTCAACATTTTGTACATAACTCATAATGCCCGTATTTTCGTTAATTCCCAGCAAGTCGCCCAAAGTCTGTCCGTCACCGCTCAAAGCGTTTTCAATCACGCTTGATAAATCGTCCGAGCCGAAAAGTTCGCCAACGGTAATATTAAGAATTGAATTTACCATTTCATTATCACTTGCGGTAGAATTGAGCATTTCGCTTAAAGTCATATTGCTATTTTCAAGCGCGCTCATAATTGCGCCACTCGGGTCATCGCCTAATAAATCTGAAATCGCTACATCGCCGATTATTCCTAAAATTCCGTCATTTGAACCAATCAGCTCACCCAAAGTGCCAAAATTTTCTAAAAGTGTATCGATTAAATCAGGGTCATCAGCAATTTCACGCAAGTTCATATCAGCAAGTCTAGCGAGCGCCGAAGGGTTGTTTTCGCTTCCAATAAGATTGAGAATAGTCGCATTCGCGAGTTCGCTTTCAAAAGTGCTTGCAGTTGCATTACTTAAAGCCAACACATACGCTCCAACACTTTCAGTTAAATTCGGTGTCGTGCTGTTTAATATTTCACCGAGTGTAGAGCCGTCATTTGCTTGCAAAATTTCAAGTAGCGTCATTTCACTATATGCACTTAAATTTCCACTTGCAATTTGTTCACTTGATAAAATTTCATTTAAGGTAAGTCCGCTAATCACTACCCTTAAATCGCTTAAATAAGTGTCTAGCGGAATGTTTCGAAGCGCGCCACTTTCAAAAGTCGTACCTTCTCTAAATAGCGAACCTAGGGTAACAAAATCGCCAATGTAGACATTTTGGAGCGTGTCATTTATCGCAGTAGTTGGATCATTTAACATTTCGGTTACCGAAATTGACGCCAAAAAGTCGAGATTACTCATTTCCCCAAAATCAATTATTTTGCCAAGTGTAAAATTAGGGTAAACGGCATTCATTTTAGCAGTCAAATTTTCCACCATATTCTCTCCGCTCAAATCTTGATAAGTCACATTTTGCAAAGCGTAGAGCAAGTGGTCAGCAGCAGGGCTAGTTTCGTCTGGCATAGTTGCTGGGATTTCAATAATTTGATTAAACGGCACCGTTTCTATATAATCAATCATATCAATTAATTTTGTCGCGTTAAATTCGTCCGTTTGCGTAAATTCTAAATGAGTTAAATCTAACATCGCATTCAAAAACGCACCGTCAACACTATTTAGCAAGTCGTCAGTCGTAATTTGCGTAATCAATAAATTTCGCAAGCCCGCATAAACATCTTGATTGTCGCCTTCTGGATAAGGCATAATTTCAAGTCCAACCGCGTTTACAATTTCTTGAACAGTTAAATTTTCAGAGCCGAAACGCTCGGGTAACTGTTCTAAAACTTGCGAAATTGTAAGTTCGCTCAAACTCTTTAAATCAGGGTTTTCGGCAGTGCCAACATTGTAATATTTATCAGTTAAGGCTGGGTAATCTAAATCGTTTAAAATATCAACCTGTGCAGTATTTAATATTTGCTGAACGGTTGTATTGTCATAAAAAACAGGTAGCACCGCCTCGACAAACTCATTTAGATTATTTACAATATCTTGTATTCGATACTCCCGAACGGGCTTTGTTTCGTTCATAAAAGTAATGTTTGCCGTATAAATAGCGGTAAGCCCAATTTCCGTACCTGGAATAGTTGTCGGCAACTCAACACCAAAGTCCTCCTCAATCGTTTGTAGCGTTGCTTCGGTTATACTGTCTTTGTATTCAAGCCCGAGCGCAAGCAAATCTTTGAGCGCCTTATCTCTAATTTCGCCTTCGATTGGCAACTGTACACCTAGCAGACTTTCAATTTGATTTAGGGTAACATTATAGTAACAGTATAAAAATGTACCTACCAAAGACACAATCAAAAAGAATAGGCAAAATAGAAAGCCCATAAAAAATGAGAAAACACCACCGCGTTTTTTTATCACGGTCTTTGTAACAATTTGCGTACCATCACTGTTTGTGTGTGTTGTTTCAGTAACGCCTTTCTTTTTCTTTGTTTTTGGCGTTTCCACCACTTCGGGCGAAACTGTATTTTCTATTTTTTCAGAAATTATTTCGACATCGTCTTTTTTCTTTTTCATATAACCACCTACGCGTAATTCTTATTTTTAATACAACGCATAACAACTATATAATATTATAACAAATATTCTAAAAAAATAGCAAATAATTATGTAAATTATTTAAAAATTCCTTAAATTTAGAAATTTTATTCTTTATTTTAAAAATAATTCAAAATATTAACAAAAAATTGCATTAAAAATAAAGGGAATATTACAACAATGCTAGCCAAAATAAACTTAATTTTACAAAAATTTTTTAATTTAAAAAGTTATTTATATATAAAAAATTGATTAAAATTCTTTACATAAAAACAAAAAAAGCCTGTTTAGGCTTTTTCATTCTTTGCGCTAGGTTTTTTAGGTGTTTTTTCTTTGTTAGTTGTTGCACTTTTTGTGCGATTCTTTTTAGGTGTCGTGGCTTTGTTATCGCTCTCGCCACTAGTATTTTTGCTACTTACATTTTCCTTATTATTTTGTGCAACTAAATTGTTGCCTTCAATGTTTTCGCTACTTGTATTTTCCGCCTTTTTAAGTTCGTCAACTTGACTTGCTTCATTTTTTATTATTTGTTTCTTGTTCGTCATTTGCGGGTATTGCAAGTTTGCGTTGTAATATTGAAATTTGCGATTAAGTCTAACGGCTCCATTTTAGATAAAAGATTACAAATACAAACTTTTAAAAGCGGTTTTATTTTTCTATATCGACAGAAAAGTTGTTTGACTTGATAAACTCGACATCTTTAATATTACATACTGCTTTAATATCGTCTAGGCAAGACTTTATAAAGTCTAAGTTTCTATCGTCATCTTTAACGACAATTTTTGCGATTTCGTCTTTCATACTCATATTATTTTGCGATTTAAATTTTCTAACTTCCCCAACAATATCGCAAACTCTATATCCGCCAAAAACAACTGATGGCGCGTCACCCAAATCGAGATATTTACTCAAATGAATTGAGTCGCAACCTTCAATTTTTGCATAATAATCTTGGTAAATTTCCTCGGTAATATGTGGCATATAGATTGAAAACATTTTTAGCATACCAAGCAACACCATACTTGACGCATACTGCGCTGACTCTTTCGCTTTTTCGCCGTAAATCTCGGGTTTATAAAGCCTATTTTTCGCAATTTCAATGTAGTTATCGCAGAAATTCCAGAAAAGTTTTTCGAGTTCGTTTAGAGCAAGCCCCATTTCAAACTTTTCCAAATACTTTTTAAAATTCTTAAAAGTAATGCGGTATGTATCAATTATCCACTGGTCCATAGGCAAAAGTTCGCACTTTTTAGGAGTGTACCCTTCCAAAAAGGACAATACAAAACGGCTTGCGTTCCACAATTTTTGCATAAGTTTAGAGCCGTTGTTAAACTCTTCCTCTTGGATAAACACATCTTTTCCAAGTGTTGCGTTACTTGCCCAATAACGAGTAACATCGGCAGAATATTTTTCAAACGCAACAAGTGGTGTAAGTTCTCCCTTCGAAGTTTTTGATTTAGAAAGTTTATCACCTGTCGCACTTAACCCCCAACCGCTTACCATAACATTATTCCACGGCAATTTTTTGTAGTGAAGCAACGATTTTGCAATGGTGTAAAAATCCCAAACTCGGATGTTGTCGTGCGCATTTGGACGCAAATCCATTGGCAAGTGTGCATCGTCTAGCCCTTTGTGAGTAAGGGTGTCTGCGCAGATTTGCGGAGTAAGTGAACTTGTCGCCCAAGTGTCCATAACATCAGTTTCAGGAATAAAAGACTTGCCGTAGCAGTGCGGACATTCGTGTTTTGGTTGTGTTACAGTTGGGTCAACAGGCAAGTCGTCAATATCGGCTAAAATTGTCGCGCCACAGTCCTTACAATACCACACAGGGAAAGGAATACCAAAAAATCTTTGACGACTTATACACCAATCCCATTTTAGCCCTTCTACCCAATTTAAAAAGCGCTTTTTTGTGTATTCGGGATACCAATTAACCTCTTCGCCCGCTTTGTAAATCTCGTCTTTGTGCTCTAATAGTTTTATAAACCATTGAGGCTTTACCATAATTTCAATAGGAGTCGAGCATCTTTCGTGAGGCGAAACCGCGTGCGTAATAGGTTTTGTGTCGTAAAGCACGCCGATTTCTTTTAACTTTTCAATTATGTTTGCGCGCGCTTCCGTCACTTTTTGCCCTGCAAACTCGCCCGCAATTTCTGTCATACGCCCATTATGCCCAATACCTTCTAGCACTGGCAAATTAAATTCTTTTTGCCATTTTGCGTCCGCTTCGTCACCAAAAGTACAGCACATAACCGCCCCTGTTCCTTTTTCGCGGTCAACATCGGGGTTGGCTAAAATCGGCACTTCGACATTATATATAGGAGTTATTGCCTTTTTACCCACTAAATGCGCGCGTTTTTCGTCATCAGGGTGAACAAAAACACACACGCACGCACAAAGAAGTTCGGGGCGCGTTGTCGCGATTTGCAACTTTTCGTCACTATCTAAAATGCCAAAATTTAAATAATTCATAGTGCTGTCCATTTCGACAGTTTCAATTTCACTTTGAGCAATCGCGGTGCGACATTCAGGACACCATAAAGTCGCAGAATTTCTGCGCTCGATTTCGCCAGCGTTATATAATTCTATAAAACTGCGTTGACTTATTGCCTGCGTACGCGGTGAAATAGACGAATACGCACTATCAAAGTCCGAACTATGCCCAGCACGAGTAAAAACATCGCGGTAAACATCTTTCATTTTTTCCGTAGTTTCAAGGCAAAGTTTAATAAAATCAGAGCGATTCGTTTCGTTTAGGCGCACTTTTTGTTCTTTAATAACATAGCGCTCGGTTGGTAGTCCGTTGTCATCATATCCAAAAGGATAAAAAACAGATTTGCCTAACATCCTTTGGTGGCGCGCTATTACATCAGTTTGTGTATAACTAAAAACGTGCCCCAAATGAATTACCCCACTAATCGTTGGTGGTGGCGTGTCGATAGTAAACTTGCTTTCTGCGTTTTCGTCAAATTTGTAAGTATTGTGTTCGTGCCAATAATCTTGCCAATGCTTTTCGCGTGTCTTAAAATCATATCTTTTTTCTAACATTTTTCTGTCCTTTAAAATAGTACTTTCTTTTGTTTTTAAATTTTTTTAAAAAATAATAAATATAATTAATTAAAAATAATTTTTTTGATTTTTTGATTAAAAAACCGAAAAACAATCAAAAATTATAAAATCCTAAAAATTAATTTAATATTATTTAATCAATTCTTTGCGTATCTTTTTTAGGGTCAATTTCGTGCTTCCAAAGTGAGTGTAAATTGCAGTATGAGTACACACAAAGCGGAGTTATTCCACTTTCAAGTTTAAAGTTTGCCTCAGGCTCTTGTCCTGGTTGTAAATAACGAATTTGCCCACCCGTACTCGTTTCCAAATAAATCCATTGAATGTAGTGCTCTGGAGTCATAGGGTGTGGCACAACGCCTACACTCACCCCAACATTTTTCCCTAATAATGCCACCACTGGCACATGTTTTTCACCTGAACCGTCTGTATTATTTGGAATCAACTCAAGCATAGGTTGACCACAACAAACCACCGGTACACCGCTGTCCATTACCTTCATAACAATGTTGCCACAATATGGACAACGATAAAATTTAATATTAGTCATATTTTACACCTCTTTTATTTTTAGATAATTAATTTTATCACTTTTAAGCGTCTTTGTCTAGTGTAAATCATAAAACTTTTATCTAATGCTCTTATTCATTGAAATTTTTGCACTTAAAAATGATTTAATATAAAATTAATTTAAAATTTTACTTAAATTTTTTACTTCATTAAAAACACTATCCACCCCCGAATATTCGCTTTTAAGCAAGAAAAAGTCAAATAAAAAACACATTAGGGAAAAACCTAATGCGCTTTTTACTTGCTTCGCAAGAAAAAATTCTTTTTACATTTTTAATTTATTGCAAAAATTTTTGCTGGTAGCAAAATCTTTTTGCAATTCCGCTACGCGCGGTACGGCGGGCCAGTCCCCGCGGACTCATTACGCCTTCGGCGAGTTCAATACTCTTTTATTATACCCAGCCTTAACTGCTAATTGCTAGTTGCTAATTCGCGTGCAGCGCGTAAAATTCCTAATTACTAATTCCTAATTTCTAATTTGGAAGGTTTCCTTCCTTAACTGCTCATTGCTAATTTGATTAAAACTCATCATCAAACGGATTTTCATTTCTTTGCTGTTCGGCATCTTGTATCCGTTCGATTTTAGCGCGCAAATCTTTATCTTTTATCTTTTTAGGATTTACGGTAATTACTTTTTTACTTCGGCTCCCACGCACCAAAATCAAAACAAATAGTATTACGACAACAACGGCAATAATAACAATCGCGATAATCATTCCCGTGCTTGTGTCGACAGGGTCTAGCGCTTCACCACTATCTACCCACCCAGCACAAAGCGTAATATCTGTATAAATTGGAGATGCGAAGTCATATTCAGTCGGTGAATATTGCGGAGTCCCATCATCATCAGCCCCGATTACGCGATACCAATTACCCGTAAATGAAAGCCCTGAAATACTCATTCCATCATCTAATTCTGGCTGAGTTACTTGTTCCCCCTCCAAAACATAGACAGTACGCCACGGCGAATCGTCATTGTAAAGCCTTTTAAAGTAAACAGCGAATTGCCTTGACCAAATAGCGTAAACAGTTATAGTTTCTGCTGGCACAGGTGTATCATAACTAATTTCCTCGCTATTTTCCAAATCACTTGTCAAACTCCAATATTTAAAGCCATAACCTTGGTAACTTATAACATCTTGCGTAAAGTCCCCAACTGCTGAATAATTTTCGTTAAGATAATTATCAATTGCATCAGCAAGAGGAACACCATAAAGGAGTGAAATAGTTAAAGTTGTGTATCCCTCTGTGTTATCGTCAGTATAGAACCTTCCACCATTAGCACGCAATTCTATTTGATATCTCTCTCGGTCCCACATAATGTAGACCGTATAATTATGAGCAGGCATAAGGTTATTAAAGTTTGATGCATCTATTATTAGCCCGCCACTATTTGCTTGTTCGCTAAATAAGTAACGCCCCATAGCATCGGTATCAATGCGGAATCCTTCACGCGTTGGCAATCTATCAAGCCCAAGACTTCTTAAAATCGTTAAAATATCTGTTTGATACTCTATATCTGGAATAATTAATTCGTCCGTACCGTCAGCAAAGCGCCCGCTATCTGCATTCAAAATTAAGTTAAACACGCGTTTTTGCCAAGTTACATAAATTTTTGTCGTGTCAACAATTAGCGAATTTTGGAAATCAAATTCGTCAACTAAATTAGCGTCAATATAATATCCGTCTACTTGATAACCAGCCCTATCTGCTTCAACATAATATAATAAGTTTGGAATCGAAGTTATAGAAGTCTCAAACTGTACACGGTCAGAATAAAGCGTGTGCTCCGTTCCGTCATTATCAATACTTACATACAAAACAGTTTGCCATAGACTTGTCCATTGCGCAAAAATCTGCACAACACCAAATTCATTTGTAAAATTGAAGGCATATAAGCCTTGACTATTTGTATCAGTTACAGCATTTCCGCCTGTTTCTGCAGTAAACCAGCCCTTAAAGGCAAATTCACCCTCATCATAAACAAGTTGGCTCTCATACAACGACCAATCAACGCGCGTGCCATAAGTTACTTGAATCGTGCGAGGTACTCCAACAGCAAGCCCTGTAAAATTCATAGCAGTACCCGTAGTCGCATCGTAACCAGGATGTAGTTCAACTTCAATTTGCTTTGGCTCTTGATAACCATAAATATAAACAATTCCGTCAGTAAATACCGTGTTGCGTGGTATTACATTATTCCAAACAGTATCGCGTGATATATCATCAGGAGTAAGTTCGGTAATAGACCACAACCACCCAAAATAATCATATCCGCTTGCTTGCGTGTATACAAATTCAGTTAAAGTTACTTGTGCGTTCGGGTCAAGACTAAATACAATTTCACTAGGTAAGTCCATTCCTGTAAAGTTACTATCATCGGCGGTATATTCGACAAACTCTCCCGTAGTTGCGTCTTCAATAAAATATCTTACAGTATAAATTGCTTCTGTCCATACGCGCGAAATCACCATATTTTGCATTATAGGCTGGTCGTAAGACCATTCCGCATTGATAGTTTGCCCACTTTCGTATACCCAACTTCCAGTAAAGCCCGCTGGCACATTATATTCCGTTTCTGCCACAGGCTCACTAATAAATTGTCCTTCTATAATATATTGAGTCGTACCTATCGCTTGCACTTCATCAGAGCGCATTGAACCATTCCAAGTAGGATATAAGTTTTGTTCATTGACAGTATGAATAATTACACTAGGATATGCTATTTGTGTAGCACCTACTGCCGTGCTAGTACTTTCAGGGAACACTCCAAGACTATTTGTACCACCACTTCTAAAGAATGACAAAACAGGATAATAATATGTATCGTTATCTACATTAGCAGGCGCAAAATACCAATCAGCATTTGCTCCACCGTCATAGAATGAGTAAATACGCGAACTTTCATTTTCGGCAATTCCAGGCAATACCATAAAATAACTGTTAAAATCACGGTCAGCATATGAATAATTACCAACGGTCGAAATTCCGTTATCATAATCTTGACTAGCATCGTTTACATAATTTGCAATACTTGTCGAATATCCAACATCGTTAAAGCCACGCAAATTAGTATTTGTTAAAATAGTACCTATTAATCCACCACGATTTAAATTTGAACCTGTTAAAAATTCAACATCACCAAGGGATAAAACATAATTGATTGTAGCACTTTCAACACGCCCTGCTAAACCACCGGCATACATCGAGCCCCAAACATTTCCATAATTTACACAGTTAGAAATCTCGACTGCGCCTGTAGCTGCTATGTATCCAGCAATACCACCCGAATACACACCGCTTGTTACATTACCTATATTAAATGTTTGATTAATTATTCCGTCATTTACACGACCAATAATTCCACCAACATACGAAGTTATTGAAATGTTGTCAATAGCCCCAGCAACTGTTCCGGTATTGTATGCTCCAAAAATCGAACCAAAATTCCACCCAACAATTCCACCAACATTCGAAAGTCCACTAATACTTGCTGTATTTTTTATCGGTCCAACAACTGTACCAAAAGTGGCAAGTGACGGGTCACTACTCGTTTGATTTTGATTTGAAGTAATACTAAACATACTACTTGACGAATTTATACCAGCAATTCCACCAGCGTTGCTTGCATCAATATTTCTGCCGATTTGTCCTAAATTTTGACTAGCAATAATACTACCGCGCCCAGTACCGCGCGCTTCATTTCCAACCGTACTGTTATCATCATTCAAGCCAACAATTCCACCAATTGAGTATGCGAGATAAGCGTTTTGGTCATCAATTCCGCCAACGATTCCGTTATTTGTACAACTAACCACGCTTCCGCCATTTACACCAGCGATACCACCCATAAAGGTTACACCAGTCGCACTAGAATTTTCACTCGCGCTTGATACAGCACTAGAATTAGTAAGGTTTTCTAGAACACCTTGATTAATACCAACAAGCCCACCGATAGAACCGCGCGAAGTTACAAGACTTCCTGTAGAATTAGCGCTAACGCCCATTTCATTAAATAAATTATCTCTTGTAATAGTTCCACTATTCAAACGCCCAACTAGTCCACCAACAACCGTTTCATACAAACTACTTGTTAAAATTGCGTTGCCTGGCAATTCGTCTACAATCTCAATATTACCCGCATTATAAACATTTGTGATTGTTCCATTCATTGAACGGCCCGCAATTCCACCAATAATACCAAAATATGCTTGAATTAAACCACCAGAGCGGTAACTTGTCGTAATCGAACCTTGATTTTCACCAACTAGCCCACCGAGCAATTGTGAATTTCCGCCTGGAACTACCGCACTTGAATAAATATTTGTATAAATTGGACGAGTGTAGTCTGTTGTGTCCGCAGCGGTTAAAGTCGTTGCAGAACCAAGGTATCCAACCAATCCACCTGCCGAGAAGTCATCTAAAAGCGTATCGTCAGTTGGAGCAAATTCAATCAAAGCGCCTTCAATATCGTTTTCAAATGATGTACTTGTTACTGTAATGTTTGCAAGGCTGTTTGCGTTGTAATATCCCGCTAGCACACCTGCATATCGCACATTTTCGTTCGCGAAAATTCCTGCACAGTCAAAAACAATTTGATTTACCGCTTGATTTCCGCCAGCACCATTGTTTTCAACCCAGCCAAAAAGCCCAAGACTTCTAACAGTATCGCGACCACTAAGTTGCGTAGCATCTATGTACATATTTTCTATTGTTACACGATTTCCCCAGAAAGTCCCTCTAAACATAGCGTTTTCGCTACCAATAGGTTCCCAGTAATGCCCACTTAAATCAATCGTAGTATTTGATGCAACTTGAAAATACACCCCAACATAATCTGTACCAGCATTGACACTTTGTGCCAAGTATGCAAGATTTTCCGCACTTGAAATAATATAAGGGTCCATACTAGTACCTGTACCGCGCGACCAAATATCCGATTCGTCAACCTGTTCAGACCAAAGCCCCGAATACCCTTCCACATCAGCGTGCACTTTTTTCTGCCCTACACTTCCCCACGAGCCTATTATTCCCGCGCATAAAACACCTAATAGAATAATGCCCAAGAAACTAATTGCAACATTTAGCACTTTTTGCATAATTTTTACCCCAATTTTTAAATATTTTTACGCATTTTTATATATTTATTCTATCATATATTATACTGCAAAACAAAACATTTATCGACATTTTTTGAATTTTTTTAAACTCCTAAAAAGAAATGCAAAATAAATGTTCGCTAAATTAACTTAATTACCTTAAAAATAAAAATCACTTATCGTAAAACTATTAATATTACACAAATAATTGTTACAATCGCACGAAAAAGTATTTAAAATTAATCTTGAAAAATTTTAGTTTATATGCTATAATAAGAAAAATTTAAAAAGGTGCTACAAATGAAAACAGCTACAGTACTTCCCTACTTTTTAGAAAAAGACAAAATTTATTGGTTTTCTGTACAAGAAGTTATAGAATATCAAGCCTTAGGAAAAACACATTTTTACATAAATAATTACGCATTGCCTTTTATATATAGCCCAAATGGAGCGAGCATAAGAATGCTACTTAGTGGCAATATTTATTCTACTAGTTATTTCCGTGATAAAAACCAAGACAATTTACTCAAAATTGCCGAATTTGAAAATATTCAAATAAAAAATTATCAAAATAGCAAAGTTAGTGTTCGCGATTTTAATTTTTACGATAATGCTAAATTAGAGGGCTTAAACGAAATTTATGTAAATAAAAAAGATAGAATTTTGTCCAAGGCGCTAATCACTTCACCAGAAAATAAAATATTTGTAAAAACAGAATTTTTACCGAAAATTGCTGAAATTTTCTCAAAAATAGAAAGAAAATTAATTTCCACTAATTTCGAACAACAAAATAAAGTTTCTCCAACTTTAAACAACATTCAAAAATTGTAAAATACAAAAAATTAACAAACCAAATTTGGTAAATATTTGTCAACTTTTAGAAAAACAAAATTTAATTTCAGACCTAAATTTAAATTTTAATCTAAATTAAGCGCGCGTATTTTAAACTACTAAATCATTTAAACACGCACTTTTATTTTTTAATAAAATTATAATTGTTCAATTAACTCATACAAAATATAATTAAAAATATTTTAATAATATAAACATTTTTTATAACACATAATATCGCAAAATACAAAAAAACTATTGCATAATACCTATGCATAGTACTTATTTTTTATTATTTTTTTGTCATTTTTTTTACATTTTTTTAATTTTTTTAAATAATTTTGATTTATTTTTATCATATTTTAATTTAATGTAAATTTAAATAAAAACATCATTTAAAACTCAATTAAATTTATTTTACACCTTC
Source organism: uncultured Clostridia bacterium (assembly GCA_944383915.1). Classification (GTDB taxonomy): domain Bacteria; phylum Bacillota; class Clostridia; order Christensenellales; family UBA1242; genus UBA7867. The sequence goes on from CALWRJ010000007.1 coordinate 50,565, forward strand.
TTTAATACAATAAAAAATCTTATTAAAATTAATTTAAAATATTATAAATTTTTTATTTAATTTTCTTTCTTATTCCCTCTCTTTTCTCTACACACTTTTCCACATTTCCACTACTTTGTGGATAACTTTTTTATAAATAAATAAAATTTAGCAAAATAATTTATGCTTTTTACTAACAACAAACTTGTGTAATAGTTTTTCTTTATTTTTTGTATATTTTAATAAATTTACAGTTATTTTCTTTAATTTTTGTTATTTCTTATATTTAAAAAAACAAGAAAAAATTTTCTTATAAATTAACACATATTGTAATATTTTTTATTATTTTTTGTGAAAAAGTGGATAACTACTCTAACTTTTCCCTACTCTTTTTTATAAAACAACACTTATCTACATTATAAATTATTTTAGATAACTTATTCAATATATAATATAATCAAATAAAATAATAGAATTTACTTAACTGCAAAAGCATAGTTTTTAACTAACACCAAAATTTTAATCAAATATTAACTATTCTTATTATTATAAACCATTACAAAAAATATTATAAAATACTTTTATTTTTAGTAAGTAATTGCTTAAACATCAAATATTATAAAAAATATCGAAATTTTACAACATTTTTATACTTTTAACTTTTCAAGTCTATACTTTTATCTAAATTTATGATATAATAATTTTTATAATTTATGGAGAAAATAAAATGGAAACAAAAGAATATGATGTAATAGTTATAGGAGCGGGACACGCTGGTTGTGAAGCAGCCTTAGCAAGTGCTAGAATGGGTCAAAAAACCCTTATAACAACATTAAATCTTGATAGTATAGGTTTTTTACCTTGTAATCCAAGTATTGGTGGCACAGCAAAAGGGCATTTAGTATTTGAAATTGATGCTCTAGGCGGGGAAATGGGAAATTGTGCCGATAAAGCAACATTGCATCGCCGAATGTTAAACAGTAGCAAAGGTCCCGCCGTTCACTCTTTACGAGTACAAGTCGACAAAGTTCGCTATCACGAAATAATGAAATCAACACTAGAAAACGAACCAAATCTTACAATACTACAAGCAGAAGTTGCTGAAATTTTAACCCGCAATAATGAACTTTACGGAATAAAAACAGCAATGGGGGAGAAGTTTAAAGCAAAAGCCGTTGTAGTTTGTACTGGTGTTTATTTAAAAAGCCGAACACTAACAGGTAATTATATTCGTAACAGCGGACCAAATGGTTTTACCAATGCAACAAAACTAACAGCAAGTTTAGTAAGTCTTGGACTTAAAATTTTACGCTTTAAAACTGGTACACCGATGAGAATTGATAGGCGCACAATAAATTTCGATGCGCTAGACGAACAAAAAGGGGAGAATAGCCTACCATCTTTTAGCAAAAACACCAAGCGCCCACCAAAAAATATTTTATCTTGTTATATGGGATACACAAATGAGCGCACCCACGATATTATACGCGCTAACTTAAAATATAGCCCTTTATACCAAGGTGTTATAAAAGGCGTTGGACCTCGATATTGCCCTTCAATTGAGGATAAAATAGTTCGTTTTGCTGATAAAAATAGGCATCAATTTTTCCTTGAACCCGAGGCATTAAGCACAAACGAAGTATATGTTCAAGGCTTATCTAGTAGTCTTCCATATCATGCTCAGATTGATTTTATTCACAGTATTAAGGGGCTAGAAAATGCTCATTTAATGCGATATGCTTATGCGATAGAATACGATTGTATTGACGCGACAGATTTGGATTCAAGTCTACAATATAAACGACTACCAGGTCTATTTTTTGCTGGTCAAGTTAACGGGACAAGCGGTTATGAGGAGGCAGCAGCGCAGGGTATAATAGCAGGCATAAACGCAGTACAATATATTAAGCGCCTCCCTCCGCTAATTTTAAAAAGAAATGAAGCTTACATCGGTGTTTTGATTGACGATTTGGTTACAAAAGGCACAAATGAACCTTATCGTATGATGACTTCTAGAGCAGAATATCGACTTATATTAAGACAAGATAATGCTGATTTAAGACTTACGGAAAAAGGCTACAAAATAGGACTTGTTACCCGCAAAAATTATTTAAAACTATTAAAGAAAAGGCGAGATATTAGCAAAGGTGAAAAAATTTTAAATACAATTTTATCACCAACTAAAGATTTACTACAATTCTTAAAAGAAAATAACGAACCAGAAATTAAAACTGGCATAACAATTCGTTCTTTATTAAAACGAAAATCTATTGATATATATAATTTTAATGAAAAATTTCATTATTTTAATGATTTTTCGCCAGAAATTTTAAAACAATTAAATATAATCGCGAAATATGAAGGATATATCAACATCCAAAATCAGCAAATAAACGAAGCATTATCCAATGAAAACACCATAATTCCTGCTGACATTGACTACACAAATCTAAAAGGACTAAGAATAGAAGCACAACAAAAACTTCAAAAAATAAAACCACAAACTCTTGCCCAGGCAAGCAGAATAAGCGGAGTTTCACCAGCAGATATTAGTATACTTACTATTTATCTAAAACGCTTAAAAAGGAGATAAAAATGGAGGATATAACATTAATTAAAGAACTATTTAAAAACAATGGTATTTTAATAAATGACGAACAAGCAACGAAATTCGATAAATATTATCAATTTTTAATAGAATATAATAAAAATATTAACTTAACTTCAATAACTGAATATAATGAAGTAATAGTAAAACATTTTGTTGATTGCGTTCTAAACTACAAGCATTATACTAAAAACGCAACAGTTTGTGACATTGGAACAGGCGCAGGTTTTCCTGGCGTACCATTAAAAATTATGCGCCCAGATTTAAATATTACATTGGTTGACAGTTTAAATAAACGTATAGCATTCCTAAATAATTTAACAAAACTATTACAATTAGATAATTTAACAGCAATTCACACACGAGCCCAAGAATTACAACAATTTGTTTCACATGAAACTTTTGATTATACAATAACAAGAGCTGTGGCTCCACTAAACGAACTTATAGAACTTTGTATTCCTTACACAAAAGTAAACGGAGAGCTTGTTGCTTTAAAATCATTAAAAATCAATGACGAAATACAAAATTCAAAAAACGCTTTCAATCAACTTAATTGTAAACTTGAGCGAATAGATAATTTTGTTTTAAAATTAAATAATACAGATTATAAAAGAAGTGTTGTTTATATATTAAAAACTGACATAACTCCTAAGCAATTTCCCAGACCAAAAAATAAAATAAAAACAAACCCATTATAACAACACAGACTAAAACACAGGCAAACTGTGTTTTATTTTTTTATTCAAATTAAACATCTCGTTTTTTATATAAATTTACACTATATATATCATAATACAAAAATTTTTTATTAATAAAAAATAAAAAACCAAAACTCTAACATTAACAAATTTATATTCAATTATACAATAGACATATACAATTAACTTTTAAATCCTTATATAAACACACTTAAAAAATCTAATTTTATTAAAATAATTAATATTATTATTAAAAATATATTTAAAACATAATTTTGTCTATACAAAAAAACAAATAACAATAATAAATTATAACACAACAAAACAAACTTCTTTTTTGAATTGATTTATATAATTATATACTAATAATTTAAGTAAATGTATAATAAAAAGGTATAATAAAGTTTTGTTTCATGTGAAACAAGATAAAATTTATATAATACATGCTTTATTAGTTTATTTAAATTTTTTTATTTATACTTGTATATTTAATTTAAAATATACAATTAATATTAATTACAGTACAATATTTAACTAATAAACCCCTGTAAACAATAAACTATTTAAACGGTATGAGTTTTTATCAAAAAACATTGAAAATTATACTAAAATATTTATAATAAATCTAACAATTATTCACCATAAATATAAAAAACTTTTGTGTATTATTATATAGATTTTAAATGATTGTTTCAGTTGTTATAAAAAATTTCAAACAATAAAACACCATCAATATTATTGTATGTTCTGTTTTTTAATAAATTACTTGTTATATTAAATAATAATTATTATCATATATAAAAAGACAAAAGTATGTTTCATGTGAAACATTAATCAAATTAACACACGTTCTTTATTATTAAACAATAATATATATAAAATTATTAGTATTAAAAAGTATGTTAGTAATTGTTTCACATGGAACAAATCTTTAGCATAAGAAAACTTCAGGTTATACGTCATACATAATACAGCCAATAAGTAGCCACGTAATACAAAGTATAAACAATTTGTTTCATGTGAAACTTCTTATTTTAATATAAATTATAAGTTTTTAGTACTATGCAATATATTATGTACTATACCATGTATTAGTTGATGTACTATCTATGCCATACCATGCGATGTATTATGCAATGAATAAGTTAATGTATTATGTAATGTATTATGCAACCAATTATTGAGATATTTTAATAATATGTGGCATGTTTTATATATTATGCGATGTATTAGTGCTAAGTATTTAAAAAGTAATATATTCATTGAAAATTATTTAAACGATAGCAATATTTACTATGTAATACGTAATAAATTATACAACAGCTATTAATAATAAAAACTAGCAAAAAAATGATGATTTTTTATTAAATAATACAATTTTTTATAAGATAATCAATAAAATTATATTATTTGTTTGCTATATTTTATGGTTTATGATATAATGGAAAACAAGGGGGAAAAGTTATGACTAAAGTAATAGCATTTGCAAATCAAAAGGGTGGGGTTGGTAAAACGACAACATGTGTAAATCTTGCCACATATTTAGCAGCCTATGGGAAAAAAGTATTAATTATTGATTTAGACCCGCAAGGTAATGCGACTACCGGTGTTGGTATTGATAAAACAAAAGATATGCAAACGTTTTTTGATGTTATAGAAGGTGAGGCTGAATTATCTGAAATTATTCTACCTACCCAAATTCGTAATCTGTTTATTGCTCCAAGTAGTGTAGATTTAGCTGGAGCGGAAGTAAGTCTAGTTCAAAGAGATGCTCGTGAGAGAGTATTAAAACTGCAACTTGAAAATATAAAAGCTAATTATGATTATATAATGATAGATTGTCCACCTTCACTCGGTTTAATAACAGTTAATGCTTTGACGGCAACGAACAGTGTAATTATACCGATTCAATGTGAGTTTTATGCTTTGGAAGGATTAAGTCAATTAATGAATACGGTAAAACTTATTAAACAATATTACAATCCAGATATTGATATTGAAGGCGTAATACTTACTATGAAGGATAGTCGAAGTAATTTAGTAAATCAGGTAGCTAAAGAAATAAAACAATTTTTTGGCAAAAAAGTTTACGATACAGTAATACCACGAAATGTAAGACTTGCTGAAGCCCCGAGCCATGGTTTGCCAATTTATTTGTATGATAATAAAAGTACCGGTGGGATTGCTTATAATGAGTTGGCGCGTGAATTTTTGAGACGCAATAAAGATAGCGGTGCGCTTATGGATAAAAGAAAACTTTATAAGGGAGATTTAGATAATGAGTAAAGCCTTAGGTAGGGGGTTAAGTTCTTTATTTGCTATCTATGAAGATGAACCTAAAAAAGAACAGAAAAAAGAACCTAAAATAGTTGAAAAAACTATTAAAACAGATCAAAAACCAGAGGAATTAGTAGATCAAAAACTAAAAAATGATATTTTGGCCAACGCTGACAATCTATTAGAAAAATATAAAAACAAAAAAACTGAAACTATTGAACCTGAAAACGCGTCTTTTCTTAAAGAAAAAGAACAATTAGAACAAAAAATTAAAACAGTTAGTCAGGAAATGTTTCCTAATTCAAGCACAGCTCGACAAATACCTTTAAATAGATTAACACCGAATACAGATCAGCCTAGGAAAACTTTTGATCAAGAAGCTTTAAAAGAGTTAGCTCAATCAATAAAAGAACATGGTGTGATTCAACCAATAATAGCAGTACCGCGCGGTGAAAATTATGTTATAATAGCAGGTGAGCGCAGGTACCGCGCTAGCAAATTGGCAGGCTTAAAGACAGTTCCTGTTATTGTTCGAGACTATACAGAACAAGAAATGCGTGAAATAGCGCTTATAGAAAATTTGCAACGCGAGGATTTGAACCCAATCGAAACAGCAATTGCTATTAAACAATTGATAGATTTATATGGTTTCACACAAGAGGAAATTGCACAAAAATTAGGTAAAAGTAGGCCTGTAATAGCAAATATTTTAAGGTTACTTACACTCGAACCAGAAGTTTTAACACTGGTTGAAAAAGGGAAATTGCAACCTGGTATTGCTCGTGCAATTATAACACTTCCAAGAGATGAACAAATAAGTATGGCAAAAAAGGCAAGCGATGGGAAAATGACTGCTCGAGATGTTGAGCAGGCTGTACAAGAAATTTTGCGACCTGAAACTGTAAAAATGAAAAAACAGAATACCTTAAGCCTTGAGTTAATCTCTATGCGTGATGATATGCAAAAAATATTCGGCACAAAAGTTACAATTTTAGGAAATAACAAAAAAGGTCGTATCTATTTTGATTATTACAATCAAGATGATTTAGATAGAATTTATACTTTAGTTAATAAATTGAAGTAAATTTATCAAAAATTTGATAAAAATTTCAATTTTTGACCTCATTTAAAATGCGATGAGAGCCGAGATTTTTATTTTAAATGAATAGTAACTCATTCAAAAACGGACTAAAAATCGCTTCAATTTGTGATTTTTTTGCCAAAAATACTATAAAAACCATTAATTTAAATAAATTTTTGATGATAATTATAAAAAGTTTAAACTAAAAAATATTATAAGGAGCGAAAATGTTAGCTAGTTGGACAACAGACATGTGGTCGCCAATTATAAATCTATTTAGCTTTATACCGAGCTATGGATTTATGATTATAGTTTTCACAATATGTCTAAAATTAATATTAAGCCCGCTTGACTTTTGGCAAAAGAAAGTTAGCCGTGCAAGCATGCTTAAGCAACAAAAATTACAACCAGAAATTGCGAAACTACAAAAGAGATATGGTAACAATAAACAATTGTTAAATCAAAAAACAATGGAATTGTATAAGCGTGAAAATTATAATGTTGTAGGCTCATGTCTAAGTATGCTACTTAACTTAGCGATCACATTGTTTATATTTATTACATTATTTACTGGCTTAATAGGAATTTCGCAAGACAAAACATATAACCAATATTTACAGATCGAATCAGCTTATTACGAAACATTTAATACACAATTTAGAAATGAATATAATTTAAGCGCACAAGAAAACAATGCAGATATAACACAAAAATTAAACGAATTAATTAGCGCTAATATTGAAACAGCGCGCCAGGAATTGATAGCTTCCGGAGTAACCGAACCAACTCAAGAACAAATTGAAACACACGCTCGTGAACTAGCATTTGCCGATGAGAATCTTGCGCTTATTATAAGTAATTCTCAAGATTCAGCGCTTGAAAGATATGAGGAAATAAAAGATTCGTGGCTGTGGGTTGATAATATTTGGCGACCAGATACATATGTTGCAGGTTTCCCAGATTTCGAAGCGTTTAGAAATATGTCTAATTTACAAAGTCGCCATGATGAAAATTCCGATCGTTATAATGAAATAGAGCAAAATTTTAATATAATTACTTCAAAAATACAAGATGCGTATCCAAGCTGGAATGGTTACTTTATATTAGTTGTACTTGCTGGTGCTGTAACATTCTTATCCTTTATGGTTACTGAAATGACAACAAGCAAAAAGAAAAAAGATAAAAAAGAAGTTATCCAGCAAAATATGCAACAAAAACAAACTAATCAAGCTGCTAGCGCTGGTAAAATTTTAAAATTTGTTATGCCAATAATTATGATTATATTTACTATTTCATACTCAGCCGCTTTTGCGCTTTATATCGTTATGAACTCGCTTATGAGTTTGATAATTTCTTTAATTTCACTTAAAATAATAGAAAAATTAGAAAAAAATAAAGAAAATAAAGAAAAAGAAACAAAAAAAGTCTCTTATAGCAGATAAAAACAACTTTTTTAAGTTGTTTTTTTATTTATTTATCTAAAAAACATATTTAAAAAGTACTATGCAAGAGTACTATGCATTGTTTTAATATAAAACTATTTTTATAAACCAAAAATATTATTTTACTACTATTAAATATTAAATTATAAATAAAAAAGCACCGCTTATAATGGTGTTTTAAAATTATTATATTAAGTATTTAATATTAGTTTTTAAATTGTCAGGAACAGGGTCAAGTCCGCCTTTTACACTAGGACGACAGCGAAAAATTCTTTTTACTCCCAAAATTCCACCTTTTATTAGACCAAACCGTTGAATAGCAATTATCGTATATGTTGAGCAAGTCGGTTCATATATACAGCAATCAGGTAAAACTAAACTCAGGGTATACTTATAACAATAAATTAAACCAATACATATATATTTAAATGGTGCAAATAAAATAGAAGTAAATTTATTCATCTAAAATTTTGCCTTTTTTGAATAATTTTTTGATTCGCTCTTGAATATCATTAAAATCTTTATCCACAATCTCAGGCTTTACAGAAATAATTAAGCTCTTATATGTGATTTTATTAGTGTATTGCGATAATATTGCACGAAGCCTACGCTTAATTTTATTTCTAACAACGGCATTTCCAACTTTATTACTTACGCTTATACCAAATCTTGCGTTTTTGAATCTACTTTTGACATAAAATAAAGTTAAGTCATCACAAAAATAGCGCTCGCCTTTTCTGTAAATATAAGCAAAATCTTTGCGCTTTTTTAATCTATTTTTATTTTTTAACATAAAATTACCCTTTTTTAATTAAAAATAAGGTACTATGCATGTGCATAGTACTATAATTAAGCTCTTACTAATTCTTTGCGACCACGATTGCGGCGGCGTTTTAAAACTTTACGACCACTTGTTGTTTTCATGCGTTGACGAAAACCATGCACTTTGCTACGCTGGCGTTTTTTAGGTTGATATGTTCTTTTCATTGCTTCCTCCAAAATGTATTAATAATTAGTAAAATTAGTATAACAAAAAACGAATCGATTGTCAAGTGTAAAATCGATATTAATAAAAGTTGATTTATCTAACAAGATATATTCCTAATAGCCAGAAAGAGTTTAGAACTAATTGATAATAAAAATTAAAGCAAATGATTTTGAAATTTTTTAAATTTAGTTTATAATAATATAAAACTAAATTTAATTTAACCGAGCAATAAAAACTATATGAATTCCAACATTCCTTTATTAATTTTTTGATTTTAGAAAAATAATAATTATTTTTAAAATGCCTTAAATAAAGGGAAAAGTACTTTTTTCAACTTTTAGCAAGAAAATAAGAAAGTCGTACGTTTTCCACAAAAAACTTGTAGTTTTCCACTGGTTATCCACGAAAAAAATTGGTTTTCCACAAAGATATCCACATAAAAATTTGAATAATAACTTTAACGTTTTTGGCTTAAAATAAGGAAAAATACTTATGAAGGTCTTGAAGTTATCCACTTTTCCACAGTGCTTATTAATATTACAGCTTCTTAATAAAAATAAATAAAATAATAAATTATTTTTTTATCATTCTAGGATTGCTGGATAAAAGGAAAGTGATGGCTTAAAGTTGTGGGGAAGTTTTGTTTATTAATAGTGTTATCCACTTTTCCATAATACTGTGGAAAACTTTTGAATATAATTATAAGGTGTACTAATAACAATGTATCTTTTGTCGAATTTTGTAATAATAGTTTTTGGCTTAAAATAAAGGAAAACGCGTATTTTATGAACAAATGTTTTGTTCGACATGCACAAAAATAAAAAAAGTTGTGTAACATCGTTGACAAAATTTTTTGCGTATGAGATAATTAAAAACGCTCAGGGCAACTGTTGCGAAATTGTTGCTGGCTAGTTTTTGTTATCATAAAAGAGCAAAAAGCCTTTAGTAAAGCCTGATTTACGGTTTTTTAAAAGTTTGATTTAAAAAATTTAAGTACTGATTTCTAGGTTTAAAGGTTTGATTGAGATTAAAATTATTCTATTTTTAGAAAATTTTTTAGTCTGTTTTATTACATAGTTTTTTAGTAAATAATTCCTTACACCTTCTTTGGTAAAAAAGATTGACCGTAGAATCAAGCTATCGCAAATTTTAAAGTGTTACTTTTAAAGTTGTTTGATATGGCTGAAAAGTATTCTTGTATAAACCTTTAATAAGGTACGGTTTTGTTTACTGAATTATGTTTAGCATTTTAATGTTGTATTTTCATTTTATAAAGAGATTGTAAAATTTGTAGGTAAGTGATAAAAAATCGATACTATCCTGCGTATTTTTGCAACATTATATTTATTTTGTTTCATTTAGTACACGAGTTTTAGACGACTTTTGATAGATTTGTTTTGCGAAACACAAATAACAAAAATGGTTGCGCTTATTTTAATAGTTTTTTTTTAATGCTGTTTTGTTTTAAGTAGTTATATGCAATATTTTTTGTTTATAAAAGTTTTCCACTGTGGATAACTTTTTGTGGATAAAAAAGTTGCATAAATTACTTTATAGATTTCAGTAATTTTTATGTGCTTAAATTTTTATTATACATTTTATTTGTATTTTTTTTATATAATAAAATAAAGTGAAGTTATTAATTATTTGTTGAATAGTTGATAACTTTTTATTTTATGTAAATTATCGATAAAAATTATTAATATTTTTTATTTTATTTAACATAACAAATAGTTAGTAAGTATTTAATATTTTTAATTTTTTTATATCCATATCCTGTGTAAAATTTAATCTCAATAAGTTTTTTTTATTATTAATTTTTTATTATTTTATTATAACTAAAAGTTATAAACTTGTAGAATATTTTTCTATTAATTTAAATTATTTTTTTAGAATTTATACATTTTTTGAATAAAAAAAATCACAATATTTTATTAGGATATTATGATTTATTTGAGCATTATTTATTATAGTTAAATATTTTTTTAAATACTGTTTTATATTTAAAAATCACCTAAATTAATTATATTTTAATTATTAAAAAAGGTAATTGGGATAGAAGAAGGTGAAGGAGGCTTGTGAAATAGATAAATTTATTAGAAGCAGGATAAGGAATGGAGATATTTTGAAAAATTATGCTCGTTTTTGCTAGTAAAATAAAGCATTTTACTGGGGCAAAATAAAAACTCGCAGAATCAAAATTGATCCATTCCCCTTATGCGACAAACGGGATACCCGTTTTCGTTATTTATCAAGAATTTAACAAACAAAAGGAGTGAAAATGAAGAAAATAAAATATGCAAAAAACATACAGAGTATAAATCTTAAAACTAATAAAGAAAGAAAAGGACAAACAAGATTTTATCCGTCAGTGACCAAAAGTGTGGGCGAAACTTTAAGCAATTACTTAATTGATTACATTAAAAAAGGTGGAGATATAAATAATCTCACACCAGATAATGTTTTTAAGAAATGAATATTAATTTATTTTATTGATAATTACATAGTGATTATTATTCTCTACTTGATAAAAACATTTTTCATATAAAAATTTGTTTAAAATAGATTTCCCTAGTGGAGAATTGTCTGAAATAATATTATTGTCGATATTATGATTTGGTAAAATCTCTTCGACATAATCAATTCGTTTCCATGGTTTTCCAGAAAATATTGGTCTATATTGTGTATTTTGAGTAGTTATCTTTAAGTTTAATATTTCAACATCGTCAATAATAATTTCAATTAGATCATTTATTTTAACTTTAGGTAAGTTATGTTTGTTCAATAATAGTTTTTTCAAATTATAGTATTTTTTTATAGCATCTTTTTTATTTCTTATTATATCAGGACTTGATAAAATCATATGATATTCTTTATTTTTTCTATCTACAGCATAACAATAATTTTGTTCTATTTTAATTATTTTGTAAACTTCCCCATAAACATTATTTCCTTGAATCCACACTTTGTAAAATATATTGTTTTTTTCTAACTGACTATTGTTCATATTAAT
>CALWRJ010000008.1 GCA_944383915.1 uncultured Clostridia bacterium
CTAATTGCTAATTGCTAATTAAAACAAGTTAAGTAACAATAAACAATCAAACAATTAGATTTCTGCCTTAACTGCTAATTGCTAATTGCTAATTGCTAATTTATTGTAGCGTGTTATATTACTAATACACAATTATTTCCCCATTTCCCTTTTTTTTCTACAAAAAATTTTAAAAATTTAAAAATAATACGCTTCGCCTTCCGCAACTCCGTTGCGAATTAGCAATTAGCAATGAGCAATGAGCAGTTAAGGCTGGGTATAAAATTAAAATAAAAACCCTTTTTAATTTCTAATTAAATTATAGCAATGAGAGTAAAACTCTCAAAGTACACATTTTTATAAGAAATTATATTTAGATATTTCAAAATATCTAAAAGCGGAAAAAATATAAAAAGTATAAGTAGCAAGAAATTTTGCCCTTAACTGCTAATTGCTCATTGCTAATTGCTAATTTACAACGAAGTTGTAGGGCTTCTCTCGTATCGATTAAGAAAATTTTCTTGTGTGCAGATGTAGATTTCGTCATCTTTTATATTATTATAAAATGGAAGGGCGGAAAAATTTTCGTTTGAAGTTTTAAAACCTAGATGTTTATACATATTTGTTGCGAAATTATCGGGGTGCACCCACAAATACATCGGCGTATCTTTGTGCGTTGCGAAAAAATCGGCAAGCGCGAAATCTGTTAGGCGCGTAGCCACTTTTTTATTTTGGAAATCTTTTCTCGTGTTAACATTAATTAGGCAAAATTTCTCAATTTCAGGGTAAAAACAAACTGTTTCGACCGCGATAAACTCGTTATTTACCATACAAGCGTAAAGTACGGCTTTGTTGTTTAAAAATACATTTGTGTAATATTCGCGCACATTTTTAGCGTAATTTATAGGAGTGTTTTGCGCCGAAATAATTTGCGCGATAATTTTATCTCTATTTTTGTTAAATTCATTTGTATCTATTTTAATAAATTTCATAATAACCCCCCCGCGCGAAGCCATACGCTTCGCGTATAAAAATTAGTAATTAGGAATTAGGAATTAAGGAAGGAAACCTTCCTTTCAAGTAATTAGGAATTAGAAATTAGAAATTAGGAATTATTGCTGGGTAATTAATTTTATATTATATTTTATATTTTTAATAGCATTTTTATCAATACTACAATAGTTTTTTAAAAACAATAAAGGCTTGTAATTATTTAATTGAATTATATTAGATAATAACTCCACAATTCCTAATTTCTAATTCCTAATTCCTAATTAATTAAACAGTGTGCATTGCGCACACTGTTTAAACCAACTCCCCTTCCGCATTGATTTTTTCGTAAGGGAGCCATTTCTTTAAGGCATCGGGAATGCGAATACTTCCGTCTGCTTGTTGATAATTCTCGATAATTGCTATCATTGTGCGTCCGATTGGCATTGCCGAACCGTTAAGAGTGCAGACAAATTCGTTTTTCTTTGTTGTTTTGTCGCGGTAACGGATATTCGCGCGCCTTGCTTGAAAGTCTAGATAATTACTGCAACTCGAAATTTCGCGGTACTTGTTTTGCCCTGGCAACCAAACTTCAAAATCGTGGCAGTGGCACGCGCCAAAGCCCAAATCGCCTGTACAAAGGGTAACTTCGCGGTAGTGAAGCCCGAGTTTGTCTAGCACGCGTCTAGCACTCGCGGTTAAGCGCGCAAACTCGTTCCACGACTCGTCCTTAGCGCAAAACTTCACCATTTCCACCTTTTCAAACTGGTGCTGGCGGAACATTCCTTTCACATCGCGCCCCGCACTTCCTGCCTCCACCCTAAAACACGGAGTTAGCGAGCAGTAGTTTATAGGAAGGTCGCTCTCGTCAAGAATTTCGTTGTTAAAAATGTTAGTTACCGGCACTTCGGCGGTAGGTATTAGGAATAATTCTTTGCCTTCGTTTGATGTCTTAAACATATCGTCCTCGAATTTCGGCAACTGCCCTGTACCTTCCGCAATGTTTCGCGTAACCATAAAAGGCACGCTTACAGGGGTAAAGCCGTTTTCAAGCGCGGTTTCAAATAAAAAGTTCTTAACCGCCATTTCGAGACGAGACGCCGCAGCCTTCATAACGGTAAAGCGCGCGCCAGCAAGTTTTGCCCCGCGCTCAAAGTCTAATATGCCGAGTTTTTCGCCTAAAACATAGTGTTCTTTTGGCTCAAAATCAAATTTTGGTTTTTCGTTGTAGTACGCAACAACGGTGTTTTCGGTGTCGTCCTTGCCAATAGGAGTCGTGTCGTCATAAATATTTGGCATATACATCATATAATTTTTAAGTTCCGCCTCTTTGTTACGCACATACTCTTCGCGAGTTTTCACATCACTAGCAAGCGCACTCATTTCCGCCTTCGCCTTTTCAATCTCGCTATTGTCCGCCTTCGCTTGCACCAACGCGCCGATGTTCGCCGACCCCTTATTTAGTTTGCTCTGCAACTCTTGAAGTTCTTTCTTGCTGTTTTGAATATCGCTTGTTAAGTCCAAAAAGTACTTTTCATCTAGGTCAAATTTTTTGTTTTTGAGTTTTTCCTTGTACTCTGGTAAATTTTCAAGCATCTTTTTTAAGTCTAACATTATCTTATCTCCTTAAAATAAAAACTTAAAAATAGTATACTAAAAATAGAAATAAAAGTCAACGCGCTATGCGCAAAATTCCACGCATAGCGCGAATTAGCAATCTATCACGCATAGCGCGAATTAGTAATTAGCAATTAGCAATTAGCAGTTAAGGACAAAATTTCTTGCTACTTATACTTTTTAATATTTTCTCCGCTTTTAGAAATTTTGAAATTATCAAAAAATATTAATAAATATGAAACTATAATCAAGCAAACCAGAATGTACAATGAGAATAAAACTCTCAAAGTTCATATAAAGGTTTGAAATTTAAGCGTTAGTATAAAGATGCTAAAAATTAATATGTATATCTGCCTTAATTCAAAATTCAAAATTTAAGCGAAGCAAAAGGCGTAGCGCACAGCCTTAACTGCTAATTTCTAATTCCTAATTCCTAATTATTTCAGCCTTAACTGCTAATTGATAATTGCTAATTCCTAATTACTAATTACTAATTATTTCAGCCTTAACTGCTAATTGCTAATTGCTAATTGCTAATTAAACAAAAAAGTGTACTCCCGTACACTTTTTGTTTTTACGCTCTTGTTATTACAGGTTCAACTGCTTCGATTCTTGCTTTTGCTTCCTTTGTTGCCTCAAATTCGGAAAGTACGTTGCGTCCTTCTTTTGTAGTTACTATTCCGTTAAAGAATATGTTTGTATTAAAGAAACATTCTTTTGGTTTTGCGATTAAGTCCATTTCGTACAAAGGCTCATAGATTTGTTTAAGTTTTGCGCGTTCATCAAGAGAATATTGAGCAGGCACATTATAAGTTTGCCCCGAGCTATTAGCGAATTGAACTTCTCTTAAAAATGCTTTTTGGTTTCTACTCAAGTTTGCTGCTTTAATTTTTATTTGCTTGTTGTACTCGTACCCTACCTCTAATTTTGCGTTAGAGGTTAACAAAAAGCCAGTAACAGATTTCCCTTCATCTGTTTTTACGATTTTAGACATTATTGCACTTTTTACAATAAAGTCATTAATAATGTTTTCAACTTCTGCTTTAATAACAGTAAAAGGAATGTCAGAATAAGCATACATACTTCCAATCTTTTTTGTTAAATTGTCTAGTGAAATAGGCTTTTCGCCTGCTTCATAAAGTTTAAACAACACTGTGTTTTTGATGCCCGAAGGCGCATTAAGATTAACAAATTTCATAATTATTTACCCCTCTTTTCTAATCGGGGTAATTATACCACAAAAATTAGTTATTGTCAATAGGGCAATTTTGGAAAAAATGCGCCTTCTTGCCTTAATTTTTGCCTTTTATATAAATTAACCCTTTTTTACCGTTAAACGCCCTTTTAAAAGTAAATTTAAAAGTGTTTAAAATGAATAATCATCATTTTTGCGTGTGAGTTCGTGCGATTCGATATAGCGCGCCACATTTGAGCCTTCCGTAGTCGGCGCAATGTTCGCTCTATTTATTTTTTCGTTAAAATTTGCGATGTGGTAATTCCTAAAAATTGCCAAGCCTTTTTTGTATAATTCATCAAATGCAGGAATAATTTCGTCCATTTCATACTCGCCCAAGTCATCTAAAAATAGCGGTGCACCGTCTTGCGCCAAGCCACTTCTAACTCGCAAAAGCAAATCTTTTTGTGGCTCCGTTAGACTTTCTGCCTTGTTTTGAATGACCTGCTCGTAAATTTCTCCCACCTTCTCATTCGCTTTAGGTGTTAAATAATACGAAACAGTAAAACGGTTGCCAAGTTGAGTTAAGCCATAATCAATTATACCTCTTTCTTTCAACCTTTCGCAAGCCTGGTCAATCAATGCTTTTTTCTCTATTTCGTTGTAATCTTTAAAAAAATACTTTTTATTAAAATAATAAGTAAAATGCTTGTAACCGCACGCTCTTTGCTTGTATTGAATGCGTTCATAAATAGCAAACATTATGCACCTATCGCTAAAACTATTAATGGTTTTCTCCCTATTTTTATTACCAAAATCAATACTGTTGTTACTCATAATTTCCCCCATAGAAATTAATTAAATTGTGGCAATGCTTCAATTTTACTTTGTTGCAACGGTGATTTTCCTCTTAAATGAGCGCCTTCGATATATTTTATCACTTCTCTGCCTTCTATCGTTAAAATGATATTTTGCCTTTTAATTCTGTCGTTATTATTTTTGTAATACTCTTTTATACCAATCAAACATTTTTTATGTAAACTCTCAATAACATAGCCCAGCCTTTCTTTTTCGTCATCGCTTAATTTGTCTATAAAAATTATATTACTGTACGGCGCATCCCCCTTTTTTACCCTAAAAAGAAAATCAATTTGCTCGCTCGTCAACTTCTCCGCCTTGTTTTTTATAATTTTATCATATACCGCCTTAACTATTTGCTTCGTTTCGGGCGCCAAATAATACGAAAGCGCGTATTCTCCGCCAATTTTCACAAGCCCGTACTTGATATCTCCGTTCCTAATAAACTTCTCCACCCCTTGCGTTGCGTGGTACTTGCACTTTTCTACGTGGTAGTCTTTCATTAAATAACGCGTGAAAAAATAGCGGTAAATATTATCAAATTTGCAATATTTTGAGCGTAAACAAGTATTTTCGTAAATCGCAAACAACACACAGCGTTCAGCATAAAGTCCCTCGTTCCTTTTGCGTATTTCCTTAGTTTTTTCGTCTTTTTTTGTCATAACTTCGCTTCCTTACTCGGTTTTAAACTATTTTAGCACAAAATTTGGGTAAAGTCAATAGTGCCGCTTGCAATGCGCAAGCGCAAATTAGTAATTAGGAATTAATGGGCGCTAGCGTGCAAATCTTTAAAGAAAATGAAATCTTTTTTTAATTAGCATTAAATAATTTAATATAAAAAAAGGAAAGCAATAATATTTACGGGCTTTCGCGCGCTTGCGCGCTATTGGGGGTGCGCCTTCGCACCGCACCGCGCGTAGCGGAAAAAACTTTAATTAATTAGGAATTAGGAATTGTGGCTGTATAACTAAATATTTTTAATGCTTGCGCGCCAGCGCACAACAACTGCTAATTGCTCATTGCTAATTGCTAATTCGCGTTTACGCGTAAGATTGCTTATTGCTGATTTGAGCGTAGCGAATAGGGATTTTGCGTGAGCAAAAATTTTTGCGAAATATAATAAAAGCGGAAATTTTTAAGCATAAAATTTATAAAAAATATAAAAAATCAAAATTAAAGCGAAAATTATTTTGTATTTTTGTTGAATTTTGATATAATACTATCATTATGAAAAGAATTACAAAAATTATTTGCACGCTCGGGCCCGCGAGCGCAGACATAGACACACAAACAAAAATGTTTAACGAAGGTATGGATATGGCGCGCCTAAATATGAGCCACGGCACGCTTGATTCACACCAGGCGCTGATAGACACAATGGCGCCGTTGCGCAAAAAAGGCTTGAAATTAATGATTGATACCAAAGGTCCAGAAATTCGCATTGGCACTTTCAAAAATGGCGCGACCCAACTCACCGAAGGCGAGACTTTTACCTTCACCTCGCGCGATATTGTCGGCACGGACACCGAAGTTGGCTTAAAATACAAGCCTCTTGTAAACGAAGTGAAAAAGGGCGACCGCGTGTACGCAAACAACGGTATGATTGTGCTCCAAGTCGAAAAAACTACGAAAACGGACATCGTTTGCAAAGTTTTATTTGGCGGAAAGTTGTCAAACAATAAAAGCCTAAATGTCCCAGGCGTTGTCCCCAGCACCCCGTACATTTCGGAAACCGATAAAATCGATATTTTATTTGGAATTAAAAATAACGCCGATTATCTCGCCATTTCTTTTGTTAGTAACGCGCAAAATGTCCGCGATATCCGTAAGTTTTTGGACGCAAACGGCGGGGAAAATGTCAAAATTATCGCAAAAATTGAGAACGCAAGCGGAGTCGAGCACGCCGAAGCCATTTTAAACGAAGCCGATGGCTTGATGGTCGCTCGCGGTGATTTAGGAGTCGAAATTCCTCTCGAAAAAATTCCACCTATTCAAAAAAGATTGATTTCACTATGTAATGTAAAACGCAAAATTTGCATAGTGGCTACCGAAATGCTCGAAAGTATGACCAACTCCACTCGCCCAACGCGCGCAGAGGTTAACGATGTGGCAAACGCAATCTATGACGAAACCACCGCCACAATGCTTTCAGGCGAAACCGCATCAGGCATCGACCCCGTAAATGTCGTGCGCACAATGGCTCGCATCATCACCGAAACCGAAAAATTCGTCTACGCCGTAAAACTCAAATAAAAAAGAATGCAAAAATAAACTTTGAACTTGCATAATAAAGGAACGCTTTATCACAATTATAAAGCGTTTTTTTATTAAAATAAATTATTTAATTTCGCAAATAAAGTATTTGCATTTTTATATTAAATTGTGTATAATAAATTTAAGTTAAATATATTATCAAGGGGATCTTGTTGAAATAAAAGAGGTGCAAAATGTGTAAAGGTGTTGCTAAACCATTTTTAAAATGGGCTGGCGGAAAAGGTCAACTTCTCGATACATTTGATAAAATGTTTCCACAAGAACTCATTGATGGAAAAATTAAAACATACATTGAACCATTAGTTGGTGGTGGAGCCGTTTTGTTTCATATTTTGCAAAAATACAAGATTGAGAAAGCTTATATCAATGACATAAACAAAGAACTTATAAACTGTTATCGTTGTATTAAGGCTGATGTTGAAAAAGTTATTAAACCATTAAGTATTTTAGAAAATGAATATTTGTCTAGCGAAGATAGAGCCAAATATTTTTACAGTGTAAGAGAGCGTTATAATCAAATTCATTTGAATGGTCATTTCGACTATGAAAAATGTGCAGATTTTATATTTTTAAACCATACTTGTTTTAATGGACTTTATAGAGTTAATAAAGAAGGCAAATTTAATGTTCCGCACGGAAAATATAAAAATCCTTTAATTTGCGATAAAGAAAATTTAAGACTTTGCTCTATTCTATTACAAAAAGTTGAAATAAGTTTTGGAGATTATAGACAAGCCTTGTTAAATGCGAATAAAGATAGTTTTGTATATTTCGATCCACCATATAGACCGCTTATAGAAAATAACTCGTTTGTGAATTATGATAAGTCTGGTTTTGATGATAATGACCAAATTGAATTATCACAGAACTATAAAAAATTAGATAAACAAAACTGTTTGCTTATGCTTTCAAATTCAGATCCTAAAAATACAAATGAGAATGATAACTTTTTTGATAACTTGTATAAAGGCTTTAACATCGAAAGAGTTTATGCAAAAAGAATGATAAATTGTCAGGCAAGCAAGCGTGGAAATATCACAGAAATAGTTGTTATGAATTACAAAAGGAGAAAAAATGGCTGAAATTAAATTGTTTAGATTAGTAAGTCAAGTTGAAGAATTAAAATCTCACAGCGCTGTTATTGAAAAAGAACTACAAAATAAAATTGAGAAAAATATGTTTGAATTTTTTGGAGTTCATTTCCTTGATACTGAATATAGAATTGATAATGGACGAATGGATTCAATAGGTATTGATGAGAATAATTGCCCAGTAATTTTTGAATATAAATGCCATTCCAATGAAAATGTGATTAATCAAGGTTTATTTTATTTGAACTGGCTGTTGGAACATAAAGCAAATTTTAAGTTGCTTGTCTTGGAAAAATTAGGAAAAGAAACTGCAGATAACATAGATTGGTCTATGCCAAGAGTAATATGTATTGCTGGAGATTTTAATAAATATGATGAAGAAGCAATAAAGCAAATTAATAGAAATGTATCATTGATAAGATATAAACAATATAGCGATGATTTGTTGCTATTTGAACTATTGAATAGCAATACCGTTGCTCCAATAGAAATAGAAAATAATGAAAGAAAGCAAACCGAGAAAACTTTTCTTCAACAATATGAAAGTGCTCCAAAAAAATTTACAGCAATTTATGATGAGTTAAAAGATTTTGCTTTAAGTCTTGGAGATGATGTTTCAGAAAGCACACTGAAGTTATATTCAGCATTTAAAAAAATTAAAAATTTTGCTACTATGGAAATATATAAATCAAATATTAGGCTTAATGTTAAATTAAATCCTAATGACTATACTTTAAGTGAAAATCTACGAGATGTTAGCGAAATAGGTCATTGGGGATGCGGCGATTTACAATTGATTATTAAATCAGAAAAAGATGTTCCACTTGCTAAGGAACTTATTCAAAAATCTTATGAAGAAAATTAAGGAGTTTAATTATGATAAAAAATGGTAAAGGTGGTGGAAATAC
>CALWRJ010000009.1 GCA_944383915.1 uncultured Clostridia bacterium
AAAAAAGTAAATTATCAAGCAAAAAAATTTAACAAGTTAGATAACATACAGTCTAATAATACGCAAATAAATACTAAAAATCTCAACGCAACCCCTTGCGCTTTTTTGCATTTCCAAAGGGGGTGCATCTAAATGCCTATTAAAGAAATTTTTAAAAAATATAAACTCTATACAATGCTCTGTATAATCACTCTTGTTTTAATAACAAGCGGTATAATTTTAGGAATGTTGTTATTGAATTCCACGCCATCGACTAAAGCATTTACTTACCAGGATTACGAGATTGAGATAACATCAGACGGCATTACAATAACGGGATATACAGGAAGTTTTACAGCTTTACCGATACCAGCTATATTAATGGGGATTTATGTTACTAGTATTGGAACTGGAGCGTTTGAAGGTGATGCAAATTTAACAGATGTAATCATTCCTGATAGCGTCACCAGCATAGGAAGTTGGGCGTTTCGTGATTGTAGCGTTTTAACCTCGGTAACAATAGGAAATAGTGTCACTAGTATAGGAAGTTCTGCGTTTCAAAATTGTACAGATTTAACCTTGGTATATTTTTACAACGATATTACCACAACTTCATCCATAGGTTCATCTGCTTTTACAGGTGGTAACTCTAATGTAACCTATTACTTTAAAGACCAAACTAGTTTAAACAATGCCCTTACTTATCATAGTGATAAATTTTCAAATACAAATTTTGAAACATTTGGTGCTACTATTACCGCTCAACCAAACAATGAGACTTACGGCTCAGTATCGGGTGGTGGTTGGTTTGAAAATGGTACAAGTTGTACCTTACAAGCCACCGCTAATAATGGTTACCGCTTTTTAGGGTGGGATACTAATGGAGACGGCCAGGCGGATAACACTTCAACCCCTTGGACTTTTAATGTATCGCAAGATTTAAATTGTACTGCAATATTTGAAGTCGTACCAACTGTTACAATTCAAACAAACGACAGTACTCTTGGACAAATTTTTGCAAACAATGTGCTAGGCAATTCTACAACAATTCAAGTACAAAGTGGTGGTGCGGTATCAAATATTATGGCGCTAGCCGTAGGTGGAAACGCTTTTGCATACTGGCAAATTGATAGGGGTGACGGAAATATAACCACCAGCACTGAAAACCCTTTAAGTTTAAATAACATCACCGCAGATACCACAGTTACAGCGGTGTTTGCAAATAGTTTGTTAGAAAACTTTGCGGTTGCTTCAATAGGTGGTGGAGAAGCAAGAATTAACGGTTACACCGAAGGCGATAGTTATATTCATTTAAGTGCGTTTTGCTACACAGGATACACCTTTGCTGGCTGGTATTATGCCGATGCAGAAACACCATTTAGCACGGATAAATCAATAGACCTAGACATTTCCACCGCCGAAAGCAAACTTATAATTGCTCGCTTTGTACCAACAAATAGTACAAACAACGGACAAACGGACACAGGCAACAGCGGAGTACTTTAATTAAAAAATTCACTTCAAAAGGGGTGAATTTTTTAATAATTAGCAATTAGCAGTTAGCAGTTAAGGAAGGAAACCTTCCAAATTAGAAATTAGGAATTAGTAATTAGGAATTAATGAGTTATTATCTAAAATAAATAATATACCCAGCAATAATTCAAAATTCAAAATTCAAAATTAAAAATTAAGCGAAGCTGAAAGGCGAAGCGCATAAGGTTTACTTTTTCTAATTAATTTGCTATAATAGTAAAAAGTTGAAAATTTTAAATTTTTTCGAAAATTTGTTCGAAAATCATTTGACTTTCTTTTAAATTGCTATTATAATATGAGCGCACGAATTAGAAAATTTGTTCGAAAACTTGTGCGGCTAAAAAGCGCAAAGCAAATTTTCTATAAAAGGGGGTAACACTTTGTCAAGCAAAAATAAAATTGATAAGGACGCGCTAAAAAGACTTTTTGATGTGCCTTTTGAAAATGAAAGTTTTATTGCGAATTTTCGTTCGCTACGGTGTCCTGAAAACATTGCTTTTGATTCAAAAATTTTGAATACGCCTAGCGAAGTCCTAGGAATACGCATACCTGTACTACGCACGATTGCAAAAATTCTCAAACCGCAAGCGAAAGAAATTGTGCTACGCCTTACGCCAAACTGTTACGAAATTTTTAGTCTAAAAGGGTTGTTAATTACTGAAATTGACGATGTGGACTTTGTCTTGTCAGCACTTCAAAATTTTGTGCCAACAATTGATAATTGGGCAACTTGTGACCTAATGTGCGGTGATTTAAAAATTGTGCAAAAAAATCGCGAGGTTTTTCTTGATTTTATAAAAAATTGCCTAAATGATGAAAGGGAGTTTGTGATTCGAGTTGGCGTAGTCTTGCTAATGAAATTTTATCTTGATGCTGAAAATTTAAAAAATACTTTTTCGCTTTTAAATAATCTAAACAGCAAATATTATTATGTTAATATGGCTATTGGCTGGCTGATTGCAGAGGCATATTTGGTGAATAAGGCGGATACAATTTCCTTTTTAAAAAATGCAAAAGTTAGCAATGATGCGATTAATTTAGGAATTAAGAAAATTCGCGAAAGTTACCGTGTTAGCCCCGTTGAAAAACAAGAAATATTAATTTATAAAAGAAAATAAAGGAGAAAAAATTATGAAAATAAAATTAATTGATGCGCTTATGGAACATCACCCACTTGACGAAAACGAGGCGGTAGCAGTCCGCGAAACACTGCGTTTTTTAAATGATAACCCAGAAAATGCGTTTGATAGGAATAATTTTGAAGGGCATTTGACAGGGAGTGCGCTTGTTATAGATAATCGCGGTAGAGTTTTATTAAATCATCACAAAAAGGCGAATATTTGGATACAATTTGGAGGGCATTGTGACGGCGATAGTAATATCGAACGCGTAGCATTACGCGAAACGATGGAGGAGAGCGGAATTGATGTTTGCGACCTTGAAATTTTGCCTAAACCATATATGACTTGTGCTGTTTACGAAATTCCAGCAAATCGCACAGAAGGCGAACCAGCGCACAAGCACTACGACATTGCTTTTTTGGTAATTGCTAAAAATACTAATTTTAAAGTTTCTAGCGAGTCCACCGAATTAAAGTGGTGTACTTTAGACGAGGCGAAAAAACTAGTTAATGGCGATGTCGCTTGTACTCATATGATAAAACGCGCGGAAATGTATTTTTCTGGTTTGGCAAATCATAAAGCAATAGCACTTAAAAATTTTAGTAACGCATAAAATTGCGTTATTTTTTTGTTTTTAAGGGTATTTTAGGCAATTTTAATCATTTTAAACGAGTTTTTGCCATAAATTAGCGGTATGCAGAATGTTATAAATTTTAAACAAAGTCTTGACTATTATTTAAAATTAATTGATACGCGTGTTGGGAGTGGCGATTTTTTGGGTGCGCTCGACTCGGCTCGCAGGGCTCTTGAAAATGCAAAAACGCGCATTGATAGCGAAAGCATAAATATTTTAATAGGACAAATTTATTTTGAAATGAAACTTTATCCGCTTAGTTGCGAGCATTTTTTTAGAGCCGTTCGTACCCCAGAAACGCGCGCAAGTGCTTTTTTCGGCATTGCTAAAAACTTGGTTTTAATGGGGAATTATAAACTAGCACTAGATTATTTTTCCGCAACACTTGATACACCGTCTACACAAGATTTTGCTGGCGCAGTTTTAGAGTGGACGCATAAAATTCGTGAAAATTTATCAATTGAACCAAAAACAAAGCCAACTCTTGCGGTTGCAAAAAATTTAGTAAAAATGAAAAAATTTGAACAAGCCATTAGCCTACTTAGTCCGCTTGCGCATACTGATTACGAAGCAAAAATTTATCTTGCCGATGTTTTGGTTATGGCGCAAAAATACACCGAAGCCCGAGAAATCTTGTTTGGTATTTTACACGAAAATCCAGCCGACACGCACGCGATTTTAGTGCTTTGCTCATTATGTTTTGCGGAAAAAGATTTTTCTAGTCTTGAGATTAACCTACAAAAAATTGATGGTATCCCCCTAAATTTAGGGCAGTATGTGCTAGTTGGAAACCTTTTTTCGAGTATGGGTAATTTTAAAACTGCGAAAAAATATTATCAAAAAGCGATATCTATGGATGAATATAACATTCGCGTGATGCTGTATATAGCGATTTGTTTTTACAACGAAAATGATTTTGAAAATGCGATGTATTATTTAAATCAAGCGCGTTGGGTGGATATCGAAAATCCTATTTTAAATGCGTACCACGAAATTTTTAGCCGAAAAAGTGCTGATACTCCGCTTGCGATAAAATTTCAATTACCAACTAAAATTGCCGAAAAGAAAGTGCAAAATATTTTAAGCGTCATAGATGGTGGAAATTTTTGTGACGAATTAAATCGTTCGCTATTTTTATCCGATGATATTGAGTGGTGCTTCACTATTACTGACAGCAATCTTTCGCGAAAGTTAGCAAGCGCTCTTTCAAGATGTAAGCGCAAAAAAGCGCTAAAAATGTATCGCAGATTTTTATTGTCTATAAGACTTAATCGCGAACAAAAATTTTATCTAACTAAATATGCCATTCTTAATGAAAATTTTAAAGCTATTGATTTAAATGTTGGCTATCGATACCGTAGTTTCAATATAAAAATTCCTAGTATTTTTAATAAAAATAATAATTTGCGCTCGGGGTTTGCAAGTGCTGTAAGTTTTGCCGAAGTTTATGATTTAGAAGTTAATTTCGATAAAATAACGCGAAAAATTGCAAAAAATTTGCAAAAATCGAGTGAAATTGACGGAAATTTGCTTGCTTGCCTTTATTTTTGTGAAAATGCGCAAGTTTTAAATCAGGCTTGCATATATTTTGGAGTCGAGGGTGAACAAGTTTTTAAGGCAATAAATGAAATGCAATTACTCGTTTAAAAGGGGTGGCATGAAGGCTAAAAGTTTGGGGAAAGCGGTGCTTGTGGGTGCTGTTATGTTTGGTTCGATAGTGGGTGCAGGTTTTGCAAGTGGTAAGGAAGTCTGGTTTTATTTTGCGCAGTTTGGCTGGGTGTGCTTTCCTATGATTATACTTGCTGGAGTTTTACTTTTTGCCTTAGGATACATTTTTCTCGAATTTGGCAAAAAGTACGGCATTAAATCTGTACAAGAAATGAACAGCAAACTTTTTGGCCGTTTTGGAACAGTTGCCGAAATTATTTTTATATTTAGCAATTTTATATTGCTTAGTGCAATGTTTGCTGGGGCGAATTCGCTTTTTGATATAGTTATTTCTCAAGATTTTTATCGTTTTGCTAGTGTTATAACTGCGATA
Organism: uncultured Clostridia bacterium; assembly: GCA_944383915.1. Taxonomy (GTDB): domain Bacteria; phylum Bacillota; class Clostridia; order Christensenellales; family UBA1242; genus UBA7867. The sequence goes on from CALWRJ010000009.1 coordinate 5,309, forward strand.
ATTGCAGTAATTATAAGTTGGCTTGGTTTTGAGAAAATGGTAAAAGTGAATTTAATTGTTGTGCCTGCGATGGTGCTAATAATTGCTGTTGCCTTTGTGTTTTGCCTTTCGACATCAAGTGGTATAACTATCCCTATGACTAGTGGTATCGAATCAATTACTTCGCTTGTATTTTGCGTTTTGTATGTTTGCTCTAATCTCTTTTTCGCTGGCTTTATTTTTGCTCGTTTGGGCGGGCAACATTCTAAAAAAATAAATTTAGCAGGAAGCGCGATTGGGGCAACTTTTATGGTTTTATGCTTAATTGGAATGGTTATTTCAATTTATTTAAATCCGTATAGTTCTATGTCTGATATGCCCCTCGTCTATATTGCAAGTAGCGCAAGTGACATATTTGGAATAATAACTCTAATTGTTGTTTGGATAGGGATAGCAACAACAGCCGTTTCACTTGTTTATACAATTTCTGCGTGGCTTGAAAGATATACACATAGTTTTAAAATTTGCAGTATTGTTGTTTGTATAATTTGCTTGATAATATCAGGACTGGGGTTTGGTGCAATAGTAAATTATTGTTATCCCGTATTGGGTATGTTTGGTGTCATTTTTATGGTACGAATGGTATATATATCTTATAAGGCTAAAAAACGAAAATTAGCAAAACAGGGGTAAAAAATTGGAAAAAATAGCAAAAAAACATAAAAAAAAGCGTTTTTTATCAAAATTTCGTGATTTTTGTGTACTTTCACCAAAAAATACTCACATTGAAAAAGGTGCTACCATAGGTAAAGATTGCATTATTTATCCAAACTGTTATATTGATAAAAATTGCGTAATAGGTGAAAATACAACATTATTTTGCGGGTGCATTCTATCAAGCGCTAAAACAGGTATAAATTGTAAACTAGGTCCATTTTTACACGCTAGGCCAAATACAATTTTAGGCAACAATGTACGCTTAGGGAATTTTTGTGAAACAAAAAACGCAACTATAGGCGATAACACAAAAATTGCGCATCTAACTTATGTTGGCGATGCTGATATTGGTAAAAATTGCAATTTTGGTTGTGGAGTTGTGTTTGCAAATTATGATGGCAATAAAAAACATAAAACAATAATAGGTGATAATGTTTTTGTTGGGTGTAATGTAAATTTAATTGCGCCTGTTACATTAAAAAATAATTCTTTTATCGCCGCGGGTACAACAGTAACACAAGATGTGGCGGAAAATACTTTTGTTATTGGTAGACCAAATATTATAGAAAAATCTAATAAATTCACAAAAAATTAAAAAAATTTTTATTTTTTGGACTTTTTTTGCTAATTTTAATAAAAATTTATAAAAAGGGGAGAGCTTATGGAGAATGTTGCTATAGTGTTGGCTGGTGGGAAGGGAACTAGAATGAAGCGGAAAACAAAAGTTTGTGAACTGTTATGTGGAAAGCCTATAATAAAACATATAGTTGACGCGTTACTTAATAAATGCGATAGAATTATAATAGTAATTTCTCCTGATAGCCCTGTGCGCGAAATTTTGGGTGAAAGATTTGAATATGTCGTGCAAAATGTTGCATTAGGTACAGGGCACGCGCTAAAACTTGCTTGTGAACATTTAGGTAGCATTAATGCTAATGTTTTAATAATTAATGGAGATGGCCCTTTTGTGTCTAGCGATACTTTAGACGAAATGCTAAATTTGAATAATTGTGCTATGAAAATTTTAACTAGGAATATTAAAACGGAAAATTTCTTTGGGCGTATTATTAGAGATAAAAAAGGCGCTATTTGTGGTGTGCGTGAGTATAAAGATTGCACTTCAAACGAAAAAAAAATTACAGAAGTAAATTTAGGGCTTTATAGTGTCGAATATTCATTTTTATTGCATAATATAGCAAAAATTAAGCGGAATAACGCAAAAAATGAGTACTATGCAACAGATTTGATTAATTTAATCTATAAAGACGGTGGAGAAATTTGTGGAGTTAATGCTAATAAAGTTTACGCAGGCGTAAACACTTTAAACGAATTAAACGCAGTCGAAAACGAAATGGAGAATGACATTTTATCAAGTTTGGCAAATGCTGGAGTTAGGTTTATTGGAAATAGTTTTGTTGATTGCGAAAGCGAAATTTTAGAGCATACAACTATAAATCCATTCTGTGTAATTAATAAATCTAAATTAGATAAAAATGTTACACTATTTCCACAGGTGTTTTTAGAATTTTGCAAAATCGGCGAAAGTACTAAAATTTATCATAATACTAGTCTTAATAATGTAATTGTTGGTGCAAACACTTTAATTTTAGAAAACTGCATACTTAAAAATTGTATAATTGGAGATAATGTTGTTATAAAAGAAAAATGTATGTTAAAAAATTGTACAATTAAAGGTGAAACTGTTGTTGAAAGTGGAAGTTATTTTGAAAATAGAAAAATAAATTAAAAAAACGCAAAAACAAGTTTTTGCGTAATTAAAAGTTATCCACATTTACACATCTCTTTGAAAAAGTTTAAACTATCGTTGATTAATTTTATCATTTGTGTTGGGTGGGGTTGGTGTGAAATAACTTTTGTATACATAAAAAGTATTTGCCACAAACCCGAGTGCTAGCACAATTGTGCTTATCCACATATATAATTGCTGGACATAGATTGACAAGAAACAGTATAAAAGAATTGTAAAAAATGTTATAGGCATAGGGATAAAGCCGAACGCTTGGAAAAGATTTTCATACTTACACCCTGTAAAAAAATAATTTGTCCATACGGCAACATAACCAATAAAACTAACTATTGATAACCAAAACCAAGGGTTACTTTCTATGCCAACAGTTTCAAGAGTATCTTGCGAAAGTGCAAGCAATACTGTACAACCAAGCAAACCGATATATGTTATAATGGTAAAAATTAAATTGTGCCCTTTGGGGTTTTTTGGTGTATCAGCAGGACGAAATATTAAAACTAATACAAAGGGAATAAGCGCCACAAGTCCTATTACCAACCCGATTACAGAAAAAGCCATACTCACTCCTAAAATATAATACAATAAGCAATCTATATATTATATAATATAGATTTTTTCAAATTTTTACAAGCAATTTTAGTATATTTTTAAATATTAAATCGAGTTTTCGCGCTTTCAATGATTTCTTTAAATAAGTCGTAATTATTTTCAAATTCATTAAAATCTTTAATTTTAAAGCGGTATCTGTTCCACTGATTATCGTAGTTAAAATCAAGGTCTGTTTGGTCTAATTTTTTATTAAATTCATCGTTTTCAAATGCCTTAATATTAAGCCACAAAAATGCCTTTTTTGGTGTGAAATTAACAAAGTTTTTTGCAATTCCGTCAACGGTAAGACCAATATAAAATTTGGTATAGTTTAGGGAATACTTTTCCTTTTCACTTGCAAATAACTTGTTAAAAATATTATCAACCAATGTTAAAGTTTTTGGACTGGCATTCTTTTCCCAATACTTGCGGTCCGTAGGCTCTAAAACGTCCTCATCGTCAGAGCCGTATTCGTTTATATCTACAATTTTAGTAAATGTAATCGAAAATTCATCATCGTGAATTTTAAACGCATTAAGTTGGAGAGCGATTATTGGTACGCAACCATTCAATAAATTGATAACATTTAAGTATCTGCTGGATGAAACATTTTCAGCAATTATTACTGCGCAATGTTTATAATTGGGAAATCGTTTTCTTTCTTTATCCCAATATTCGATAGTGCGAATTAAATGGCTGGGGTCAATTTCTCCGAGTTGAAGTTCGACTTCGTAGCGTGTTGTCAAGTTTTCATCTGCGAGTAAAATATCAATTCGACCACCACTAATTTGTGGTTTTTCCATCCTAATTGGCTTTAAGTTGCCAAGTCCTAAAATTTTAGGATTTTCATAAATTTTTTGTTGAATAAATTTTTCATTAATATTCGGTGCATCTTTTAATGAAATATTTTCAAGATTAATCATTCGCATATTAATTTGTCCTCTTTAGAATTTTTTAATTTATACGTTCAAGAGTTGTTGCAAGGCGGGTAATGCTTTCATCTTTTCCCAATACTTCCATAATTTCTGTCGCGCCACCAACGGTTACAATATTTCCAGAAAGTGCGATGCGAATTACCCACATCACAGTTACTGATTTTAAGACTAGACTATCAGCAACTTCATTAAGAATGGCAAACAGCGTGTCGTTTTCCCATGAGTCTACATTTTCGAGTTTTGCGATAGTTGTTGTTAAAATATCTTTCGCGTTTTCAAGAGTAGCTTTTTTCTTTTGATTTTCGAGTAAATTAATATCAAAATCAGGAAGTGCTTGGAAAAATTCTATTTTTTCTGGTATTTCGCTTAATATTTGTACACGCGGTTGGAGTAATTTTAAAAGCGCTTCGTAGTCCGCAACTTCGCGAGTTAGCACACTTGATATAAAAGGTTTAGCAACAAAATCAAATTCATCTAATGTCATATTGCTTAAATATTTTGCATTCATCCATTTAAGTTTATCATAATCGAAAATTGCGCTTGATTTACGAATATCGTCTGCATCAAACTCTTTTACGAGTTCGTCAAGTGAAAAAATTTCCCTTTTATCATCTTTTGGGTGCCAACCTAAGAGGGCAATGTAATTTAAAATTGCTTGTGGAAGGTAACCGAGTTCGAGCATTTTATCAAATGTCACCGAACCGTGCCTTTTACTCAATTTACTAACTGAACCATCATCATTTTTGCCCATAATAAGCGGTAGGTGATAGTAATCAGGCAATTCCCAACCGAAAGCGTTGTAAATTTGTACATATTGCGGTGTGCTTGTAAGGAATTCGTTACCACGCAAAATAGTATTTACGCCCATAAGGTGATCATCAACGATGTGAGCAAAGTTGTATGTAGGGTAGCCGTCAGACTTTATCAAAATCAAATCATACATTTTGTTATTTTCGATTGTAATATCGCCAAAAATATGGTCGTGGTATGTAGTTGAGCCGTCAAGTGGCATCTTAAAACGAATTACATAAGGTATGTTTTGTGCCAAATTTTCAGCAACAATTTCTGGTGCTAAATTACGACAGTGCCTATCATAACCGCTTGTAGCGTTTTCAGTGTCGTTATCCGTTTTTTCTGTTTTAGAGCAAAAACAGTAATAAGCCTTGCCTTCGTCAACTAATTGTTTGGCATATTTTAAATAAATATCCTTTCGCTCGCTTTGACGGTAAGGAGCGCTTGGTCCGCCAATGTCTGGGCCTTCGTCATAATTTAAGCCCGTTGTACGCAATGTATTAAAAATTACTTGTTCTGCGCCCTCGACATAGCGTTCGCGGTCGGTATCCTCGATTCTCAAAATGAATTTGCCACCAGCGTGTCTAGCGGCTAAATAAGAATAAAGCGCGGTACGCAAATTACCTATGTGCATATAGCCTGTTGGGCTTGGAGCGAATCTAGTGACTATTTTTTTCATTTTCAATACTTCCTTAAAAATTTGTATGTATATTTTAACTTTTGTAAATACTTTTGTCAAGGTTAATTACCTTAAATTTGCACTGTTAAAAAGGAATATTGTTTTTTATTTTTATTGTTAAAATTTTAGCCTGCTTGAACAAATTGCTAAATTTGTCTAATTTTGTAAAAATATTTTAAACATTTTACAAAAAACTGTAAAATAATTTATAATCTTTCTATCTAGTACTAATTAAGGAGACATAATGAAAATAACAATTATAGCCGATATGTATGGAACGCAGGACAACGGCACAAGCACAGCAGTAAAAAATTTATCAAAAAATATGCAAAAGCGTGGGCATCAAGTCACGGTCGTGTCTTGTTATGCGGGAGAAAACGAGTCTGGCATTAAATATATCCAAGTCCAACCTCGTCATTTTATGGGGTTAAAAAATTATATCCGCCGTAATGGAGTAATGCTTGGAAAACCAGAAATAGATAAATTAATTCAAGGCATCGTGGGGGCGGATATTGTACAATTAATGATGCCTTTTAAAATGAGTCGTGCGGTTATTCCGCTTTGTAAAATGCTAAATATTCCATTTACCACCTCGACTCATGTACAGCCCGAAAATATTTTCGCGCACATAGGTTTAAAAAATTGTCAACTTCTTAATTCGTGGTGGTATCGTCACTATTGGCGAAAATTTTATCGCAATATAGAATTTGTCCATTGTCCTACGCAGTTTATGGTAGATGAATTGCATAGTCACAAGTACAACAACCGTTTTCGCGTAATTACAAATGGTGTGCGTCCGCAATTTAAATTTATTCCTATGGAAAAGCCGAAAGAATTTGCCGATAAATTTGTAATTTTATCTACAGGACGATACAGTAAAGAAAAGCGTCAAGAATTAATTATTAAGGCTGTAAAGAAAAGTAAATACCGCGATAAAATTCAACTTGTTTTGCTTGGGCAAGGACCGTTAGAAAAGAAATTAAAAAGGCTCGCTCGCGGGCTTCCAAACCCTGCCATTTTTGGTTACCTTGATAATGACGACTTTTTAAAAATGATTAATACCGCCGATTTGTATGTGCACGCAAGCGAAACGGAAATTGAGTGCTTGAGTTGTATGGAGGCTATGATTTGTGCGCGCCCGTGTATTTTTAGTGACCACAAGCACTGTGCAATTCGTTATTTTGCAAGAGATGAAAAGACTCTTTTTAAGGCAGGTGATTATCGCGACCTTGCTAAAAAGATTGATTATTTTATCGAACATAATGACGAGCGCCGAGAGTTAAGCGAGTATAACCTAAACTACGCGCTTGAACATTTTAATATGGACGAAGCGATGGGAAAAATGGAAGACTTTTTTCGCGAAGTTATCGAGTATTACCACGAATATTACAAAAAGCACCCAGACGGTGGCGTTCATAGTGATTTTGAAGGAGCTGCCCACGACCATATAATAAACGCAGGCAACTCGGTAAACCGTCAAAAAGTAGATGAAAACTTTAAATACGAGCATAAAAATATTTTCTATCGTATGGGCTCCGATATCTTGCTCTTTTTTGCGAAAATTCTTTTGCCACCATTTACAAAAATCAAGTACGGATACAAATTAACAGGACAAAAAAACATACGAAAAATTAAACACAAAGGTGCAGTTCTTGTGTCAAATCATGTGCATGTTATGGATGGGGCGCTGATTTGCGCTCGCGTAGGCTGGCGCCGTACTCGTTTTGTTATGCTTGCCGAACATCTTGCAATCCCCGTAGTTGGTAGAATAATGCTTGCACTCGGCGGACACCCCATTGCAGATAATGTGGCAGGGGCAAGACATAGTATGCGTGTATTAAATAATGCTTTGGCAAATAATAAACTTGTACTAATTTTTCCTGAAAGCAGTATACATCCTTATTGTACGCACCTACGCCACTTTAATGACGGCGCTTTTAGAATAGCAAGCGCTAACAATGTCCCAATTGTGCCTTATGTGATTACTTTTAGACAAAAACAAAAAGGAAAAAAATTAAAGCAAAAAATGTATATACAAATTTGCGAACCAATTTACCCAGATTCGAAATTGGACCAAAAAGCACGCGCAAAAGATTTGGAGGAGCGCACACTAAAAGTTTATCAAGACACAATGCAAGCCTTTTATCAAAAACACCCCATTATTAAAGAAGTTAATTAGTTTGCTTTTTGTAATGGTACATAAAAAGACAGTTTAAAATATGAACAAAATCCTAAAAAATAAATAGGATATTCTCTTTTTAAACTGCCTTTTTGTTTTGCTCTTTAATCTTTTTTGGAAGCGAGAAAGTCTATAAAATCAAGCACTTCGGTTATTTTATCTTTTTCTAAATTTTTTATCTTAAAAATAATATTTATTTGTTCTGGAGTGAAGTCGTGAAAAACAGAATAATTTCTATTACACAAGTAATCAAGCGGAACTTTATAATAATCTGCTATTTTGATTAAATCATCTAAAGTTGGTTCATTTATATTTGCTTCCCAGCGTGCAAATTTTTGCTGTGAACAACCTAATTTTTCCGCTAGTTTTGCTTGAGTAATTTTTTCATTTTCGCGTAATTCCCTTAATCTTAACTCTGCCATACTTTCACTCCTAAATTTATATATTAATAATATATGATTGTACCGAAAATTAAAAATCATAAGTAAAATTTGATAAAAAACATAAAAAACAAATAAAATTGTTTGATTTTACAAGTTTTTTATGTTAAAATATTACTAAATACTTATAAAATGAAACAATAAAAATAAGCAATTAAAAATTTAAAAATAAAAAATAAAAGGGAAATATGGCTGTTTTATATCTAATTTAATATAAATTTAAAACAAATAACTAAATTTATACAAAAATATATCTAAAATAAAATATTTTTAAAAATTTCTAAAAAAGTCAATACAATATTGTAAATCATAAGTATTTTATTTAATTATTAGTTATAATAAAACTATACTTGAAAAACAAAGCAATTTTTGTTTTACCAATAACTAAAATACCGACCAAAGCAAAAAATAAAAACAGGAGAAAAACTTAATATGGCAATAAAAGAATTATTTTCAAAATATAAACTTTATACAATGCTAGTTATTGTGTCTATAGTCTTAATTGCTACTGGTGTAATTCTTGGCGTTTTGTTGCCTAATACAACCCCTTCAAAAGCGGATACAGACGGCGATTTTGAATATACTGTCTCTGGTAGTAATGCAACTATTACTGATTATACAGGAAGCGCAACAGAACTCATAATACCAAGTACATTAGGAGGTTATACAGTAACCAGCATAGGAAATTCTGCATTTTATAACTGTACTAGTCTAACTTCAGTAGAAATACCTAATACTGTTACTAGCATAGGTGATGCTGCATTTCAAACCTGTTATAATTTAGCATCTGTAACAATACCTGATACTGTTACTTACATAGGTGGTTCAGCATTTTGGCGCTGCGGTTTAACATCAATAGATATACCAAATGGTGTCACGAGCATAGGTAGTCAGACTTTTTATGGTTGTCAAAGTTTAACATCGGTAACTATACCAGATAGTGTTACAAGCATAGGTGATAGTGCGTTTTATTATTGTACAAATTTAACCTCAATAGTTTTACCAAGTGGTATTACAAGTATAGGGAACAGCACATTTCAAAACTGTACTAATTTATTAAATATAACAATACCTAACGGTGTTACTAGAATTGGCATTAATGCGTTTTATCTTTGCTCTAGCCAGACTTCGATAACGATACCCGAAAGCGTTACTAGTTTTGCGATGGGAGCATTTGCTGGGTGTACTAGTTTAACTTCTGTTTATTTTTATAATAATATTGCTAATGTAACATTTGAAAATAATGTTTTTGTAGATGGAAATTCTAATGTAACATATTATTTTAAAGACCAAACAAGTTTAAATTCTGCAGAAAACTGGAGTTCTAATTTCACAAATAGTAGTAGCGGAAGTCCAAACTTTCAACTTATGACATTGAATATAAATATCACTGTTGAAAGTAATAATGAAAATTTAGGAACGGTAAGCAATAATAGTGGAATGTATATGGCAGGCACTTCAATTATTATAAGCGCAACACCTAACGAATACTATACATTTTTGGGCTGGAGTTTAGACGGTGGAAATTCAATTAAAGACGGTACTGAAAATCAAACAAGTTATACCGTAAATATAACTACAAATGCAACCTATACTGCAGTTTTTAGAAGTAATACTACGATAATAATCACCACTAACGACAGCACTCTAGGGCAAGTTTCGGTAAATAATGAATTTGGTAATTCAATAACAGTATATGGTTCGTCAGTACAAAATATAATTGCAGTAGCAAACAGAGATAGCACTTTTCTATGCTGGACAATTGAAAGTGGTGATAGTACTAGTACAAGTTATGAAAATCCTTTAAATTTAAATAACATCACTGCAGACACAACGGTTACCGCGGTATTTTCAAATGGGCTTGTCGAAGGCATAGCAGTATCGGTACAATATCAAGGCAGTGAAACAAACTTAGCCGTAGCAGGTAGTGCTAAAATACTCGGCTACACTACCACAAACGGACTAGAAACAGTAAATGTAGTAGCGCAAGCGTACACAGACTATACCTTCCTAGGTTGGCAAGTAGACGGAGAATACATAACCTACCAAGACGAAAGCGGGCAAACAATCACCCTTCAAGGTTATGACTACATCAGCGCTAGCATACCGCTTTCAGTTATAGACGGTAAACAAATATTTGCAGTGTTCACATCATCAATTAATACGAACAACGGACAAACTGATAGTGGCAACAGCGGAGTCTTGTAATTAAAAATCTCACTTCAAACGAAGTGAGTTTTTTAATATAATTTTGAATTAGGAATTAGGAATTTTGAATTATGGTGCGCTTGCGCGCAAGCTCTTAAAAAATTAGCAATTAGCAGTTATTGCTGGGTATAAAATTAATATTATATTTAAATAATTCCAGCCGTAATTCAAAATTTAAAATTCAAAATTTAAAATTGGAGCGTCAGCGACCAAAATTCCTAATTTCTAATTTCTAATTCCTAATTTAAGCGAGCCAACGGCGAAGCGTAAAAGTAAATTCCAACGCAAAAAAGCATAACGATTGTTATGCCTAATTGTGTTAAAGAATAGCGTTAGTGGAAATTAAATTAAGACGATTTAATCTTCAGTACGCCCAACAAGATAATCGATAGTGACGCCAAAAAAATCTGCCATACGCCAGCAATCCATAACATTTGGTCGGTTAAGCCCTTTCTCCCATCTACAAATATTGGCTTGTTGTATTCCCGTGCTAACGGATAACTGTCTTTGCGTAACTCCAATTAAATGGCGCAACTCCTTAATTCTATTTTTAAATGGTTTTTCTTTAGCCATGCAAATAGTTTATGCTATTTTTTCAAAAAAAACTTTGAATATAAAAAATTGTATCTACATTTTTCGACAATTTTTTTACAAAAAATTCAAGAAAAGCCTTTATTTAAGGGAAAAACGACAAATTTTTTATCAAAAAAATAAAATTACATTTTTGTATCAAAAAATTTTTCTTGGAACATTTTGTGCCAAAAATCGCGATTTTTATGGTAATTATTGTAAAATTTTTTAATGAACTTAGTATTTTATTTTTAAATATTATTGTGCAAATAGTACAAAAAAGTATTTTTAAAATAAAAAAAGCCGGTTTTACGGCTTTAGTTGTTTAGCGTATAATTTCAGCAAGTGGTGAAATAGTCGCTTGGCTTTTATGCTGGCAATAATAATTTTCGATTTCGCTACCAAAATCATCTAACGGAGTGCATTCTATTTCTATATTTTTTATTGCAGACAAAAATTCACGCTTTTTCGTACGAAGTGATTTCCATGTGGTGTGTTGTGCTTTTTCTCTAATATCATTTTTTAAATAGCAAGTAACTTTGTCTTTATTTTCCTTATACGCTACGCGACAGTTTTGTGCTTCCTTGGTTTGCATAATTTCTATTGCTTTTTTAATATCATTAATATTGTTTTTTGATTTCGGGAAAGTACAAACGGGGAGTAAGTCTGATTCCAAGCACTCGCCATTTTTAGTAATTACATATGGAATTTTTGAAATATCATAAGAGGTGGTTTCTTTTGCTTTATTAATAAGCATTGGTGCGCGCTCTATTAAAAATTTTTGTAAATCTGCATCTTTACTTGTTAAAATTACATAGTTTGTATCGTTGTGCTCAATTAGATGAGTTGAAAATTTGCAGTCGTGCAAAGTTTTATTGTAATTATACATTAGTGTTGCCATATGAGACAGATAATTTAAATCGGCTCTTGTTCCGTCTTTAATGATGTATATAGGACGATCCAAACCATTCTGCTTAGCCTTTTTAAGCACTTCTTTATATTCTGGCATTTCTTGAATTAGTGGACGGTTATCCATTTTGCGCAAATTTGCGTGCCCGTAATAATCGCGTGCAAGCCATTCGACCTTGTCTGAATTTATACTACCGATTGCGTTGTAATGCGTTAAATTGTTTAGACCAAGTTTTTCCGCTTCTATTAATGCAGTATTTAATGCAATTTGGCGCTCATTTGTCGCTTCTCTGAGTGAAAGATTTTGAATAGGATTGTATTCTAGATAAAAATTCGCCTTTTTGTTATTACCACCAACTACGAGCGAGAATATATCATTATTGGCAAGATTTGTTGATAATTTGTTAGCAAGTGCTTCTATTTGCTTTTTATTGTCCTCATTTTTGGGAATAGACAATAGTGGTGAAAGCCCGAGCGGATAAAGTTTGTTGTAAGCATCAATCCACGCAATATCAATATTTTCAATTTCGTCAATTAAATCTTGCTGTGAACGAATATAACCTAATTTAGTTAGCCCTTGAATAATGGACTCATTGGTTGTGATTGAATCAAGTGTGTTGATAAAAATCGGCGCACGAACTATCACTTGGTAATATAAATCTCGATTTTTTGGACAGTATATGTAAAATTGTTCTTTTGTCTTTAAATTTTCTTGAATATTTATTTCTGCACATTCATTACTAGATTTATTTTCTTTGGCGCTGCTAAGTGCGATATTTTGCAACATTTGAGTTACATAATCAAATAACCAAAGTTGCGTAGGGCTTGGATTGCGAATAACATACGCAGGGTACTGTGTTTCTTTTGCTTTTTCTTTTTCCATAAAACATACTTCCTTTTTCTTGTTTTATATTTATTATAGCATAAAAACGCATTATAGTCAATAGTCGTGGTTTGCAAGTGAGTTTTTAGGGGAATAAATACAATATAAAAGATAAATAAAGGCGTTTTGGCGATTGTTTTATTAAAATTTAAGAAATTAAAGATTTTAGTAAAAATGGCGGAATTTTTTAAGCAATTTTAAGCAAAAATAACAAAATTTTAAAAATTTTTCAAATAGACGCGTTTTTGCTAGTAATAATAGTAAATAAAAATTTTTTAGATTTTTTGTAAAAATGTGTTATTTCATTTTGTATTTTTTACTTTTTCGAGTATACTATTTCTGTAAAAATAAACAAAAAAGGGGAACAAAATATGTTAAAAACGCAAATTTCCCCTTCCCAAAACTGCATGGGGGGGGGCGCTTAAATAGCCCAAAATTACTTGTTTTAAAGCATTTTAAAGGCTGTTTATCCGCACTAAATACAGGTGTAAAGGAGATATACACTCCCACACAAATTACCCCAATAAATACAAGGTATTTACTACTCCCAAATACTAACATAAATGCGGACTTTTTTTTACCCCAAAATACAACTATAAATAAATATCAAACTTTTAATTTACCACAACAAAACAATAATTTAAAAGTTTCTTTTTCGCTTTTAAATTCACCCCAACATAACAAAAATTTAATTAAAATCTTTAGCGCAACCCCTTGCGCTTTTTTAGCATTTCCAAAGGAGGTTCATCTAAATGCCTATTAAAGAAATTTTTTCCAAATACAAACTCTATACAATGCTTTGTATAATCACCCTAGTTTTAATCGCCGGTGGTGTAACTTTAGGTGTTACTTTATCAAAAGATACCGAACAACCAGTCAAAGCAGATGCTGTATATGTATATGATGATTATGGTAATGAATACTATTTTGAAACTTCAGGCGATACTGCTGAATTGGTGTATGGAAATATATATGAGCCTTATACGGAAGTTGTTATCCCCAGTACAATTGAGGATGATTGGGGCAATCAATATACCGTAACCAGTATTGCATCTTATGCATTATCATGGTATGAAATCAGTTCTCTTTCGATACCTGATAGTGTTACAGATATAGGTGAGGGTGCTTTTTCTTATTGTGAGAATTTGGAAACAGTAACAATAGGGGAAGGAGTTAATAATATATGGAATAATGCATTTGAAGGTTGTACTAGTTTAACTTCGGTAACTATTCCTTATAATGTTTTTTACATAGGTGATTATGCTTTTTTTAATTGTTCTAGCTTAGAATTTGCCAGTATAGGTAATCGAGTATTTTATATAGGTGAGAGTGCTTTTGAAGGTTGTGAAAATTTATCGTTTATAATTTTTAATTATACGAGTTCATCTGTTTATGACGACAACTACAATAGCCACGAAATTGAAATAGGGGCTAATTCTTTTATGTGTGCTGATAGTATGGCTTGTTATTTTGAAAACGAAGGTATTATGAATTATGTGTTAAATAATTATGGTAGCGCATTTTCTGATACTAGTGATTTTCAGTTGAATAGATTTACTACATATATAACAGCCGATGGTGTAGAATGCTCATCAAGTAATTATGATTTTTCTATATCTTATAAATTATTAAGTTCACAAACTTGTACTATAGAGGTTGTAATGCGTGGTAACTCGAGTGCTACTTCAATAATTATTCCTGAAATGGTATCGGATAATTCTTTTATAGTTGAAGAAATTTCTATGCGATATAGGGCAGAGATAGGCGTGTTTTATCATTCATATGTCACAAATATAATTTTACCAGATACCTTAAAAAGAATAGTAGGTTCAGCGTTTTATGCTAGTGATAATTTGGAAACAATAACTATAGGAAGTGGTTTAACTAGTATACAAGGGGCTCATGCTTTTAGAGCTTGCCCATTAACCACAATAAATGTAAGTGCAGATAATCCTAATTTTAAAGATATTGATGGAGTTATGTATTCAAAAGATGGTAAAACAATAGTTGCTTATCCTAGAGGGAGAGATGCGACTACCTATGCAATTGAACCTAATTCGACAGCTATAGGAGATTATGCCTTTCGTTATTGTAATCGTTTGACCTCAATAGAAATCCCCGATAGTGTCACCAGCATAGGAGATTGTGCATTTGATAGTTGCACCAGTTTAACTTCTATAAAAATACCAGATAAAGTTACTAGTATAGGAGATGGTACCTTTAATTATTGTAGCGATTTAACTTCGATAACAATACCTAATAGTGTCATCAGCATAGGAGATTCTGCATTTGATAGTTGTAGCGGTTTAACTTCGATAACAATACCTGATAGTGTCACCAGCATAGGAGGTACGGCGTTTTCTAGTTGTAGCGGTTTAACTTCGATAACAATACCAGATAGCGTAGTTCAAATAGGAGACTATGTCTTTCCTAATTGTAGTAACTTAAGAACAGTTACTATCGGCAAGAATGTGGCTACTATGGGTTATCAGCTATTTTCAGGTTGTACTAATCTAACAACTATATATTTTTATAATGATATTTCCTCGGTTTCATCTACTATTGGTAGTAGTGCTTTTAGGGGGACTAGTTCAAGTGCAAGATATTACTTTAAAGATCAAACAAGTTTAAATAATGCGAGTAATTACCATAGTTATAAATTTGCTAATTCAAATTTTCAACTAATGACTTTAAATACAAGTATCACTGTTCAAAGTAGTAATGAAAGTTATGGTACAGTCAGTGATAGTACAGGAAGTTACGCTGTAGGCAGTTCGGTAGTAATAGGTGCTTATCCTCGTGATAATTATGAATTTTTAGGTTGGAGTTTAAATGGAGGAAATACAATTATTAGTGGTACAGAAAATCAAACAAGTTATGTAGTAAATGTAACAAGCGATGCTACATATACCGCAGTGTTTAGATTAAAAAATTACACAATCACCACTAGCACAGACGGAAATGGTACTATTTCAGCAACTGCAAGCTCGGTGCAAAGTGGAGGCAGTGTAACGGTAACCGCAACACCGTCTAGTTCAAGTTATGAATTTGACTATTTTATAGTAAACAACGGAAGCCCAATTTATACTAACCCATATACCGTTACAAACATTACGCAAAACACCACAATCACCGCATACTTTAAATTAAAGACATACACCATAACTACCAACACAGACGGAAATGGAAGTATAACCGCTAGCGCTACTGTTTCTCACGGCGGAAGTTTTCAAGTAACCGCAACTCCAAATGCAAGTTATTTGTTTGATTACTTCATTCTAAACAACGACACCAGTAACCCAATAACAACCAATCCATACACGATTGAAAATATAACTCAAAACACAACAATCGTGGCATACTTTAAACGAGCGTATGCGCAAACAACAGCAACAGCAGGTGGGGAAGTGCGGGTAACAGGAAATAACCTAGGCGCAGAACACACGAGTGAAAGTGTTTCATACACTGCAATACCATATACTAACTATTACTTAATCGGCTGGTTTATAGACGGAGTACTATATACACAAAACGGAGCAACTGTCATAGATAAAACAATAACATTATCGCAAGCCCAAGCCCAAGGCGCGTGGGTAGTACCAGTATTTAGTACCAACCCAAATGAAGCACCCGCTCTGAACACAACCTTAGAAAATACAACCGCAGTTAACTCCACAATAGGCGGTGAAGCAAGAATGGTAGGGCTTGACAATACGGACACCCAAGCCACCCTAATAGCCAAAGTAGACGACAACTACCGTTTCATTGGTTGGTATGACGGAGAAACCTTACTCGGCACTGATTTAAGTATCCGCCTAAACCTTTCCGCCATCCAAAATAAAATAATAATCGCCCGCTTTGAACCAATAACCACTAATTCAAACGACCAAACAGACAGTGGTAATATAGATATATTATAGAGTATATTAATTAAAAATCTCACTTCACATTAAAAAATCTCACTTCAAACGAAGTGAGGTTTTTTATAATTATCAATTAGCAGGTAGCAATTAGCAGTTAAGGAAGGAATACTAAAAATATTATAAATAAATTCATTCCTTAATTCCTAATTCAAAATTCAAAATTCAAAATTTGAGCGTAGCGAATAAAATTCTTAATTCCTAATTCGCGTAGCGTTTTATGCCAGGCAAATTGTTAAAATGCCGATTAAGATTAGGTAGGGGACGAAATATAGGAGATTGGCGCGAGCAACGAGTTTTTTCATAATAATTAGCCCACCTAGTGCTGAAACAAATGCGGTTATAAATGCTATAATAGTGCCTGTGATGTTTATATCAACAAAGAGTGTGGAATAGTCCGCGAAAATTAGTTCGTAAACCAGACTGGCTAAAATTATAGGGATAGACATTAAAAAGGAAAAATCTAGAGCGGTTTGGCGTTCGACTCCCGCAGTAAGCCCGAAAGCGAGTGTTGTTCCACTTCGGCTGAGCCCTGGGAAAATAGCAAATGCCTGGCTTACGCCCATTACAAGCACATTTTTATAATTTAATTGGCTAGGTGCTGTATTTCGTTTTGCGATAAACACTGCAATAGTTAGGAAAAGTGCGGTAAGCAAAAAGCCGACACCGACCATTGCGGTACTACCAAAGACATTATTTACAAAATCATTAAACAGCAAGACAAAAATCACTGCTGGAATTGTGGCGACAACTAGGTATTTGTTCATTTGGCAGAAGGGGTGCATGATTAAATATTTGATTGTTTTACGATAATAAATAATGACGGCGAGAAGTGTTGCGACATGGAGCAAGACATTCAAGAAAAGGAAGGAGCCATTTAGCCCAAATAATTTTTCGAGCAAGACTAAATGCCCGCTACTTGAAATTGGCAAAAACTCCGTTATTCCTTGCACTAACCCTAATAAAATCGGTACCCAAAACTCCATAGACACTTCTCCTTTTTTATATTAGTATGCGCAAATTTTTCAATATAATCAAAATAATCTAAAATGCGTGATTTGCTTGTTAATTTGAGTTTTTTTTGTTATACTAAAAGAAAGGAGGGGATAAAATGGCTTTTAAATCGGGTTTTGTTGCGGTTATTGGGCGCGCAAATGTTGGAAAGTCCACACTTGTAAACGCGTTGATTGGCAAAAAAGTTTCAATCGTTAGCCCAAAACCACAGACTACGCGCAATGCTATTATGGGAATAGATAATGGTCCAGATTACCAAATTATTTACATTGATACACCTGGTATGCACGCGATAAAAAATAATTTGGATAAAGCAATGGAAAATGCGATAAATCAAGCGACCGCCGATGTTGATATGATTGTATATGTCCTTGACGGAAGCAAGCCTTTTTTGGACACTGATTTAAAAAAGTTGCAGTCATATGCAAAATCTAAGTATGAAGTGCTTGCTGTCGTGAACAAAAGCGATATTTGCTCTTACGAAAGCCTTTATCCCAAATTGGCTAAATTGAATAGTATTAAAGGATTGGCTGAAATTTTCGTAGTGTCCGCTAAAACAGGCAAAGACTTACCTTCCTTAAAAAATGCAATTATACAGCGACTTAAAGATGAAATTGAATATTTTCCGCGTGATTCGTACCGCGCGCAAGATGTTAAATTTGATTTGGCGGAGTTAATTAGAGAAAAAATACTTTGGCTTTTAAATGATGAAATTCCGCACGGCGTAGGCGTTGAAATTGATTCTTTTGAAAATGAAAATGGACTAGCTCGAATTTCTGCAACTATTTATTGCGAAAAGCAGAGCCACAAAAGTATAATAATTGGGGCTAAAGGGGCAATGCTTAAAAAAATAGGCACAGAGAGTAGACTTGCAATGGAAAAATACTTACACACAAAGGTTTATCTTGATTTGTTTGTTAAGGTAAAATTAAATTGGCGCGATAAAGTTAAGGTTGATAATGTATAATTAAGCCTTTTCTTGTATAAATTAATACAAAGGGGTGGCGAAAATGAATGATAAAGAAAAATTTAGAGAACATAGAGAAATTGCTGATATTGCCTGGGATTTGTTTTGTGAAACAGGCGAGATTGGTTTTCATAATTTATACAAAAGATTGAGTGAGGATAGGGAAAGAGATGCGCGAATTGATAACACAAGGAATAGTACTTCGGAGTTTGGATTATCACGATAATGATAAAATAATTACTATTTTAACTCCCGAGCACGGTAGATTAAGCGCTATTTTAAAAGGCGTTAAAAAGGTGACTGCGAAATTAAAATTTGCTTCACAACCTTTTAGTTATGTGCAGTTTAAATTGGTTGGTAAAAATGAACTGATGACTGTTGCCGGTGCGAGCGAAATTGAATCATTATTTGAGATAACACAAAATTACAAGGCAATGGTTTTAGGGAGCGCGATGCTTGAAATTGCAGATGGCGTAAGTATGAAATATGAACCCGACCATTTGCTTTTTACAGGGCTTTTAAATGCTCTTGAAACATTGGCAAATACCGAAACTGACCCAGATGTTGTGTTAATGCGTTTTGCGTTAGGAGTCTTTAAAATAACAGGGTATCAAATGAATTTGCGCACTTGTGCTAATTGTGGCAAACCGCTAAACAGCGACCTTTTGCGTTTTGATACTGACGCTGGCGAGTTTGTTTGTATTCATTGTTCACGCGAAAACGCTTTTCCTGTGTCTGCGCGTACTCTCGAAGTAATGCAAAATTTACCACATTTAGAGTTTAATCAACTTGAAAATATAGTTATAACGGACACGGAAGCGCGTGAATTTAGACAGATTATTCGAGCTAATTGCGAACTTCGTTATGGCAAAATCTTACGCAGTATAAGTAATTAAAAATTAGTTGGAGAGGGTATTAACTCTCTTTTTTGTTTTATTTATTTGCTAATTATTATTTTTTTTGATAAAATTATTAAATAGGTAGCAAAATATTATTAAGTAAAATTTTCGGGGGCGGAAATTGGGATTAATTCAAAATAAAAAAGCATTTAATAAAATTTTGGCATTTATACTTTGTTTGTGTATATTTTTGCCGAGTTTGATAATATTCGCAGGGTGTAACGAAAGCGCAACGAAATATTATTACGGTATCGGTAGAATTAATAATGCTTCATTAGGTATTTCGGTTGTCGATGTTGGAATTTCTCGTGATGAGCAAGGGTATTATGTTGAGGAAGGGCGAACTTTTTATGTAACTTTGGAACTTGCTGGCGGATATGATATTGGTACAATTGCTGTGTATTTAAATAATAGCCGTATACAGATGATACCAAATACAAATACTACAAATACTGAGCCTAATCGCTTGCGTAATCGTTATATAAGTGCAATTTCTTATACGCCTACAGATACTTTTCGAATAACAGCAGATGGCGAGGCGGAAAAGTGGGATTATACTCTAAATTTAGCCTACAATACTAGCAGTAATGATGATGTATTAAATAATTACACGCTAAGACTTGATTCGAAAATTTTAACTGCCTTAGGTGTGCCCCGTGAAACGAGTATGACATTTTTAAGATTTAAAGAATTAATGACGGAATTTGATTTTAATCTGCCAATTGAAAATCTAACTTATGGCGATACCTTTACTATAACTGTTAGTCCAAACTGCGAAAATATCGCTTCGCTTGTTACCCTAATAAATGAAAATGATACTCAATCTTTAAATCTAACATCATATTCAAATCCGCTTGATAACGATACCGATTTTACTATTAATTTATTAAATCAAGCCGAACGCACACTTACTTTAACAATAAACGATGCCGTACTTGTTTAAAATAATAAAATTAAAAAGTGAAAAATATGAGGAAATTAAGATTAAATAAATATTATTGGTGGTGCTTGTCGGCTGGTACTTTATGTTTTTTGCTATTTTTAAAATTAATACCGAATTTTCCTGAATGGGCAAGCATTTTATTAGATATTATCTCTGTTCTTGCAGGTGGAGTGTTTGCCTCTGCTATTGTTGCTATTTTTGTTGAGTTAATTAATATTCGAAAGCAAGAAGCCGATAAGGAATTTTTAAAGTCGCAAGTTTTTGCTGATATTGTAAATTGGCTCGAAATAATACTTTCTTGTGAATTAAGGAATGTAAATTTGGTTTATAAATTACTCCACAAAGAGAAAAAATGGGTAAAAAGCAATGAAAAATTAACTTTTTTTGAAGGAATTGATTATATTTTAAATAAATTGAATGAAATCACTCCACAATTGGATAGTGATTATTTGCAAAGTATACCAAATGATAAGGATATCGAAAGTATAAATTATTGCCTTACACAAAATGGGCTTGTTTATTATGAAAAACTTGCACAAGAATTAAACCGAATTGATAGTAGCAAATTTTTGCATTATATCAATCATTTACTAAAAGATGAAGACAATAATAAAATAAATTATTTCTATTTGTTGGTGCAAGATTTAATTAGAGATAGCAAGGTGGGTAGTCTTGAAACTGTAATTGAATCTATGAAAGCGTTTTTTGTCGAACTAAAAAATTTTGTAGAGTATTTCTCAATGGCTGATGATGTTGAAAATTATAAAATATCAGGTTCAATTTATGTAGAACAAAAAAGCGTCTAGTTTTTAACCAGATGCTTTTTTAAATTTAAAAATAAAAAATTAATAAAAATACTAATAATAAATTTTTAATTTAAGTATTTAAATAGTTTTTAATTTTAGTTTGTATTATTCAAATTTAATTTTTTCACATACAGAATAGAAATCACTCATATTTTGATGGTCTAGATTTAAATAAAAGCAACGGCCAGTGTATTTATTTTCACTTTCTCGTATTAAATTAAAGCCTTCATAATCTGCTACAATATTTACTAACAGTGCATCAAAAGGCATTTCATTGTGTGCTTGCTGTTCAGGAAAATCGAATTTTATCCAAATGCCGTTTTGCATCGCTTTTACTGTTTCATCGTGCAAACTAACTCCAAAAGCAGGCATTTCATAAGAGTCGCGAATCATTTCTCGAAAAGCAGACATTAACTCGTTAAATTCTATACTATCTTTATCATAAACTCGATTTTCTCCGTCCTTAAATAAAGTAATTTTATTGCTGTTTGTAAAAAAATCATAAAGTCGGTAATCTTGCAAAAAGTTTATTGTACTCATTTTTGCTCCTATTTAAAGTTTATTTTTAATAAGCGTAAATGCTTATATTATTATATCATAAATAGTTATTTTTAATCAAATAAATATTACTTTTATACCTTTGATTTTTGATTATAAAAATAGGTTCTTGACAAAATAGACAAAAAATACTAAAATATAGTAAATATTAGGAAGGTGGAATGGGAAAATGGTTGTTGAATACGATTTGGCATATCAAAAGTTAAAAGAAGCATTAGGAAATGGGGATGAAAAGGCGGTACTTGATTGCGCTGTTGAGTACTTAAAAGTATGGAATAAAAACATTGCCGAAAATCAGTTTTACCATCTAGGGGAACATAGAGAAATGGGGGATAAACTAACTAATTATATTTTAGCAGGGCATTTGCTAGATGGTATTGTGTCATATAATATTGCAGATATTTTAACCACAGGCGAGTTGGCGGAAATATTAGTATTGCAAGGCAAAAAATTAGATAGCGAAACATATGGTAAACTTTTTAATAAAATATTAGACACAGGAAGTTCACAGGATTTAATAATTTTAGCAAAAAGTGAAAAAGCAGATTTTGAAAGTATACAAGATAAAATTTTAAGTGGCACTGATACAACAGTAATGTCTAAATTTATGCAACAGTTTCCTGACAAAGCAAACGCAAATAAAATTCATGCAAGAATATCTAATTTAATTATTTTTTCAAGTAAGAAATTGAAAACTAAAGAAGTGCGTATGAAAGATTTGGCTATTGTAGAACCTTATTATAAAAAATACAAAGAAAATAAAAAAGCCGAACAAGAAAGGGAAGTAGAACGCAAATTTGCAGAACACAGTATGCTAGGGAGAAGTTAAAAAATGTTGGCTAAAATTATATATAATTTATAAAACTATAAAATCTAAAAAAACAGTAAAAATCATATAAAATTATATAAAATATAGGTACTATGCATATATGCGTAGTACCTTTATCTATTAAAAATAGTTTTTAATAAATGAATTTTTGTGGCGATTTAATTTTATTTTATCAGCAATTAAAGCGATAAATTCACTATTAGATGGCTTATCAAATTCTTTAAAAATATTAACTTTAAATAATTTATTTAACTCCATAATTCTGCCACTATTAAAACAGGTTTCCAATGCGTGCCTAATAGCGCGTTCTACTTTTGTAGGTGTTGCGCTATGCATTTCAGCAATTTTAGGATATAACTTTTTAGTTGTGTTTCTAAATAACATCGTTTGGTCGTTAATTGCTAATTTAATTGCGGTTTTTATATAAATTGCTCCTATTAAACTTCGTTTTAAATTAATAGTTAAAAATACTTCGTCAATTAGACAATCAATGTGGTGTTCGTTATTTAAAATATCATTATTGGAAATGCGAACGCAGTACAGTTGCATCTCTTTGTCGTCATTAAAAACAAAATATTTTAACTCCGTATTTTCAAATTTATTGTTAATTTCATCAATTATTTCTTTATTGCTTGAAACTATCATAAGGTTTTCTTGTTTGTCTAGTTTTGCATTTTTTAAATCTTGAATATATGTTATTTCTTGATATTCAAAAAATTCCAACAAACTCTCTTGTATTTTTCTTGCTTTCAAGGCATCTTTTTCTATTAATAAAATTTTCATAATTTCCTCCTGAATTTTTATGTCTTAATTATAATTAAAAGCAAGTAATTTTTTATAATTTTTTAAAAAATTCATTATGTTAAAAAGATACCAATTTTGTTAAACTTTTAAATATTTTTATTAAATATGTACTTTTGTGTTATTTAATTTATTAAAAAAGGCTTTGCTGATTGCAAAACCTTATGGTATGCCCAGAGAGAATCGAACTCTCATTAAAAGTTCCGGAAACTTTTGTGCTATCCGTTGCACTATGGGCATATGTATATATTATATAATGAAAAAAAATTTTTTTCAAGAATTATTTTTATTTATATAAAATATTTTGCTATTTCGCTAAAATGTGATAAAATTGTTTAAAATAAATGGAGCGTGTTTATGACAACTTTAGGAATTGTGTTAGCAGTATTCTTTTGTTTAATTACAATAGGGCTAGCTATTTTGTTGGGCTTTTATTTTAAAAAACTTTATAAAAAAATAAATAAATCGACAGAAAGCAATTTTATTGTAAAAAAAGCACCTTGGTATATAGTGTTAGCATTTTTGGGTGCCATAATATCATTTTTTATGCTTGTGGCGTTTTCTACATTTTGGAATAGCGTAGTAAGTGTCGGCGTATATGTCCTTTTTGGTGTTTTATTCCTTCTTTTTATTGCAATAATGCTCTTATTAATGAGAGAAAAAATTATTGTACAAGGTGAAAATATAACTGTTATAAAATTTGTACGCAAAAAATATTACCATTTGGAAAATTTGAGTTATAAAGTTTCAGTAAACGGCGATTTTGGTTATTTCTACTTTATTGGTGATGATAAGATATTTTCTGTAAATCAATATTGTTTAGGCTATTATCAAATGATAGAGTATACAAAAGATGTGCAAGAATTTGATTATATAAATGAGAAAAAACCAACGACTACTTCAAAAAAATAAGTTTTTACTCATTATAAATTATTTTATAAAATTTGCTTTTTAGCATTAAATTACTTGTATCAAAATTAATTTTTGCGCTATAATTAGTCACATAATTAAAAACGAGGTGATTTTATGAGAAAAAATTTTGGTAAAAAAACTTGGTTTTATCCGTTACCGGTTTTAATAATCGGTACATATGATGAAAACGGCAACCCAAATGCTATGAATGCTGCTTGGGGTGTTATTCGTGATTATGGTAAAGTTGAAATCAATTTAGGAGAACACAAGACAACAGATAATTTGCGCACAACAGGAGCATTCACACTTGCTTTCGCCGATGCGAAACATGTTGTAGAAGCCGATTATGTTGGAATTGTTTCTGGAAATAATGTTCCTAATAAACTTGAAGTTGCTGGCTTGCACACAGTTAAAAGCGAATTTGTAAATGCGCCAATAATTGCTGATTTTCCTATGTCACTTGAATGTGAAGTCGTTGAAATAACCGATGATGACAAAGTTGTTGGCGAGATTGTAAATGTTAGCGCAGATGAAAGCGTGCTTGATGAAAATGGCGAGATTGATACGAAAAAACTCCACATAATTACATTTGACCCCGTGCATAATACTTATATAGAACTCGGTAACAAAGTCGGCAATGCCTTTAAAGACGGCTTAAAATTGAAAAAATAAACAAATATAATACTGCCTTATAAATAAAAGGCGGTGTTTTTAATAAAGGTATGCACAGTACTATGATTTTTGTGTAAAAACTATGTTTTTGGTAATCAAATATATATTTTATAAAATTTTTATTAAATTTTACATTAATTTTGAAAAATGTAAAAGCATTATATTACAAAGATATAATGCTTTTTAACTTTTATTTTTGGTATAGATTAATAATAAATTTTGCCGATTTTTGATTTGTGTGTTTGGCGAATTGTGTGTTTTTTAGTGCCTTGTTTTGAGTTACCTCGTACATTAATTGCGCCATTTCTAGAATTTGTTCGTTGCGCACGCCCTGCAATAATTGCGCGTTTTTCACGAGATTTAATATTTAATTTTTTACCTATTTTTTTAGGTTTTTCATTAATTTTTTCAATATTTCCGTTTAAAGTGAGATTTGATAGAGTGATTTTTGATTTTGTCTTTTTTTCAATTTCCTGTAAATCTTTCACTTGTTCAGGTGTGTTTAATAAAGTGTATGCATTGCCAGAGTGACCTGCGCGCCCAGTTCTACCGACACGGTGAATGTAATACTCGTTATTTTGTGGTAAATCAAAATTTATTACCGAAATTATGTCCTTTACATCAATTCCGCGCGCTGCAACATCAGTAGTTATTAAAATATTATTGGGTTCGGACTTGTATTCGTTCATAACCTTACGGCGAACATTTTGTGGCATATCACCATGTAATGCAAGTGCCATAAAACCCATTTTTCTTAAATATACTTGCACACTATCCACCATTTTTTTAGTATTGCAAAAAACTATCGTGCGTCCGCGTGGAAGTTCCGTCAAAAGTGCGTGCAAAGCGCGTTTTTTCTTGTCCTTTGGACATATGAAATAACTTTGCTTTATGCTGGAAATCGTTGCGTTCGGTGTGCCAATTTGCAATTTTTCTGGTGAGCGCATATATTTTTTTGTAAGGCTTAAAATTTCATTAGACATTGTCGCGCTAAACATTATAGTTTGGCGTTCACGCGGAGTGTTATTTAAAATTTTTTCAATATCACCACGGAATCCCATATTTAGCATTTCGTCTGCTTCATCAAGTACAACAGTATGCACAAGCCCGAGTTTGAGAGTTTTTCGTGAAATATGGTCAAGGACGCGTCCAGGTGTGCCTATAATGATATTTGCACCGCGTTTTATCGCGTAAATTTGGCGCTGAATATCAGAGCCACCAAAAACAGCAACTGCGCGAATGCCACTATTTTTACCTAGAATTTTTTTAAATTCAAGTAAAATTTGTTCTACAAGTTCTCGAGTAGGGCATAAAACTAACGCTTCGACATAATTTTCTTTTTTAATTTTATTTAAAATAGGCAATATAAAGGCAAGAGTCTTGCCCGTTCCAGTTTGAGAGAGCCCAACTAAATCTTTCCCTTGATTTAAAATAGGAATGGCGCGTGCTTGTATTTCAGTTGGCGCATCAAAACCTTGTTCATATAAAGACCTAATAAATTGAGGGTGTATCCCTAAATCTTCAAATTTTTTCATAAAAAATACCTCGTTTTCATTTTTAGAAAGTACATATACGCATTTTATTGCGGTACTATGCAACAACTTAATCGCATAAATGTATGCAAGCGCTCTAAAAATAAAAAACGAATGGCGAGCGCCTATATTTAAGTATAAAATATTACCATAAATTACTATAAAAAGTCAATACAAAAGTAAAATAAAATGTTATAGTTGAATATAATAGAAAATAATTAGCAAAATTTATAAAATTATGCTCATTTTTGGTAAAATTCATATTTTTATATAAATATTTAAATTACTTTGAATTTTTAATTTTTTAATAAATAGTAATTTAAAACTTTAAAAACGCGTTATTTGCAAAAATTTAATGTTTTTTATTAATTTTTAATGATTTTTTACTAATTTTCAACATCCATTGATTTTTCAACGAGTTCTATATATGTTGCTCTACTCTAATAGTATAGCAAATTAAATTAATTTTGTTAAATAAAATTAATTGTATATTTTATATATTACACACATAATACCTATGCATAATACCTTGCATAGTACTTATTTTTTTAATATTTTTTTTGATTTTTTATAAAAATTTGTGCTTTTTAAAAAAAAATTTCATTAAAGATAATGCGATTTGTATAAATTTTTATTTAATTAATTAAAAATAGGAAAAAGTAAATAAAACAAAAAAACAAGCCTTTAAAACAATTGGCTTGTTTATCTACTTAAAGCATTTGTGCTTTTTGTGTTAACGCGTGCGTGCTCTTTTTCCAAAGCGCTCCAGATGCAATCTTCAAGATTATATTTTTCCACAACAGGACTAGCAACAGGAAGGTTTGCGTTTGGTAGGCGAATGTCGTTTTCGTGTAACAAGTTTACATATTTGCGTTTAAAACTGTCGTACGCTTCTTGTTCATTAAATTCAAAAAACTTTTCGTTGTTAGCCATAATACTGCTTGAGTTATTGGCAATTTCTATTACTTCACCTGTTTGAGTGTTTTTCAGTTCAAGGCTATATGAATATGTGCGTAGTTCGCTGAGACCAAATTCATCTTTCTTTTTTTCTGATTTTACATCTTTTAATTTTATGTTGGGGATAAAAGTGTCGCCCGTTTCTTTTTCTAATTGAGTGCGAATTGCATCAGCGAGATTCATTGCATTAATTTTTAGCAAATCATTATACCTAACAATTTCGCCCAAAAGATACATAGAGCGGGTAAAACAAATATTAGCTCGTTCGCGTTTTGCTGGTAGCATCGCAATTTCGCGATACTCACGCATAAGCGCAACTGATTCATCATTCATTTTTCTTAACTCTTTAATATCCATGATATTTCTCCTTGGTGATTTTTATTATTATAACACGCCTTTGTTACTTTTTCAATACTTGGCGCGCGATTTTTTATTATTTTTTTGCTTGGTTAAAAGGGGGTGGGCGCTTTATCGATTTTGTTATCAAAAAAACGATTGGCTCGCGCTTTCGCGCGTGCCTGTGCGCTCGCGCACAAGCGCCCACACTGGCTCAACTTATTAAATATTTATTAGTTATACACAAAATTTAAAGTTTTAGAATAAAGTACTTAATGTTTAAGGAAAGGGGGTAAGAATGAATTATATAGACAAGCAATTTTTTACTTTGATAGATTCAATACAAGGAAAGGGAGTTTACGAACTATATACTCATATGCTTTTGCGCTTTAAAAGAATAGCGCCTATTACACAGCAATCAACGGAAAATTTTTTAAATAAATATAAATTTTGGGGTGGGTTTGATAGCGCGCAAGAAAATTACGAAGTAATATATAAACGCGCGCAATTGCTTGCAAATAGACTAGGGGAGTTTGTTATTTTATATAAAAGACTAAAAGATTATTATTCAAAATTTGTGCTGTATGCAATTTTAAATAATATATATAATCAAGATTTCGATTCACTTCAAAAAGCAAAGGAAATGGTATTTAAACATTATTTTGATTTAAATATTTTACCTATTTGTAGCGACAAAGTTTTTGTCGATGTTGGTGCATACACAGGAGATACGGTGCTGGACTTTGTGGCTAGTTATGGAGAAAGTTACCGCAAAATTTATTGCTATGAAATGACGAAAGAAATGTTACCTTATATTGAAAACAATTTAGGCGGTTTACACGACATAGCCATAAAAAATTGTGCGGTAAGTGACGAAAACGAGCGGTTAACCTACACGACAAACGCATTTTCGTGTTCGGCAAATACAATAAGCGAACACGGTGAACAAGAAATAAATGCCGTCCGCCTAGATGACGACATAAAAGAAAAAATTGATATTATTAAAATGGATATTGAGGGCGGTGAGAAAAGGGCGCTAATCGGCGCGCGTGAACACATAAAAGTCGACTTGCCGATTTTGTATATTTCGGTTTATCACGGCAACACAGATATTTTAGACATTCCGCGCCTTATTAATTCTATAACTAAAAAATACGATTTTTACTTACGGTACTATGGTGGGTGCGTCTTTCCAACCGAGATAGTTCTAATTTGTATGCCGAAAAAATTTCGAAAGGGGAAGTTTTAACTTGCTTGATTAATTATAAATTTCTCGCGGTGGTTATAAGAATTTTGATTTAATGCAGTTTTTAAAATTTAAAAAAGTTATCCACAAAAATGTGTAAATGTGGATAACTTTTCTTTTTTATAGGAAATAAGAAAAAGTAAAAATTTTGAGAAATTTTGCAAAAAGGTGTTAATTCGTTTTGTATTTTTAGTGTTTTTGAGTATACTATCCATATAATAATAAAGAAAAAAGGGGAACAAAATATGTTAAAAACGCAAATTTCCCCTTCCCAAAATTCGCTGGGGGGGGGGCGCTTAAATAGCCCAAAAATACTTGTTTTACCGCACTTTAAAGGCTATTTATCCGCACAAAATATAGGTGTAAAGGAAGGGTATTTATCTCAAACCTTTACTCCTAAAACAACCACTCCCACAAACATTAATACAACATCAAATAAAAGAAAAAATGTAAATTATCAAGCAAATTATACAAACAAGTTTAAAACACTTTACAAAAACACAGAAATAAATACAAAATATCTTGACGCAACCCCTTGCGCCTTTTTGCATTTCCAAAGGGGGTGCAACTAGTGGCAGTAAAAGAATTATTTTCAAAATATAAATTATACACAATGCTTTGTATAATCACCCTAGTCCTAGCCACAGGTGGTATAATTCTAGGTGTTTCATTATCAAAAGACACCGAACAACCCGCCGGAGCGGCAATAGGTAATGAGTTTACTGTAGGTAATTTAATTTATTCCATAACAGTAGAAGGTTTAAACGGAGAAGTCGAGGTAACTGGCACAACAAGTACAAGTATTAGTGGGAGTTTAACAATCCCTAGTTCCGTCAGTTATTCTGGTGTTACTTATAGTGTCACAAGCATAGGAGAAGGTGCGTTTTGGTCTTGTCGCAATTTAACCTCAGTAACAATACCTAATAGTGTCACCAGCATAGGAAGGCTAGCATTTTCTGGTTGTAATAGATTAACTTTAATTACAGTTGCTTCAAATAACCAAACATATCAAAGTATAGATGGAGTAATATATTCTAAAGATGGCAGTACAATAGTTATGTATCCTATAGGTAGAACAGGAGATTGTTTTATAAGAGAAGGAACAACCAGCATAGGAGATTCTGCGTTTGAATATTGTCGTATAACTTCAGTAACAATCCCCGATAGTGTCACCAGCATAGGAGAGAGAGCATTTTCTTGTTGTAGTCGTTTAACCTCGGTAACAATAGGTAGCGGTATTACTAGCATAGGAGAGTATGTGTTTGATAATTGTCATAATTTATTTTCAGTAACAATCCCCGATAGTGTCACCAGCATAGGAAGTTCTGCGTTTTTTGCTTGTAATAGCTTGACTTCTGTAACAATTCCCGACAGTGTCACTAGCATAGGAAGTTCTGCGTTTGGGAGTTGTGATAGTTTAACCTCGGTAGACATACCAGACAGTGTCACCAGCATAGGAAGTCGGGCGTTTGCTGATTGTACTAGTTTAACCTCGATAATAATTCCTAATAGTGTTACCAGTATAGGAGATGAGGCGTTTAATAGTTGTAGCAGTTTAACCTCTGTAACAATAGGAGATAGTGTCACCAGCATAGGAGAGGAGGCATTTTCTGAGTGTGATAGTTTAACTTCATTTACAGTTGATCCAAATAACCAAACATATCAAAGCATAGACGGAGTTATATATTCGAAAGATGGTAGTACAATTGTATTGTATCCAACGGGCAAATCAGGAGGTTACTCTATAATAGAAGGAACAACCAGCATAGGAAGTTCTGCGTTTTATGGTTGTAGTCGTTTAACCTCGGTAACAATACCTAATAGTGTCATCAGCATAAGAAATTTTGCGTTTTATGGTTGTAGCGGTTTAACCTCGGTAACAATCCCGGATAGTGTCACCAGCATAGGAAGTTATGTGTTTTGGAATTGCTCTAGTTTAACCTCGGTAATATTACCTAGTAGTAGACAGACTAGTAGCGGAAGTTACGTGTTTTTAGATTGTACAAGTTTAACATCGGTAATAATCCCTAATAGTTTTACCAGCATAGGAGATTCTATGTTTTCAGGTTGTACCAGTTTAACCTCAGTAACAATAGGAGATAGTGTCATCAGTATAGGAAGTTCTGCGTTTTATAATTGTACTAGTTTAACTTCGGTATATTTTTATAATAATATATCAACTTCATCATCTAGTATAGGTTCATCTGCTTTTACTAATGGTAATTCTAATGTAATATATTATTTTAAAGACCAAACAAGTTTAAATAATACTAGTAATTTTCATAGTTCAAAATTCACAAATAGTAATAATGGTAGTCCAAACTTTCAATTAATGAGTTT
Organism: uncultured Clostridia bacterium; assembly: GCA_944383915.1. Taxonomy (GTDB): domain Bacteria; phylum Bacillota; class Clostridia; order Christensenellales; family UBA1242; genus UBA7867. The sequence goes on from CALWRJ010000009.1 coordinate 36,688, forward strand.
TTTTATAAATATGAATACAGACGGGAATGGACAAATTTCTGCAAATGCTAGTACTGTTCAATATGGCGGTAATATAACGGTTACCGCAACGGCAAATACAGGGTATATGTTTGATTACTTCATCTTAAACAACGATACAAATAACCCAATAACAACCAACCCATACACAATTGAAAATATAACTCAAAACACAACGATAGTAGCATACTTTAAACGAG
>CALWRJ010000010.1 GCA_944383915.1 uncultured Clostridia bacterium
AGCATACTTTAAACGAGCATATGCGCACACTAGTGCAACAAGTGGCGGTGAAGTGCGAGTATTGGGCAACAACCTAGGCGCAGAACACACAAGTGAAAGCGTTTCATATACTGCAATACCATATGCCGATTACTACTTAATCGGCTGGTTTATAGACGGGTTATTGTATACTCAAAACGGAAACACAGTCCTAGATAAAACAATAACTCTAACACAAGCTCAAGCTCAAGGCGCGTGGGTAGTACCAGTATTTAGTACAAACCCAAGCGAAACACCCACTCTAAACACAACCATAGAGAACACAGCCGCAGTTAACTCCACAATAGGCGGTGAGGCAAGAATGGTAGGGCTAGGCAATACGGACACCCAAGCCACCTTAATTGCCAAAGCAAACGACAACTATCGTTTTGTTGGCTGGTATGACGGCGAAACCTTACTCGGCACTGATTTAAGTATCCGCCTAAACCTTTCCGCCATCCAAAATAAAATAATAATCGCCTATTTCGAACCAATAACCACCAATTCAAACGACCAAACAGACAGCAGCAATATTGATATTTTATAGTGTATGTTAATTTAAAACCTCTAATAGCGCCATAATATAACAGACGCAGGCGACAACGGAGTTACTATAATTAAAAAACTCACTACAAATTAAAATCTCACTTCAAACGAAGTGAGTTTTTAATATAATTTTGAATTTTGAATTAAGGCTGTAAGTTATTTAATTATTTATTTAATAAATACCATCCTTAACTGCTAGTTGCTAATTGCTAATTGCTAATTCACGCTATGCGTGGTAGACTGCTAATTGCTAATTCTTGCGAAGCAAGTAAGATTGTTAATTTGAGCGAAGCGCCTGTTCGGTTTCAAAGGTTGGGGCAGATTCGAATGAAGTAATTTTTGTAATTGTTTCGTCAAGCGCGTGTTCCATTTTGTTTGATTCTTGATTAAGGCTATTATATAGTGATTTAGAAGCAAGCGCGAAAGTATCTCCCGTGTGTCCGCCATCTATCAGCGCGATTTCGAACTCATCGCGTTCTTTTGCGGTGTTGTACTCAATTGATTTTTCGGCTTTACTTGTGAATGCTGAAAGTTTCCTATTTGCAATTTGCTCGATATCGTGGGAAGGCAAATTGGCAGAACTTACACTTTCATAAAATTCTGCAAGGCTACTTGAAATATCGCCGATAATTTGCGAAGCGAACATATCGGCGTGCGTTTGCTCGTCTTTTGAAATCTTGCTGTTTGACTCCATATCAAATTGCTTTAAAGTTTCTTTGATACTGTGCCAAAATTTTCTATTTTCCTTAATCAAATAATCTCTCATATGTACCCCCTAAACATTAAATCTAAACAACATTACATCGCCGTCTTCAACGACATAATCTTTGCCTTCCATACGCACTTTGCCGGCTTCTTTTGCTTGATTAAAGCCACCGTAAGCAACAAGTGTGCCGTATGACACAACTTCGGCTTTGATAAAACCGCGTTCAAAGTCTGAGTGAATAACTCCTGCGGCTTGTGGCGCTTTTGTGCCTTTTTTAATAGTCCAAGCGCGGACTTCTTTTTCTCCAGCGGTTAGATAACTAATAAGACCTAATAGTGAATAACTAGCCTTAATTAACTTATTTAGCCCCGATTCTTTAATGCCAAATTCGGTTTTGTACTCTTCAAACTCATCAGGTGGCAGTTCGGCAAGTTCGGCTTCCAAATTTGCGCAAATCTCGATATATTCTGCGTTTTCATCTTTTGCAATTTTGCGAACGGCGGAAATATTTTCATCTGCTGGTGCGGTAATTTGCTCTTGTGAAATATTTGCTACATAAAGGGTAGGTTTTGCGGTAATTAAGAATGCATCGTGTAAAATTTTCCGTTCGTCATCACTTAAATTTAGGCTACGAGCAGGGAGTCCTTTTTTAAGTTGTTCAAGAGCAAGAGTAAATACTGCAAACTGTTCTTTTGCTACTTTATCACCAGAGCGTGCGAGTTTTTCAACGCGTGCAATTTGTTTTTCCAACGACTCGATATCGGCAAAAATTAATTCAAGATTGATAGTTTCAATATCGCGGGTAGGGTTGACTTTTCCTTCTACATGAATGATATTTGGGTCATCAAAACACCTTACTACATGAATAATAGCATCGACTTCGCGAATGTGTGATAAAAACTTGTTGCCAAGTCCTTCGCCCTTACTTGCGCCTTTTACGAGCCCTGCAATGTCCACAAATTCAATAGTTGCTGGAGTGATTTTTTGCGTGTGATACATTTCGCCTAACACTTCTAGGCGTTCGTCTGGGACAGACACCATACCGACATTTGGTTCAATAGTGCAGAATGGGTAATTTGCACTTTGAGCGTCTGCCTTAGTTAGCGCGTTAAATAATGTACTTTTGCCTACATTTGGTAGTCCTACAATACCTAGTTTCATAATATCTCCTTTTGTATACCTAAATTATAAAATAAAAAATTTTTTTTGTCTAGTAATCGTGCGGTTTTTGATAGGGCAAATGCGCAAAATTTTTGTTTTATTAAAATTGTTTATTACAAATTGGCAAAAAATGTGCAAATTTTAAGTATATGGCGTATTTGTTTGATAAATTTCTTAGCCTTTGGTATAATTTAAAAAAAGAGAAAGGAGCTTATTGTTGGAGAAACAGCCTTTTAGTTTAACTACCGAACAAGTTTTAAGCGAGTTAGATACGACACGCGAAGGGCTAAAGCCAAACGAAGCAAAGCGTAGGCTCGAGACTAACGGAAAAAATGAATTGCGCGGGCATAAAAAGAGAAGTAAATGGGCGATTTTTTGGTCGCAGTTTAAAGATTTTATGCTTCTAATTTTAATAGGCGCGGCGGTCGTTACGGGAATTGTTGCTATCGCATCGGGCGAATACAGTGACTTAATTGATGTTGGTGTTATTTTAGCAATTGTTGTTTTAAACGCAATAATTGGTTTTGTGCAAGAAAATAAAGCCGAGAATGCGCTTGAAAGTCTAAAAAAGATGAGCGAGCCTTTTGCTTTTGTATATCGTGGTGGCAAACTTGTGCGTGTGCCTACAGCCGAGATTGTGGTAGGAGATATTGTCCATTTAGAAGCAGGTGATGTGGCGTGCGCGGACTGTTATATAATTGAGAGTGCTAGTTTAAAAGCCGATGAGTCGTCTTTAACTGGTGAATCAGTTTCTGTTGAAAAAGTTGCAGGGGTTGCGTTACCAGAAAACACAGTATTAGGTGATAGGTCTAATATGGTGCATTCTGGGTGTGTAATCACTTATGGACACGGGCTTGGGGTTGTAGTGGCAACGGGAATGAATACCGAAATCGGCAAAATCGCAGGAATGCTAGACGAACAAGAGGACGAAAAAACCCCTATTCAAAACAAACTTAATAAACTAGGCAAATGGATTACAATTGGTATTCTAGGTATTGCGGTACTTGTCTTTATAATAAATGTTGTGATAAAAGATTCGCACGATGTATTGAGCGCTCTTTTAGTTGCAATTGCGTTAGCGGTTGCTGCGATTCCAGAAAGTTTGCCCGCCGTCATTACGGTTATTATGGCGACAGGTGTTAGCCGAATGAGTAAACAGCGCGCCATTATTCGAAAAATGCACGCAGTAGAAACGCTGGGCTCGTGCCAAATAATTTGTTCGGACAAGACAGGTACGCTTACGCAAAACCGAATGACTCTTTCGGAGATTTACACGAACGGCAAAATTTACAAACATAGCGAAATGCAGGAAATCACGGAAAAACGCGTTTTTGAGTGTATGCTACTTTGCAATGATTGTATTGTTTCGGGGGAGAGTGTAGAAGGTGACCCGACCGAAACCGTACTTGTGCGCGGAGCAATGCGCTTGGGGTACGATTATAATAAAACGGTAAATGAATTTACTCGAGTTAATGAACTTCCTTTTGATAGTGTTCGTAAACTTATGACAACTTTTCATAAAGTCGGCTCTAAAATTATTGGTTATACAAAAGGCGCGCCTGATGTTTTGGTTGAAAGATGTACTCACATTGTGCAAAATGGCAGGGTGCGAGTTATAAATGATAAAGATAGGGCAGAAATTAGTGAAACTCTCGACCAGATGGCGCAAAAAGGGCTCAGGACACTTGCGCTTGCTTTTAGAGAACATAAAGGGCAAGAATTTTCGAACGATGACGAGCAAGACTTGACTTTTCTAGGGATAACTGCAATGCGCGACCCACCACGCGAAACGAGTGCTGAAGCCGTGCGTACTTGTATCGAGGCTGGCATTAAGCCTATTATGATTACAGGTGATTATCCTATTACAGCGCGAGAAATTGCGCGCGAAGTTGGTATTTACAAAGATGGCGACCGAATTTTAACAGGGGCGGAACTCGATAGTTTAAGTGATAAGGAATATAAAGAAATTATTAAGTCCGTCTCCGTTTATGCGCGTGTTAGCCCTGAAAATAAAGTGCGAATTGTGAATGCGTGGAAGGCTACGGGGGCGGTCGTTGCAATGACAGGTGATGGCGTAAACGATGCTCCAAGCATCAAGGCTGCCGATATTGGAATTGGTATGGGTAAATCTGGTACTGAAGTAACAAAAGAAGTTGCTGATATGGTGCTTACCGATGACAATTTCGCAACAATCGTAGGTGCTGTTAGCGAAGGGCGTAAAATTTACACAAATATTAAAAAAGTTATTCAATTTTTATTTGGTACAAACTTTGTAGAAGTGCTTTCAATCTTACTTGTTACGCTAATTAGTCCAACACTTGGCTTTTTAAGTGCAATGCAAATACTTTTTGTTAACCTACTTACCGATGCACTTCCTGCAATTTCGCTTTCTGTTGAGCGCGCGGAAAGTGATATTATGAAAAAACCACCGCGACCAAAAAATGAGGGGCTATTTGCAGGAATTTGGGGAGCAATGATAACACAGGTTGTTTGGCATACATTAGCAATTTTATTAACATTCTATATAACATACGATATTACGGGCGACAATACACTTGCCACAACTATGAGTTTTGCTGTTTTATCGCTATCTCAAATTTTCCACCTTATGAATGTACGTAACACACACAGTATTTTTACTACAAACCCATTCCACAACAAATTCTATTGGCTTACAATTGTAGTTTGTATAGCGCTAAATATTGCTGTAATCGCAATTCCAGCCGTTGCTGGTGTGTTCGGCTTCGTTCCTTTAAGTATTGCTCAATGGGGAATTGTCTTTGGTATCGCGCTTACAATAATTCCTATTATGGAGATTTATAAATTAATTCGCTATTTAATTTCGCGTAAGAAAAAGGAAAAATAATTTTAAGCATCGCGAAAGCGGTGTTTTTTTTGAATTATTTATAATTTTTGATATTTTTACACAATTTTTTCACATTTTCAAAATATAATGTGCATGCAAAATTTTTAGGAGAAAAACAAATGGAAAAAAGTATTTCAAGGTCGAAGTATATCTTAATTGCTTTGGTAATATTAGTGCCGATGATTATACTTCTTTTTGCAGGGTGCGAACAAACAGGCAAAATGATTGAAAGTATTGAAAAAACAAATACAGTTGGCAATATTGATACCTACACGATTACTTATACTGACGGCACAACTTATGAATTTACGATAGAAAATGGTACTGATGGCGCAGATGCAACTGCAAATATTCAAGATATTTATTCTGTAGCGGTTGAAAACGGATATTCAGGGACTATTCTTGAATTTATTTCTAGTTATTTACAAGTAGAAACAGACGATACAGCAGCAACTTCGCTAGCATTGCTTCCAAGTGTAACAGTAAAAGCGCCCTATACTCGTACTATTACGCAACCTGTACTTGTAGATGGTATGCTACAAATAATTACCTATGACCAAGAAGTAACTAGTGCGGGCTCTGGTGTAATATATAAACTCGACAAATCTACGGGCGATGCATACATAATCACAAATTACCATGTTGTTTATGCTAATGATAACCAAAATGATAATAAAATTAGTGATTCAATAACTGTAACTCTATATGGCTCGAGCGAGGATATACCAGCCGAATATGTTGGCGGTTCGATGACTTATGATATAGCGGTTTTGCGTGTGGAAAATAGTGAACTTTTACAAGAATCTAGTGCACAGGCTATAAGTTTTGTTGATTCTGATATTATTAATGTTGGAGAAACAGCAATAGCAGTCGGCAATCCACAAGGACTAGGAATTAGCGCTACATCAGGTATTGTGAGCGTTGATAGCGAATATATTTCAATGACCGCAGTCGATGAAGTATCACAAGTAACCTTCCGTGTGATTCGTGTGGATACTGCAATAAATAGTGGTAATTCTGGCGGTGGGCTATTCAATAAAAATGGCGAATTAATAGGAATAGTTAACGCGCGTATGTCAAATACGAGCATTGAAAACATTGCATATGCAATTCCAGCAAACATTGCCATTTCTGTTGCTGATAATATAATTGATAACGCAAATGACGATTTAGACGGCGTGCAGAAATTTGTAATAGGTGTTAGTGTCGTAGGTGAAAATTCTAGGGCTGTTTATGATACTGAAACTGCAACAACACAAATTGTAGAGGATGCCGTGATTAACGAAATAACGAGTGGCTCGCTTGCGGAAAGTGCTGGTTTAAGTGTTGGCGATGTAATTAATTCAATAGCTATTAATTATACGACTTACGATATAACTCGTCATTTTCAAGTAACCGATAGAATGCTTACCGTCCGCGCTGGCGAAAGTGTAGTAATTAACTATACTCGTGACGGAACAGAAGGGAGCGTAACATTCACCGCTGATGCTTTAAACTTTACTACAATTGCATAATTTTAATCAATTTTTGTAAATCTATTTATGATTATTGACAAAAACATAACATTATGTTATATTAAATTAATCATTTATTAAAGGGAGTAAATAAAATAATGAAAATTAATGCAAAACAACTGCAATTAATTTTAACATTATCTGAAGTTACAGAACCAAATTATATAAATTATTTTGTTTTTAATGATGATAATGAATTGATTGGTATTAAGGAGAATTCACCAGTATTAATACAGAATATTTTCAATAATTATAAAAAGAATATAGAAGGGAAATAAAATGGTAAAAACAAAAGTGGATTTACATGTGCATGTAGATAATCGGGCTAATAAAGATTATTTAATTTCAAAATTGAAAGAGGCTGAGGCAAACGGTGTTAAAGCTATTTCGTTTTTAGAGCATAATTTAATGAAAGCTTATGAAAAAGATGGACCTTTGGCTCAAATTATTCAAGAATATGGAATAGATAAATTTTATAGTGGCAAATTGATTGCAGGTTGCGAATTTGACTGCTTGCTTGAAAATGTTCCTGTGGGAGAAAGCGGGTATAATTACAGTAACAATATTGTTCATATATTAGGTTTAGGTTTCGATCCTGTTAAAATTTTAGATACCGATCTATACAATACTGACAAAGTATATGAAAGATGGTTTGAAGATATTAAAACACTTTGTGAAATAGGCAAGTCATTAGGTTTACCTATGCCAGAATATGAAAATTTTGATTATCATGGTAAGCATTATGTTAAGCAATTTTACTATTATTTAATGGATAAACCTGGTTTGAAAGAAAAATTTATTGAAACTATGAATATTCCAGAAGAATTTATGGATAATGAATCTATATTTTTTAGGAAACTTTTTAACGATTCACAAGGCAAAATGCATTATAAATGTCAATCTATACCAACATTAGAAGAAGTTGTTAAAGTTGTTCATGATTGTGGAGGTAAAATTTTTATTGCTCACCCAAATCATATGAACAGAGCTTTTCCTTCTGGTTTGGAATATGTTGAAATGCTTAGAGCAATTCCAGATTATGTAAAAGGGGTAAAGAATATAGATGGCATAGAAGCGGGTTATTTATACAATAATTATGATGATACACTAAAGTTTGAAAATTACGCAAAGGAAAAAGGGTTGCTTTTTAGTGCTGGTAGTGATAATAATCCAAATAAAGATGGGAATATGTTTAGGTTTGTAAATGAAGAAAAAATACTTTTTCAAGCTCATCTTGGCGAAAGTATTGAAACTTATTATCAAACAGGCAACGGAGATTTAACTGTTGATAATGAATTGGTCCAGAATTTGGCTGATGCCGAACAGGATTTAATAAATGGTTATAATTTAAAGCAAAGACAAACAGATTTAAAACGTTAATTATATATGTTAATTGTGAAAACAGTATATAGAATATTTGCTGTAAACATAAAAAAAATATGTTTTGCAAAAGTTAATGTACTGTTTTTTTATTTTTGATTAGTGTATTACATTAAAAATAAATTATTAGTTATAGAAAAATAAGTTAGTTCAGGTGCATTTAATATGTCTATACAAGAATTTTTAGATGACGATTTATTTAAAAGAGAAAATTTAGATATAGATTAGAAAGACTATTTTTATATATTATGATTAACCTTAAAGACATTTTTTATATATAATTTTTAAATTTAATATATTTTCACTATCTTTGCTTGTCTAAAAGTCAATTTTAGGGTATACTTTTTAAAAAAGTTTTTTGGAGTTACTTATGGCAAAATTTATGATTATAGATGGAAATAGTCTTATAAATCGTGCGTTTTATGCATTACCGCCACTTACTGCAAGTGATGGCAATATTTATAATGCGGTGTATGGTTTTGTAAATATTTTGGCGCGTATGATAACTGATTATCAGCCACAATATTTATGTGTGGCTTTTGATGCAGGGCGACACACTTTTAGAAATGATTTGTATGCTGATTACAAAGGTACACGAAAAGGTATGCCAGACGAACTTGCAAGCCAGTTGCCAGTATTAAAAGAAATGCTAAATAAAATGGATATTTGTATTCTTGAAAAAAGTGGCATTGAGGCAGACGATATAATTGGCACACTTACACGCAAGTTTGACGATGTAAAAAGCATTATAATAACAGGCGACCGCGACTGTTTGCAACTTATTAATGAAAAAACAGAAGTTTGGCTTACTAAACACGGAATTAGCGAAATTGTAGATATGAACGAACGCCATTTGTTAGATGAATGGGGGCTAAAGCCATCACAAATTATTGATTTAAAGGCTCTTATGGGCGATGCGAGTGATAATATTCCAGGTGTTGCTGGAATTGGTGAAAAGGGTGCAAAAGCATTGCTAAATGAGTGGGGTACAGTGCAAAATATATATGCTAACCTTGATAAAATTGGGGGGAAAGTGCACGAAAAGTTGGTTAATGGCCGTGAAATGTGTATGTTAAGTTACGACCTAGCCACAATTCGAACTAATGTTGATATTGATGTTACTTTAGAACAGTGCAAGTACACTTTTCCTTGGGATAACTCCGTTTATGAAATGTTTACAAAGTGTGAATTTCGAAGCCTTTTAAAACGAAAAGATTTATTTTCAGGAAACAATGCAATGGTTGATTCTACGGAATTTAGTACAATTGATATTTCATTTAATGATTTAAAGGGAGTTATTGAAAAGCATAAAGACGCGAAAACTGTTGCCATTGCTTTTACAAAAGATGAATTTCATTTTGCCTTTGACGATTCGCCAAATTATATGATAAATTTATTTGGGATTAGCGCGGAACTCGTTTTTTCTGGGTTTAAAGATATACTAGGGGACAATACAAAAGTATTGTATACTTATAACCTAAAATTACTTTATCATATGAGTGATAGACTAGAAATTCCTTTTAAAATAAACGGGATAGATGTGCCACTTGCGATGTATTTAATTAACTCCAATATTCGTGAGGATATTCCTACTGTTTTATTAAATTACTTAGGATTGCCGGATAAACTGCTTGCAACAGGTTTAATGGAAGCGTGGAAAAAAATCAATCGCGATTTAGAAAAAAAAGATTTATTTAAATTATATACTGAAATCGAACTACCGCTAGTAAAGGTTTTATTTGAAATGGAGCGCGAAGGTATTACAATTAATACCGAAGTGCTAGACGAACTAGCGCCTAAATATAAGGCTGAGATTGAAAAAATTAAAGATAGAATTGTTTTTCTCGCTGACGAGGACTTTAACATAAACAGTCCTAAACAATTAGGCACTATTTTATTTGAAAAACTTCATTTACCTGACCGCAATAACAAAAAACATTCGACTGCTGTCGATGTTTTGGAATCGTTAAGTGGGGAACATCCAATAATCGATGAAATTTTGCGTTATCGCACAATAACAAAACTTTATTCTACTTATATAGAAGGTATGCGTCAATATATTCGTGCGGACGGAAAAATTCATACAATTTTCAATCAAACAACAGCAGTAACAGGCAGGCTTTCGAGTAACGAGCCAAATCTACAAAATATTCCTGTACGCACGGAAGAGGGGCGCGAACTTCGAAAGATGTTTGTGGCGTCAAAAGGGTGTCAGCTACTTTCTGCCGATTATAGCCAAATTGAATTAAGGCTGCTAGCACACTATTCAGGCGACCCTGTTTTGTGTAAGGCATATCAGGAAGGACTTGATATCCACACTGCAACCGCCGCACAAATTTTTGGCGTAAATATAAACGATGTTACACCTGAAATGAGACGGAGCGCAAAGGCGGTAAACTTTGGTATAATTTATGGTATTTCGCCTTATGGTTTAGCACAAAATTTAGGTGTGAATCAGTCTGTTGCGCGAGAGTATATAGATAAGTACTTTAAGACTTATCCTACAATTAAGCAATTTTTGGATAGTAGTGTCGAAATGTACAAGCAAAAAGGTTATGTTTCAACTCTTTTTGGGCGTATTAGGACTTTTGATAATGTTGTACCAAATTCTCGTGATGCTCGATTCTCTGAACGCGCTGCTATGAATATGCCACTTCAAGGTACTGCAAGTGATATTATTAAAATTGCAATGTTAAATGTGCGAAATGAGTTGATAAAACGCAATTTAAAGACTAAATTAATACTTCAAATCCATGACGAATTAATTTTAGATGTTCCTAATAATGAAATAGACGAAGTAAGGGAATTAGTTCGCGAAAAAATGGAAAATGTGGCAAAACTTCGTATACCTTTAATTGTGGAAATTGATGTTGGGCCTAGTTGGTACGATATTTAAAAAACCGCCTTATTTAAGCGGTTTTTTGCTATTCATTAGCAATATTATCTATATCAGTTATTATTTGCTCTTTTTTACCATTTTTTGTTGGTTTTTTCTCAATTTTTTGAACTGTATTTTGTTCGCTGTTTTCGGTATTTTCAGTATTTTCGTTATTTTTATTTAAATTTTCATCATTGCTTTGTGTTGTTTTAGATTTTTTCCGTTTTTGACGCGCTTCTTTAAGTTCGACAAAGTCTTTTTTTGATGGAATAAAATCTTCTATATCATCAAAATTACTTAAAAATTCCGTTACTGTATTTCCTTTTTCGTTTTCAATAGGTTTCTCGCCTTGTTTTTCTAATCTAATACCAAACAAACCAAATAAGCCTACAAGAATAAGATAACAACCAAGAATAATTAAGTGCGATGAAATACCTTCACTAAATTCAATTAAAAGCATAATACCAAGAGAGAATTCAATAACACCTTCAATTAAATATATAACCCATTTTTGTTTGCGAACGGCGTAATACAATAATCGGTGCAAACATTGAATACCGGATACAATAGCAAATATACCCCAAAATAAAGCGAAAATATCAAGTCCGCGTTCTGGATAGCATAAAAATACTAAACCTATTGCTAAAAATATTCCAGCAAATACAATTTGGGTGCAATCACCATTGCGGTAGTCTTGATTTGCGAAATATTTAGTTAAGCGCAATAACCCTGTAACTACTAAAAGTGAACCGAAAATATACGGAATAGCAGGGGCAAGTTGTGAGTGGAAAATTATACAAATAATACCAATTATTAAGTAAATTATACCCGATACAACTTCGGGTAATTCTTTTAATCTTTCTTTTAACATTTTTATTCCTTTGTAACTTATTTATATAAATAATAACATATTTTATCAATAAAAGAAATTGATAAGAGTAATTTTTTAAAAATTTTTTGCAATATAGATTACATTTTGTAATCAAGTGTGATATAATAATACAACCATGGTGTAGCGCAGTCTGGTAGCGCACTTGGTTCGGGACCAAGGGGTCGCGGGTTCAAATCCCGCCACCATGACCACAAGCCAAGGAGAACGAGCGAGTCTTACGCAAAAATTTTTTTGCGTAAATAGACTTGCTTTTTTGTTTTCGCGTTGTGCTTGCACATAAGCGGAACAAAAAGGAAGGATATTAGCAAATGCTTGTCATTTGCGTAAGACGAAGTGAGTGGCTTGCGCAGTAGTCTACCGCAAGGGCTTCGCCCGCGGATAGACAACAAGCAAGAAACCCTATCCGGCTGGAACTCTTTCTTGCATTTTGTATTTTTTTGACTATGGAAATAGATAAGCAAGTATCACAAATTTTTTTGTAATTTCAAAAAAGTGCTTTATTTAAGCCAATAAAATTTTTCATTATAAAAACCGCCTTTTAAAGCGGTTTTTGTGTTGTTTAGTATGTTTCGAATTGGCTGTTGTAAAGTTCGGCATATGCACCACCTTTGGCAAGCAATTCATCATGTGTGCCTTTTTCTACAATATCACCATTTTTCATAACAAGAATAACATCGGCATTTTTAATAGTTGAAAGACGGTGCGCAATTATGAATGATGTGCGACCTTGGGTGAGCGCGTCCATTGCTTGTTGAATAATGATTTCAGTACGCGTATCAACCGAACTTGTTGCTTCATCAAGAATTAGCATAGGGCCATTTTGTACCATAGCACGCGCGATGGTGATAAGTTGTCTTTGACCTGCTGAAATAGTGGTATTCTCGTCAAGTTTAGTATTATATCCTTGGGGAAGTGTGCGGATAAAATGGTCGAGTCCGCACGCTTTTGCGGCGTTAATGACTTGCTCGTCAGTGACGCCTTGTTTGTCGTAAATGATGTTTTCTTTAATTGTACCATCAAATATCCAAGTGTCTTGTAGTACCATAGAAAATAATTCGTGAACATTTTGCCGAGTCATATTTTGTGTAGAAATTCCGTCTATTCTTATCTCGCCACTGTCTACATCGTAAAAGCGCATTAGTAGGTTAACAAGAGTTGTTTTTCCTGCACCCGTAGGTCCTACAATAGCCACTTTTTGACCTGCTTTTATATCTATTGAAAAGTCTTTTATGATTAATTTTTGGGGGTTATATTTCGCTATTGCCTTTTTAAAGTTGATAGGCGAGGCTTTAAGAGTTTGTTTTTCTTTTTGTTTTACTAATGGAGATTTTGGTAAATTAAAGTTTTTAGCATCATAACCAAATTTTACATGGTCAAATACAACCGCACCTTTGATATCTTGAATATTTTCAGTCTTTTTGCTCTCATCAGTCATTTCTTTTTCATCTAAAAATTCAAATACGCGTTCGCTTGCTGCCGATGCAGATTGAAGGTTTGTAAAGGCTTGTGCCATTTGAGATAGGGGTTGAGTAAATAACCTTACATAGATAATAAACGCAGCGATTACACCAAATTCTATATTGCCATTTAGTGCAAGTACTGCACCGACTACGCAGACTACTACATAGCCTAGATTTCCTATAAAGTTCATTAACGGCATCATAGTGCCAGAGAAAAATTGCGATTTCCAAGCGCTATTATATAGGCTTTTATTAATTTTATCAAATTTGGCTTTTGACGCTTTTTCACCATTGTATGCTTTTACAACATTGTGCCCAGAATAAATTTCCTCAATGTGTCCGTTAATATCACCCATACTTTCTTGTTGAGCATTAAAGTGTTTTTGCGATTTAGACATAATGAGAGCCATTATAATAAAGCCTAACAAACTTGAAGCAATAGCGCAGAGCGCAAGTATCCAATTAGTTACAAACATCATAATTAGCGAACCAAGGAAAAGCGCAATAGATGAAACAAGTGTTGAAATACTGTTGTTTAAAGTTTGGCTAATTAGGTCGACATCGTTAGTTACACGACTTAATACATCACCATAACTATGTGAGTCGATATAACGAAGGGGTAGGCGGTTAATTTTGGTTGAAATATCATAACGCATACGCTTTGCCACTTTGTTTGTAACAGTTGTCATTATTTGTGATTGCACAATACTAAATATTGCGCCTAGTAAATAGATTATAATTAGAAATAGCCCTGTATCCCATACTAAATCAATATTTACATCGCGAATAGGTTGCCCTGTGGCAAGGCCACTTATTGCAGCAGCCAATTCATTTACTATTTCCTCAATGTAACTAGGACCAATTACGGTTAAAACTGTTCCCGCAACAGCGAATACTAGCGCGATTAAAATAGACCACCAGTGGCGCTTGCAATAAACTGCCAATTTGCCGAGCGCTTTTTTGAAATCTTTTGGTTTATCTCTTGCTTGCATCGGCCCATGACCGCGTCTAGCGTGAGTTGCTTGTGTTGCTGTCTTACTGCTCATTTTTAAGTTCCTCCTCCGATAATTGTGAAAGCGCGATTTCCTTATAAATAGGGCAGTTTTTAAGTAATTCATCGTGCTTGCCGATACCAACCATTTTACCACTATCAAGTACAATAATTTTATCGGCATCTTTTATTGTGCCAATTCGTTGTGCAACAATTAAAACAGTTGCATCACTCGTGTATTTTTTGAGTTCAGAACGAAGCACTCTGTCCGTTTTGTAATCTAGCGCCGAGAACGAATCGTCAAAAATATAAATTTCAGGGTCGCGTGCGATTGCGCGGGCGATTGATAATCTCTGTTTTTGACCACCCGAAACATTTGCACCGCCTTGGTCAATTACTGCATCATATTTTTCAGGTTTATTTTCGACAAAATCACTTGCCTGCGCAACACGAACGGCATCGCGAATTTTATTATCATCTATAACTTCGCCATTTTTGTTGCCATATGCAATATTAGAACGCACTGTTCCACTAAATAAAACTGCGCGTTGTGGAACATAACCAAGTTTATTGTGTAGCGCTTCTTGGGTATAGTCTTTTATATTTATTCCGTCAATTTTTATTTCGCCTTCGGTAGCATCATAAAAGCGTGGGATAAGGTTTATTAATGTTGATTTACCGCTCCCTGTTGAACCGATAAACGCAACAGTTTCACCTTTTTTGGCTTTGAAACTGATATTTTCGAGTACATACTCTTCAGCATCTGGATATTTAAATGATACATTATCAAATTCAACTTCGCCAACGATTTTGTTGTCATTTTGAGTAACTGAACCATCTAAAATGCTTGGTTTTGTTTTTAAAACTTCATTTATACGGCGTCCCGCGGCAAATGCACGAGGCATCATAATAAATACCATAACGATAAGCATAAATGACATTATTACTTGTATAGCATAACTGCTAAATTGATACATATCGGCAATTACAGCGCCGCGAGCTACAACATCTGTTATAGGAATAGCATTAAAAATATATGCTGCTAAAATGTAAATTGCAAGTGCAACTCCACTCATTACAACACTTATAATAGGAAATAGTACCGCCATCGTTCTATTTACGAATAAGTTTGTTTTGGTAAGGTTAGTGTTTGCTTTGTTAAATTTGTCTTGTTGGTAGTTTTCTGCATTATAAGCCCTAACTACACGAATACCACGCAAATTTTCGCGAGTAACCGAGTTTAAGTCATCTGTTTGTCGTTGAAGTTTTTTAAACTTAGGATAGGTAATAATAATAACTACAGAAAAAAGTAAGATTATCGCAACGACCGCAACCGCTGTTGCCGTTGTCCATTGCCAATTGCTATCAATAATTTTGCAAATTGCCCAAATTGCCATTACAGGTGCGCGAATAACTACGCTTAGTCCCATCGCAATTGTCATTTGAATTTGTGTAATATCGTTTGTAGAACGAGTTATAAGGCTTGGCGTGCTAAATTTGTTTATTTCACTCATACTGAAATTTTGCACTTGATTAAATACGCCTGCACGAAGTCTTGCAGCAAATCCAGCCGCTACACGAGCACCAAAATATCCTGTTGCGACCGCAAGCAAACCACTGCCTAGCGCGCAAGCAAGCATATATCCGCCATTTATCCAAATCTGAGTTAATAGGTCACTGTCAGTTAAGGACATTGCATATTCGTCTCCGCGAGTCGCAAGCGTAATAATTTTGCTTAAATATTCAGGAAGTTCTAGGTCGAGCCAAACTTGCGCAACCACCAAAAGTACACAAATTGCAATAGATAAATAGTCATACTTGTTTAAGTATCTAAAAATGTTCATTTAGTGTTGCCTTCTTCTTTTTCTTTATTAATTTTTGCTAAATTTTCTGCTAGTTTTTGTAAAGTAGATGAAAAATTAGCAAGTTCATCAGGAGGAATTCCTGTGATAATTTGCTTTTCAAATGACTTAATATTTTCGTCAATTTCGCGGTGCAGTAAGTGTGCTTTTTCAGTGAGTAAAATCTGTTTTAACCGAGCATCATAAAGAACGCTTTTCCGTTCTATCATACCGCTTTTTTCTAGCGCATTTAATAGGTTAGTTGCTGTCGAACGCCTAATACTAAATTGTTTTTCAATATCTCTTTGAAAAATAACCTTATCAGCATTTTCCCATAAAAAACAAACCAGCATGCGTTGAGTGTGTGTTGATTTCCCTCCAGGGTAATTACGCGCTTTGTCAACGAATATTGCTCGATGCATCAGATTTATAAATTTGCGAATTTCTAAAAATATATCTGCCATATTTTCACCTAACTTAATACATTTTAGAGATTTTTTGTTAGCGTACTAACAATTATATACAAAGAATATGCAAAATGCAAGCCAAATGTGCTAATTTTTTTACTATTTTTTAAACTTTTTTAATAAATAAAAAAGAACGATTAAAAAATCATTCGTATTTGTGTTATAAGTGGCTTGTATTTTAATATATTACAAACAAAATTAGATTATCGACTAAATTCTGGATGCTCAATTCTACGCATTATTGCAGACATAATAAGAGAGGATGCGAAACTAAAAATATTGCCATCAGCATAAATTAAATGGTCTAATAAGACAATATCATTTGATAGTAAAAATTTACATAGAGATGCGGTAAGATTTAAATCTTGAACTGATGGTAGGAAAGAGCCGTTTAAGTGATTGTGTGCGAGTACAACAAAACTTGCATTGTGATTTTGTGCTAAATGAAGCACTCTGTGTTTGTCTAATTCAACTTGGTCCGCGTTCCCATGATTTAGTACAACATTAAAAATTATTTGTTTTTGTCTATTTAAATAATATGCAACTACTTTTTCGTATTCTGCCTTTTCAAATTCGTTTTCTATCATACCTTTTATGTCAAAATAGTGAATAGTATCAATAGGCTTTGGTGCGCGAAATTCACCATTCTGTGCTCTTTTTAATAAACGCAAAAGCGTTATAATTCTTTCCGAAGTTGTTTTACCTATGCCATAAAAGTTAATTAATTCGTTTGCAGTAGCATTTTCAATAATGTTACCTAAACTGCCATAGTGATGTAGTAAACTTTTCGCTATTTCATTTGTATCCGTGCGCCTAAAAGCAAATTGTAACACTGCCTCAAGTGCAATAGTATCATTTATCGGGGCATCGTCTTGCATAACAGATTTACGGATTCTTGAAAAGTGTCCATAATGTAATTTGGGATTTTTATTCATCATTTTTCCTTGTCTTATTTAATAATTTTAAAATATCTTTGTGAACATACTTAAATGCAGAATTTTCACCGAATTTATCACAATTTTCATTATTATTTTCAGTTTTTAAATTTTTGTCTTTAAAAATATCTAGTTTCTTATTTTCGCTTTTGTCATTGATTAGCATATTGCCAAAAACTGTGTTTTGTACTTTTAAAGATAATTCGTTACTTATTTTCTTTCCTGTAAGTTTTGCAATATCATGTAAAAACAAAGTCGAATCGGGCGTGTGATAGTTGTATTTACGATAGGCGAATTTAGATTCTAAATCATCATTATCGATAAATTGCACAAGGGTATCTAAAATATAATTTGCTCCGTCAACTAATTCTGGCAAGTCTAAATTTGCATAAACCTGCCTAAATGCAATTACAGCATCAAAAAAGTGATGGATATTATCTTTTGTTGGAATAGTGAGATTTAGCGGACCATGAAAATTTTGAATCAAATAGAATAGTATGCTTTCGTCAATATCGAGAGCATCATCTGGAAGTGCACTAGGCATAGGATATTTTAAAAATAAGTCATTTTTCATAATTAAAAATATATAAAATTTTTATCAAAAAATCAATTAATTTTTGATATAAAGAAATAAAAAAGGACTTTGAATACAAATTTTTTGTCCAAAGTCCTAAAAATTATTGGTTGTTGTTAGATTTTTTCTTTTCCATAAAGTAGATTGCACCTTGCATACACGCAGCAACAATCAACCAAATGGCAGACAATAATACAAGTACATAAATTATAATACTACCTGCATTGTATCCACCAAAAATCCAGTCGACCAAATTAAAGTTGAAAATGCCGACTAAACCCCAGTTGATACCACCAATCAAAAGTATAACAAAGGCTATCCAGTTAGGTATTACAAAACTCATCTTTTCACCTCCAAGCAATATTTTGTGCTAAAATATAAAAAATATTATTAATAATTTAGGTATTTTTTGTAAAAGTTCCCTTTAAAATATCTTGTATTTTGCCTGAAATGTAAAGTGTATCTTTTGTCATATTTTTTATATCAAGATTTTCACCAAGAATTGTGTAAAAAGAGCCACTAATACTAAGTTCTATTTTTACGCTAGAACAAAAATTAATTAAAACACTACCTTGTATATAAACGCCAAGTCCCGAATAATTTAGAATTAAATAGTTATTTTTTACCACTCCTGCCAATCCCAAATTTTCTAAAATTTCGTTAAGAAACATTCGCGCACCTCATAAAATATTCTATTTTTTATGAATTAGTAATATGATAAAAAGATAAGGGGTGAGATTTGAAAAACTTTTTAAGTAATTTTCGAATAATTGAAATAGAAATAAAAGGCGTTGGCTTTGGTTCGTTGTTAAATATGCTCGCACGCGAAAATGTGCATATAATCTCTACAAAAAGATTAGATAACACTACTTTAAAAATAAAAATTTACGGCAAATATGCGCCTGTTACATTTGCAATACTTAAAAAAAGATGTTATAATTACATTATAACCAAAAATTTAAGCCTAGGTTATACGCAGTTTGGGGTAATAATTGGGTGTCTTTTAGCACTTATTATTTGGTGTGTTTTGGCTCAATTTTGTTTTGGTATAAAAGTAAATAGTGATGATGAAAATCTAGTTGAGAAAATTAATTCTGTTTTAGCATCTCACAATTATTCAACTTTTCGTACTTTTGGCTCTCTCGACTTTAACGAAATAGAAAACACACTCCGTAATGAAATTGACGATTTAGGGCTTGTTAATGTTTCTCGCCGTGGTGCTTATTTATGGATAAATTGTAATGCAGTGACTCCACCAATTGAAAATAATACTATCGAAAACACAACAGGCGTATTTGCTACTACAAATGGTGTTGTTTCAAGGATTTTTGTTCATAGCGGTACAGCGCTTGTTAGGGAAGGAGATACGGTAAGTATGGGGCAAATGCTTATTGCTCCGTATTATCTCGATAACAATGATGAACCTGTTGCTTCGCTTGCTTCGGGAGAAGTTTATTTGTTTGTGTGGGATTCGGCGACTGTTGAATTTCGCGAAATAGACCAAGCGCCAACGCGCACAGGAAGGACTGAAACAAGTACAAGGGTGTTGTTTAATGACGATGTTTTGTCTGATGACGCAAAAACTTGTTCTTTTGATAGTTACGAAGTCGAAACAAAAATTAAGTACTTGTCGCAAATTATTCCGGTAAAAATAGAATACACTACTTATTATGAAACCGAACTTGTTACTGTAAATCGTGAGTATTCGGCAGAACGAGATGCGCTTATTTATGAGGCGCGAGAGCGTGCGTTGTCTATGGTTAACGAAAGCGAAATTTTAGATGAACGATATACCGAAAGTATGGCAGGGGACACTTATTATGTAACCTATTACCTAAAAAGAGAGATAAAAGTTTAAAGGATTGTTATGGAAGTAATTTTAACAAATAAAACGAAATACATTTTGCCTAATGCAAAAATTTTAAAAAAGATTGCAAAAAAAGTTTTAAAGCACGAAAACCAGCCTACAAAACATATTTCTGTTGGCGTATTTTATGTTGATGCGAACGAGATTCAAAAGATAAATAATGAGTATCGCAAAAAAGATAAGCCTACCGATGTAATTACTTTTCGTTTAGTTGATAACCCAGAGCATAAAAAAATTTGCAAGCAAAATTTTGCTTTTGATTACGATAAAAATATGGGTGGTATTTACATCGGCGAAATATTTATTTGTGTCGAAGTCGCAGATGAACAGGCTCACGAGTGGGGGCACACGCTAAACCGTGAAGTTGCTGAATTGTTTGTCCACGGAATGTTACATGTATTAGGGCATGACCACGAGGAAGAGCGAGAGCGCGAGATTATGCGAAATAGTGAGTTAGATTTAACTAATTTTTTGGATAAAATTATAAAGAAATAAAACTACGCGGGGGCGGGGAGTATCAATGGAGCAAATTATTATAGATAAACTAATCGTTAAGGCAAAGGAAGCGGCAGAGCGCGCATATTGTCCTTGCAGTGAAACGCCTGTTGGAGCATGTGTGTTAACTCAAAGCGGAATGATTTTTACGGGATGTAATATTGAAAGTACTGCTCTCGCTGGGAGTCTTGGAGCAATGGAAGTGGCAATATGCAAGGCAATTAGCGAAGGCGGAACTTCTATTATGGCGGTTGCAAATTATTGCGAACGCGGTATTTCATATCCAACAGGAAATGAAAGACAGTTTTTGCGCGAATTTACGGAACGAGCAAATATAATTTGTGCAAGCAAAAATAAAATAGAGCAATTTAAGATTCAAGAATTGTTGCCTTTTTCGTTGCGCGATGATTAATTGTTTTAAATAAATTAATTTGAAAAGCGCACATTGACACTACTAGGCTTTTTTGATAAAATATATTTGTTTTAATATAGTAAATCTATTTTTTCAAAATTGGTTGATTTCAAAAAGATAAAATAGCCACTACTAATTTAAAGCGCTTTTCTATGTAAATCTTATTTATTATATTTTTGTTATTATGAGCAAATGAGATTAAATTAATTTTTTAAAAGAAAGACTTTAATTAATGATTTCAATTAATAAATTAAAAACTCTTTATATTTTATAAAAATTATAATTTTAAATAATTTTTTATGCGGATGTGGCGGAATTGGCAGACGCGCTAGGTTCAGGTCTTAGTGGGAAACCATGGAGGTTCGAGTCCTCTCATCCGCACCAGTAAAATTTAATATCCTAACGGACTCGAACCTACGGTTCGCACCGTTCGCTTTGCTCACTCTCACGCCCGCCAGCAAAGCGAGTTTGCTGTCCGCTTTGGCTAAAAACAGCACGCCCGTGCTGTTTTCTTAACGCGTCGCGCCTCTCATCCGCACCAATTTACGCAACTTCGTTGCGAATTAGCAATTAGCAATTAGGAATTTGCAATTATTGTGCGCGTGCGCGCAAGACTACTCGCTGACGCTCGAATTTTGAATTAGGAATTTTGAATTTTGAATTACGGAAGGTATTATTTAAATTAATATTTTATATCCAGCCTTAACTGCTAATTGCTAATTGCTCATTGCTAATTCTCGCAAAGCGAGTAAGATTGCTACCTGCTAATTGCTAATTTACGCTTTGCGTGGTAGATTCCTAATTCACAATTCCTAATTAAAGTATAGCCGATAGGCGAAGCGTAAAGACATTTTTAAATTACTTGCTTATTTTTGTTGATTTTTAGTGCATAATTTTATATACTAAAAAAGGAGTGTTTATGGAAAATTTAGAAAATAATGAAATTACTTTGTTTGACGGAGTTTTAGACAAAGACGAAAAAGTAATTAAGGTTATAAAACCAAACAAGTTGAAATTGTTTATCAGTTGGTTTATGTTAGCGTTTTGGATAAATGTTTGGATAGCAATTATCGGCATTTTACCAATGGCTATTGAAACGCAAGAACCGATTGGTTGGGAATATTATATGATTCCTGTAGGGATAATCGTTTTAATTTTTATATTAACAGGAATTTTTGCGCAAATTTACTATAAAAACAATTTCTATGCGTACACAAATGCTAGAATATTAATTCGTTCAGGCATTATTGGTATAGATTTTAAAAGTTTGGATATGCGTTATGTTGGGGCATTAAATGTTAGAGTTGGTTTTTGGGATAAAGTTTTAAAACAAGAAACAGGCACTATAACATTTGGAAGTATGTCTAGCCCTATGGCATCGTCTAAACAGGTTGGGTATAATTTTGCTCATGTTGAAAAACCTTATGAGTTGTATAAAGAAATGAAGCAAATTGTAGAGGAAGTTAAAAATCAATATAAAAATATAGTTTAAAAGCAAGCATTTGCTTTTTTCTTTTTTAAAATAATTTGTAAAAATAAAATTTTATGGTAAAATAATAATAAAGGAGTTTAAAATGATTCATTCGTTAGCGGGCGGAAAAATGCGCGATATGGATATCGTTGATTTTGCAAAAGTTGAGATTATAGAAAGCGGTGAAGTTCGCTGGTATATAACAAATATTTTAGGGTTAAAAGTAGGGGATATAGTAAAAGTCCCAACGTTTTCTAATAATTTAACAAATGCAAAAGTCTTAAAAATAGAAAAAAATGTATCCGCTCAATGTGCGCCAATTCCCATAAAGCGTGCAAAAGAAATATTTAGCAAGGTGGAATAATCATGATAAAAAATATCTTTATTTTAGGCGCTGTAACAGGCACTGAGTCTGCCTGGATTGACCATTTTTTAAACCTTAAAGAAATTATTCTTGAATTTTATCCAAATTTAAATGTTACTACTCCGCTTGATATAGAAAGTTTTTGCGATATTCAAAGGAAAAAGGGGTTGGAGCAAGGACAAATTTTATTAAAAATGGCAAATTTTGACCGCGAGTGTGTTTTAAATGCTGATTTAATAATTTGTGATTGTACTCGAGCATCTACGGGACTCGGAATCGAATTAGGTATGGCGTACGAAAACGGCAAAAGAGTAGTACCATTTGCTCATATTAATGCAGAAGTTAGTGGCTTAGTAAAAGGCTTTTTCGGTGAAATCAATCGATATAACACTTTAACAGACATAGCGAAAAGTTTAGATAAATACATTAATGTATCAAAAAATTAAAAATCAACTTATGAAAAGTTGATTTTTTTGTTTTTATGTAAAAAAATGTTGAAAATTGTAAAAAACTGTAAAAAAATATTTTGTAAAAATTGTTTTATTTCGTATAATATTAGAAAACTCTAATGGGAATTTTATTATGTTGAACAAAATATTTTATTTATCAATTTTTGCTTTAATTTTTACTTTAGGTTTGATATTGTTATCGTTTGGAACTTTAACTAAATCATATGCAAGTGAAACAATTTATATAGAAAGCGAGAGTGACTTAATAAATTTTGCTGAACGCGTAAATAGTGGAGAAGTATTTTTAAACGCTGTCCTAACAAGCGATATTACTATAACTTCTAATTTTGATTATATTGGTAAAAGAGTTATAGTTGATGGCGAAATTTTGAGCGGGTATAGTGGAGTATTCGATGGGAATTATCATACTATTAGTGGTTTAAATTTTTCTAGTGGTGGCTTAAATGGTTTATTTGGTTACACAGATGGTGCAACTATTTCAAATTTGATAGTTTCTAGTACTGTCGATATTTCGAGTATGGCTAGTACTGCATATATAGGTGGTGTAATTGCTAGTGCGGTAAATACTACTGTTAATAATTGTGCGATTTATTTAACGGTAAGTGGTGAAAGTAATGCTAGGACTTTAATTGGTGGCGTTTTTGGTGTTGATACAAGTACGGAACGCACTCCTAATAATATTGAAAATTGTATTGTGTATTTTGAAAATTATGCATATGAAGGAAGCAAGTCGCTATATATAGATTCTGTAACTGCGCAGACTAGTCAAACTGAACCAAAAATAACAAATTCTTTGTTTTATCAAAACTTTAATTCAATTAGTTACTCATCTACTACATCATGTTTCCATAATTTTGAAAATAAATGCTTAAATGATAGTTGTGCCTTTATACCAACTGAAAATATGAGTTTGTGTTCGAATTGTGGACTTTATTATCTAAATTTTGATAGTAGTCACACAAATGCTGTAAAGAAAACTGAAATAACACCAACTCTTAAAACTAATGTTTACGATTATTCGCCAAATGGCATAAAATTAGAATTTAACGAAATTAATAAGACTGATTTAAATCACGATGTTTCGTTTAGTTATGAAATAGATGACATTAATACAGGTGCGCGTTCGGCAAAAGTAACTTTGATAGGGGATGATGCCGAAAAGTACACACTTACTACCGATACTGTTTATTTTACTATTTCGCCACTAAATGTTTATATTGATATTGAAAACACAACTTCAATTTATGGCGAAACTTTATCAACTCCTAAGTATACAATTTCAAATTCTAATGTAGAAGTTTCCTTTTCGTATAAAAAGAACGGAGTGGCTACAAATTTATTTGATGTTGGTGTGTATGAAATAGTGCCTAGTGTTGCGGACAAAAATTATTTGTTAATAAATCAAAATTCTGCCACTTATACTATTACTCCCGCTAAAATTTCACTTGTTGAAAAATCTTTTACTCATACTTTTGATAATACTACTTATAAGCCTAATTTGATATTAAATGGTGTTTTAGATAAAGATAAAAATGAAGTTAACTATCAATTTTTAGACACTTTACCTACAAATTTCGGCACTTACTCAGCAAAAATTGAATTAATAGGTGAGCGCGCATACAATTATGAATTGTTAGATAGCAACATAGAAATAAACATTTCGCCTAAGCCAATTACTGTGATTTGGAATAAAACTAGTTTAATTTTTAACAATGATTATCAGTCCCCGCTTGCAACACTTGATACAGGTATTGCTAATTATTCTCTAAATAATGTTTCTTATAGTGGAAAGGGAAAAGATGTTGGAGAGTATACAATTTTGTGCTCTATTAGTGACAAAAACTTTATTCTTGAGAACAACTCACTTAAATATGAAATATTGCCGTTTGAGTTAAAACTAGAGTATGAAAATTTGAGTTTTACATTTGATAATAAAGAACATTTGCCAAGTTATTCCTATACACTTCCTTTTGATTATAAATTTTCAATAACGGAGTCTGCTAAAAATAAATTTGCAGGCGACTATACGGCAACTTTTGAAAGTTTGGATAAAAACATTGAGATTTTAAATCCAAATTGTGCTTACTCTATAATTGCCCGTGATGTTTCGGTTAATTTTACAAATACAATGGTAGAATTTGATAATACAACACAATTTCCTAATTATTCTCTTGATTGCGAAATTGATGATTACGAAATAAAAGTAATCGAAAATGGTATTTGCATAGATGCTGATACTTACGATGTTTCGGTAACGAGCAATGACAAAAATATAAATTTAATAAATAACAAAACTTCGTTTACAATTTTACCTTATGAAATTACATTAGATTATTTTGATACTGAAGTAGCATTTTGTAATGATTATGTTTTACCTAAATTCAATTTTACTGCGCCTTATTTTGCTCCTAATTTACCAATAACTCTTACGTGCGCGCAAAAAGATGTAGGTCAATATGTTGCAAACGCAGTTTTATTAAATAAAAATTTTAGTATAACAAATCCTGAAATCATTTTTGTAATAATACCTTTTAAAGCAAGTGTAGTATGGACAAATACAACGCACATTTTTGATAATGAAAATTTTGCACCAAGTGCAAGTGTTGATTTGCCATTTGAATATAATTTAGAAATAATTGTTTCAGGCTCAGCAATTAATGCGGGTAAATATTCAGCGAACGCCACTACATCGGATAAAAATATAATTTTAGAAAATACAACTTGCAATTATGAAATTTCACCGCGAAAAGTCGAGTTATCGTGGGGTGACCTAACTTTTACTTATAGCGGTTATCCTATTGTGCCTAATTATACTTTTGATGATTTTGGTTATAATTTCTCTATAGACTTAACTACGAGTGGAATAGATGTTGGAGAACATACGGCGGTTGCAAAGTGTAATAATATTAATATAGAACTAGTTAATTCGACTGCTAAGTATAAAATTTTACCATTAGAGATAAGTGTTATTTGGGAAAACACAACTTTCACATATGATGGTTTGTATAAAGTGCCGTCAGTAATAGTTGATACAGCAGATATTACTATAAATCCAAATTGTATACCGAGTTTATTTGTTAGCGGTGGCGCTACAGAAACGGGGACATTTACAGCAACCGCAAGCACTTTAAACAATAATTTTATACTTTTAAATGATACCTGCGAATTTACGATACTTCCTTGTACAATGGTTATTGAAAATGACAACAGTGATATATCCGTTATGATTTCGGGCGAAATAAACACTTCACAAGTAGAAGCTAGTTTTATCGATACCGAAGGGTTAACCGAAATGCTTCCCGAAGGTTACATTATTTACTTTGCTATTGATTTAAATTCAACAACACTAGAATTTGGTGATGTAAGTGATTTAAATGTTTCTATCTCACTTCCTATTTTATTTCAAAATTTTGATATTTTTCTTATTACAGATACTGTTACTAAAATTGATTATACTACACTAGATAGTAACCTAAATTTTGTTATGAGTGATTACGGAATAATTTGTCTAGCACTACAAAATAATACAAGTGATAATATTAATATTGCTTATGTGATTGCTGGGAGTATTTGTGGATTAATACTTTTAATACCAATCATAGTATTGATTTGTAGAAAAATTAAAAATTCAAAGACTATTTTAATTACAATTAGAGATGGTCATTGATTTTATCGCGAAATTTAAGTAAAATTTGTCAAAAAGATTGTATTTTATATAATATTATTATATAATAATTAAAAAGGAGGTCGGCTTTGATATGATGGTTAT
The DNA here is from genome assembly GCA_944383915.1 of uncultured Clostridia bacterium. Lineage (GTDB taxonomy): Bacteria > Bacillota > Clostridia > Christensenellales > UBA1242 > UBA7867. Next base: position 27,078 of record CALWRJ010000010.1, read on the forward strand.
GGTCTATGTTTGGCTTGCTGTAGTGTGTGTGAGTGCGTTAGTTGAGGCATTTACCTTACAAATGGCTGGTATTTGGTTCGTTGTAGGTGGGCTAGTTGCTCTTATAATGGCGGCATGTGATGTAGCTCTTGAATGGCAAATTATTGCATTTATTGTAATATCGCTCATCCTTTTACTTGCACTTCGCAGACTTTGTCTTAAGTTTTTGCTTAAAAAAGATACAACTAGGACAAATATCGATGTGCTTATTGGAAGTGAAGTAAAATTACTTAATCCGCTTAATGTTGATACGCCAGGGGCTGTAAAGTTTGGTGATGTAATTTGGACAGCAGTTGCAAAATCGTCTAGCGTTAATTTGCCAGAAGGCGCACTTGTACGCGTGCTAGAAGTGTCTGGCAATAAATTAATTGTTGAACCTGTTGAACGCGAAATTAAGGACGAGGAAAGTGAAGTGCAAAATGAGAGCATCGAAACTCAAGAAACAACGGGTGATACTCTAAATACAGCGAAAAATCAGCAAGAAAAACCTAAAAAACAAGGTAGGAAAAAGAGCGAAAAGAAATCGCAATAAGGTAAAGTTTAATTAAGGAGTTAAAAATATGTCAGTTGCTGCAATTATTGTTATCGTAGTTTTGGCAGTTGTAGCTTTTTTAATCTTGGGATTCAGTATCAAGATTGTTAGGCAATCAACAGCACTAGTTATAGAGCGTTTGGGGAAATTTCACCGAGTGCTTGATACAGGTATACATTTTATAGTGCCATTTTTTGATAGAAAGGCAGGGGGCGAAATAAATCTTAAAGAACAAGTTCAAGATTTTAAACCACAGCCCGTTATTACAAAAGATAATGTAACAATGCAAATTGATACAGTCGTTTATTTCCAAATTACAGACCCAAAGGCATACACTTATGGTGTAGACCGCCCTATTTCCGCAATCGAAAATTTAACTGCAACGACTTTGCGTAATATCGTTGGTGAATTAGAACTTGACGGTACTCTTACTTCAAGAGACACAATAAATACAAAAATGCGTTCGGTATTGGACGAAGCCACTGACCCGTGGGGAATAAAAATAAATCGTGTAGAATTAAAAAATATTTTACCGCCAAAAGATATCCAGCAGGCAATGGAAAAGCAGATGCGCGCCGAGCGTGAACGCCGTGAAGCAATTTTAATTGCTGAAGGTGAAAAACGCAGTACTATATTAGTAGCAGAAGGTGAGAAAGAAGCTGAAGTTTTGCGTGCGGAAGCAAAGAGATTAGCATTAATAAAAGAAGCAGAAGGTACTGCTGATGCGATTAAGTTGATAGTTAATGCGCACCCTGACCAAGCATATCTAACACTAAAAGGATATGAAGCCCTTGCAAAAGTTGCTGACGGCGAAAGTACTAAATTAATTGTTCCTACAGAACTTGCAAATATTACAAGTTTGCTTGCAAGTATGAAAGAGGCAGTTACTTTAAAAGACCCAGCAAAAAAGCCAGAAATTAAGAAACAAGATGAAAAAGTGGCGCAAAATGTAAATGAAAAGCCTAAAAAATAGAATTAGATGCTAACAAAAAATTTTTATAATAATTTAAAAATAATATTTTGTGAAAAATGTATAATTAAGAATTATTTAATTGTGCATTTTTCTTTTTTAATATAGTAATAAAACTTTATTTGCTTATAAGTCTTTATAAAAAAGTAATTATATTAAAAATATATGTAAATTTATTTGCGGTTTGCTTATTTTTATGATATATTCTTATTGAAAATGATTTTCATTAAGGAAACATTTAAAAATTTTAAGGAGAATATAATGGAAAATACAAACAATGAAATCAACAGAATGCCACTTATTGGAGATAAAGCGCCAAGTTTTGTGGCTAATACAACTCAAGGGGAGATAAACTTTCCTGCTGACTACAAAGGTAAGTGGGTAATTTTATTTTCGCATCCTGCGGATTTTACTCCTGTGTGCACAACCGAATTTATGACTTTTGGTGCTATGATGGAGGAGTTTAAAGCAATGAATACTGAACTTGTAGGACTTTCAGTTGATTCAATCTATTCGCACATAGCGTGGTTAAGAAAGATTCAAGAACTCGAATGGAACGGCAAAAAGAACATAGAAGTTAAATTTCCGCTTATTGAGGATATAAGAATGGAAGTTGCAAACAAGTATGGTATGATTCAGCCAAACTCATCAAACACGCAGGCTGTAAGAGCAGTGTTTATTATTGACCCAAATGGAATTATTCGTACAATTCTTTATTATCCCATTTCTACAGGGCGCAATTTTGATGAAATTAAAAGAATTATTCTTGCATTGCAAAAAGCGGATAAAGATAACATTGCCACACCGGCAGATTGGCGTCCAGGTGACGATGTAATAGTTCCAACTGCTGGTTCTTGTGGTACAGCAAAGGAAAGGGTGGAAAATCAAACAGAAGATCAATATTGCCTTGACTGGTTTATGTGTTTTAAACGCGAAAATAAAGGTTAAAATTAACTAAAAATGGTTACGCGACAAACAAGGCAAAAGGAATTTGTTCTTGATAATCTAAAACAGAGATTTGACCATCCAACTGCTTTGCAAATTTTTAATGATGCACAAAAGCAGGGTGTAAAAATTGGTGAAGTCAGTATTTATAGAATTTTAAATAATCTTGTAAAAGAAGGTAGTGCGTGCAAGATTGTTACAAAAGACAACGTAGCGCATTTTGATTTTACAAGAGAGGACCACATTCATTTGGTATGCAATAGTTGCAATCGAATTTTTGATAGGTATATTGGTGATAACGAGAAATTAGCTGACCTTATTAAAGATTTTCATATTGCAAAGCAGGATATTGTCCTATATGGCATCTGCAATGAGTGTGCAAAAAGTGAAAATTATAAAAAGAGTAATTTTTAGTTAATTAACGACCAAAATAAAAGAATGATGCAGTTTTTTTCATCACTCTTTTTGTTTTGATTTAAAATTTTCTAAAATTATGTTTTTTAGGAGTTGTTATGAGAGTTTATTTAGGCGGGACTTGTAATGGTTCGAATTGGCGAAAAGTATTGCAAAGTTTACTTAATAAAAATATAGAAACCATTGATCCAACTATACCAAATTGGACTACGGAAGTTGAGAAACAAAATGATAAAAAATTTTCGGCGGATTTTTGTGTTTATGTCATTACACCAGAGTTAAATGGTTTTTTGTCAATAGCGAATGCCGTAGATATGAGTAATAAATATCCTAACAAAACTATATTTTGCTATTTAGATAAATTTGGTGGCAAAACTTTTAACGAGCATCAAATAAACAGTTTGCAAGCCATTTGTGATATTATAAAAAAGAATGGCGCAAAAGTATTTTCATCTTTAGAAAAAATTGCAGAATTTTTAAATAGCGTTAATCTTTAAAAAATTGTTCATTAAATAAAACTGCTGGAGAATTTGGCTCAAAAGATTTTGCTAATTCGTGATAGTGTTTGGCTTCTTGCATTTCACCTAAATAATAACAGCAGACACTAAGTTCGATAGCGGGTGTTATAGTTGAATATCTCTTTTCTATCCAACCTGAGTCACTATCCTGCGTATTTAATGCGGTATAGTACCAAAATTTCGCCACTTTGTATGCTTTTTCTGCTTTAAATAATTCTCCAATCATACACGCGATTTTACTTCGAGGCGTATCAAAAGAAAGCGAGCGCAGTAGCGATAGTTTTGCGTTATTAACATCATTTAACGCTAAATAGTTCCTAGATAAAATAAAACATGCGTCAATTTTATTTTCAAGCCAAGCATCTTTATTAACCAAAAATTGATTAAGTATTTTTATAGATTTTTTGTAATAACCATTGTAATATAATTCGCGACCATAATAATACAATGCTCGCGCGGAAAATAAATATTTATCTTTTTCAAGTTTGCGATAAATTTTTAAGTTGCGTCCAGCAGGTGTTGGATGCACTTTTTTATGATAAATTTTGATATCCTCGCGCACTATTTCCCCAAAAGGAGCAATACATTCGTGCACTGGCTCAGCCCAATGTAAACCTACACCATTTTTTATAATGCGCTCACGGTAATAATAAAAAATAGGTGCGCAATTTTTATCCGTTGTTGCAACATATGGACACATAATAACATTAGGGCTAAAATTTTCATTAAGGCGATTTTTTAGTTCTAAAAATTTGGTTTGCTCGCTTTCGGGAATAACATCATCGGCATCGAGCCACATAATATAATCGCCACTTGCTTTTTCGAATGAAAAATTGCGTGCTTTGGAAAAATCATCGCACCATTCAAAATCAAAAATTTTGTCTGTAAATTCTTGCGCGATTGCTTTTGTGTCGTCAGTACTTCCTGTATCGACAATTATTATTTCATCGGCAAACGATTTAAGGCAGTTTAGGGCTCGAGCAAGGCAATCGTGCTCATTTTTAACTATCATACAAATACTTAACTTTATCATATCAATATGCTATGAAAATTAATTTAATTATGTGTTAATTTATTTTACCTTAATAAAATAGCCCAAAACTTGACGCGCTTTGTTTTTTATGTTATTATTTCATTAGAAAAGGGGAAATAGTATGGAAAATAATCAATTATATGATTATAAAGTATGTGTTGGGCTATTTATATATAAGCAAACAGTTTATAATCATCAGCCTGTAACACTTAACAATTTAATAGATTTTATGCGTAATTTTAATGAATTTAAGGATGCTGATCGCCACCAATTAGTTAGATTTTGTGGCGGTAGCATAGACTATCTTGAAGATTTTGGTATAATAGAAAGGACTTTTGATAAAATTAATGATGTGTGGATGCCGACTTTTTATATAGATGAAATGGCACACCATATTTTTGAAAAATTAGGTCAATATTATTATAATTTAGTTGTAAATAAACCAAACAAAAGCACGATTGAATTTATAAAAAATAATTTTTCTGACAAGCAAATAGCAAAATTTGATGTAAAAACATTTGTACAAAACTTACCGCAAATTGAGGAAGCGGAAAAGTATAGTTTTGTAACACCTATGCAGAAAAAAGTTTTAAGTAAGGGTGCAACATTTGATTATCAATTAACTCAAATTGGCAGGTTTTGTCTTAGAGAAAATTTAAAACAAGAATATGTTTTTAACAATGATGAGTTATTAAAAAATTAAGTACTATACAAGGTGCTATGCATATAAAAAACGCGAATTTTTCGCGTTTTTTGTATTTTTTTGAAGTTTTTGACTATTTTTGCGAATTTTACATATTTTTTACTAATTATAAAATTCTATTTCCAAGGAGGGAAAAATGATTTTAAAAAATAAAAGTTTTACTATTATTTTATGTGCAATTTTGTGTATTTTAGTTTTAGGTAGCGGATTTGCTTGCGTAAGTGCTTATGAAGGTGAAAGTTTAAATACAGATGTTGAAAATATGAAAATTACAGTAATGGGCGAAGCATCTGAATATGTCGACCCAGATTGCGCTAGGGTATATATGACTATTCAAAATGTAGATTTAGATGTAAATGTATCTAAAAGCGCAACACTAGATATGTATCAAAATGCTGTTAATAAGCTAGCCGAGTTGGAAATACCAAAAAATAACATCGATATGTCTTATTTTAGCACATATCCAAGTTATGATTACTCAAAAAATAAAACACTAGTCGGCTACTATGCGGTACTAAATTTTAATTTTAAAGTTGATAATATTGAAAATGTTAACAACATTATTGACGAAATGTATCAATTAGGAATAACTAATATAAATCATATTAATTATGAAATTAGTGAAACAAATGAGGTATACAACTCACTTTTAGAAAAGGCTGTAGTAAATGCTGAAAATAAGGCAAAATTGCTTTTACAGAAAGATGAAGTAAGCCTTGTTAATTTAGTCGAGGAAAACTCGTATAACTGTACATCTATATACCGTAGTTATGCTGATAGTTCTATAAATGCAGATTTATCAAGCCAAATTAAATTAACTGCTCGCGTTCAAGCAAGTTTTATGTAAATAATTTAATTTAGTAATAAAAAATTTTGAAAATTAAAATAAAAAAAACCTTCAAAAGTTAATTTTTGGAGGTTTTTCTTAAATTTTTATTATTTTTTAACAACGAAAGCTGTATTTTAAAATACTATCTCTTTTTTTGAAATTTGCCATCTTTTTTGTAAACAACAAATTTTAGATTTTGATTTTCGCTCAAAACACGAGCGCGTTCTAATGCTTCCTCTTTCGTCTTACGGCTGTCAATTATTCTTTCAGCACCATCGCGCTTAATGTTCCATTTTTTGTTTATGCTATCATAAACAACTCTATAAACACCTTTTCTAGTGTTCTCTTCCATTTTTATCCCTTCTCCTTTTGTATTATATTTAATTTTAACACAATTTTTCTTAATTTTCAATACCTTACATTAAATTTTATATTCAAAAACTTCTCTTATACTTTAAATTTTATAAAAAAAGTTTATTTCCTATACAAATTTGGAAATTTATGTTAATATATAAGTATAAAAAAGGAAAGGCATAGCCTTTCCCTCGGACTTCAAGTCCGTACCGTCATAAAACGGCGCAGAGTTTAAATTTATTTTAACTCTATCATGTAATTCGAGTGTTTCCACTCTAAAAGAGTATATAAAATATAAAAAGGAAAGTCAAGCATATGGTAACAAAAGATAAAAAATTTATTGGAAATTACAATATCGGATTAGATATTGGCGTAGAATCGGTAGGTTGGGCTGTAGTCGATGAAAATCAAAATTTGATTACGCGTAAAGGTAGACATCTTTGGGGAAGTAGGTTATTCGATAAAGCAACTAGCGCAAAAGATCGCCGCGCTAAGCGTAGTTTACGCCGTAGATTATTGCGCCGTAGGGTTAGAATGATGCAATTAAGAGAGTTGTTCGGTGATTTTATAAATGACAACGATTTTTTTCAGCGACTAGATGAAAGTTTTTTGCATATAGATGATCGAGAGCAAAAAAACGCGGATATCTTATTTTTTAATAGTACAGCCTCAATTATAGATTTAGAAAATAACAAAAAAATAATTATCGATAGTGACCAAAAATATTTTGAAAATTTTCCTACGATTTTTCATTTAAGGAAAGATTTAATAAATAATGAAAACGCGCAGTATGATCCTAAGTTGATATATTTAGCGGTGCATAATATATTGAAATACAGAGGTAACTTTTTATATGAAAATTTAAACGCAAATGACAAGGAAACATTATTTGTCTTGTATGATGATGTAGAAAATGAAGTGCAAAATTTAGTAAATAGTGATGATTATTGTTTTGCTGATGATATAGAGAAAAACTTATTAATAAACACCTTGCTAGACAGTACAAAAAAGAAGGACGAGCAAAGAAAAATTATAGCACATAACTCTAAACAACTAGCAGAATTTGTAAAGATGCTTCAAGGTGATAAATTTGATTTATCTAAAATATTTGTTAGTGAAAATACAGATAATGATAGTAAAGATGAAAATACAATAAAGTATTCATTTTCAGATAGCGATTTTGAAAATAAAATTGAAAATGCTGGCGAATATGTAGACTTTTTACAATATGCGCAAAAATTATATTTAGCAATTGAATACCAGAAAATAATGAAGGGCGAAAAATATATTTCTAATTTAATGGTAAAAAGGTATGAAAAATATAAAGAGCAATTAAACGCATTAAAATATATATTTAGAAATTGTTTTTCGAAAGATGAATATAAAGCGTTTTTTAGAGATTTGAAAGTTAAAGATAATTATGCTAGATTTACTGAGGGTGAAGTAAATTGTTCACTCGATGACTTACAAAAGGAAATTCTTAAAAAACTAAAAAGTATTGACCAAAATACTATTAGCCAAGACATAAAAGAAAAAATTATTTTTATTTTAGATGAAATAGAAAATAAAAGACTTTTTATAAAACCGAGAAATAATAAGAATGGTATTTTCCCTATGCAAGCAAATCTTGCGGAACTAGAAAAAATACTTGATAACCAAAGCAAATTTTATCCTATGTTAGCAGATATTAAGGATAAGATTTTAGAATTGTTTAAATTTAGAATTGATTATTTTGTAGGACCACTTGCCATAAACTCTAAAAATGAAAATAATTTCGGCTGGATAGTTCGTAAACCTGGCTATGAGAATGTAGTAATAAATGCTTATAATTATAATAACGCTATAAATTTCGAGGAAACACAAACTAAATTTATAGAAAAAATGACGGGAGATTGTACATATATATTAGGCGAAAAGGCTTTGCCTAAAAACTCTATTTATTACTGCTGGTTTAATGTTATTAATGAAATTAGTAATTTATCTGTTTCTATTGATGGTAAAGATTATACTTCGTTAAGAAAAATTGAAATAGGCGGTAAATATGCCGTTGAGTATATTATAGATAGATTAATGGAAACAAATACTTATAAAAAGAAAGATTTAGTTGCTCTATTAAAAAGTGAGTACAATACTCCAAATATTGATGTAAAGGGATTTTCTAACAAAGAAACACTTATTTCAAATTTAAAACCTTATAGAGACTTTATTCGAATTTTCAAAAAACCTGAAACAACTAATGCGCGCTTAGTAATCAATAATGATAATATAGATATGATAGAAAATATCATTAAAGATATAACTATTTTTGGAGATAATAAAGAGGGCTTAAAAAATAGATTAAGGCACGCTTATCTAGTTTTAACCGAACAACAAATAAAAGAATTGAGCAATCTTAATTACAAAGGCTGGGGTAATTTAAGCAAAAAATTAATTTATGGCATAAAGGCATTAAATAGTGATGATGCAGGTAAAACAATACTTGATTTAATGGGTGAAAATTTAAGAAATTTTAGTTCTATTTATAACGATCCTAAGTATCAGTTTAAAGAGCAAGTCGAAAAAATGTGGGGTGAGTCAAAAAATAGTATTCGTGAGCAAATAGACGAACTTGCGGGTTCTGCAGAAATTAAACGCGGAATTTCCCAGGCATTTCTTATAGTAAAGGAATTAGAACATGTTATGGGCAAAGCGCCTAGTAATATTTATATTGAGTTTGCTCGAGATGAGCAAGACAAAAAACTTACAAAATCAAGACAGAAAACTGTCAAAGAAAAGTATGATGCTATAAAGAAAAACTATAGAGATTTATACAATGATATTGCTAGTAGAGTTGAAATTGGATACCTTGATGATGAAAATAAGAAAGCAGACTTTAATAAAGAAAAATTCTTTTTATACTATCTGCAAGGTGGAAAATGTATGTATACAGGTGAGAAACTAGATATAAATTCTTTGGATAAATATGATGTAGACCATATTATTCCACAAAGCATTATTAAAGATGATAGTTTAGATAATAAAGTTTTAGTCTTAAAACAGGCTAATATGGACAAGTTAAATAGCGATGTAGTGCCAGAGCTTTTTAGAAATAAAATGAAAGGTTATTGGTATGAACTAAAAGAGGCAGGTCTTATTACTCAAAGTAAATATTCAAGATTAATGCGTGCTGAATTTTCTAAAAATGATATTGGTCACTTTATAAATAGGCAATTAGTTGAAACAAGACAAATAACTAAAAACACTGCTATTATTTTGAGTGAATATTTTAAGAGGAAGAGGCAAGAAGTTGGAATTTATCCTGTAAAAGCAGGTATTAATAGCCTTTTTAGAAAAAGATATGATTATCCAAAAGGTGAAGGTGCGCGCGCTCTAAATGATTTGCATCATGCAAAAGATGCTTACATAACAGCATTTATGGGAGATTATTTAAGGCAAAATTATGGTTTAGATATTATTGAAAGACGACACACAACTTTTTATCAAGATTATTTATCAATGAAAAATACAGCAGATTATAATGAAACAGATGATGCAAATGAAAAGAAAAAATATAAGAATAAATATGGTTTAGTATTTTATGCTATGAACAAAGAAGGCTCTTTGTGGGATAGAAAAAATAATGATTCGATAAGTGTAAATCAAGCGCTTGAAAATTTTGATAATAATTATTATAAAATTGATTGCTATGTTAGTCGCAAAACGGAAATGACGAACTCAGGAAAGTTGTTTAAGGAAACTAGGCATAAAAATAAAGATAGGGCGATACAGTTTGGTGAAATAAATGCAAATAGTAGTTCTTATAATCTAATTCCATTGGGAAAGAATAAATTTAATAAATATTATGATACAAGTAAATATGGTGGATATAGCGATATAGAATATGCGTATTCATTAGTTATTAAGTATAAAAAAGATGAAAAAGAAATCATAGAATTAATTGGTGTTCCAAGAATATATACAATAAGCACGAGTGATTTAGATATTTGTAAGTTTTTATATAATAAGTATGGGCATTTTGAAGTTTTATTTAAAATACCAAAGCATCAATTAATATTACTAAATAATAGTAAGTATTTATATGTGTCAAGTTTTAGTGAATTTTATTTAGCAAAACAATTCTTGATAACTAAAAATGACAAAGAATTAAATCGCTTTTTATATTTAGTTTTTAAATATAGTAGTGATCTAAATAAATGGGCTATAGATAATAATTTTAAAATAGAAGGCAATATTAAAGAATATATCAACCTTAATTTTAATTCTTTTGTGAATGTTTATTTAACTTTTATAAAAAAATATATGGTAATTTCAGAAAGAAAATCTGACAAAGATAATTTAATACAAAAATTAACATACACTCTAGAACAAGCAAATGATAATTATTCAATAGAGGAGAAAATAAAAATAATTCCTGAATTATTAAAAATTACTGCAAATAAGCCAGTTAGGGGAAAATTTGATGGATACTACTATTTTAATATTGATGGTGAAAAAATAAACTTACCGAAAGAAATGGGGAGATTAAGTTTTACATTAAACTTAAATAAGAATGATGTAACGCTTATATATAATTCCATCACTGGTATATACTCAAGAAAGAAAAAAATAATAAACTAGGTTAGTTATGAGTTTTAGAACAATAGTTATTACCCAAAAATCTAAATTATCGTTTAAAGATAATTTTATGATGATACATGGCGATGAATTAAAAATGGTGCATTTATCAGAGATAAACACAATTATTATTGAAAGTAATTTAGTCCAGATTTCTGCATACTTATTAAATCAAATATCGAAAAATAAAATAAAGTTAATTATATGCGATGAAAGGCATAATCCCACCGCTGAAATGGTGCCTTATTATTCAAATTATAATACATCCAAAAAAGCAATTCAACAGGCAAAATGGACAGATGAAGCAAAACAAGTTGTTTGGACAAATATAATAATCAACAAAATAAAAAATCAAGCAAATTTGCTCGCTGAAATAGGTAATGATAGGGCTGTTTTGCTTGCGAAATATGTTGAGGAAGTCGAATTGGATGATGTAACCAATCGTGAAGGACATTCTGCAAAAGTTTATTTCAATGGCTTGTTTGGGCTAGATTTCACAAGAGATAAAGTATGTGATATAAATATGGCTTTAGATTATGGATACACTATTTTATTATCGGCATTTAATAGGGCTATATCAAGTTTAGGTTATATTAATCAATTGGGAATTAAGCATAAAAATGAGTATAATTATTTTAACTTAGGTTGTGATTTAATGGAGCCATTTCGAGTGTTAATAGATAGTTATGTCTATAACAATAAAGAAAGAGTTTTTGATGCAGATTACAAAAAAGATTTAGTGCAAATTTTAAACAAAAATATTGAATTTTGTGGCAAAAATATGTATTTAATTAACGCAATTAGTATTTTTGTAAATAATGCCTTAAGGGCTGTTGATGAAAATAGAATAACGGAATATAGTTTTTATGAGTATGGAATATAGATTTATGAGATTGATAGTATTTTTCGATTTGCCAACATATACAAAACAGGATTTGCAAAATTACAATTTATTTAGAAGATTTTTAATTAAAGAGGGTTTTGCAATGATGCAAGAATCAGTTTATACTAAAATTTTATTAAATGGGACAATGGCAAATTTATTAAAAGAGCGTATTAAGAAAAATGCGCCCAAAAAAGGACTAGTTCAGATGCTTTTAGTTACCGAAAAACAATTTGCTAGTATAGAATATATTAGTGGTGAATCAAAAAGCATTATAGAAGATTCAGATAAAAGGTTTTTAGTATATTAATGAATATAAAATTTTTTGAAATAGAAACACCAATTTATTTTAGGCAAGGTGTTATTAGCGTTTTGGAAATTCATAATAAATTATTGTTTAAAAATTTAGTTATGAATTTATATAAAATAAATCAAGGTTTGAGTACTGATACCTCTATTAATATAATTGATAAAGATGAAATATCTAGTCTAAAAAATTTCGAGTTAATAACTGATGTTTTTAATATAAATGAAAGCGGAATTAATAACAAAATAACTAAATTTTTAAATAGTGAATTGGAAAATTCCGATTTGTATAAACCTGTGTTGGAAAGTTTGGAAAATTTAAAAGGTAATTTTTTGCGTTTTTTTGATGACTTTCCTTTTGAGTTATGTTATAATGATAATGTAACAATTTTAGATTTATTAAAAGATTTTTCTCCTAAAATAAGTTTTCAGTCTCAAGTAAGTTATTTAGGTATAATTAATAATTATTTAAAGGCTATAAAATTATTAAACATTACTAATTTAATTATTTTTGTAGATATAAAAAAATACCTATCAATTGACGAAATAAAAGAATTTTATAGCAATATTTTTATGATAGATATACCTGTACTTATAATTGAGTCAACTTCAGCCGATTTAATAAAAGACTATGAATGGAAGTTGATTATAGATGATGACTTATATGAAAAAAGTTCTTTTTAGATTGTAAAAAATTCTATCCAATGATACTAAGTCACATGAATTTGAGGTTTTAGTATCATGTAATTCTAAAAGGTAATATAACTGTCTTTTTCCTTAGTGTACTCCGCGTACTGTTTTAGTATCATGTAATTCTAAAAGGTAATATAACGTTCACCCGTTACTAAGCGCTCCTTTTTCTGTTTTAGTATCATGTAATTCTAAAAGGTAATATAACTCAAGGACCGCGCGGACTCCAAGGTCCTCAGTTTTAGTATCATGTAATTCTAAAAGGTAATATAACTTACCTATCAATTTAAACTTACCGATATAGGTTTTAGTATCATGTAATTCTAAAAGGTAATATAACTTCAATAGTTGCGTAGTAACGAGTGATGCCGTTTTAGTATCATGTAATTCTAAAAGGTAATATAACCGGTTATTTAGCGCAAAACCTGCGTGATAAGTTTTAGTATCATGTAATTCTAAAAGGTAATATAACTAACCAATCATATACTTCCAAAAATTTTAAGTTTTAGTATCATGTAATTCTAAAAGGTAATATAACCATATGGTGCGGGCGTGTTCAAATATGCGCGTTTTAGTATCATGTAATTCTAAAAGGTAATATAACTCGTGCGGTTTAACTACAGTCGCAATTAACGTTTTAGTATCATGTAATTCTAAAAGGTAATATAACTACTTCACGCGCGTTAGTTATTAATAGTTTGTTTTAGTATCATGTAATTCTAAAAGGTAATATAACGTATAGACGCGCTTATCTTATTATATAAAGGTTTTAGTATCATGTAATTCTAAAAGGTAATATAACTTACGATGGAAAAATGCACTGCAAGTGTGCGTTTTAGTATCATGTAATTCTAAAAGGTAATATAACATAGAGTCATAGAGTAGCACCGCGGAGTATGTTTTAGTATCATGTAATTCTAAAAGGTAATATAACATTTACAATGTTTTAAAAGGAGAAATAGTAGTTTTAGTATCATGTAATTCTAAAAGGTAATATAACATACAATGTTAGATAAAATAGTTAGAACAGGTTTTAGTATCATGTAATTCTAAAAGGTAATATAACTAAATTTATAGGTTGCCCAAACATTCTACTGTTTTAGTATCATGTAATTCTAAAAGGTAATATAACTGACCGTATGAACTCAATTATCAAGAGTTTGTTTTAGTATCATGTAATTCTAAAAGGTAATATAACTCTAAAAACTTATACAACCTATAACCAAAGGTTTTAGTATCATGTAATTCTAAAAGGTAATATAACGTACGCTATGCCACCGCGTGCTAAGTCCTGGTTTTAGTATCATGTAATTCTAAAAGGTAATATAACCCCTGTAATTGTATCTACGAACGCAACTGGGTTTTAGTATCATGTAATTCTAAAAGGTAATATAACAGACTACCACGCGAGGCGGTGTAATATGTTGTTTTAGTATCATGTTATTCTAAAAGGTAATATAACCAACTGTCAACTAGATTATATAAAAACAAAATAAATTTTTAATCATATTGATTTATATTGACAAAATCTTATTTAATTTATATAATTAGGTTATTATTTTGGTAGAATAGATGAGGTAAAAATGGAAAGAAAATTGCCAAAAAAAGTTGTTATTACTGCTGGTATGCCTAATGGTAACAAGGGGTTACATTTAGGGCATATTGGTCTTTTTATTTGGGCTGATTTTTATGCTAGATTTATGCGTGATAGAATAGGGGCTGAAAATGTTTTGTTCTTTTCTGGAACAGACGGTTTCGGCTCATCTACTGATGAAAAATACCGCAAACTGAAAGAGGCGGGGGAGATTGATTCAACGCTTTCAGAATATGTTAAGCACTTTCACGATATCCAAGAAAATACTTTAAAAGACTACAATATTTCGGTTACAAGATTTTATGCATCTTGTTTAGAGCCTGCGTTTCCAAATCATAAAGAAATTTCAGCATATTTTTTTGAAAAAATGCTCAAAAATGGCAAGATGCAAAAAAAAAGCACACAGCAATTTTACGATGAAAAATTAAAGCTCGTCCTTAATGGAAGGCAGGTAGAAGGCAAGTGTCCAATCGAGGGGTGCAAGTCCGAAGTTGGATACGCGGACGAGTGTTCTCTTGGTCACCAATATAATCCGTGCGACCTAATAGAACCTAAAAGCACTCTTTCTGGCACTACTCCATCATTTCGCGATATTACAAACTACTATTTTTCTTTAGATGAGTATCGCGAAATTTTAAATAATATGGCAAACGAAATTAAAGAGCGCCCAAATACTCACAAGTTTTTGGTAAAAGAGATGAAAGATTATCTGGTTAGGCCTGCTATTTATGTAGCTAAAGAACAAAAAGATTCGCTTGAAAAAATTTCGTTTACTACTAATTTCGAGAAGCGTTACGATGAGAAAAAAGAGCGCTTTGAGTTGTTATTTAATAGTATAATTGATAGAGATAAGGCTTGCGACCTTTTACGCGATAACGGTATCCATTATACGACAAACAAGGCTCTTGCCCCATTAAGAATAACAGGAAATTCTCCTTGGGGTGTACCTGTGCCACAAATAGAGCCTGAAACAAAGGATTTAACCTTTTATGTTTGGCCTGAATCACTTTGGGCGCCCATTTCATTTACTAAAACTTATCTAAACGAAGCAAACGATGGGCAAGTTTGGCAAGATTGGTGGTGTAGTCCTGAAAATGAGATTACACAGTTTATAGGCGAGGACAATATTTATTTTTACGCGCTTGCTGAACCTGCTATGTTTATGGCGGTTAATGGTGATGAAAAGCAAAATGATGATGATTTGCAAATGCCTAATATTATTGCAAACAAACACATTTTGCTCAATGGTTTAAAAGCGAGTAGCAGTGGTGCGTTTAAAGCACCAATGGCAGATGATTTGCTTAAATATTACACCGCGGAACAACTTCGTTGCCACTATTTAGGAATGAATGTAAACAATACGGCGTATAACTTTAAATCAAAGGCCTTTTTCCCCGATGATTTTCAAAATACAGGTGACCCTGTGGTAGCGCAAGGAAATTTATTAACAAATATTTTTAATCGCATCGTGCGCTCGGTGTTATACAGTATTCAAACTCTATTTAATGGGGAAATTCCTGAACTTTTGCCAACTGATGAAGTTATTCAAGAAGCAAATGATATAGTTAAAAAATATGAAGAAAAAGCGCTTGACTTTAAATTTAACGAAATAATTATTTTGCTTGACGAATATTTTCGCAAGGCAAATCAAGATTGGTCTGTGCGCTCAAAATCTCAGGACCAAGAAGTTAAAAAACAATTAATTGCTGACACAATTCATATAATTAAAACAGGACTTTTACTTATTCACCCAATAGCTCCTAAAGGGGCAGATTTGGTTGCTGAATATTTAAAAGCGGACGAAAAGTTATATAATTGGAATAATGTTTCAAAAACTTTTGCTGAAATGTATCCAAGCGTTAAATCATTTAAATTTTTAGAGCCCAAATTCGACTTTTTTAAAAAGCATCCAAGCCAATTATGATATGGAAAAGTTTTTGTACAAATTTGTTATATTAGAATAATTTGCTAAAAATATTAAAAATATTTATTCTTTAAATAAAACCGTAGGTAAAAGACTAACTCTTTTGAAACTAGTAAAAATAAAATAAGAATTCTATCTAATTTAAATTAAATTTTAAATATTGATATAGTTCTTTTTTTGCTCGTTTAAAAATGGATTAACATTGTATTTTATTGATTGCTTTTTATTTATAATTATGATATCCTAAATATTAGGAGAAAAAATGGCAGAATATAAAACATTTGAAAACGATAGTTTTAGAATAGAATATCCAATAGATTTAGAAAATTTTACGCAATTTTCAGTTAAAAATGCTATGGATAGTATTGAAAAACTTAAGATGCTATTTAAAACAAACGAAATCCTAAAACTCAATGCAAATTTTTTTGATATTAAAGAAGATTTCGTTAAATTCATAAAGCAATATTCAACAGAAGAAATACCAGATTGGGTGAGGGGTTGTTTTTATAATGATGGAATACAGCTTTATGTAGACAAAAATAGTAGTTATCAGTTAGAGAGAATGAAATATACTTTACTACACGAAACAGCGCATTTATATTTTAATAATTTTATTTATGATAAATATAATATTAATAGAATTTGTTGGTTTGATGAGGCTTATGCTAACTATTTAGATAAATGCCCAAGGGATATAAAAAAAATTTTACAAACGTTAGAATTGCCTCTTGATTTCGATATGAGTAGTTTATCTAGTCCAAAAAGTGATGCTTATGGTGCATTTAATTTGATAGGATATTACATTTTTTCAACGCATCAAGAGAAAGAATTACTAAATCTTTTAATTAAAGATAGCGAACAAATAAGAGAAATGGGTAAAACAATTTTGAAAAAATCAGTAGACTATATCAAAAACGAAAAAATTAGTTCAGTTGAAATAGATGATGCAGAATTAGAAAATAGCAGATAAACTAAGCTTGTCTTGACACAAGTCGGTGTTGCTCCCCCGAGCGACAAGCAATCAAAATCAAGTTAAGTAATGTGAAAGAGCCAGTGCTGGTAAAAGCATTCGCACACAACTCTTTAGCTTTTTATTTCTCTTTTTTAGTATAAACGAATACTCTTTGTTGTCAAGGTTAAAGTATTATAAAATTTACAAATGGGAAATTAGGATAACAATTTGAGGTAACAGCAGATAAATAAGGGCTTTTCATTAGTAACGTGGGTAGGATTTGAACCTACGACAACAAGCGAAGGGGAATAGATTCTTGTATATCTAACCCGAGTGCAGTTGTATGCTGCGAAGTCAGCATACATAAGGGGAGTAGGTTTAGCGTACGCAGTACGCAAAGAGCGAAGCGAAACAAAGACTACACCCGCCAAAGAAAAGGAAAACACGGCATAAGCCGTGCATAGTAAAATTGGTAGCGGGGGTAGGATTTGAACCTACGACCTTTGGGTTATGAGCCCAACGAGCTGCCGGACTGCTCTACCCCGCGATGTAATATTACTATAACATAATTTATGTGGTATTGTCAAGAGTTATGCGCAATTTTTTCATATTTTTTACAAATTTATGTGTTATCAAAATATTTTTAAACTTAATATAATAAAAATAGGTTAAATTTTACCGATATTTCCTTGCTTATATTTTGGTTATATGGTAAAATGAAAACCTACAAAAGTTGATAGGTGAATGAATTTATGGGTGCAAAATCTAGTGAAGTTGAAAAGTGTTTGTCTAAACTAAATTTGTTACTTTCAAGTGGTCAGAGACTACAAGATGAGGATAAAAAAGCGAAACTTGAACTTGATAGTGCTTTGCGTAGACTTCATGCACAAAAAATAAATGGTAGAATTAGTAAGGAAGAATTACATAAAAATCTTGAATACGAATTACAAGACTTTTTCGTTAATTGTGAGTCATTAAATAAAAACCAAGCACAAATTCTTGGAGAAAGAGCAAATTTAGAAGCGTATTTGTTTGAAAATTGCCAATTTAAAAGTTCGTCAATTACAAAATATCTTGCTTCTGTTTTAACAAAAGAAACAAAAAACGAGTGGTTACCAATTCGCTATTTAATTGCGCAACAAAGCGGTAATTCTTGGCAAAAAGAGGCTTATGGCATAGTTCTTTCTGAGGCGATATTTAGTATTGAAAATATAACTGATTGTATTACGCTTTTAAATACGCCTCAATATGTGCCAATTGACCGTTTTAATATTAAGTATACCGAAAAAAACCATCCAGAAATAACTATTTACGATGAAGCACATGCAAAAAATATGCAAAATATTTGGTTTTTAGGAAGTTATAATTTTTTATCTATTTCAAGCAATAAAAATTATAATGCCTTATATGATTTAAATGATATCAAAACTAAACCTTTTCTACATATGCCACTTAGTGACGCATCTCAAAAAGTGCTTAAAAAATTAAATAGTGAGTATCCTCTTTATAGTAATTACTCAACTCCTTCTTTATCACCAAATCACCCAAGAATGATTGCGCTAAACGCAATAAATAATTTAATTGATAACAGAATGAATAATCAAAAATACGAGCAAATAGTAGTAAGAGATAGGTAAAAGCCTATCTTTTTTAATATTTTAATAAAATTTACTTAAAAAAGCATAAATAATAAAAAATTTGTCTATATTTTTAATATGGAAATTTTTAGAGGATATGCGTTTTCAACGCGAACAGTTGATGCTTTATCAAACGCATTAAAAAATGAATTTTTGGACAAGCAACCAGTTTTCCTTTGTTTAGGTACTGATAGAATTGTTGGCGATTGTCTTGCGCCATTAACTGCTGATATTATGCGCCAGCGAAAACTGCCATTTTATATTTATGGTGGACTTAATGCACCAATAACTGCAAAAAATTGCGAATTTGCGTGTGATTTTATAAGAGTTATGCATCCAAATTCGTTGCTAGTATTAATTGATAGTATGGCAACGCGTACGCAAGCAAATCTTGGTGATATAGTTGTAAATAATGATTATTTTGGTGCTATTAATGCTTTAAAAATACAGCCAGATTTGTGCATTTATGGCGTAGTGTCTATGCTAAAAAATAACTTATTAAATTGTGCTCGTTTGCGAAATGTTGAGTATATTGCTCGAGTTATCTCTAACGCGATAGAAAATGCTTTAAGCAATTCACAAAAAGAATATATCGAAGTGAAATAGTTAAGTTATGCCAAACCAGCGTTTTTCGTTAGGATAAGAATAACCATTTTTTCGCGCCTCACTTTCTTGATACTCTTTTGATGAAACAATTTCAAGTGTTGCTTCTGCGTTCTCAATCTCTATTGCTAATTCTGTTTGCCTTTCTTTTAGCGATGCAAGTTCTTGTTTTTTGCCAGCGAGAATTATAAATTGATAAACTAAAATGACTAGTAAAATTAATGCTAGTAAAAAAATCCCGCACAAGATTAAATTTGATTTTTTAAAAAGTTTCATTTTGCACTCCTTATAAAAATTTAGCGAAAATTGTTGCATAGTACTTATTTTTTGTCGTAAAAACGCAAAAAATTGCAGTATTATGCAACTTTTTCAATATCTGCGCCTTTGTGCGCTTTTCTATTATACACTATATTTTTTATCTTTTTTATAAGCCCGACAAAAATAGTGCGTTCTGTAATAAAACCTACAATAAATGCTAAAATTAAATATAATCTTGTATCGCCATAATTTACAAGTAATGTTGTTATAAAAAATATTGCAAAATTAAGTAAAACTCTAAATATATCACGAATGCATAATAATGTATTTTTAAAAAATTTAGTTTTTGGCTTATTTTTTTCTTTATTATTAGGGGCTTGAGTAATAAATTCTATTTTTTTATTAATTTCTAAACTATTTTTAGTGTTTTTTTCGTTTTGTATGGTTTGTTTATTTGTCTTTTTTATCCAATAGGGCAATACACGCCAAATTTCATCTAGTAACGCAGAACAAAAACCAATATAGAGTAAAAATAAAAATATCCAGCCCTGTCCTACGGCTTCAAATAACATTATTTAAATATCCTTTTTAATAAACTTTTCTTTTCTTGTGCATATTCAAATTTATCTATATCACCAACAAGTTCTACAACTCCTTCCGTTGTGTCAAGTTTTTTAACACTTAAATTTTGTCCTGAGATATGCAATGCTGTGTTCATTACGATACATTGAAAATGAGTCGGTGTGGCGGTATCTGCCTTTTGTACGCCTGTTATACAAATATTTTTACGATTTTCACAAATTATCTTATGATTTTTATGCTTTAAGCTAATAGCATCGGTTTGATTTTGTTCCATAATTACCTCCGCTAAAATATATGTTATAAGTTTTTAATTAATGCAAGGCAGTATAATTAAATTTTATTTAAATCATTTTTTAATATTTATTGTTTTAGTTGCATACCATATATTAAATAAAAGATAATATTATATGACAAAAAATTATTTTATTTTTAAAAAATTCGCGAAAAATAAACATAAATTAACACAAAATAATTAATTTTATATGAGTTATCCACTTTTCCACAGGCTTTGTGGATAACTTTTAACTAAAAAAGCACCTAAACTTATGTAATAATCCATAAATTTAAGTGCTTGTTTTGTTAATTAATCTTATTTTTTAGTATTTTTAGTTGTTTTTTCTTTTGATTTTATTTTTATAGTACGATTGCGTGGCTTTGTTTCTGCCTGTGCATTTTTTAATGCCATATATTTTGCTTTATTCTTTTCTGCCGTTTTTGCGATAGTATTAATAACTTTCGTTTTACTGAGCCACCAATCACGACTCCACACACGCAAAATATCCCAACCACGCGCTTTCAAGAAAGTAGGTCGGTAGACATCGCGTTCAAGTAGAGAGTCAGATGAATGATATGCTGTATAATCACATTCGATACCGATGAGATATCTTTCTAGAGTTTTGTCATAAATACCAAGTGAAATTTTATAATCAGCATTTCCAAGATGTGTATAAACTTTGTAACCAAGTTTTTCAAGTTCAACTTTTATTTTTTGCTCTAAATCGTTAGTAATTAATTGTTTTGCAGGCTGTTCTGGTAGTGATAAAGCTTTTTCTAGAATAATTTTAGTTTCTGTTTGGTTGCCGTTTGATACCGCGCGAGCATATTGTAGATAATTTTTGAAAATTTTAGGACCAGCATTTTTTGTGCCTTCTACATTCAATTCCTCAGGTTCAATACTAGTAACTACATAAATTTTTTCTTTTGCACGCGTAATTGCAACATTTAAGCGGTTTTCACCACCTTCGGTAGAAAGTGGACCAAAATGCGCTACGACTTTTCCATATTCATTTTGAGCATAACCTATACTAAATATTATAATATCGCGTTCATCACCTTGGACATTTTCTAGGTTTTTAACAAAAATACTAATGTCCTCACCGTCTTCTTTTCGGTTTTGTTCTTTGATAAATTGTTCCCTAAAACGCGGGTTTTTGTTGCATTCGGTGTCTATTGCATCTTCAATAGCGCTTTCTTGCTCTGCATTAAAAGTAATTATTCCTATAGATTGCTTGTTTTTTCGTGTGTTAAAAATTTTCTTTAATAAGTCAACGACTGCTTGCGCTTCGGCAAGATTTTTGCGGTTTATCCATTTACCGTCAACTTTAATTCGAGTAATTGGTCGACTGTTTTGCACTATATTTGGTGAAATTTCAAGACGCCCTTCGTAGAATGCGTTGTTTGAAAAGTTAATTAACTCTTCGCTCTTACTGCGGTAGTGATATGTTAAGTGCGCACTAGTGTATCGAGTCATCGCTAAATCTAGTAAACTTTCTACTTCGAGTGCGGCCTGAGTGCTTAAATCAATATCGTCATCTTGGTCGTTACCTAAGTAGCGTTTCATAAATGTTGCTGTTGGGCGCAACTGCTTTGAGTCACCAGCAACAACTATATTTTTACCCCTAAAAATTACTGGGAGGGTGTTTTCGATAAATACCTGTGATGCTTCGTCAAATAATACTATATCAAAAAGATTGCGTATTAAAGGCATAATTGTGGACACGCCTTCGGGGCTTAAAAGCCAGCATGGGAATAGGGTGAACATATAATCGCCATAAACTTCCATAAATTTACGAATTGGCCACTGATTTTGCTGTTTTGAAATTTGATAAAGGAAGTTTTTGTTTTCAGGGTCTTTGTTAAATTTTTCTTGATATTCGGTTTTAAATTTTTCGTCACACATAAGGCGCGATAATGCATTTTTCTCCGCAGTTAGCGAAATTATGCGGTTTTTCGCGTTTTCGTAGTCGATAATGTGCGCAAGTTCGTCTTTATGCTCGTCTTCTAGAATTGTAGTTTCGTGGTAAACACGAATATTTAGCAATTTTTCTAATGTTTCAAGGTAGTGCGCCTTCGTAGTTGTATTTTTATATGCAAAATTCAAAATAATTTTTTCAATGTCGTTTAGTTGAAGGAGCATAGCGTTAAGTTCGCGCGACTCAACATAGTCATTTAACGCGTTTAAAAGAAGTCGAAGGTAAAGCATATTACCATTTAAAACATTATCAATCATCATTGCATAGCCTGTATCAGTTAAAACAGGTTTTAAAAATTTGAAGTCGCTGGTGTATTCCTCAATAGCAGAAATAATTTGTTCAAATTCCTGCTCGGTTTCTTTTTCGCGCTTATTCATAGCCATTTTAGCAAAAGGATACATAGGGAACAATACATAACTTGCTTTTAGTGTTTTTGTTGTAGTTGGATTTGAATCTTTTGCTACAAATTTCACCAAAGGCTTAATTTTTGTAACATCAAGATTGTTATCTAAATAATAAGAAATTAACTGCCTTGCGTGCGGATATTTGCTCATATCAAAGGGGGCAATGCGCTCCGAAAGTAATTTTTGAAGCATTGCTTTTGTTTGTGTAAGCGTGTGAAATTCAATGTCGGTTTTCAGGTTATCAATAAAGGGATTAGACTTTTTTGCTTCCAAAAATTTGTAGTAAAGTTCGGCTTTGTTCTTTTCTTTTATTAAGCGCAAGTTCTCGCTTATTTCTCGATAAGTAAGGGCAAGTAATTTTGGATTTTTAAGCATATTACGGTAAATTGTGTAGTCGTAACTTGTCTTGCCTAGGACATAAGAATTTGTGTACATTTCTTGAAGGGTTAGTCCAAAAGGACGCGGGCTAAATAAACAATCACTAATAGTTTGGAGTTCGGCTTTCTCGCGTGCGATTTTTTCCTCTATTTCATCATAATTTTTTTGTAAATACGATGGTTCCCACTCCATAATTTGTTGGTGTGTGGTGCGCACTCTATCATAAAAGCCATTTTTATTTTTTTCGGGGTCAATTAAGTACATCGCCTTATTGTTAAGAGTCCCAAGTCTATTAAATACAACATCAAGAGCGGCTTTTTTCTGTGAAACAACTAATACGCGTTTGTTTTTGCAAATTGCGTCAGTAATTGTGTTGACAATAGTTTGCGATTTACCTGTTCCTGGAGGGCCGTAGATTACAATATTACCGTATTTATTCAAATTTAAAATAGCATTTTGTTGCGCATAGTCGAGATTGCTTACAGTGTAAAGGTTTGTGTTGGGCTTTTTAATCTTTTTTGGTTTTTTAGCGTATAAAAGTTCGTCTATTGCTTCATTTGTTAGGCGCTTTTTTTCTAAGAGGGTGTAGTCGTTATAAATGGAGTTAGCAAGGGGGAAACGTCCGAGAATGCAATAGTGTTTTACTTCAAGAGAGTCGTTGGCTTGTGGCTCCTTTGATTTTTCAAAGTCAAAAATGCCTTTTCGAGAATTATATCCCAGGTGAAAACCAAATTTTCGTAGATATTCAACACATTCGTTTATGTTTTTAAAGCGAGACGAAATTTTGCCTTTAAATTCCATATCCATATCTTCAAGATTGAGCCTGCGATTTTGTGCGTATGCAACAAGAAAAACTTTGTTAAATTGAATATTTTCATCGCGCTTTAATTCAACTTGGACTGTGTTTTCATCAATTAATTCAATAGAAACAGGGAAAAGAAGCAAAGGCGCTTTTATAAGTAAGTCTTTGCCAATACACCCTTGAATGTATGGATAACCGATGTATAGTTCATATCTACCGGTTTCTTTCGCAAATTCCTCAATATCGCGTTTTAGATTTTTAAGAATAGTAACTTGCGAGTTTAAGGCACGCCTTGTTTCATCTCGGCGCTGGCGCTCTACTCGCAATGCTTGCGCACTTTTTTCGTTTCCTGAAAGTGTTTCAAGATTTTGATAAGCCTTGCTCATTTTGTGCTCAACGCCAAGGTTTTTATAAAGGCGGTCGCGTGCTTCTTTACCAACAATTGTAAATGCACCGCTTTTTTGATTCCATAAAAAGTCTAAAAATTCATTAATGGCATCGTAATCGCCATCAAGCGTTTTCCCTATGTCATAGATGTACTTTTTGCTACTTTTTCGCGTGTAAAGACTTCGATTTTTACCGCTAATTTCGAGCAATCTCTCTTTGTAATAAGTATAAATTGATTTCATTTGTATGCCCCTAAAAGAAATAATAATTTTATTATACTAAAATAATTTACTTTTTTCAATATTTTTTGATAAATTAAACACAATTTTATTATTTGATTACGATTATTTATGAATATTAGTTGCTAATACTTTAAATTAATTAATTTTTAATCTATTTTTCTTATTTTTCTAAAATAAAACCTAAATAAAACATTTTTCTACAATATTTTTAGCATAAAATATAATGTTTTAGGGGTATTATGCATGGGGTTTTGTAAGTTTAAAAAAAGGTTTTCTATAATTAGCAATAAAAAAAGAAAAAAGGCTATTTACATTTTTTCTTTGTTTTTTAAAATATTATTTTCTTTGTTTTTGGCAATTTTTATATTTTTTGTACTTTATTATTCATTTACAAAATTTATTTTTAAAGACAACATACCAAACTTTTTAGGTTATTCTTTTATAATTGCAGTTTCAAATAGTATGGAACCTGCGATAAACTCTGGCGATTTATTAATTGTCAATAAAAAAGAAAATTATGTAGTAGGTGATATAGTAGCATTTATAAATGATAACAATCAAATACTTACGCATCGCATTATTGAAATTGATAATAATAATTACATAACAAAAGGTGATAATGCAGAAAGTTTAGATAGTAAAGTTTTATCATTAGATAAAATTGTGGGTAGCGTAAATTATGTTGCTTGTGGTGTAGGTGATGTCTTGTTATTTTTGAAGTCGGGAAGCGGAATTGTATTAATACTATGCATAGTACTATGCATATCGTATTTTAAGAAAAAATCGCAAAAAATGAATAAAAATAACGAAAAAATGCCTAGAAATATTATTTTTAAGAAAAATTTTTAAAAGATAGTTATCACTAATTGCTAAAAATACAATTATGTTGTATACTAAATTATACATTTGAAATTTTAGGTGGTGAATAAAATGGAAACTAATCTTTGGAAAAAATACGCAGATAAGCGAGATGAACTCGAAAATTTTTGCTCTGGGTATAAAGACTTTATCAGTACTTGCAAAACAGAGCGCGAATGTATAAAGCGTGCAATTATTGAGGCGGAAAAAGCAGGGTTTCGCAGTTTGCGTGAATTAATAAAAAATGGTGAAAAAATTAAGGCGGGCGACAAAGTTTATTCGGTGAATATGAATAAATCAATGATTTTATTTGTCGTAGGTAAACAGCCAATTGAAAACGGTATTAATATTTTAGGCGCTCACATTGATTCCCCAAGACTTGATTTAAAGGCAACACCTTTGTATGAGAGTGGCGATTTTTGTATGTTTGATACACACTATTATGGTGGTATTAAAAAATATCAATGGACAGCCCTTCCATTAGCGCTTCACGGCGTTGTAGTTAAAAAAGATGGAAGTACAATTGAAGTAAATATCGGCGAAAATGAGAACGACCCAGTATTTTGTATTTCTGATTTACTTCCTCACCTTGACCGCAAGGCTGAGGCAAAATATAAAGAGGTAAATGGCGAAGATTTAAATATACTTGCAGGCACAATTAGTGATGAAAAGGCTAAAAAAGATAAAATAAAATCTAATATTTTAGGAATTTTAAAAGAAAAGGGCATTGAAAATGATGACTTTTTCTCTGCAGAAATCGAAGTTGTGCCAGCGGGGCGTGCGCGTGATTTGGGGTTGGATAAAAGTATGGTATTAGGTTATGGACAAGATGACCGTGTTTGTGCATACACTTCGTTAAAAGCAATATTAGAAGCAGAAGCACCCGAATATAGTGCTATGTGTTTGCTTGTGGATAAAGAGGAAATTGGAAGTATTGGTGCAACGGGTATGCATAGTCAATATTTTGAAAACGCGCTTGCGGAAATTATGAATATTGCAGGACAATATACCGAGCTTGCTTTGCGCCGTGCTATGACGAATAGTGCGATGCTTTCTAGTGATGTGACTGCCGCTGTTGATCCAAACTTTACAGCACCTTTTAATCTTGCGACTGATGCTCATTTAGGAAAAGGTTTGAGTCTAAATAAGTATACAGGTTCTGGCGGTAAATCAGGGGCAAATGATGCTAATCCAGAATTTATAGGTCAAATCCGCAAAATATTAGATGATGCCGATGTTGTGTATCAAGCAACGGAAATGGGACGTGTGGATGAAGGTGGCGGTGGTACTATTGCTTATCTTATGGCGAAGTATGGAATGAATGTTATTGATGCCGGCGTGCCTGTAATTAGTATGCACGCGCCTTGGGAAGTAACAAGCAAAGTTGATATTTATGAAGCATATCGTGGTTATGTAGCATTTTTAAAAAGCGTTCGTTAAGGCATATTGTTGTAATTTATAAAATTAAAAAATTATTGGAATAATGTTCGCTTTGGAAAGTTGTTGCGCACAAATAATATAATGCATAATACTGTATAATACCTATGCATAGTACTGTAAAAATGCTAAAAAATACAAAAAATATTAAATAAATTTGTTAATTAAATTAAAATAAAAGGGTTTTGCTCTTTTATTTTTTTGTTTTGTAATTTTATAGTAAATTCTATTATTTAAATTTATTTTTATTTAATTTAATTTTTTAAAAAATAAAAAACGCTTTAATTTAAAGCGTCTTTTTGTATTCGGCTTGAATGGCAGACTAAATAAAGCACTTGAAATTCTTTTGCTATTTCGTTTAGCATATCGAGTGCCTTTTCTGTCTTTTCATCATCAAGATTAGAAAAAGGGTCATCTAAAATTATAGGTGGTGTTTCTTTATCAAATAATGTTTTTGCAAGTGCTAGTCGCATACAAAGTTCGATAACATCGCGTCCACCCTGACTAAAAGATTTTGAGCCTTTCTTTTCGCCTTGTTTTTCTATTAAAACATTTAAAGTTGTATCAATGCTGACTTTATCAAAATTTTCGCCAACTATTTTACGAGAGAACTTGCGAAAAGCATCTGTTAGTGGTGTTAAATATTTACTTGTTAAGTTATCACGCGCTTTCGATAAAAATTCGCGCGTTAGTTTAACAATTTCAACATCACTTTTAACTTTATTTAGTTCTTGCTCAATTTCGTTCTCGCGTAATAAAAGAGTACTTAAATTGCTAGAATGGGCGGAGGCTGTGAGAAGTTGAGAATTTATGGCACTGTTTTCGTGCATAATTCTATCTTTTTCGCCTTCTAATAAGTTAATTTGATTAGTAATTTCGTTAATATTTATATTTATTTTTTGAGAATTTTCATTTACTTTATTTGCGCGCGAAAACTCGCGTAATTCTCTATCTTTTTGTTCACAAAAATTTTGCAAAGTTTTAAGTTCGCGTGCTTTATTGCTAAAATCATTATAGCAAGCGCTAAAATTATTAGGGTTTTGATAATATTGACCATAAAAGGTTAAAAGTGATTGTTTGTAATTTTTCACTCTGCGTTCTAGTTCATCGTGTTGTGCTTGTGTGGTCTTTGTGTCTTGCGAATACTCTTTAAGCCTACGCAAGTTTAAATCAATGTTATAAATTGCTTCGACATAATTTTGCGGACTTTCGTTGTAGCGCAATATAAATTTTTCAATAATTTCGTAATTTTGGTTATATTCATTTTGCAAATTTTCAAAATTTGTCTTTGAAGTGATTTCTGCAGGTAAGTTGCTAGATTTTGCAGGTTTAATAATTAAAAATGCTCCTATACCGCCAAAAATTGCACCTATAACTATAAACGCAATTAGTAGGGAAGTATTGCTTAAAAATAAGGCTACACCTAAAATAATTAGCAAAACACCTATTATACAAGCACCAATGCCAAGAAATTTTTTGCTTTTAATATTTTCTTGCTTTGCGCTCTTTTGGTATATATTTTGCGAAAAACGAAGTTTGTTTTCCGTTTCGCGAAGTTTTTCGCTTAAATTTTTTATTTCAGCCATTTCGCTATTTGTTGGAACGCCTGATTTAAAATAGGCTTGCAAGCGCTCAATACTTTGTGCTTGCGAGTTTCCGTTTAATGTGTCTAGCGTTTTTTGCATAGATGAAATATTATTTTGCGTTTCTAACAACTCGTTTAATTGTGTCTCAGTCGGCGGTTTCTTGTGGAAAAAGTCAAGTAGTATATTGCGCTGCGTGTTTAAGTCATCCAAATCTTTTTGCATCGCTTCAAAATGCTTTACTTTTTCTTGTTGAATAAGATTTTCATTCGCTTGCTGTTGCGCTTTGCGTAGTTCGTCTAGGCGTTTATTTGTTGCGTTAATTTTGTCTAGATTAGCCGAATAATCTAGAGTTAGGGAATCGGCTTGCGCTTTAAATTGCTTTGCAGACATAATATTAGCGCGAGTGCTTTCGAGCTCGTTTTGCAACTGCCATAATTTTCCGCCTTTTCCTTTTAGATATTCAAGGCTACGCTGGTAGTCAAGTAAACGCTCATCAACATCTTTTAAACTTTCAACTTCTTGATTTTCTATCAATTTACCTAAACGCTCTCTAATGCTTTCATCATCATTAGGCGCTACATATCCTTGTTGAATAAAAGTACTGCGCGCAAAAGTATCTGCGTTGATGCAGAGTTTGTTTTGCACAAAATCATCATTTTTTATAGGCGTATTTGTAGTTAGGTCGTAAATAGTTACGCGGTCTTTAGAGGCTTTTTCTCCAAAGAATCGCTCTATTCTATAATCTTTGCCATCGAGTGAAAATTCAAGCCAGCCACCATACGCTCCATTTTGCCACGGAGAATAACGCAAGCGCTCATTTTCGTCTAAATTTCTCTTTGTGGTGTAGGGGAGCCCAAAAAGCATTGCTTTTATAAAACTAGCAAAAGTCGATTTTCCCCAGCCATTCGCTTGTAAAATTATATTAAGGCCAGAGTTGAAGGTGTAGTCGAAATCTTGCAATTTGCCGTAATTTTCGACATGGCAACGGAGTAATTTCATAGTTTCACCTCCTCGCCAGTTAACGCGCGCAAACCGAGAGTTATCACGCGTTCTTTATCCTCGATTGAAAGGTTGCTTGCTTGTACCTGGCGCACAAATTCGCCCGCAATTGATACATCATCAAGATATTTATTGATATCCAGTTTTAAATGCGATTTATCGCGAATTGTTAGGTAGAAAAACCCCGTTTCAAGCGATGATAAAAGAAGTTCCAAATGTTTTTCTGTTTCAAGAGTGTAACTGCCTACTAAATTAATTCGTACAAGGTCATTTTGCGAAATTTGAGAAAGGCTTGATTTTATTTTTTCTAAAATATCGTGCGTTGATTTTAAATTTGTAATGTCGATGTCTATGTCGTGAAGCATTCGTCTTGCAAAAGGTATAAATTTTCGCGAAATTGAGTGTTCGTTTATATCTAGTAAAATAAAACCTTTTGGACCGCATTCGTCAAAACCGCGTCCTTCAAGACAACCACTATAAGCATAAACACCGCGCGAGTCAAGACGCCCTTCACGAAAGGAGTGCAAGTGCCCAAGCGCAAGATAATCAATATTGTGATTTTTTAATAAGTCGAGATTTACTGTATCGGGCTCGACCGTTGCTCTGCCGTGAATGTCTGCGCCGTGAAGTACAACAATATTTGTTTCCTTAGGGGGTAGGTTAAGGCTATTATATAGGCGAAAATTGTCCGTTCCTAGCGTAACACCCGTTATGTTAATATTTTTAAGTTTAAAAGTTGTCCAAGTGTCACCAAACACATTAAGGTTGTTTGGTAAACTTTCACCACGAAGTAAAAGGCTATTTTCGTCATGATTTCCGCAAAGATAATAAAATTGTACATTAGAAGCGTTTTTTATTGTGTCAATAAGGAAGTTGCGCGTCTTTAAGTCACATTCGTCAGTGTCAAGTAAGTCACCAGCAATAATTATGCCATCGATTTCATTTTTTACCGCAAAATCAATCATATGCGAAAAAGTGGCAAGCAACTCGTCTTGGCGTTTTTTTGCATCAGTATCACCAAGATGTGCACGCATACTAGCGCCTAAATGAATATCACTGCAATGAATTAATTTCAAATTTTCGCACCCCCTTAAAAAATTTAATTGTCCCCAAATATTTTGTTTGTAATATCACCAAAGCCTTTCATAACTATGTCAATTTTTTTAATTAAATTGTTGCGCGTGTCATCTAGCGAAACGCGCCCTATCGTCATTTCAACAATCGAGGCAAGAAGGACACTAAAAATAATTTCTCGTCTTAAATTAATTTGTTCGCGAACGGAAGGAGTTATTTCAATGTTTTTGTTTTCCAAGGTTTCCTCTAAATGCTGATTTATTGTTTCGCCAAATTGTTCCAAAGACGAAATAAGCAATTCTTGGACTTCGCCATTCATATTACTACTTATTTTTTCGAAAAGTCCATGCTCAAATGCGCTTAAATGAGTGAAATAATCAAAAATTTGCAATACTACATCTGCTATACTTTTTGCTTTTTTGTAAATATTTAATAGGTCGTTCTCTACATGTGATTTATAAGCCTCTATTACCGCCATAAAGCAGTCTTCTTTATCGTAAAAATATAGGTAAAACGAACCGCGTGAAATGTCGGCGCGTTCGGCAATGTCACGAACGGAAACTTCGCTATAATCACGAGTTGCAAATTCGCGTGTGGCAGCTTTTATAATGGCATTTTTTCTATCAGTCTTTAATCTTTCGAAATTCTCTGTCGGCATTTTTTCACCTTTTAGATAATAGTCGATAAAATTATATAAAAAAATTAGACACTTGTCTATTAATTTGTAACATTTATTAAAACATTTTTTATTTTATTTTAATAAAAACCGCAGATGTAAAGCGGTTTTAAAAGATATTGTTTGCAAGGTTTAATCTTTTAATTTAACCTTTATTTTTTTCTTTTTTCTTGTCGGTTAAACAATGCTTGTGGTAGAGTTCGTTTGCTTGATTTTTTAAGTCGTCAGCAATTTCACGCTCGTCTTTTCCTGATTTTGCTAGGTCAAGATAAGTTGTCGCCTTTGCAATAATTACAAGATTCTTTTTCTTGCAGTAATACATATTATAAATTTTTAAATTTTTGCCATATTTTTTGTAATACTGCTTTGCTAAAACATAAAAGCCCGCAAAATATTGCTTTAACTCCTTGTGATAACCGTCTGATGAATTTTCTGGGAAAATAACAATACTAACGCCTTTGTTTAGTTCGTCAAAACTTGTCTTTAAGGTCGAACGCAAACGCGAATCAGGGTAGGTAGGAATGATTTGTATACCTTTATAAAACATTTGCATAAAGGGTGTAACAATGGTGGCTAAAATTTTAGATAGCCATTTAGGAAAGTGTTTTTTATTAGGGAAGTAAATATTTGCTAGGTATTTCCAACGCTCTTTGTTTTTTCCGCACATCTCATATGTACCCCAAAATCTGCAATCAAGCGGAAAATAAAGTTCGTGAGTAAAAGGACCACTCGCTGCGCTGTGGTTTGTAAGATATATTGCACCGTTTTCAAGAGGTTCATCATTATAATTTATCAATTTTGGTTTTCGCTTGAATATGCGCATAATGCACTTGCAAAAGCGAAAAAATGGTTTTCTATTTTTCAATATTTTTTCCTTTTAAATTAGTGTAAAGATATTGTATTATAAATTTAAAAAATAATCAAACAAAATTAATAAAAATTTAACAGTTTTACAGTTTTTATTCAAAATTTTTTAGTGCTAAAAAATAGTAAAAATAATAAAAAACAAACAAGCGGTGGTTTTGCTTGTTTGTCTTTGTAAAATAATAATTTAAGTTAAGTTTTTAAGCCTTTGTGTAGTCTGCTGTTTGTGGTGTGAATGTTATGTTTGAAATAATAACTTTTTCATTGCCATTCATAACATAAAATTCAACAGTCCACTCTTTGTCAAAGTCCTCTGCAGCCCAACCAACCATAACTGCGGCAACGGTAGGGCGAGCAGGTGCATCAGTATCTACATAAACACCTTGTGGGCTATCACCGTTAAGCACAAAATCTCCGTCTGTTAAAGTCCATTTTACTTGGCTTTGGTCAATGCCTGTGATGTCTGCTGTAACGATTGTGCGGTGCAGAGCATCACCCTTAACATCACTCAAAACATGGTCAGAGAAAATTGCAAGA
Source organism: uncultured Clostridia bacterium (assembly GCA_944383915.1). Lineage (GTDB taxonomy): Bacteria > Bacillota > Clostridia > Christensenellales > UBA1242 > UBA7867. The sequence continues at coordinate 59,954 of CALWRJ010000010.1, forward strand.
ATTTCCTCGTCACTCATATCTTTAGTGTTTTGAACAGTTGCGGTTGTTACATAGTTAGTTGTATAAGTAGATAAACCTGCTGGAATATCTATACCAAATGATTGTACAAGAAGGAAACTTGCATCACAACTTCTAGCAGGATATAATACAAATGTAACTTCTCTTGTTTGTTCGTTTATTATTGTATTTTTAACTTGCATTGTAATAGTTTGAGTTGTATTATCAATATAAGTTACTTCTATATTTGAGAACGCTTTATTAATTTTACTGCTTATTTCATCATAATTTATATTGTTTAATTCGGCAATATTATTAATAGTTTTAATCATTTTGCTACTGTCTTCTGCAGAATATTGAACACTGCTTTCAGCAAATAATTCATCAATGTAACTACTTTGTGTAGAATTATTTACCATTTCATTTTGATCGTTTCTAGCATTTAAAGTACCATATGAAAATTCTGTGAATTTTAATGAAACTTGTGTTCCATTACCAAACAAGAAATTCTTGAAGTCAATAGGCATTTCAGCAATATTGATAGCCAAATTAATGTTGTTAAGATTTAATGTAATGCCTTTTTCTTGGTTATATGAAAGGTCGTTCATAATAGTACTATTATTACTTGCTAAAACTTGAATTAAAGCCACTACTATTTGATTAAAGTTAAGGCTTTCATTAGTTGTTGTCGAGTTCGAATTACTTAATGCAAGTAAACTAGTACTTGTAGTTGTTTTATTCATATCCTGTATGTTTTGAATGGTTGTTGCCAATGATTGAACAAATGTAGAAATTTCATAAGAACCATTCAAATTAAGTTGCATACCAAATAAACTAATTGGGTTTACAAAGTTTGCGTATAAATAGATTTGTGTGCTTTGGGTTGAGTCGTAAAGAATGTTTAAATAATCGTTTTCTACGCCTTCTGGATCGTAAATACGAATGCTAAGGAAGCCTAAGTTTTCCCAATCAATTCTACCTAATGTATCAGCGATTGTGTCACCTTCTTGAGCCAATAAAATAGCAGGTAATACTGCAAATGGGTCAATGTTAGTGTTAATTTCAAGTTTGTATGCGTGGTCGAGTGTTGTACCATTTTCACCGCTGTAAATATTGAAGTCTGCGCCAATGTGCGTATTAAGTAAATTGATAGGTTCAACATCAGCAAACGCTGTTGTGATTTCGCTTATTGATTCAGCACTTGCAGGAGTACCAAAGCCCATACTTAGACTGTCTGCTCTTAATGTGATTGCAGAATTTGCAGGAAGGGTGATAGTGGTTTCCTCACCAAGTTTAAGGTTGTAATCACCATTAACAGATAAGCCTAAGCCGATAGAACTAAGGTATTCAAGGCTACCTTGAGTCTCAAAACCTGCTGTGATGTCTAATGCGATTGTAGGCATAACAGAATCACTGTAAGCGCCTGTAAAGATGTCTAATATTTGACTTAATGTTTCATTTCCAAGAAGTCCTAAAAGAGGAAGGATTTGAGAAAGGTTGATTGAAATCATTGAATCGCTAGCATTGTTTGATGTGTCAAGTGCAAATCCTTGCAATAACGCTCCGATATCAAGAGATTCAAAACCAGTACCTTCTAATAGTCCAGCCAAAATGCTATTTAATGTCCAAGGAGTACTTGAAGCGGTAGGGAAGTCAATGTCTTGAATCATTGCAAGAAGTGAAGCCATATTAATAGCCATTTTTGCAGGTAAGCCTTCTACTATTGTGCTTAGAGTTGTAAAGTCTAGATATAGCATTTGAGTTTCTGTGTTTTCTACATAGTAGATATCAGCGATAGGCAATGGTGTGTTTTCTTGAATCATTAAATCAATGCTTAATGTAATTAAGTTTGATTTTGTAACAACATCGATTGAAGCGGTTGCATCAATTTGAAGTGGAAGTTCGTGGAGTGTAATTGGTATACCACCCATATTGATACTAAGGTCTACACCTTCAATATTTACAAACAAACTTGCTTCTGCATTTAATGCTGTGTTTGTTTCGTCTTTACCATTTTCAAATGTGTTGTAAGTGTTGTATGCGCCGTTTAATACGCGGTCGATAATAAATGCTGGGTCAACTCTAAACAAAGCATACAATACTGTAGGTTCGGTAACAGTGAAAGTGTATGTGGCGTTAGCTTTTGGAATTGGTGCTCCACTGCCATCAACTGTTGTGTACCAGCCAGCAAAGTAGTAGTTGTCGTTAGGGGTAGCAGTCAAAGTGATTTCCTCGCCGTATACAACATTGCCAGCGCCAGAAACAGTACCACCGACATTGCCAACTACAAAAGCAGTAACATCGCTAGTTAGCACTTCAAAGTGTGCATAGTAAGTAATGTCTCCCGACAAGTTTTCTATGGTATAAGTACTTTGTGCGCTAATTAATTCACCAGCACCGTTTGCTTGTGTGTACCAGCCTACGAAGTAGTAGCCTGTGTCCGCAGTCGCTGAAATTTCAATGGATGAGCCCTCAGTATAGTCACCACTTACTGATGAAACAAAACCGCCGGCGTCAGCGATAAGACTTAAATTGTACTTTGCAAGTAATTCAAATTTAGCATAGAAAGTCATATCTTGCTCGACAGTAACTTCAAGAGGGTTTGCCGTGCTGTATACATTGCCAGAAAGGTCTTCTGTCTGGTACCAGCCGACAAACTTGTAGCCAGAGTCGGGTGTTGCGGTAATTTGCCCTGTTTCACCAGAGTTGACCATAACTGACTCGGACACAGTACCACCGGTATTGCCAGCAACTGCGCTTAGTCTATATTGCGTTTCGCCACAAGCAGCGAGTAAAAATACACAGCATAACATTGTAGCAAGAACTGCAACAAGACTAAAACTTTTAGTTTTTGTCATACTTTTTCTCCTTTTAATTAAAGTATGAAAATATTTTAACAAATTTTCTTTTTATGTGCAACTATTTTGTGTAATAATTATTTTATAATTATTAAATTTTTAAATTTCCTATTTTTTCTAAAAATTAATTTCGATAAAATACTACAAATTTATCAAAATTTAAACAAAAAATACCTACCTTAAATAGATAGGTTATTTATTTAGCCCTGATAATTATAATTCATTACGATAACTTTCAAGACGCGTAAAGTATCCATTGCATTAAGTGCTTCAAAAATTCCTAGCCAGCCACATTGTTCAAAAACTGTGTAGAAATTAATTTCAATAAATTTGTGCGTTGTGTCTACTCCGTTTAAACAGAAATTCATATCAAATTGAGTGACTAAGTTGGTGTCTGTTATTTCAAAAGTTCCCGCTTGTGTGGCATTAAAGTAGAATAAATTAAATAGGTCGTAGTTATTTCCGTTTATTGTTTCTGTAGTTAGCACATTAGTTTGCGATGAACGAATTTGTGCTTGCATTTCAGGGTCATTAGGGTAGTAACTCATCATACGACTTACAAGTTGAGATAAAACGGTATTAATTATCGTTGAAAGACTACCGCCAAAACGATTTATAATAGAAACGATAGCACTAGAAGCATCATCGCGCGCAAGTTGGTATTTTAAATATAAGCCTCTACCGTCAGTGCGATTGTCTACTTCAATTTCACCATAAATATTAGTATTAGCATTTTCGTTGCGGTAAATTCCAGCGTTGTCTGCTGCGCCTGCGTCATTCATAGCAACAGGTGAGCCACCTACCATACCGCAAGTAAAGTTTTCAATATTGATTTTAGAACCGATGAAAGTTATACCATCTCCAAAAAGATTGTGTACCGACACATCGTATACTGCAGGTTTATCTCCAGTGCCGAGTGTAATTTCATCAAGGCTATAATAGAATTTTATGCCATGGTTAAAGTTTTGAATATTTACATTTTTAACATATGGAACCGCGTAGGCGTATGCGTTGCCGTTTGGATTGTCTATTTCAGGGTTATCAAAAATAATTGCTGATTTATAATAAATATTATCAAAAAAATTACAGTTTACGCCGTTAGTACCATTTTCTAGGTCGTCTTGGGTAATATTAAGGTTTGGGTTGTCTATTAAAAGTTTGTTGTAAATTTGTTCGGCGCTTATGTAACCGAATCCACCAATAATTGTAAGGTCGCGAATAGTTGCGTGGTATGGGGTAGTATCGTTTACGGGGTTAAAGTGGAATAAGTTAGTATAGTTGTAACCGTGTCCGTAGCCGAAAATTTGCTTGCTTGCGTCAACTGTAAAGCCATTTCCATTTAGGATTTTATCGCCAAAGCTTTTGAAACTATCCATTCCACCAACAAGGAAAATATCATTCGTCAAATTTACAATTTTTACATTTGTATCACTAAATGCCAAACTTAACTGTTCTTTTGTACTTACATTTGTACCATTATTAAAAGTAAGGCTAATTTTTGTCGTTTCGCGTTCGTTTACGCTACCAGTGATTGTTTCAAAGGAGAGTTGGTAGGTGTTTTGAGCGCTACTAGATAAGGTGTTTCCGTCATAAGAAATATTTGCGTTTGCTACTGTTTGAGTCGACACTCCGTCAACGACCTCAAAGCGCGATACAAGGTTGTCATTTGAGTAAACATTAAGGGCGTAGTCATCTGCGCCGTTTTGTTCAAAATATTCTGGTACGAAGTTTGCAATTTCGCTGTTTACAGCATAGTTGTAATCGACATCAGCATCGTTAAAGTTTGTTGGCATATAGATTGTAGTAGGTAGCATAATGACTTTTACGGAAATTTCTTTGTTTATAACGCGAAGGGTAGTATCAAAAGTGGCTGTAACTAGCGTTGTCCCATTTAAAAGTGGAGTAATATTTCCTACATTGTCTATTGATAAAACTTCGTCATTTTCGACAGTGTAATTTATTCCATTATAAAAAACAGTTTTATATTCGCCAGCACTTTCCCCGCGCACGGTAAGGCTAACAAGTAGGCGAGTTGTGTTTGTGCGCTCTGTATCTATAGTTAGTATGTCTTGGGCAAAATCTGTGCGATTTTCGATATTAATTCCTATGACTTGAGTAGGGTTGAAATCGATAATTGTAAGTGTTATAGGATTTGAATGTACATTGCCTACTCTTGCGGTTACTGTTATAGTAGAACCAGTACTTAAAGTCGAGTCTACAACTAAAACATTCCCTAAAATTGTTGCATTTCCACTCACTTCATAAGTTATGCTATCAGTCGAATTTGCAGGGGTAACATTTGCGCTTAAAGTAATTATTTCGCCAGCAAAAATGTTTGAACTTGTGTTATTTAAAGTAACGCTTGTAGCGGGTACAGCCGAAACGGTCAAGGTTAGTACAGTACTAAAAGTTTGATAAGTCGCGCTTATAGAAATTGTGTCGTTTGGTTGCGCATTTTCGCTAACGGTTAGCACATTATTTTCTATACTTGCGATATTTTCGCCACTTGTGACAGTAAAAGTCGCATTTGTAATTGTCTCATTACTATTTGTCTTGACAACTAGATTATATTGACTGTTTGGGCTAACTGTCGTGACACCACTTTCAAGAGTTAGGGTAATGCTTGTAACTTCGGCAGGCTGTTTTTCGCCACAAGCCACGAGTACAAATGGAACGACAATTAACATAATCATAACAAAACAAATTATAATATTTTTATTTTTTGTAAGTAATTTCATATTTTCCCCTTAAATAATATAATAAATTCTAATAGAGTCGTAAACATCAAGATTGCCGTCATAATAAACGCGAATTTCTGCGCTATCTTGTTCACTAAATGTAAGAGTGTGTCCATCGGTATTTATTGAACATTTTCCGCTTCGAATTTCAAAAGAAATTTTGTCTAGTTCGCTAATTTCGCCCGTTATGTAATCGAATAAATCAATAGATGGTTCATTAACTTCTAATATATCTCGTGTAAACGACACAATAGGGTCATCGGTAACGGTAACAATGCAGGTATCACTTAATCCACCGTCAACAGCACGCACTGTAATCACTGCCGAGCCAACAGAATTGAATGTTAGTTGCCCGTAATTATCTACCGAGCAAATAGCACTATTTGACGAACTCCACACTACATTTCTATTGCTTGCTGTAACAGGTAAAACAGTCGCCACGAGTTGTGCTGTTCCGCCGACATATCCTGTAATGCTTTCGCGGTTTAGGGTAACTTCGCGAACTTGTGAGTCAACAACGGTAACATGGAGGGTGGAGATTAGGTTGTATGTAGAAATTGTTACATCGGCAGTGCCTAGCGCGCGTCCAATCATTATGCCATTTTCGTTAATAGTAACTATGCTTGTGTCTTGTGTCTCAAAACGCACATTTTTATTTGAAGCATTTTCGGGCAAAACTACATAGTAAATTTGTGTTTCGGTGTTTAAATTAATTGTATACGCGGTGTTTGAATCAATGCGATTGCCTGCTTCGTCAGCAAAATAAACATCTGTTACTTCGATAAAATCATAATCTCCATAAATCATTCCTGCAATAGAAATAACTACTATTAATAAGAAGGGAAGTATGAGGAGGATTGATATAATTGCTTTTTTCATAATCTATACCTCCATTCTCTCGTAGAGTTTATTGACTTTCAATTCAAAAATAGTAATAACTATCGAAGTAAATGTAAGGACGACAATTCCAGCAAGTATCCACGGAAGCGCAGGCATCACAGGGAAAAAGGCAAGTACAAAAAGCAACGCAAACAAAATTATAGTAATAAGCAGTCCTATCCACATAGATTGTTTTGGCGCTTTTGAAATTTTGTCAATTTCGCTTGCATCGTACCAATCAAGCACGGGTTTGCGAAGGTCAAGCATTATATTTAATACGATATGACCCAGACTAAAAATCATGGCAAACACGATGCACAAGAAATTTTGTAAGGGGTCAATTTCTATAAAAATTGAAGTAAATAAATAGGTTAGCAATAAGCCAGCGTATGTTATGATAACATTAAATAAAATTTTTGCGCGTGTTTGAAGTTTTATGGATATAGGGCTTATTTTTGCAAGATAAAAGTTTCCGCCCTCGCGTGAAATTGTAGTTGCACTCATAAGGTTTGACATAACACACAAAATGCAAATTACAAGCAAGTGCGATGCTACTACCATATTTACGCCCGTCGTGTTTACATTTAGACTAAACAACAATTTATCATACATCATTACTATAAAGGGCATCAGGATAGCAAATATTGTATATGAGAACACACTAGAAGGGCTACGGAACATTGTCAAAAATTCTTTTCCTAAAATTGATGCAAAAGGTGTAGCGTAGTGATAATTCGTTTTGCGCTCTTTGTTGCGGTTTGTTGTTTCAAGCCCCTGCGCTGATAAACGGAAATATAAGGGCTTCATTACGGCATATGCTATCATAAAGCAAACGACAGTAAAGGCTAATATAAAGAGCCAATTCCACCACCACGAGCCCACAAACAACATACCGTTACCGATAAATTTAAAATACCAGGTGTAATTTGCAATGTCTGAAATTAGAGAGTTTACTGAAATGAGCAAACTACTTTGTTGCGCATTAAAATCAAGACTTGAAGCAATAGAAGTAACAAACCACATATATAGCCCTACAAGTGCGCCCGCAAGAATAATAATCGAAATTATGCTAATTACAGTATGACCGCGAATTCGTTTTATAATTGCCATTAAAGGAAGGGAAATAATAGCCGCGACCACAAGCGCAAGAAGGGGAAGTATCAGCAAAAACACTGGTATAAAGACATAAAACGCAATGCTAACAGGAGTAGTTGCTGTTATTCCGTAAGCAATTAAAATAGGAAGTGTGTAGAGCGTGTTTGCAATTAGTTCATATGCATATAAAACCATTAGTTTTGAGATGAACACTTGATTATTAGAACAGGGTAGACTAAGTAACAAGTCATTATCTTTCGAAAAATAAAGCGTTTTAAATATTGATGCTAATGCGATTGCAAAGGATAAGACTTGTGTTACTAAAAGTAAAAAGCCAAAAGTATCCTCGTTTACGACTAAACCAATAGTTTCAAATCTTAAAAATACAAATATTAGAGCAATAGTTGCAACAGCAATTATTATTAAATATTTTAAGAGTGCAAAAATTACTTTTTTAGGGTTTGTATTTTTAAACAAATCGACTCGCTCGTCAATTTGCAACTTAAATAATTCCCAAAGAGTCGAGGACATTTATTTATCCTCCGTTGATTTGTTATTTTTGGCTTGTTTGACCGCTTGACGCACTCCTTTTTTAAGCCTAATTGTTTGTTTTATGCTTTTAGTATGATGTGTTTTTGTAACTTTTTTATTAGTATCATTTTTAAATAAAACTTCTATAATGTGAGGGGCATTCGTTTGTACATATTTAACATAAATCTCCTCAAGGGATAAACCACTTTGTTTTATTTCTTTTAAGTCAAAAATATGTTCTATTCTGCCATTTTTTAAAATACCGATGCGGTCGCATAGTGTTTCCACAACTTCCAAAATATGCGAACTAAAAAATACGGTATTGCCTTTTTCGGCGTGCTCTTTCATTGTTTGTTTTAAAATATAGGCGCTTTGCGGGTCGAGCCCAAGAAGTGGTTCGTCTAGTAACCAAAGTTTAGGATTATGTACAAGTGCTGAAATCACACTTATTTTTTGTTTCATACCATGGCTATAACTTTTTATTTGGCGGTCATATGCATCTTTGAGATTAAATTGTTCGACTAGTTTATCCGCGCGTTCGCTCCTAACATCTAATGGGATACTATATAAGTTTGCGATGTGGTTTACATACTCGCGCCCGGTAAGGCGTTCAAAAACTGCATGATTATCCGAAATGTACGCTAAATCCATTTTGGCTTCTTTCGGCTCTTTTTTAATGTCTTTACCATTTATAAGTATTTCGCCCTCTTCAAAAGGTAAAATCCCACAAATACATTTAATAGTTGTGGTTTTGCCTGCACCATTTGAACCTAAAAAACCGAATATTTCGCCATCTTTTAATTCTAGATTCAACCCATTTATTGTAGGCTCAGTTGAGTTTGCATAAGTTTTTACTAGATTTGTAATTTTTAACATTGCTTTTGTACCTGAGATTTATAATTTTTTAGAATGATACTCTATTCACACTTCAAAAAAGTGTTAACAAATTTAGTATATAAAAATTTACGCTTTAAGTCAAGTGTAATATATACTTTAAAACTTTTTATAAAAGTTTTGTTATTATTTTGTGATGTAAAAGAAAAAGTATATCATACATACGATATACTTTTCTATTTTATATTTGCTACATAAAAATTTTTTAAATTAATTGTTGTCATTTGATATTTCGTTGTCACTATCTTTGGTTTCATTGTTTTTTGATTTTTTATCTACCGCGGGGGCGGTGGAATCTTTTGCAGAATTGTCATTTTCGAGATTATCTAATAAGCCGTTTGCTTCGTTGTATTTTAAATTCGATTTTTTAAAAAAGGATACCCAAACTTGCGAAACAATTATTGTAACAATTGCCATTCCTATACCAGCGCCATACCATTTCGCCCAAAAGAAAAATATTAAAGTTAGCGCAAGTAATACCCCAACACTCACAAGGCAGGCTATAACTGACGACACAAAAGTTTTACGCGAATTATCTTGCGCGTTTTTTGTGTTGGCTAAAAGTTGTTTTTCAATTATTGCCTTTTTACGAATGTTTTCCATTTCGCGTTCAAACTCTTTGTTTGATAGATTTGTATCAATTGTAGCATCAAAAATTTCGTTGTTCTCGCTCTCGTTTTCTTTTAAAGGCTCGTTAATATCATTTTGCTCGGTTGCGTTTAAAGGCTCGTTTTTATTATCCTGTTTGCTTTCCTTATTCACTTTCAACGGCTCGGTTTTTACATCTTGCTCGCTCGTTTTATCTGTAATTAACTTGCCTTTTCCCTTGTTCGTTTTTGAGTTGGTATTTTCTTTTAAGTCGTCTTGCTTAATTTCGTTAGTTTGTTGTTCGCTGGTTTTCGCTAACGGCTCGTTTTTGCTAACTGCCGTTTTCGTGTTTTTTGTATTAATTGAAGTAAACAACTCGGCGTTTATGTTTTTTTTACTACTTTTCGTCATATTTTATCCTTATTTTTTTAATTTTTGAATTAAAGAGTCAAGTTCATTAATATTGTTTGTGCTAATGCTTTCTGGTATTTCGCCTTTTTCTTGATACCAAATATCGTGTTCAGTTTCGCTTGTTATTTTGTCTAAATCTAGTTTAAAGTATGTGGCTTCGCCTGTCGCAACAATTGTGCCATCAAGTGTTTCAAGATAGCCCACACCTTTAAAGAGTCGCGAATTTTCCGCATAAAGTTTGCCGAAACACTGTAATTCTTGGTCTAATGGGGTAGGACGCAAGAAACGGACTTTTAATTCACCTGTAACGCCCCACTGGTCAGGGTCTTTAATCATAACAGCGCGCCCGATTGTTTCATCTAATATTGCGCTTATCATACCACCATGCATACGCCCGGGGAATGATTGGTGGCGGTTTTCATTACGAAAGACTCCGCAAACGATGTTGCCTTCTAGTTCGTAAAATCTTGTGTGCAGGGACGCATCGTTATGTAAACCACAAACTAGGCAGTCGGGAGTGTTGTTTTGCTTTTTTAATATTTTAAGTTCCATATTTTTACCTCTATAAATTGTTGATTTTATAAATATAAGTATAGCATATTTTTGTTAATTTACAAATTTTTTAATGACTATTTTAAATTTTTACACTTTTTTTGTAATTGTATAATACTTACTTTTTAAATAACGCTAAACTGCATATGGGGGATAATAAGAACATTTTAATTTATAATTATTGTATAAATCGCATTATTTTGTATAAAATTGCAAAATAGGGTCAATTTGTTTGGAAATTTTATTTACCTTTGATATAATTATACAAACAATTATTTAAGGGGGAAAGTATGGCAGAACAAAAATTACAGGTAGAAGGTATGGCGACAAAAGGCGTGGCAAAGCGTCCTAATATTGATAGTACAAATTCTACACAAAGTCCAAAAGAAGCATACACAACAGGATATTTTAATGGCTACAACGATGCACAAATCTATGTGCGCACATGGGGTGAAGTTGCAGAACCTAAAGGCGTGGTTTTAATAATTCATGGTATGGTGGAACACGGTATTAGATATAACGAATTTGCTCAATTTTTAAATAAATCAGGTTTTATAGTTGTAGTGCCCGATTTGCGTGGTCACGGGCGTACAGCGGGCGCGCCAGAGGATGTAACAAAATATGATGGCGATATTTTTAGTGATACAGTGCTTGATTTAATTAAACTTTCAGATTCGTTAATTGCGAAATATAATTTGCCCTTCTTTTTCCTGGGGCATAGTTACGGCTCATTTATTACGCAATGTTTACTTCAAAAATACCACAAACAAAGTGGGAATGTTTTGGTAGGTAGCAGTTGTTATAAGGGGAGCGCACAAGTATTTTTTGGCAAACTTGTAGCAAAAATAACTCGCTTTTTTAAAGGAAAAGATGCACGCGCAAAATTTTTATATAATATGACATTTGCAAATTATGGTAAACATTTTGATAAGGCAAATTGGCTTACTAGCGATGAAAAAATATTTAATGATTATGTGCTTGACCCTTATTGTGGAGCAGTTGCAACTGCTGAATTTTATTGTTCGTTCTTTGAGAATTTAGGAAAACTCTATAAACCTGAATTACTTAATCAAATAGATAAAGATACTCCTATACTAATAACAAGTGGTGCAAAAGACTATGTCGGCGGAGAAAATCACCGCGATATTGATAAACTACCTCTATTATATAAGAGTTATGGAATTAAAAATGTAGATTACAAACTTTGGGAAAACGGACGCCACGAAATTTTGAATGAAACTTTCCGCGCTGAAGTTTATGACTATATATTAAACTTTTTGAACAAGTGCATTAAGTAATTTATAAATAGGGCACATAACTATAAGTTTTTGTAGGGTATGTGTCTTTTTTATGTAACTATATGTAATAAATTTAAGAAAAAAACAAACAAAACAAAATTTGCATACATTAATTTTATTATTGTTTTATCAAAATAAGGGTGGCTTATTTTCGATTTTTTTCGTCAATATTATAAAATTTTTAAAAAGTATTGCAATTAATTTGTAATTTTTCGTAAATATTTGTTATACTAAATGCAGAAACTTTAAAAAAAGAGGGTAGGTATGTCAAAAAATCTCGAAAAACAAGGAAAACGCATAGGGTACATAATAGGTGGTATTTTTGCTTTGATACTCGGCGTTCTTTTGGTTCTATTATATTTCCCAAGTTTAATGACTGCGCTTTTTGGCATGGAGCCTATTTGGGACCTTAGTGAAACATTCGCTGAAGTTTTTGGCGCTAACTTTATGGATATGATAGCGCAATGGGGCTTGACTGGGATATTACTTTTGATGGGGGGTGTTTACTTTATATGTTTATTTGCGCGCCCGTCAGCAAATAGTACTATGCTTCGTCTAGGTGCTCTGTTTGGCGTTCTTTCTCTTTTAATTCCAGCATTATTAGGTTCTATTATAAGTATGCTTGAAATGAACGCTAGTGATTTAGATACTCTTATGACTTATCTAAATTATGCTGTGTTGGCGTTCTTTGTGCTGAGTTTTATATTTTACCTTATAGGTTTTATTTTGCGCTTTAAGCAAAAGTTTCATAAAAATAGGTCAAGCACGGTTTTAGTATTTGCTTCGACATTTTGGATGCTTTTAGCGCTTTTCCCAGCGCTCAATGTCGCACTAAGTCTTTTTGATAGTAATGTTGCTTTTATCGTTGAGGCTAGTTTAATTGTATCAAGTAATGTATTAGGTTTTGTTGGAGTGTTCTTTATCATCTCTGCGATTTGGATGTTTATTACATATCCGCACCGCGTAGTTGTTGATTACAACCCTGATAAAACTCGCGGTAAGGCAGGGGCTCGTCCGCAAATTGCAACCTTGGATACTTCTACTCCAGTAAATGCAGGTGCGCCAATTCAACCACAACAAGCGCAACCAAAAGCGCCTGTTATGCAAAATCAAAGATTTGAACACAATTATACTAATCCTGCTATGCAACAAAATTCATTTGCATCAAACCCTGTTTTAAATAGCCAGCCACAAGTTAATGCGCAATCTCAAACTCAACAATTTGCTCAACAACCACAAATGCAACAACCACAACCAACCGTTGTGTCTCAACCACAACAGCAATTTAATCAACCTAACCAGCAGTTTGCTCAACAGCCACAACAACCGCGTCCACAATTTAATCCTATGAACAAAAATCAAAATCCTTACGCAAGTTTTAATAACTTTACACAAAATAGTCCGTACAATAAACCTCAACCTCAACCACAACCTCAAAGACCTATGCCACAAAATCAAAATATTGCGCAACCGCGACCAAATGTTGCTCCACAACAGCAATTTAATCAACCGCAACAACCGCGTCCGCAAAATCAGTTTAACCAAACATTCCCACAACAACGCCCTGCAATGCCTCAACAACCACAACAACCAAGACCACAAGGCAGTCCTTTTGCACCCCCTCCACCACAACCAGCAAGACCAGCACCGCGCCCGCCAGTTACTCCATTTACAGGCGCAAACAACCCAAATACTGCGCCAAAACCTAATGGAAACAATAACGGTACAAATGGCACAAATAATGCAGTGTAAGGAGAGTTTATGAGAGAATTAAAGACTGTTTGTATTCGTTGCCCTATAGGGTGTCATCTAACAATTACTGATGCAAGCGGAGAAATTGTCGTTACGGGCAATCGCTGTCCGCGTGGCGCCGAATATGGTAGGCAAGAATTTACCGCACCTATGCGCACAATAACAACGGTTTATCCTAGGAAGCAAGGCGGCACTCTTGCGGTGCGCACAAGTACGGCTGTGCCAAAAGAGAAGTACTTTGAAGTACTAAAAGAAATAAAGTCTGTACCCGAACCGAAAAGCCCACATTTTCACGATATTTTAATAAAAAATGTATGTGGGACAGGGGCTGATGTTGTAATTACAGAAATAAATGATGTTTAAAAAATGTCATTATAGAAATAAAAGTCTGCTTAAATTAAAAGCAGATTTTTTGATATTTTTAAATATTTTTTACTATTTTCCATTCTATTATATTATACATATTTATTTAAAATATTTTGATAAACTATTGAAAGTAAAATTTAGCAAAAATGAAAAAGAAAATGCAAAGTTTTATTGACAAGCAGTTATAGTTGTGTTAGAATATGTCTAGAATAATTTTTGCTAAATAAATAGCAAATTTATTTTAAATTTAATAATAACGAGGTGCCTTTTATGAGTGAAAAATATTCACCAGACGAAATGAAACCGCTAGTTTTAGCAAATGCTTTTGTAACATGCCACCGCTTTTTAACAGAAGTTACAGCCCTTGGCGCGTGGGTTTTTGCTTCGGCAAAAAAATCGAAAGATTTGCTTAATGTGCACCCAAATGAGCAGAATACAAAAATTTCAATGTTATCTGTTAAAAACCTTATTTTGCCTGAAACTGCAAGGCAAAGTATAAAGCAAAATTTAAGCGTATTTTTTGATAAAGATGGCGTTTTCCGTCAGGAATTAAGGGAAGCATGGCGCGATATAACCGGCTATGACGAAGTTATAGAATATTTTAAGGCTAATCCGCCATCAAGATATCTCGCAACTTTAAATCCGGATACCGTTCACACACTTAATACTGATTTAGTGCGCAATTTGTCTACTGACCACAGGTATGTGTCATTTTTAAAGGATAGTGTAAGAGAATACAAAGATGCCGACCTTGAAAAAAGCAAGGATATGACGCACGAGGCTGTTTCCGAATATCTTGATGACCTTGTAGATTACGGTGTAAAATGTAACCATCGTTATGAAGCAAATCGAATATTTGAAGGCACAGCGCAAAATACAAAATCAAACGCGTCAACAAATTCACATATTGACGAACGCGCAAAATTTTAATAAAAGAGGGCAATGCTCTCTTTTTTGTTTTATGACGATTTTTCACGCATATTTCACAATGCTAAATTAAATTTTTATAAAATCACTTAGGAGGAAATTTATGGAAAAAATTTTAATTGTTGATGATGAAAAAAATATAGTTAATGTATTGCGTGAATATGGCGAATTTAATGGTTTTTTAGTAGATTGCGCGTACGATGGAATTGAAGCACTAGAAAAACTTGAACGCACAAATTATGATTGCGTTCTATTAGACATTATGATGCCAAATTTAGATGGTTTTAGTACAGTAAAGGCTTTAAAGGAAATAAAAAATACGCCTGTAATAATTATGAGCGCAAAGACGCAAGAGGAGGATAAACTTCAAGGGTTTGAGTTGGGTATTGATGATTATGTGACAAAACCTTTTTCGCCAAAAGAAGTTATGGCACGAGTAAAAGCAGTTATCAAGCGCACAAAAGGTTATCTTGATTATGCTGAAATTAAAGAAATAAAACTTGATTCATTAAACAAGCGAATTTTAGTAAATGGAAAAGATGTCCACGCAACACAAAAAGAGTTTGATTTACTTAGTGTACTTATTCGTAATAAAGGGCTTGTTGTATCCCGTGAAAAATTGTTAAATGAAATCTGGGGGTATGATTACAACGGTGATGAGCGGACTGTTGATACACATATAAAAATGTTGCGCGCACACTTAGGAGAAAGTGCGAAATACATAAAAACTGCCCGCGGGCTTGGGTACGAGTTCGTGGCTGATTAGGAGAATTATGGCAAAAAATAATAGACGCGCTCGCACAATAAGAGCGAATATTTTAATAAATTATCTAATAATTTTATGTGTTATTTTTGCGCTTTATTGGATTCTTGAAGTCGTCTTTTTTGATACTATTTATCACAGTATTAAAGTTAAGGAAGTAGAGCGCACATTAGCGCAAACTATTGAATATTATCACGAGGAAGATGGCGATGCTTTATTTGAGTTGTCTGTCACAAGTGATTGTAATATTGTTATTTTTACTACAACGGTTACGGAAACAGAAACGAGTTATAGTTTTAAATTTAATAGTTCGCGTATAACTGACCCTATAGAACTTACTAATACAATACGCTTTCTTGTAGAGGCTCTTGATGGGCGTGATAGCGTTCGGTATGAAGATGACAGATTTGATGATGACCAGGTGCTAATTGTTGGACAAAAAGAGAGCGTGGAAGGGAGCGAACCTATTTATTATTATGTGAGTAGTGTAGTTACCGCATCGGCGTATACAACTAATGTTATAGTTTATTTACTCTTAATAATAATGTCTATAAGTCTTGTTGTTACAGTGGTAATTTCATATTTATCATCGAATGTGCTTTCTAAACCAATTAGACAAATTGCCGACCAGGCAAAGCAACTAAATGCGGGTAATCTTGATGTAAAATTTGACAATCGCGAATATAAAGAAATTAGTGAGTTATCTGACACATTAAATTATGCTATTGCAGAAATTCAAAAAGGTGAGAATCTAAGGAAAGAAGTTATGGCTAATGTGTCTCATGAGTTACGCACACCTCTTACGATGATAAAATCGTATGCGGAACTAATTAACGACATTAGTGGAAATGACCCCGAAAAGCGAGCCGAACACATAAAGATAATTTTAGAGGAGACGGATAGGCTTGAATATTTGGTAAACGATATTATGGATTTGTCGAAACTTCAAGCAGGCTCTATTTCGTACAATTTTGAGCGTTTCAATATTTCTGAGAGTCTTGAAAAGTTTGAAAAATTTTATAAAGAAAAATTCACAGACTTTCAATTTACCTTCGAATATCCAAAACGCGTCTATGTATTTGGAGATAAAAAGAGGTTGGAACAAGTTATCATAAATTTACTTAATAACGCGGTAAATTATTCACAAGACGAAAAAAGCATAACGGTAAAATTGTATAAGGTGCACGGCGAAAAAATTCATAGACTTGAAGTAATTGATAAGGGCGTAGGAATTAGCAAAGAGGAGCAGAAGTACATCTTTGACAGGCATTTCCGTGCGACAAGTTCTAAGCGCGCTGTTACGGGAAGCGGAATAGGGCTTTCAATTGTTAAAGAAATTTTAAATTATCACCACTGTAAATTTGGTGTTATAAGTGATGTAGGCAAGGGAAGTACTTTCTATTTTGAATTTTAATTATTAATAAAAAACTTTTATCAAAATATTTGCTTTTTTTTGCAAAAAGCATTATAATTAGTCTAACTTGGGGCAAATTAATTTGAGGCTATTCAAAAGAGGTGGAAATATGGAAAAATTGGCTTTAACAGATGCGCAAAAAGAATTGATGGCGCAGACTGATGGTATAATTAAAACAGGCGATGTAAACTTGATGCTAAAGCACTTTGCTTTGCTTATGACAGACGGGCTAACACCTACACCAAAGCAAATTGCAAAGGTTAGTGCATATGTATATAAAACGGGCGATGAAAATCTTATGCTAGATTTCGCTGTTGAATTTGGCGGAATGGGGGCATTCGTACAAAAACTTGGTGAGGTTGTAATTGAACAAGGCGATGCCGAGGATAATTTTGATTTTGCGCAATATGCTTCGGGGGCGGATGTAGTTGCTCACGGAAAAGCAATCAAGAAAAAGAAAAACAAACTTTGGTGGAGTGCTTTTTGTAAGCGTTTTCCAGAGCAGGCACGCATTATAGAGCAAAATAGCAGATCAAGAGAAGAAGTGATTAATAGGTAGGGTAAGTAATGGAAACTGATAAAATGGGAGTAGAGGAGCCACAAGGAGAAGTTACTTATTTTGTGTTTGACAATGATAAGGGCTTCGTAAGTGGAGAGCATGATGTAAATAGAATGCGGTCGCTTCGTTTTAAAGATGTGATATTTAATGACCTTGTTGGCGATTTTGACGAAAAAGGTAAATATGTAATAGCAGAAAATATTGAAGTTGACCTTGTCAATTTAAAAAAAGAAATAGTGGAAAATTCATTAAATGGAGTAGAAGGGCGCGCTGTTATTGATGACCGAGTATTCACTTTTAATGTTACTCCGCCACAGCCACTAGGTAACGGTAATGCATATTGTTATCTACAGTTGCTTGAGGAGTTGCCACGCGTAAATGGTTATTATATTGATACTCTTACTTCTACAATTGCGACATATGAATACAAAAATGATGAATATTTTTTTGATAATGCGCTAAAAGTATTCAATTTTTTTGAAAAGAAAGGTGTTGAAGATGATGACAAGCAAATATTACCAGATAGTTTGCGTGCGCGTTTTGTAATGCTAGCGCAGATGAGGGAACAGGCATATGACCCTTTAGATAAACTTGAAGAGGCGTATTTCAATAAGCGTTTGCAACTGTTAAGTGAGGACCCCGAACTTGCTATAATTTTGGCTGAATTTGCGAACAAACGCAACAAACTAGAACCATATTTTGCAAATGCAGAGCATAAATACATTTTCTTAAATCAAATTTTAGATGAAGTGCTAGATACTGCGGTTGCTATAAAAGCACTTGATAAATCGCCTTCTATTAAGGAGCAATTAAAAGAGGCGGACAACAAGGCATATGGGCTTGCTATAAAAGTTGAGGAAAAAGTTCGTCAAGACAATACGATAGAAAAGGCGCAAGAAAATGTGATGTTTACTGAAAACATTGGAGAAAAATCTCAACCAAAACCTGCCAACAAAAATGTAAAAGTAAATAAGGGCGGTAATGCACCAAAGAAAGAAAAATCCGCTTGGGAATACAAGTCCAACGCAAAAGGTAATTATGTATCTCCTTACCAAAAGTCATCTAAGGATAAAGGCAATGATAAACAGGCTGGCGGTGGCGGTGGAATGTCAAATAGTAATGATGATTGGGGAAAGACAAACAAAAAATCATTTAATAATGATCGTAGTAGAAGCCCGACTCCACCGACACAAACGGGCCCAACTATGAATAGATAAAGAGTACTTAAATACTCTTTTTTGTTTTTTACTCTTGAAAAATTATATTTATTATGTTATAATATTAAAAACTGAAAAGGTGGTTAAGTTTTATGGCACTTACTTCAAATCAAATTTATGCTGTAGCCGGTTCGGGACAAACTCAAATAAATAATTTTTTTGAGGAAGCATTTAATAGAAACCTACTAGGCTCCGAATCTGGTTATGTTACTCCTAGTGGCGTGTTTTATGATAACTATATTTCTCCAAATGCAAAATGTGGTAGATTGTCTACACAAGCACCAGTGAATGTAGATAAGGAATCAACTCGCGAGTTTTTTAACATCTTTATGAAAGAGTTAAATAAATATGACATCAATTCAAAGGGCAAAGATTTGATTTTCGAAAATTACTTAGCAATTATGACAAATGCTTTAAATATATATTTTGGTGGTCAAGTTGCTCAAGACGGTGCTTATAAAGATTTTACCGCAAATGGAGAAAAATCTTTAAGTAACTTTAAAGGCTCAAATAAATCATCAGAATTAGAGCGCGCGCTTTTAGCACACAATACAAATAAGTTGCTTGGAATTAATTCTAGTATTATCTTTAATAACAATAAAGTTTTTGTAGGTTGTGACGACCCATTCGATAGAACGGCATACACAATTTTTTATCCTGGTTGCTACATTTTCTTTAAAGACCATTTGCCAGCGACAAGTATGACTTCTATAGATATGTCGGACAAAAACACACTTTTATACGGCAAAGAAAAAAATTCTATTACTGTCGGTGATTTTAAGGATATTGAACGCCAAATAGGTGTTAGCAATTTTTATCACGATTCTAATTTTGAGGTTGACATTTACTGTTTGGGACTTGAAAGAAAAATGTCTCAAACAAGAGAAAAATAATAAGAGTTAAGCGCGAGAACGCTTACTCTTTTTTTATTGCGCTTAGAGTGTATGTCAATTGTTTGACTTTTTTCATAATTTATGTTATTTTTTATCTAAAAGTGAGGGGGCTGAAATGGCGCAGAAGGATATTGAATGGCAAAATGAAGTAAATCATCTTGAAAACACACTACAATCGATTGATGCAAGTATTGAAAAATTAGACCGCGATGTTGGGGAGTTGAAAAATGTTGTTGCGGAACTTCGCGAGTACTACATTCGCGGAACGCAAATTTTCGGTGACATTGACCCACAAGAGCGCGTAAGCATAAATGAACGAATTGATAATTATATAGAAATCGGCAATCAACATATCGACCAAATTGAGAGATTAAAGAAAAATCGCGCTCGTCCGTATTTTGGACGCGTCCGTTTTGAGTCTAAAATTGACCCAGCAGATTTTTATGTTGGGTTAATGGGGATAGAAAAAAATGGCGAATATTATGTATATGACTGGCGTGCGCCTATTTGCGAACTTTTTTATGATTTTGGGTTAGGTAAGGCGCATTACAAATCACCAAATGGCGATATCACAGGCGAAATTACTCTAAAAAGACAGTATGAAATTGAAAACGGCAAGTTAATTGATTTTTTTGATAAAGATTTAAACCTTTATGACGAGTATTTGCAAAAAGTTTTGAGCAAAATTAGTACCGATAAATTGCATAATATCGCATCTACTATTCAAATGGAGCAGAACGAGATTATTCGCGATTTAAAAAATGATGTCGTCATTGTGCAAGGTTATGCGGGTAGTGGGAAAACGACAGTTGCGCTTCACCGTATTGCTTATTCACTATATCGACTGAAAGATTTAAAGTCGGCAAATATTTTAATTTTTACTTTAAACGATGCTTTTATGTCGCATATTGAGGGGGTTTTACCTGAACTAGGAGAACAAAACACTCGTAGTGCTACATTAGCGCGTTTTGCTGGAAGGTTGTTAAAATTTCCAAAACATTTTGAAGAGAGCGATATGTTTATGACGCGCTATCTCGGGCTAAACGATTTGGCAAAGGCTGAAATTTTGGCAAAACTAGACTTTTCTATAAAAGAAAAAATGGCTCAATTTGTACAAAATTTAGTAGAAAACACGCACGCAACAAAAGGTTTTAAGGTGCGCGAAGTACCTTTTACCGCAAAACTATTAGAAAGGTTGTTTACTCGTGATTTTAGTGATACTCCTTATTTAGATAGGTTTAATCAAATTTCAAAATATGTTTTAGAAAAAATTAAAGCCAAAGATGACGAACTAGTTTTTGCGCAGGTAAAATCGCACGTGGCAAAGTGTTTTGATGCGGACATTAATCTTGAATCGCTTTATACTAAATTTTGCGTTTATGCTGGTTTTAGCGAACCTGATTTGTCTATTATAAAAATGGAAGATGCTATTTTATTATGTTTGTTAAAACAAAAATTAGAGGATATGATTATAAAAATGGATATTCGCCATATAGTAATTGACGAAGCGCAAGAATATCCAGCATTATTTATCGATTTTTTAATGAAAGTTTTCCCGCGCGCGCAATTTAGTATTTTTGGTGATAAATATCAGCAAACGAATCCCTTAGGCGTTGGAGATTTACAAAAAATAGTTGATATGCATTCGCACTATGGCGATTATAAATTGTACACTCTAGATAACTCTTATCGTAGTAGCGAGGAAATTGTGGAGTATTCATCTAGACTAATAGGAAATCCTCGTCACAATGCATTTAGATTGCTAAATGGGAATAAAGTTGACGAACGCGAACTTGCAGATACTAATAAAATGGTGGCATCTCAAATTCTTTCTATTTTGGAAAGTGAAATACAAAACGGTGGAACGATTGGCGTAATTGTTGGTGATGTTGAAAGCGCGCGCGAGATTGAAAGCGAAATAAAAAAAGTAGCACCGAGTAAAGTTTGTTTGGTGGATAGTGCGCGTAGTGATGCTTTTGCGCAAGTACAAGTTTTACCAGTTATTTTGTCAAAAGGCTTGGAATTTAATACCGTTATTGTTGTTGATAATGGGGGATTGTTTGATAGTAAATTAGGTCAAAATTTGAGATTTATTGCTTGCACTCGTGCTGTTAATAAATTGTATGTTTTGCGTAAATTTGATAACTAACCGTCTAAATTTTGTTATATAGTGTTTAATTTTTGTAGTTTAGTGCTTAAATTTGCTTAGAGTAATTAAAAGGGATATTTATATGAAATGTAAGTTTTGTGGCTGTCAAGATAGTAAAGTGATAGATAGCCGTACTAATGAAGATTGTACAATTGTACGCCGTAGGCGTGAATGTGTAAAGTGTGGTAGGCGTTTTACAACTTTTGAGGAATATGAAACTATACCAGTGCTTGTGGTAAAGGCAAATGGCGACCGCCAGCCTTTTGACCGTGAAAAAGTAAAGCGTGGTATAATAAAGGCTTGTGAAAAGCGACCTGTAACTTTTTCTCAAATAGAGGAGATGGTTTCTAATATAGAAAAATCAATTTATAATGCATTAGAGCCCGAGGTTAACAGCAGTAAAATTGGCGAACTTGTAATGGACGAGATTAAAAAAGTTGATGAAGTTGCCTATATTCGTTTTGCTTCTGTGTATAGACAGTTTAAAGATGTGAGCAACTTTATTGATTTGTTGAATGATTTTAAAAAGGATATGGAAAAAGATAAAGCAAAAGCGACTGAGTAAAAAATTTTTGCTTTTTCTATTATAGTTATTAGCAAATAATAAATATTTAATAAATTGATAGAAGCAAAAGGTTAGATTAAAAAATATCGCATTATGTTTTTAAATTTTTACAAAACTGCGGTATTTTTTCTTTTTTAGTCTTAAAAGACGTATTTTTTTCATATTTTAAAGTATGAAATTGACACAAGCCGAAACTAATGCGAATGTTCGCGTAATTGATATAAATGCACCTATTATGTTAAAGCGCAGAATTTACGACCTTGGTTGCACACCTAAAACGGAAATTAAAGTGCTAGCAGGGCAAAATAGGCTTTCAGGCGGTATTTATGTTGTTAAAAATTGCGTTTTAGGTATTAAGCGCGATATTGCAGAGCGAATTTTGGTGGAAAAATTATGAAAAAAATATTTTTGGTAGGACTTGCGAACGCGGGGAAGTCCACAATTTTTAACGCTCTTACAAAAAGCCATGTCCATACGGGAAATTGGCACGGCGTTACGACTGATTCGGCTAAAAATATTCTCGAAATTTTAGGGGAAAAATACGCAATTTACGATTTGCCGGGCGTTTATAGTTTAACTCCTTTTACGCCTGAGGAAAGCGTAACTGTTCGTGAGATTTTAAACAATCAAGATGCGCTGATTGTAAATATTATTGATGCGAATAATTTAGCGCGCTCATTAAATCTTACAGTTCAACTTTTAGAACTAGGTTTAAAAGTCGTAGTTGGTCTAAATTTTTTCGATGATGCAAAAAAACGCGGTATTGAAATTGATATATCTGCGCTTCAAAATAGCCTTAATTGTATTGTTTTGCCTTTAAGCCTAAAAAACAAAAAATTAATAGAGATTTTTAGCACTTTTATTAAACAAGGAAAGAAATTAGAGCCACCGAAATATATAGGAGGGTGGCAGTTAGAACGAGTTTATAATTCGTTAAATGGTGTATGTAAACCTGAATACAACACCTACAACGCAATTCGCTTGCGCGAAGGAGCGGTTGACGAAATTTGGGGGTGCGAGCCGACTCTTAACGAACAAGCAAATTTGCGTAATTTTGCCTTTTTTGATGGTGTAAAACGAATCTATGTTGATAGGCAAAAAAATATCGATAAAATACTCGAAAAATGTTTAATAAATGAGGGAAAAATACCATATGGTAGTAATAAATTAGATAAAATTATATTAAATAAATATCTTGCGTTACCGTGTTTTTTGTTTGTAATGCTTGCGATATTTTTTATAACATTTGGATATATTGGCGATATTTTATGTAGAATTACCGAGTATCTAGCAGTTGATGTTATCGGTGGCGGAATAATTTGGCTATTTAACTTATTGAGTGCGCCTATTTGGCTGATTGACTTTTTTAATCAAGCATTAATAGGTGGGTTAGGAAGTATTTTTGGCTTTTTACCTCAAGTTGTTTTACTATTTTTATTTTTAGAAATTTTGGAACAAAGTGGTTATATTTCGCGTCTTGCGTGGACACTTGATTCGCTGTGCTCTCGGCTGGGGCTGTCTGGAAGAAGTGTTTTTAGTTTGTTAATGGGGTTTGGGTGCAGTACAACAGCGATTCCTACCACAAAGACGATAAAAAATGACAACGCGCGCAAAAAAACAGTTTTGCTAATACCGTATATGTCTTGTAGTGCAAAATTACCAGTATATAGCGCGCTTGCGGGTGCGTTTTTCGGCGTAAATAGTGTTTTTATAATTTTTGGGCTTTATTTACTCGGCGTTGGGGTGGCAATATTACTTGCTTTTATTTCACAAAAAATTTATCCAACAATTACAAATATCGAAGTGCTAGAATTTACTCCTATGCGTATGCCGAGTGCAAAAAAAGTTTTTTCAATAGTAAGTACTCATACACTTGAATTTTTGGCGCGAATTTGGAAAGTCTTGCTCGCTTGCACGATAATTATTTGGTTTCTTGATAATTTAACACTGTCTTTTAGTTATATAACTGACGAAAACGCGCAAAATAGCATTTTGGAAAGTATTGCAAAAATATTAGCGCCTATTTTTGCTCCACTAGGTTTTGGGTGGGGCGCTGTGTGTGCTCTATTATTTGGGCTGGTTGCAAAAGAATTGACGCTTTCGGGTATTGCAATACTTAATAATGTTAGTGGAAGCGAAGTTGCAAGTAGTATTTTAGGTGGTGGAATTGTGTCGTTTACGCCTGCTTCGGTGTTATCCTTCTTGGTGTTCTGCTTACTATATTCTCCATGCATAAGTGCGTTAATTCAAGTTAGAAATAATGTGCCTAAAAAGATGTTTTGGTGGTATATAGTAGGGCAATTTTGTGTAGCGTACATCTTTGCTTTGATTACTTACGGAATTGCGTCACTTGTCACTATGCTAGGATTGATTGAAAGTGCGTGGCTGTGTCTTGCTGTTGTAGTCGTGTTTATCGTGCTAGAAATCTTTATAATTAGCCTTATAAACAAAAAAAATTGTGGCGCGTGCAATTATTGTAAAATAAATCGTAAATAATTGAAATTAAAAAGCAAAAATCTTGTAAAAATAATTATTTTATGGTAAAATTTGTCTAAACATTAACGAGGTGCAGAAATGAACAAGCCGATTGTGGCAGTGGTAGGGCGCCCAAATGTCGGTAAATCGAGTTTTTTTAATCGCGTGGCAGGGAAGCGAATAAGCATTGTTGAGGATATTCCAGGGGTAACGCGCGATAGAATTTACGCCGATGCCGATTGGGCTGGATATGCTTTTACTTTGATTGATACAGGTGGAATTACGCCATCAAAAGATGACGAGTGGCAAGAGTATATTTTGATGCAAGCGCAGTTGGCAATCGATGTTGCCGATGTTGTGCTTATGATTGTTGATGGACGCGAAGGTGCAACACCAAACGACCAACATGTTGCGCAAATTTTAAGAAAAAGCAAAAAACCTATAATACTTGCCGTAAATAAGACAGAAAATTTAAATCCTGATGAAGCAATAGCATTTTACGAATTAGGACTTGGCGAACCTATGCCGATGAGTTGTACGCACGGAACGGGAGTTGCTGATGTGCTAGACGCAATAGTTGCAAAATTTAAAAATAAGGTTGATGCGCTTTCAAAAGATGAAAGGCTAAATGTTGCTATTGTTGGCAGGCCAAATGCTGGAAAAAGTAGCATTACAAATAAGTTGTTAGGCGAGGATAGGGTGGTCGTAAGTGATGTTGCAGGAACGACTCGTGACGCGGTTGATATTCCCTTTAAGTATAATGGAAAAAATTACACGCTTATTGACACCGCAGGAATTAGGCGCAAGAACAAAATTGATTATGAGTCAATAGAAGGTTTTAGCGTGATGCGAAGCCTTGCTGCAATTAGGCGCGCTGATATCGTTATTTATGTACTTGATGCGAGCGGAGAAATTACCGAACAAGATGTACGAATTTTGGGATATGTTCACGAACAAGGCAAGCCTAGCGTTATTTTATATAACAAGTGGGACTTAGTCGAAAAAGACAGTAGCACGGTTAATCGATATAAAAATATTCTGCGTTCGAGTTTAAAATTTATGGATTATTTTGTTGTAGAGTATGTTTCGGCTTTAAAAGGTATTCGTATGGGGCAGATTATGGAAAAGGTTGAGTATGTGTACAACAACGCTTGCACGCGTATTACAACAGGGTTACTTAACGAAATTTTACAAGACGCCCTTTCGACTCAAGAACCGCCAACACATAATGGGCGAAGGCTTAAAGTTAACTATATTACGCAGGTTGGAATTTGTCCGCCGACATTTGCAATTTTTGTAAACAATCCAGACCTTGTACATTTTAGTTATATAAGGTATTTAGAAAATTGTCTAAGGCGCGCCAAAAATTTCGAAGGTACGCCGATAAAAATTTATATTAGAAAAAAGAGTAAAGAATAATTATGGATATAGTTCTTATTATTGGTTTAGTAATGATTAGTTACCTTTTTGGTAGCATAAGTTTTGGGCGTTTGCTTGCGCGTGGGCAAAAAGTCGATGTTACAACTCAAGGTTCGGGGAACACAGGCGCTACAAATATGCTCCGTACTTATGGAGCAAAGTTAGGAGCGCTAACTCTCCTTTTAGATTTGTTGAAAGGAATAATTCCAGCGCTTGTAGGATACTTTGCGTTTGGTGGCGCTGGTGCCATTCCTGATAGTTACATAGGGCTTTATGCGTGCGGACTTGCAACAGTTTTAGGGCATATTTTTCCGCTATACTACAAGTTTAAAGGCGGAAAGGCGGCAGCAACGGCTTGCGGTGTGTTTTTAGTTGCACAACCTGTAATCGCTCTATGTGCGTTCGTTTTGTGCGTTGGCCTTGCTTTTATAATAAAATATGTTTCGCCGATGTCACTTGTCTTTATGTTTATTAATGTTTTGTGGCAATGCTTGTTTATGCCAGAGTTTACTTTTGCACCAGGAGAAAGTGTTGCAGTAGTTGTGCTTGTAGTTTTAATAGGTGTAGCAGTTTATGGCGCGCATTGGCAAAACATTGTTAGATTGTTTAATGGTACGGAGCGCAGAACGGACCTTTGGGCAAAATTTACTGAGAAGGTGAAAAAATCTAGCGATGAAAATAAGCAAATTAGCGAACAAGAAATTGAACAAGACGCGCAGGACGAAGTGAAAATCGAGAAAGAAGCGGACAGCGAAAGTTTAAATGAAAGCAACGAAATTTTAAATGAGAGCAGTGAAAGTTTAAATAAAGATAGTGAAAAGAACAAATTTAAAGATAGCGAAAATAACGATGATGCTATTGAGAACGAAAAAGAGAATGATGGCGAAAGCAAATCAAAATAAGTGTAATATTTAGCAAAGGGAGGTCGGCATGAACTATTGGTTGCTTGCGATTTTAGTGGTCGTGTGCTATTTTATCGGTAACATAAATTTCGGTAGAATTATTTCACGCACAAAAAATGTCGACCTAACTAAAAAGGGTTCGGGAAATTTAGGCGCTACTAATATGTACCGCACTCTTGGTGCAAAACTTGGGTATCTAACTTTACTTCTTGATGCACTAAAAGGTATAATTTCGGCATTAGTTGGGTATTTTGTATTTGGTGGAGCAAGTGGAGTGTATCCTGATGCGCTGATAGGCTTGTATTCGTGCGGGCTTGTGGCAATCATTGGCCATATTTTCCCTGTAATATATAAATTTAAGGGCGGAAAAGGAATTTCAACTACGATTGGTGTATTTTTGGTATCACAGCCACTTGTAACCCTTATAACTTTTGTCTTTTGCTTTGTGTTGGTTTGGTATGTAAAATATGTTTCGCTTGCCTCACTAATTTTGGTAACCGTTGGTGTCGTTGTGCAAAATCTAATGTTGCCCGAGCCGAATCTTACAATAACTCTTTTAACTTTTGCAATTTTTGTGCTTACTTGGTTTGCGCATCGCAAAAATATCGAAAGGCTAATTGTAGGTAAGGAGAACGAAACAAACATCAAACTAAAAATTATGCGCGACCAGAAAAAACTCGCGCGTCTTGCGGTTAGACAAGAGCAAATAGAGGCTAAAAGCGAAATAAAGAACGAATTAAAGCAAGAAAAAATTATTTATAAAACTGAGAAAAAAGAACATAAAACGAAATACAAGTTAAATAAAAAAAGTATTAAAAATGAGAAAAAATACAACGCAAAATTTCAAAAAGCCACTCTCAAAAAGCACAAGCCTTGCAAGGTAAAGGGTAAGAGTAAAAAGAAAAGCAAATAAGATTTTGCTTAAAAAGAGTAAATTTTCGCAATTTTTTGATATTTTTCTATATTTTTTGCGTTTTAAATTAAATTTACTTTACAAATAAAACTGTATTTTGTAAAATATAATTAAAAGTTTGATTTTTGCTTGTGGAGATGGAGGTATCTATGAAAATAAAATCAAAAATCGGTGATGGTTTTTTTATTGGACTAGTTGTATTTACGATTTTAACTCTTGCAATGTATGTTTTGTGGGTGCTAACTAATACTTGGTGGCCTGCAATTTTGCTTACTGCGATTCTTTTAATCGTTATTGCCCCTGTTTATTTCTTTACATATTATGAATTAACGCGTACCGAACTCAAAATCTATTCTGGAATACTAGGGAAGTCTATTCCGTATCGTTCAATCATTTCAATGACCGATGCTGATAGCATTGCACCTGGATTTTGTTTGAGTCACCGCAGAATACTAATTCGCTATATGGAAGGGGACAAAATAAAGGCAACTTATGTTTCACCAGCCAACCGTGAGCAGTTCCGCGATTTAGTAAATGCTGAAATAAACAAAACTGTTGCCCTATATGAAGATGCGCCAAAGACGAAGTTGGATAAAGATGTTGCAAAGGCGCGTAAGACTCCTGTTGAACCGACAAACGCAGAAATTCGTGCGGTAAAGGTGGCAGAACAAGAGGAACAAGCACGCAACCAGGCAGTTGTTGATAAGGAATTGAGAAATCTTGATAAAATAATCGCGCAAAATTCGAGTCCTGTATCTCAACAAGAGCGAAAGAAAGCGGAGAATAAACTTCTTGCAAAGGTTAGGAAGTTGAGTCGCAAGTCTAAAAAAGACGAAGCAGAATCTACAACAGCTCACGAAACAGAGGAGCAAAAGCAAAAGCGTCTTGCAAAAGAAAAGGCAAGCCTAATTAATGCGATTGAAAATGCGAAAAAAGACCAGTATGTTCCTCCAAAACACCAAAGTGCAAAAAGCACGGCAAAAACTGAGCCCGCAGAAGTGGTAGACTTGACGGAGTCAGTTAACAATTCGGCTAAAAAAGTTAAAAAGGTAGATACTGAAAATCATACTGTTAATTTAGATGAAGTAAAGGCTGACGAAAAAGCAACTGAGACAAAAGAGCCTAAAAAAGAGAAAAAGACCAAAGTTGAGCAGGCGAAAAAATCAAAAGCAGTTGTTAAAAAGATAAAAAAAGTTAACCAAAGATAATAAAAAAATCACAGTTTTACTACTGTGATTTTTAAATAAATGACATTTTTAAGGGAAAATTATTTTTAAAAAAGTAAATTTAAAGAGAAAAGTTATTTTAACAAACAAGTAATGTAAAAAAATCTAAAAATAATGAAGCCATATTATTTTTGTCTACAAAAAATTTTAACATTGATTTTTAAAAGCCTTAATTAGTAAGGGTAGTGTTTTTTGGACTTTGAGGGAATGATTCAACATCTGGGGGAGTTATTGATTCTAGGTCGACATAGTAGTTATCGGGTTTGTTTTCGTTATAATAGACATTTACTAAACTATTTGTAGTTACGATATGGCTTTGTTTAAAGGGGAAACTCTCAAATCGCGCGTGGATATTTTCGTCAATCGGCTCGCAAATTACTACATTGTTTACAAGCCTTCCATTCATTCTGTACGAAGTGTCGGGGATAACATCAGTAATTCTACATTTAATAATTTTTCCGTTTGCGCGAGCGGACTTTAAAAGTAATTCTTTTTTGTGGTATTTTAATAGCATTAAACTGCCAACAAGAGCGAAAACAACACCAAATGCAAAAAGGATACAAGGAATAAAGATTGCAGGAAATAGCGAAGTCGTTTTCGTGGGGTCATTTTTGTGACAATAAATTGTTATCTCATCACCAACTGCCATTCCCGAACTCCAATAATTTAATTCAATATTGGAGTATTGCTCTCCATTAAATTCGAAATCTACAAATACATCATAACTCCTATCACCATCTCTATCACGATAAGAATTTATTTCTACGATTGTAGCTGTTGTGGCTTGGTAATCTTGCGTCAAAACACCATAATAAATAGCGAGCGCGATACTTCCTAAAATTAGCAAACTTCCAATAATCGTAAAAACGATTAGAATCGCGGTAGGCTGTTTACTTGCTTTAATTTTTTGCGCCATAATTTCTCCTAAACTCTATATCAATTTATATATTATCATATAAAAAATTAATTGTCTATAAAATATAACTAATGCTAAATTTAAAATTTGTTGTTTAATAAAATAATGTAAAGTTAATTTAATATATTTGCGATATAAATTAATTAGTAACGATGTAAACATCATTTCAGTTTTGCGAAATTTGGTATTGCTTTGTTTTTTAGCTAGGTGTATTGAAATTAATATAATAATATGTTATAATGAATTACAAAAGAAAGGATATATTTATGAGAATAACAAGAAAGGGAATTATAGAGAATAAAGAATTTTTAACGAAGTATGTTGAGCAAAACTTGCTTAAACAAAAAGATGAATTTTATCCTATTGCATATTATAATGGCTCTCATATTTTTACTGGTTCAATAGAATCAGTAGCGGTAAAAGGATTGGATATTAATAAATCATCAAGATTTATAAAATTACCAAATCCTAGTAAAAAAGATTATTATGCTTGCGCAATATATGCTCGAAAAAATGATTTTGCTAAAATAAACGGTATGTTTGGCTATTCGCTTAATGAAAAATTTAAAATATCTCCAGATATTGAAGTTTATAATGCCTTCAAATACAACTTTTATGGAGAAAAACGCAAGCCACATGATATACCTATTTTAATAGCTGATGCTAGTCATTTTAGCGAGGAAAACATAACACCATTTATGCAAACTTTAAAAAATAAATATAATGTTGATACTATATACTATAAAGTTTTGCGCAATGTAAGTGGTGAGATTCGAGAGTACTTTGAGGTAAATTGCGACCTATCTGTTTTTTATAAAAATTTTCAAACTAGTAAAAATAGAGAAAGTTATTTAAAACGGATAGTATCGGATGCTTTGAATTATTTTGATAAGCATTTTGATTATATTTATTTA
This sequence comes from uncultured Clostridia bacterium, assembly GCA_944383915.1. GTDB lineage: Bacteria > Bacillota > Clostridia > Christensenellales > UBA1242 > UBA7867. Next base: position 91,165 of record CALWRJ010000010.1, read on the forward strand.
GTTCAAGCGGACGGTCAAGATATTTGTAGTATTGATAAGCATAGATCAAAAATACAAAAGCGATTAGACGAGTATTCTTATGATATAAGACCGATGCCATATAAATTTGTTGAATATTTTGCAAATAAAGGATTTAAAGTAGATTCTACCAAATTAGAGAAAGAACAAAAATCTTTGCCGTTCCAAAGAAAGTATGCAGGCATATATACAACAAGTTTAAATGAAAAAATAAATTTAGTTCGTGCCGATGATGAGTTTTATCGAACTGCTTTGTTTTATTTGGAGAAAGCAAAGAATCCTAAAGGACTTACAGTAAATGATAGTTTAGCATTAGAATATCCTGATAAAAAGTACCTTGATGTTCGAATTATTCAAGAAGACGGTAAGCCTGCATATGCAAAAAGTATTTCTGTGACTTCAAAAGACGATGAAGTTTTTGCTACAACTATGCCATTATTTTATAATAGGTGGAAAAAATTAGGTTTGTTAAATAGAGTAGACGATTTGTATTATATCAATGTTTACAACGAATTACGCGATTGCTCTCAAACTTCTTTTGCTATTGTGCAGACTGATTTTGTAGATGAGACGGAAAAAGTATTAAATGAATTAAGTAAACGCTATAAATATGAATTTCAATCACAGCCCATAGTTCGCGAAATAGCGGGTGAACCTAAAGAGTGTTTTGAGTTGAGTCTAGATTTGTTTTCAAATAGTGAGTTTAGATTTTCGCGTGTAGATGAGTTTCGTAAAAAGGCTACACCTATCTTATGCGATATAAAAGCAGAAACGAGCGACTATGCTGATAAAAATGGGCTAGAATGTTACACAATTTGCGCAAATGGTGCTATAAAATAAATTTTGTATGTAAAAAAATTTTTTGTTTGGAGTAAAATAAGAGTGAAAAGTAATCAAAATAAAAATGATGATAGTATAGATATTATTGCTAAAAATATAAAAATTAAAAAAATTTTATTAGGTGTTTGGTTTGGTATACTTGCGGCACTATTAATTGCTGTGTTTATTTTAGGACAAGCAGGGCAAGAGGGCGAGTACGAAAAGATTGAAGGTATTATTATGATTGTTTGGGCTGTTCTTGTCGTGATTGGCGGAATAGCCGCGCTTGTTATTAATAAATTTATGCCAACGCCTGATACCGCACTTTTTCAAACTGATGTAGAAAATTTGCCCCAGTATGATTTTGATTATCAAAGTGTAACAGAGCCAAAAGCCGAATTTGATTGTTTAAAATATTTGTTAGATGAAAAAGGGCATTTTAAAGGAGAGCCTGAGCCGAGTAAAATCGAGTTTACTGACTATGGTGTTGAGCATTTAGGACAAATTACTCAATATATTGATATAGTTATGACGCTTGAAGCGGAAGATTCGGGTGAGGAGTTTTCACTCGTTATGTCTTTTAGCACTGAACAAGGCGGTTTTGAGATTAAACTTGATAAAGATTTGATATATTATATAAAACACTTTAAAATAGAAGTCTTAAATGATAAAGAATTTAATTTTTTAATTGAACATCAAACGAAGGCATTAATTCAACTCCGTGCATACGGGTCAATATTAGGTGTTGAAAAGAATAAAAAATCAAAAGATGCAGTATAAAATAATATTAATAAAATAAAAAATGAAGGAATAACCCTTCATTTTTTAGTATAAAGATAACAAAACTATTTTTAAATCTTGTGCATTGGGAGAATTAGATACAAGTAGTCCTCGCTTTCTTGCGGAACGATTACGCAAGGGTGAACAGGGCTACCATATTTAATTTGTACAAATTCATCTGAAATAACGCGCAACGCATCAGCAAAAAGTCTACCGTTAAATTCAATTTTAAGGTCCGCACCTGAGTGAGTGGTTTGTAAGTGTTCGGTAATGTTTCCAAGTTCACTTTCACTGCTAATTACCATATCTTTACCATTAATATCAAATTTAACAATAAAGTTGCGGTCAACACGACTCAACAAGCCTGCTCTCTCAATAGTGTCGAGTAAGTGACGGCGGTTAACATTTGTAATGGTTGTAAAATCTTGCGGTAAAATTTGTTTGTATGAAACATAATCACTTTGCATACCCATAAGACGAGTCATAAGAATTGTGTCGTCTAGGTTGATTTGCAAGTGGTTTTTCTGTGTGCAAATCTTGATTAATTGGTCGCTATCAGGAAGTAGGCGAACAATTTCAATCAAACATCTTGCGCTAACGACTATTCCAAATTCCGCACTTTGAGAAGTAATTGGCTTTTTTATAAGTGCCATACGCACACCGTCAAGCGCAACTCCGCGAATCTCGTTTTGCGCCACTTCAAGCAAAATTCCGCGTAGCATTGGGCGAGAATCATCTTGTGCAACGGCAACGCTAGCCTTTGTTACTAAATCTTTAAAATTATCACTGCGAATTTCTACAAATTCTGGCTGGTCTAATGTCTTGGGCTCTGGAAATTCGCTTGCATCTTGGCATTGGAAGTATGCGTTGTTTTCGCCATAAGTAACATCAAGAGTTTTGTCCCTTAAATTAAATTCTATTTGATCACTGCTAATTTTACTAGCAAAGTCTGCAAAAAATTTCGCAGGAATAACAGCAACCCCAGGTACTTTTACATCGGCTCTAATTGATTTTGTAATTGTGAGTTCGAGATCGGTACAAGTAAGCGTTAGTCGGTCGTCTTCTGCCACCATTTTTACACATTCCAAAATTGGATTGGTCGTTCTAACCGCAGCGGCCTTAACGACTTTGAGCACTGCATCTGCAAGTTCTAATCCTTGACAACTAAATTTCATCTTTTTTCACCTCGTTAGTTTTCTTGATGCGTAAATTATACCAAAGATTAACGAAAAAGACAAGACTTATTATTAATTTTGTAAAATTTAAAAAGTTACTTTTTTAAAACAAAAAAGCCTTACAGTTTTATAAGGCTTGAATGTTTTATTTAAATTTAAAAGGGTATGTTTTACTGATTTTTACTGCATTGTTTAAAAGGCAAGTAAGATAAAAAATAAAATTTAACCTTTTTTTCTAATAATTTCATTCTTTTATTGTGAGTTTTTGGATTAGAGCGGAAAGTATTTCGTAATTTTGGTCGTCAAAAGCAAAGTCTACGCGTTTTGAGCCTTGATAAAGGGAGATAACATTGTTTTTGTCCGAGTTGTCTACGCCGAGTAAATAATTGGGGTCAGTGTCTAAAATTGAGCAAATTTTATTTAGCATTTCAGGGGGTGGGGTGGTGTTATACAATTCCCATTTACCAATATTTGTTGTGTCTACGCCGAGCATTTCGGCTAGTTTTGCCTGTGTTAGCCCTTTCTTTTTGCGTAATTCGCGCAATCTTTTGCCGTGCATTTGTTACTCCTAGTTAAATTTTTAAAAACAAATAATCAAGCCTTTTTCAAGTGCGTAGTACGAACAAAGTCCGCGCATTTCGTGAATGTCTACCTCTTTAAAAGGACAAACCTCTAGCAACATTTCTTTGATTTTTAGTGCGTCATCAAGGTTATCGCAGTGGGTGATAACGAGTTTTCTATCCTTAAAGTCTGTGCAACGCTCTTTTGCGAGTTCGACAAGTTTTTTGTACGCACCGAGAGAACCGATAGACTTGCTTACCATATCGATAGTGCCTTCTGGGCTTGCGGTACAAACTGGGCGAATAATTAGTGTTTTAGCCATAAAGCCTGCGAATTTAGACATACGCCCGTTGCTTACTAGATTATCAAATTTGTGTAGGATAAAGAATAGGTTGCGCGATTTAATAAATTCGTCTACCATTTTTATAATTTCTTGAAACTCGCGCCCTTCGTCAATAAGGGCTACAATTTTATCTACTACTAATTGCATCGTGCCTGATGTAGCAAGAGTGTTGAAAACATAAATATTTTCTTTATTTTTAGCCATATCGCGAGCGACAACAGCCGAATTGTATGTGCCAGAAAGTTTGCTAGTCATAGCAACGGCAAAAGTGTATTCACTCTCGTCATAGTGTGAAAGCCATGCTTCTGGACTTGGGCAAGCCGAGCGCGAGCCGTCTTTACTCTCGTGCATCGCGGTAAGCATTTCGCGTGGGTTAAGAGAATCATTATCTACAAATTCTTTATCTCCTGCGTATATAGAAAGCGGAATAATTTTAAATCCTAAATCATCGCGTTTAATGTAATCTGATTTTAAATCGCAACTACTATCAACTAATATTTGATATTTCATTTTTAATTCTCCTTATAAATTGCTTTTGAGCCAGCAATATGATACTTGTCTATTTTTTTGAGAAGTACCTTTTTTTCGTCATCACTTTTGTCCATTTCTAAAACTTGTACATACATTTGCACATTGCTTGCGATTGTCATCGCGGATATTTCAAGGAAGTGCCTAGGTAAGTCTTGATTTAGCCGAAAAATTGTTTTCTTTTTGTATGTGAGCAAATTTTCGACAATCAAATCGAGTCGTTTATCGTATTCGCTCCCTAGGTAGTGATTTTTAAGAATTATACACCGCAGGGCATTTTTTATAAAGAAGGGATAAAAAGTTTTATCAAACCACTTCTCAATCTCAGGCTGTGCAGTGCCTACGATAATTTCGATGTGGTAAATTGTGCGCTTTACTAAAAGGTCGTGCATCTCTTCAAGAAATTCATCAGTAATGAGATTTTCGTAAATGTCTGCCTTGCTTTCAAAGTACTTATACACATTACCAGTAGAAATTCCACATTCGCGCGCAATGTCTTTTATTGAAGTTTCGTTATATCCGTTCTTTGCAAATGAGTGAAGCGCGGTGTCCAAAATCGCTTCCCTTATGTTCTCTTTTTTACATTGTGCCATACTCCGTCCTTATTACAAAAGTGAACTTACATTCACTATTATACTTATTATGCGCAAATAGTCAAATGATTGAACACTTTTTTAAAAAAATTTATAGAAAACTTGCTTTTAAATTTTTGCTTATGTATAATATTGTCTATAATTGTATTATAAAGGGGGAAGTATGGCATACAAACGCGAAAATTCGACAAGTTACGCACTCGGCGCTTTTGCTACATTAGAGTTGATAAAATATAGACCGAGTGAAATCGTAAAAATATACACTCACAAATCTATGAAAGTTTCGCAAGACATCGAAAAAATTATTTCTTTTGCAAAATCACATAATATTCAAGTTGTTGAGAATAGTCATTTAATAGAAAATATTAGTAAAAAAGAAAATATATACATTATGGGTGAGTTTAGAAAATACACTAGCGAACTTAAAAGTGGCAATCAAATTGTTTTGTATCAACCTAGTGATATGGGAAATCTCGGTACAATTTGTCGTACTTCTCTTGGCTTTGGCGTGGATAACATAGTTTTAATAACACCATGCGCCGATATTTTCAACCCTAAAACAATTCGCGCATCTATGGGGGCGGTGTTTGGGTTGAATATTGTTGAATATGACTCTTTTGAAAGTTATGCTAAAGTTAACGATATTAAAAAATATTTATTTATGCTAGGTAGCAAGCAAACTTTGCAAGATTTGGTTGTGCCGAATGAACCTGTGGCGTTAGTGTTTGGTAACGAAGCAAGTGGCCTGCCTAAAAGTGTATTAAAATTTGGCACGCCTATATTTATTCGCCACAATGATAAAATTGATTCATTAAATCTTGCGAACTCTGTGGCGATTGCGCTTTTTAAGTTTAGTAAATAGTAGAGTTGGGCAATAGTAAATAGTACGATAATCTGAGCGCAAAGCGAGTAAGTTACTTTGTGTGTTAAAATCAAAGATATATTTTTAAAAAAGTCGGTTTTTCGTATTATTTTAAATATTACTATTGATACCAAAATACAGTCGTTTATAACACATAGTCATAAAATTTTGCGGTATAGTTGCTATTTTTAGCGAGTATATTGCAAATTTACTAGATTTAGTATATTTTTAAAAAGTTTGTTTAATATAAAGTTAGAGGCAAACTAGTAGGAGAGAAAAATGATAAATTTTTTAGAGAATAAAAAGTTATTTATTATCAATATTGTTTTAGCAGTTGTAATAATTGCGATGGATATTTGCCTTATTTGCGTAGGAGAGCCTTATATTTTTAAAGTGCTTGCAAGTGTCTTTTTTGTAGTTATGGGGGCGGTGAATTTTGCCTTTATATTAATGGAAAAAAGCGAGCGCAAGCCTTTATTTAAGTACTTAATGCTTGTTGGGTTAATCTTTGCGTGCCTTGGAGATATAATTTTAATTAGCAATTTTGTAGTTGGCGCGGTTTTATTTGCAATAGGGCATATATTCTTTTTCGCTGGGTATTCGGTGCTTGTAAAACCGAAGTGGCGCGACTTAATTATTTCGCTAATTTTGTTTGCGATTGCGTTGATTGTAATTCTAGTACCGCAAATTTATGACTTCCGCGGAATGATGGCTGTCGTCATCGTATATGCATTAATTATTTGCTTTATGCTAGGGAAGGCGATATCAAATGTTTTTGGAAAAGAATATAGAGCGGAAAATATTTTAATTATGATTGGTAGCCTATTATTCTTTTTGTCTGATATGATGTTGCTATTTAATAATTTTACGGACTTTTCTAATGTTTTTGGAATTTTATGTTTAGTGCTATACTATCCAGCAGAAATTATTTTAGCAGGTTCTATTTACTACTCAAATAAGAAAATTGATTATTCAAAAAGTGCTGTAATGGAGAGCGGAAATAAATAAGCATAAAAATATTTAAACCTATTTTAAGTTTTAAATATTAGAAGGCTACATTTTAGCGTAACATTTTTTGCATTTTGATAAAATTTTAATAAATAATTCGATTATAAAGTTAACAATTAATTGTATTTACTGTATCCTTTAATAAATAAAAGAGATAACGCTTTTGTGTGTTATCTCTTTTTTGATAAAGTAATTTATTTTGAATTTTTATATTAATAACAAATTACGCCACTTCTTTTAAAATATTTAAGGTGTTCATTGTGTTAGGGAAACCAACATAAGGCAAGCATTGTAGCATAGTGGCAATAATTAGTTCACTATCGCTATTAGTTATTTACAGGCAAAGCAAAGTGCTAGTTTTGTGGAACTTTAAAATTTTTTGGAAGGCGGGCAACTATTGTGCGCGGGGTGGCGACATTATTATCATCCCCCATAGCCTCGACAATGCTTGTGTCGCTCGTGGTAGCAATTTTTACTCGTGGTGCAAAAGTGCCATTTGTGTATTTTTTGCTTGTGTCATTTATGAGAATAACTCCGTCACTGCTTCCTATTATCATTTTTGGGGTAAAGGAAGTGTCTTTTGTTGTAATAGAAGTTATATAAAATTTGTCGTCAAATTCGATTTCGTTTACATAGCCTAAAAAGTTGCCACTAATTGAGAAAACTAGCGAATTTAATAAGCTTGGAATTGTGATATCCGCCGTTACATTAAGTGCGTTGCGGTTGCGAATAATTACTGCATCGTTTATAGCAAAAATTCTCTCAATTGGCACTAAAAATGTCGTTTCGTCATCATTTCCAGAAACTAGCAAATAGCGTGCGCGAGTGCGTTTTTGATTAAATAAAATATTTATAACCACGCCAACAACAGCGCAGTTGTGCGCGCAAATTACTTGCGCTCCTATAATTTCGGTAAATTTTTTCATATCATACTCCTTTTTGTGATTTTTATTAAAATCTATGCTAACTCAAACTTCTTTTTTCCTAAAAATAAAGACAACTTTTAGCGAAAAATGTTTGCTTGTTCTTTTTTGTTTTCAAAAAAAGCGTCTTTTAGATTAAAATTGAATAAATTTCCTTTTTTAGTTTGCAAAAAATATTATTTGTGTAGTATAATAAGAAAAATAAGTAAAGTAGGTAAATATGGGTTTTTTCGATTTATTTAAAAAAAAGAAACAAAGCGCTCTCCAACTTCCCGAAAAATTCAGCAGTGGGTTTATTCAGCCACTTACTTCACAGCGTCTCGAAATAAAACTGGGCGAAAAATTGATAGTAAACGATGGTTGGAGTGCGTGTATAGTAGTAAAAGACAAACCACAAGATGTTTTTGGGGCGGGTGAGTATGAGTTAAATTTACCTATGATACCGCGCACGACTCGCGCTCTCAAACTTGATAAAAGCCGTATTGTAAAGCACAAAGGCAAGCAAGAGGTAGTTTTTAAAAATTCTTTTAAGTGCGACTTGTATTTTGTCAATATGGCGCCTTTTACCCTTCAACCGTGGCAAGCAAACCGAGTTAGCAAGAAAAATAAATTGCACGGCAAATTTAATGTTGCGTTAAACGGGACTTGTACATTTCAAACAACAAATGTAGTTGATAGTATAAAGTTATTTTTGTTAGAATGGGCAAAAATTCCAGCAGGAAAAGCGCAAGGACGTTTGCTCGAATATATTAGCGAATTTGCAAGTTCTGCGTTGGAGTGGAGCAGGGTTAGTGAGCCAGAGATTATTAACGACAAAGTCAAAATTGCTGAAATTATTAAAGAAGGCGTTTCTAAAAATTTAAATAAGTACGGAATAGCCCTTTCTGATTTTGTTGTGGACGAAGTTATTTTTGATAGAAATATCTCGGCATATTTAGAGCAGAAAAAGCGCGATGAGCCTGAAATTAAAGCAGATGAGATTGTAAATAACCTAAATCTCGAAAAAGAGAGTGAGCCCGTAACAATTAATCTTGACAACGCAAGTGAAAGTACTGTAAGTGTCGAAAAAGACAGTAAACAAACAAATGCCGATGCGCAAGTTGTAAATCTTGATGAAGCAAATATTGAGAATGAAAAAGTTGTATTAAAAAAGGACAACAAAAAGTCTAAAAAATCTAAAAAAATAGAAAAAATTGACGAAAAATTGTCAGAAAATAAAGAAAACACAAAAGAAAATGCCGAAGTAATTAATTTGGATAATGGCAAAGATGAAAAGGTTGAAACAAACCCTGAACCGCTAGATTTTACAACAATGAGCGATGCGGAACTTTTAAAAAGCATTGTAAAAAAAGGAAGTAAAAAGGCGCAAAATAATGACAAAGCAAAAGAAAGCGAAAACGACTTGCCCGAAAATTCGAAAAAATGTCCAAATTGCGGAAAAATTCACAACAGTGATGACAAGATTTGTGATTGTGGTTGCAATTTAGAATAATTTGGAGTATAATATCTTTTATACCACACAAACTAATTTGTGTTGAGTAAAAAGGAGAAAAGTAAAATGGCTTTTAATAAAGATATGACTTTAGGCGAGATTTTAGATGCTAATCCAGATGCACGCGCAGTGCTAGAAGGTTTTGGAATGCACTGTTGCGGTTGCCCTGTTAGTCAAGCAGAAACATTAGACGAGGCTTGCGATGTGCACGGCGTAGAACTTGATTTAGTATTAAACGAGTTAAATAGACTCGATGCTTCTTGCGGATGCGGAGACCCTGCTTGCAAGTGTGGTGACGATTGCAACTGCACACCCGAGAATAACTGCGGTTGTTCTTGCGGAAGCGAAGCCGAAAGCAAAAGTGAATAGTTTATTAAACACGCAAAAAGTGAAATTTATAGATTTTAAACTCATTAAATAGCGTGTTTTTCTTATTTTAAAAGGCATAAAGTAAAATTTAAACACAAATTTATAAAATAATTCATAAAGTACTTAAAACCTTTTTAGGAGAGTATTTTATGCCTTATAATAATCCTCAAAATTACTTAATTGCAGGAAATGACGAACACGGGGTAAACCCGCCAACATTAGGAAAACGCACACCTGTTATGCCTTATATTAATAGGCAAATTTACGAAAACGAATTTAATTACGCCGCGAAAAATGCCTTTTTGGCGGACTGCTTGCGAATAGGCTTTAATATTTTAGATGTTAAACCAAATAGGCAAGATTTATCAATTTCGGAGCGTGTAACAATAGTAAATAGGGCTCGTCCTAGTGCGCTTGTTACATTTGCATACAACGCCTTTGGCGATGGCACGACTTTTAATGATGCAAACGGGCTAGAAGGATATTATTCGCCACTTAATCCTTATCCTACGCAAAGCCGGAATCTTGCAGATTTGGTGTATAGTAGCATCTTGCTTGCGACAAATTCTAATGCGCGTGGAGTAAAACCGCTTGATGTGGGAATGTTAAGTAATGTTAATACTATTGCCTGCCTTATGGAGTGTGGTTTTATGACAAATTTCCGCGAAGCAAAACTTATGCTTGACCCTGATTTTGTGAATGCAGTTGGGCGCGCTGCTTGTCGTGGTGTTTGTCAGTATTTTAATGTCGAATATATAAATATAGAAGACTTCACTTTTAGTACTTTAAGAGTTGGGAGTCAGGGTAGTCTTGTTAGATATCTGCAATTTTTATTAAAAACATTAGGTTATTCAGTAGGGAGCGTAGACGGAATTTTTGGAAGTAATACAGAAAATGCGGTGCGTGCTTTCCAACAGGCGAACGGACTTGACCCGGACGGAATAGTTGGGCGGTTAACATGGTATAAACTAAATAATTTGACGCCTGAAGCAAGTACTTTGCGATATGGCAGTTATGGTGCGGAAGTGCGCTATTTACAGCAAAAATTATATAGTAAACTTTATCCTGTTGGTACGATTGACGGAATTTTTGGAGCGAACACACAGCAAGCGGTAAAAGATTTTCAACAAGCAAATGGGTTAGTGGTAGACGGAATAGTCGGCAAAAATACCTGGGCTGCGATTGCTGATGAAAGTACTTCGCGTCCGTATCCTACCGAGTAATTGTATTTTGGGCTTGCTTTTTATTAAAAAATATGATATAATATAAATTATAATAGTAATTAAGGAGAAAAATCACTTATGGAAAACGACAAAATCGAAGTTGATGGGCAAGCAACTCCTGTTGTAAAACTTGATGACGACATCAATACTTTTGAAAGTAACGACAAAGACCCCAATCTTAATTTTGACAAGCAAAAGGCACGCGAGGAAAGCGAAAAAGAGCGCGTTGAAATTGAAGAGCCTGTAGAACGCAAATTTACAATTTCATTAAGTATGCTAAACATAATTTTAAGTGTTGTGGCAATTACTCTTGGTGTGCTTGTGCGTTTGTTTGCAATGAATGGTTGGGGCGTTGTAGTGCTAGTATTTTATTGGCTTGCAGTGATTGCTTTGATTGCGACTTTGGCAATTTATATCGTTCAATTAATTAAAGACAAAAAAGTTGCATTTGACCCGTCATTTGTTTTATTAATACTTGCAATTTTGATAACCGCAGTTATTTAATGTAAAAAATGAAAAATACTGTATAAAGGCAGTATTTTTTGTTTTTATTTAATTATTGCTACGTACCATTTTTTATTTTGCGGGCACCTTAAAACCGCGTAGTTAGGGCACGAGCGCCACAAATATTCGGGAGTGTGCCCGTTCGCGTTGTATGCGTACTCTAAAACTTCTTTGCGAGTTGCTCCGTCTATTTTTTTCCATAATTTTTCACCTTTGTTGTAACTTTTTACAATCAATATAATTGTATAACATTTATTAGTATTTTCAAAATAAAATTAAAGATTTTAATATTTTAGCATAATAAAATAAAAATAAAAAACAACTATTTTTGCAAAAAATCTATTGACTTAAAGGCGGGAATTTAATAATATAATATCTACGAGGTTTAAAATGAAAAGATATGTTTATGAAATACGAAATATAGACTGCGCACAATGTGCAAAACATCTTGAAACGGCGATTTCGCGCATAAAAGGTTTTGAAAATGTCAGTTACAACTTTGCCACTATGAAGTTGACTTTTGAAACGGAAAGAACGGACGACTTTTTCCCTGACCTAAAACGCGCAGTTTACAATACCGAACCCGATGCTCAAATTATTCACGATAATTCGCAACATCGCACGCGCAAAAAGTTTTTTACCCTTGATTTAATTCTCTTTTTAGTGGGGGCGATAATCGGCTTTGTTGGATATTTAGTGCCTATGCCAGTTACTGCTAAAATTGTTTTAATCAGTATTGGTATGTGCTTGCTTTTATATAAAACAGCGTACAAGGCGGGCGTGCAATTATTCAAAAATAAAAATATCGGCGAAAATTTCTTAATAACTATTGCAGTACTGGGTACTTTTGGACTTGGGCTATTTAATACGATTGTTGAGGAAGGGTATCAAGCGCTCGGCGAAGGTATTGAAGAGTGCCTTATGGTAATCGTTTTATATAGTATCGGCAAAATGCTAGAATCAAGCGTGCTAGCAAGTTCGCGTAAAAGTATTAGCAACCTTATGGAAATTCAACCTGATTTTGCAATGCTTGTTCATGGTGACCACGAACACAAAGTTCCGCCACAAGATGTAAAGATTGGAAGTATTATAAAAGTGCGTCCAGGTGAAAGGGTGGCGCTAGACGGAGTCGTTAAAAGCGGAAGTGCGAGTGTCGACATTAGCCATTTAACAGGGGAGAGCCTGCCTATTAGTATGAGTAAAGGAAGTAAAATTTTGGCTGGCACGATTTTGTTAGACGGTGTGCTTGAAATCGAAACTACAAGCCTTTATACTGAAAGCGCGGTGGCTCGCATTATGGACTTAATCGATAACGCGAACGACAAAAAAAGCAAGACGGAAACTTTTATAAATAAATTTTCAAAATGGTATACCTTAATCGTTATTGGACTTGCTGTAATTGTGTTTTTTGGCGCGTGGGCGCTAGGGTATCCTATCACGACAGGAATTTATTACGCGTTAATTTTGCTCTTTATCTCGTGTCCGTGTGCGTTTGCAATAAGCGTGCCACTGGCGTATTTTAGTGCGCTAGGACGAGCAAGTAAAGACGGAATTTTAATTAAGGGAAGTAATTACCTAGATATTTCTGCAAAAGTTAGCAAAGTTATTTTTGATAAAACAGGTACTTTAACCACAGGGCAATTCGTGGTAAAAGATATCATTTCGCTAGACACAAAGTATTCTACACAAGATATTTTAAAATTTGCCGTTCTCGGTGAACAAAATTCTATTCACCCTATCGCGCGTGCAATTCAACACCGCGGGCACGGAATAAAACTTGAAAATGTTTCAAATTTTGTGGAAAACAGCGGAAAGGGTGTAAGTTATACTTATAAGGGCGATGTTGTGTTTGTGGGGAATATTTCTCGCGACTCGACAGACGATTTAACAAGCGTCCAAGTAATAATAAACGACAAGCCAATTGGTAAGATTCTCCTTGCGGACTCGCTAAAAGCAAATTCGGTGGAGTTGTGCGAGTATTTAAAAAAGCAAAATGTAAAACTCGCTATGCTTAGCGGGGACAATAAACAAGTAACTTCTCATGTAGCCGAAATGTTAGGAATTGACGAATTTAAATCAGGGCTAACTCCCGAGCAGAAGTACACACTTTTAGAGGAGGACCTCAAAAATAAAAACAAAGATGAGTATATCGCCTTTGTCGGTGACGGAATTAATGACGCGCCGAGTTTGTCGCGTGCAGACTTGGGAATTAGTATGGGGCTTGCGGGAAGTCCTGCCACTGTCGAAGCAAGCGATATAGTCGTTGTAGACGATGACCCAGGTAAAATCAAAGACTTGCACAAATTATCAAAATACACGCGCGGTATTGTTTGGAGCAATATAATTTTTGCGTTGGTTACTAAAATTGTAATAATTGTGCTTGAACTATGTGGCGTGTTTAGTGAAGGAATGCTAGTTGCAGTTTTTGCCGATGTCGGCGTAACACTTCTTGCAATAATTAATTCATTAAGATTACTAAAATACAACTTTGGCAAAAAGAAAGCCAAAGGCGAAAAAATCGTAACTATTAAAGAACAAAGTGCACACTAATTTAGTGCGCTTTATTTTTTATTTAGATAATAAATTATTTTTATCCTATAAAGTGATAGGTGATAAATTTCAATGTTTGCGTTAATAAAGTATTTATAGTAAGGCATTGTTGATAGTTATTAATAGTGTTATTTAATGCCATTTTGAATTTTTTAAAATAACCTAAAAATAAAAAAATTTAATAAAATACTTGCATAATACCTATGCATAATACCGTGCATAGTACTTTAATTTTGTTATTTTTTGCGATTTTTTAGTATTTTTATATATTTTTAAAAAATAAAAAGCACCCTCGCGCACAAAGGATGTTTTTATGTTTAAAAGGAAAGTTTTATTATGGAATTTTATTAAGGTACGCATTGCCTTATAAAAGCGCACCTAGACGAAAAGAATAGTATTTTTAAGTAAAGGAGCGGAGGTTATTTTATTATGTTTAAAAAGGTAGGTTATTTGTATTCTGTTCTGTTGATTGTACTGCCTTGCATTATTAGGCAGTTTGTAGTAGAGTTTGAGGTAGATGATACACCTTCTGCGTTAATGACCAATTCGGAGTTATTAATGGTCAATACATTTGAAACGAAAACTCGTCCACTCGCAGAGATGTCTAAATTTACCGCGGAAATATTTATGCTATCCGCAATTATACCGTCTCCGCCAAGTCCTGTAATAATTAATTTGCCCTCGCCACTAATTTTTATAGACTTTTGGCAGTTTATCGCACCGCTGGTATTTACCAAACTATCGGCAAGATAATTTTCGGTATCTTTGAGTGCAATAATTGAGCATTTACCGCAATTTTCGGTAAATTGAATGCATGCGCCATTATTACTTATAATTTGCACATTGTTTAAAATAATGGAAACATTTTGTAGGTTAGTATCAACTACAATGTTGCCTTCAAAATTACCACATAACTTGTAGTTTCCACCACGAGTTATATAGAGAGTATCATTCGAGAAATTAGCATATTTCGTAGACTTGCGCTCATTTAAATCAATGACCGTTATATTTATTTTGTCTGTGCGCTTCTGGACAAAATCGTGTAAGTTGATAAAAGCGTGTACTTTGTCTTTTGCGAGAATGTACTTCGCTCTAATTCCGTCATTTGAAATGTAAGCGCTAAGAGTAAGAGGTAATGCCCAAAATTGTTTTATTTTCAAAAATTTTTGCTCCTTTTATCTCAAAAATACGCACTCATTTTAAGCGGAATTTGTGTAATTATTGTGAAAATAAATACTTTTTTTAAAAATTTTTAAATTTTTTTTAAAAAACAAAAAAGCGCGTTTCTGCGCTATTTGTATTTGTTGCTTTTTAATAAAAAGTCGAAAAAATTTTCAACTTGTTGTAATCGCGAGTACGCGTTTAGGTATTCGGCGGTGTTCATTTTTGTTTCAATAGACAAAAAGTTTAGTGTTATACTATATCTAAACATATCTATTGTAATAGACAAGTCATCGCAGTACGCCTGCCCGTTGCGATTGTACAAATTTTTATTTGTGTGTACGCGCAACACATCTTCCCAAGCATAAGTTTTTCCGTCACCACGGTCACCTGTAAGTAGCCACTTGTGATATGTGTAGTTTACTAATAGGCGAGTGTAACTGTTTACTTCGAGTATCTTTTCACTGTCAAAGTCGGTATAATTTTTAGCACGGCGCTTTAAAAGTTTGTTCGCTTGCGAGCCCGCTATATTTAAAACTGTGCCTAATATGGTAAAAATTATTCCACCAGCAAGACTAATGTAGGGTAACCATTCCGCCACGCTAAAAAAGAGCAAAATCACAAACGCAAAAAGCAGGAACGCGCCCAGCACATTAAAAAGCGTGCCGAAAATATGGTTTAAACTGCTTTTTCGCTCTAAGTCTACACCCCAAATTTTCATACTTCCGCCCGAAATAGCAAGATTGCGCAAATCGCGGAAGTGGTACACATCATTTACTTTTAGTGTGTGAATATTTTGCGGACCAACATTTTTTATAACCACATTTGCGTTTTTTAGTCCGCCAAGCGTGCTAAAATTAATTTTTGCACCGCATTTTTCGCATAGCCCCGTTGCGTTAGACCAAAGCCCACGCTTTATGTGTACTTGCCAATGCGTGCGCTCGTTGCAAAAAGGGCATTTTGTTAATTCGCTATCCAAATAGTTTTGAATGCGCGAATGTTTGTATCTTTTAAATTCCATAACTTTTCACCGAAATAATTATATCACTTTTTAATATCTATTTCAAGAGTAAAGGACAAATTTGGTTTTAAGAGATTTTGGTATGAAAGTCTGTTGCTATATTGTGTTTTTTAAATCTTAAAAAATAGTTATGCTTGTAATAAGAGATAGGGCATATGTAATAAGAGATAGGGCGTGTGCAAGAAAAGATAGAGTATTTGTATAATAAGAGATAGTATTTGTAATAAAGAGATAGAGTATTTGTAATAAGAGATAGAGCATCTGTAATAGGAGACAGGGCATTTGTTAATGAGAGATGGGGCGCGTGTAATTAAATAAAAAATATGTAATTATGTAGATAAGAGTTGAATTAATAAATTTTTTATCATAATAAATTATTCATCTAGCGGTGCGCCACAACTCTTGCAAACTTTGTCCGTCCCTTCATTCTTACGACCACAGTAACTGCAAATTTTAGGTTTCGTTTTATTTAATTCTCTTTTTATTTTTTCTTTTTCCAACTTGTTTTTAAGTTCTATAAGTTCGCTATCGATGTGATTTTCATTATTTGTATTTTCGTCTTTTTACTAAAATAACAGTTGCTGAAATTTTATTGTTACCCATAATTTCTCCTATGTACAATTAAAGATAAAATTTTTTGCGTTATTTTTATAGACGCTTTCAATTAAAAGTCGTATAAAATTAATTATCATTTTATTTTGATATTTGCTTAAAATTTGATATAATTAAAGAAATGCTAAAATATTTTAGGGGGAATTTTATGCAAAATAGAATTACAAAGCCTACCAAACTATTAGATGATGAAGGGAATTTGATTGAACCTGGGTATGCTACTTCGTTGTTGTATGAGTACAATCGTAACGAAATAGGGGCGAATCCGTGGCGCATTAAGGAATGGGACTATTATTTGATTTACAATCAAGATTTTGCTATCGCGCTAACCGTTGCGGACAATAGTTATATGGGTATGGTGTCGGCTAGCGTGATTGACTTTAAAAAGCCGACAGAAAAAACGGTTAGTCCTATGTTTTGGGCGCCATTTGGTAAGACGAATTTGCCACATACTTCAAAAACGGGGGACACAAAGTATAGAAACAAGCGCGCAAATTTCGAGTTTGTAAATTTTGAAGGCAAGCGCAAACTTCGTGCCGAGATAAAAAATTTTGATGATGATAAAGATTTTGTTTGCGAGTTTGAACTTTTTGACGAGCCAGCCGAAAGTATGGTAATCGCTACGCCTTTTGATAAGCCAAAGCACTTTTATTTAAATCAAAAAATCGTTGGTTTTCGTGCGAGTGGTTTTGCGCAGGTGGGAAGTGAGAATATAAATTTTGATAAAAATAATACTTTCGCCATTCTTGATTGGGGGCGCGGTGTCTGGACTTACAAAAACACTTGGTATTGGTCTAGTGCGGTGGGCGAGATTGACGGAAATATTTTCGGCTTTAATCTCGGTTATGGTTTTGGGGACACTAGCAAAGCCACCGAAAATATGCTCTTTTACAACGGAACTGCCCACAAACTCGAGGACATTCAATTTATCATTCCAACGAAAGACGGCGAGCCTGATTTTATGGGTGAATGGAAGTTCGTTTCTAAAAACGGACGATTTAATGCGACTTTTACGCCTATTATTGACCGCCATTCAAACACGAACGCGCTAGTTTTAGGTAGCGACCAGCACCAAGTTTTTGGACGATTTAATGGTACAGCGATTTTAGATGATGGTAAAGTTATAAAACTAAACGACTTTTTAGGTTTTGCTGAAAAAGTGGTGAATAAGTGGTAAAAACGCACTTTCCCTTAAAGGAAAGGCTTTTTATTTTTTTCAAATTTTGCAAATTAATTTAAGTAAAATCAGCACTTATTTTTAATTTTTGCGGTCTGATAATAAAAACAAATAATCGATAATAAAAACTAAAAATACTATATAATATGAAAAATTTTAAATCATTATAAATTTTATCAACTTGCTAGTGTAGTTATTGCTTTGGAATAAATTTATAATTTTCGTAGATATTTAAAATGAATTCATAATATCATTTACCATACTCATAACAGCAAAGTAGTATATAAGCCCTACAATCAAACCTACGGCAATGACCGTTCCAAAGCCAGAGCCCCAGCCCTTTAAAAATGTTTCGCGTTCATAGTCTTGATACATAAACAACCCGATAATTAGCCCGATTATTCCTAAAAAGAAGCCACAGACAAAGCCAACACCTTTTTTGGAATCGCCGATTGCCTGTTTTTGATGCTTTTCTGCGGAGTGATTTTCCATTCGCTCGTTTTGATAATAATTTACTTGTCGCCGTAATCTTTCGATTTCGCGGTCTTTTTCGTCATAATTGAATGCGCTATTATTACTAGAATAAGAGTTTGTGTTGTTTTGCTGTGATTTTTGCGAATTTTCTTTGGCTTTGTCGTCCTCGTATGCTTTTAATAATCTTTTGTATTCCTCGTCATCCATTTTTAACCCCTTTTTTATTTAAAAAGTAAAAGTGCAGAAAAACTTTTTAACACTTTTTTATAAAAAACTTTTTCTTTTGCTTTCCCTTTTTTATTATTATACTCTTACAATAGTAAGAAGTCAAGTATTTTTCTTACAATTGTAATAATAATAGTAATTATGAAAAATGTTTTCGGTGAAAATTTAAAAGCGCTCAGGCTTGAACAGGGAATAGGGCAAGTCGAGTTGGCAAAGCAAATAGGAGTTAGTAAGGGTATTATTTCGCTTTGGGAAAATGGCTTGCGCGAGCCAACACTTTCTAGTCTTGTGCGTCTTGCGCAATTTTTTGGTGTTAGTATTGATTATTTAGCAGGTTTGGAAAATTAAAAAAGCCATAGCAAACGGCTATGACTGTTTTTTATAAATTGTGGAGTTTTTACAAATTTGAGATTAATTATATACAGCGAGTTTTCTTTATTTAATAATTTTTTATAAAGATATAAATTTAAAATAATTTCCATTATATTTTTTATTTATTAATTAAAAAGAGTGTAATTTTACTTAAAAACTATAATTTTTTAGCAATTTTTCTATTTTTCGTTATTTTTTAGTTTTTATATGGAATTTTAATGTTGTTGCAGGCTTTGAAATTTGTTTTTTATTTTTGAGTACTATAGAATTAAACTCTATAAATTTTCCTATACGAGTTGCGGGCAAGTCGGCTTTTAATTTCGTGATTTGGCTATTAAGTTGATTGCGCTTCTTTTCGAGATTTTTAATCTTTTTCTGCTTTGATTGCTTGTGAAGTTTATCAAATGCGCCGATTTCTAGAAGTTTTGGGGTCTCAACTTTCGGCTCTGGCTTTGGCTCAACTCTTTTAGGAAGTGGTGCTTTGTCATAGGGCAAAACTACATCATCATTTCGCATACGCACTTCAATTGAACTATAAGATAACGAAATGCCGTTGCGCTTAAATTCGTTGTACACGTGTTCCATTATGTAGAAATAAACATCCCAATATGGCGCTTTTGTCCAGCAAGTTAAGAACAAACTCATACCCGAATCTTTAAAGTATTTTAAATTTACTGTTGGTTCGGGGGTAAGAATAATGTTTCCGTTACTGTGGCAAACATCTAAAATTACTTTTTTAGCAAGATTAATATCAGTTTCATAAGCCACATCAAAGTACATCTCAAGCCTACGACTGCCTTGTGTCGAATAATTTATTACTTCCGAACTCATAATTGTTGAGTTTGGAATTACAATCGTCTTGTTGTCTGTTGTAATGAGTTCGGTATTCATAATTTTTATGCTTTTAACAGTGCCCTCTAGGTCGTCAATTTGAATGTAGTCGTTTTGTTTAAAAGGTTTGTTTGTAATAATTATCATACCACACGCTACATTTGATAAACTGTCTTTTAGTGATAAAGCAATCGCAGCACCAGCCGTTGCAAGAACTGTTACAAGTCCGGTAATAGGTATGCCGAACATCTGTAAAACTGCAAAAATTAAAACGACATACAACAAAACTTTAATTATTGAGCGGATAAAACCCTGTGCTATGCGTTCAAGTTTTGTCTTTAAAAGCAATTTCGCAACTAATTTGTTTATTAGTTTTATTGCAATTAAACCAACAATCAAAACTAGAATCGCATACAAGAGTTGTAGTCCATTAGTTGTAAAAAAATTTACAATGTTTGTCCAAATAGTATTCCAATCCATTTTTTCACCTTCTTTGGTATTTCTTTTGTACCCTTATATTATAGCCTCATTTTGATAAAATGACAATACTTTTTTAAATCTTTTAATAAAAATTTTAACTTTTGCGATTGTATATGGCAAAATAAAAATTAAAGAACTTATATAATATAAATTATAAAAAACTTAATATGATATAATTTAGTATTATTTATTATTTATAAAGCGCAAATCAATTAAGTTTCTTGTTGCTTGGCGTTTGTCTATTAATTTATTAGAAAATAGGGTAAAATAGCAAGAGGAAATAGTGTGCCTAAATATATTGTATTCGCGTCCATCATTTCCTACAAATTTTAAATTTTTGCTAAATTTACAGTTTTTACACGAATTTTTAAATAGCGTTTTAAAAGGGCAGTGGGCAAAGGACATAAGCGAGTGTTTGCCAAAAGTTAATTGATAAAAGTTTTCGCTAGGAGATTTTCTTTCTTTGCTCCAAATTATTTCACTAACTCCTAAATTTGATAAAATATTAGCGTCTAAAATATTGTAAACATTCATTCCTAATCCTGCAATAATATTGCGGTTAGTTTTAGTATAAATTAGTCCCGATAAATTATTAATTACTAGACTAAAATCTGCTGGCAATTTTTCTATTATTTTATTTAAAATTTTAATATCTTTTCCGTTTGATATAATAGGGAGTTCAAGCGCAAAATTTGCTGTATTTTTTATAAAATTTTCTTTAATTTTTAGTATTTTCTCTAAGTTGTAACTCAGAGGGTTAATAATTACCAAATCGTTATTCGTGATTTCGCTAATAGGTGAAAGATTATTTTCATTCACTACATACATATTATTATATTTACGAGCAAATTTTTGTTGCATAGTACCTAAAAAATGTTGCATAGTACTGAATTTTTGGGTATTTTCTGCACTTTTTATGTTATTTTCATATTTTTCAATTATATCTTGTCTTAACTGCATAGCATCATCACGGCGTGCTTGATTTAATATAGATTTTGGAATAAATAAATTTTGGGCGGTTATTTTTGCGTTTTCTAAAACAA
Source organism: uncultured Clostridia bacterium (assembly GCA_944383915.1). Lineage (GTDB taxonomy): Bacteria > Bacillota > Clostridia > Christensenellales > UBA1242 > UBA7867. Next base: position 112,309 of record CALWRJ010000010.1, read on the forward strand.
AATCAGTATCATTAAGTTTGTTAATTTGTGTTAAAATTTCATCTTGCGAAGTGGGTGAATTTTGTGCTCTTGAAACTATATAATCACTTGTGATTTTTGCGCTAATTTTTCCATCTTTTGTTGTATATAAAAACTCTAATGTAAAGGGCTTATTTTCTTGTGCGTCAAAAACGCAATCAATACCTAATTTTTTTGAATTACTTAACAAATTTTCCTCAAAAAATTTATCTAGTGTGCGGTATACCGTATAGTTTTGTTTTACTCGCGTTTTGGAGTATATATTATAGCGATTATCATCTATTTTTTCGATATTTCCGACACCTAAACTTGCGCGTTCATTCTCTTGCTTGTCTAAAAATTTTAAGCCGTCACCAGAGTGAATTTCTGTATTGAGTTTTAGTGTAATTTTAAATAAATCTTTAAATGGTGTGATTTTTTCTACAAAGCCTATTTTTTCACCTAAATGATTTTGGATAGTAGGATTAATAATATTATCGGGTGTGCCAGAATCTAGATATGCGCGTTTATTATATTCGCCACGGGCAAAAACTTTCTTTAAAACATTAATTTCAGTGTTAAAATTGATTTTTTCGTTATTTTTTAGGGCATCAACAGCAAATCGATAACTTTTCACGCTTTGAGCAACATAAGCGGGTCGGCGTAAGCGCCCTTCTATTTTTAGACTATCAACGCCGGCATTTTTTAATTCTGCTAAATTTTCAATTAAACATAAATCACGCGCGGAGAGCAAGAACCCTGTGCCGATTTTTTTATTGTCAATGTAGGCAGTATAGGGGAGTCGGCAAAGTTGTAGACATTGTCCGCGGTTTCCGCTTTTGTCGTGTTCGAGTGCGCTGAGATAACAATTTCCGCTAAAAGCAACGCAAAGTGCGCCTTGCACAAAATACTCAATTTCAAGCCCTGTTTCCTTCTTTATTGCGCGAATGTCATCTAACTTTGTTTCTCTCGAAAGTACTACGCGAGTAAAACCAAGTTCTTTTGCTATTTTTGCTCCTTCAACATTATGGATACCCAATTGTGTACTTGCGTGAATTTCAACATTATCAAAAGCATCGCGTAAAATATTTGCTACCGCCAAATCTTGTACGATAAACGCATCTGCTCGTGCTTGTATGCATTTTTTAGCAAATTCAAGAAAAGATGGTATTTCATCATCTTTTAGTAAAGTATTTGTAGTAATGTATACCTTTACGCCGAAAAGGTGGGCGCGCTCAATAAAGAAACGAATATTTTCTAAATTAAAAAAAGTTGCTTTTGCGCGTGCGTTAAAATCGCCGAGCCCTAAATAAATAGCATCTGCACCATTATTTATTGCGGCTTCAAAACTTTCACCATCGCCACAGGGCGCTAAAACTTCCATAATATCACCACTTCTTTTTTGTTAATTTTATCAAATTTAAGCAAAATTGTCAAATTTTTAATTTTCGGTGGTTTTGTCTATTTTTCTATATTTAATTTATTTAGGGATATTATAAACCTTATATTTTTAAATTAAATAATTCTATTGTATTTAAAAATGCCCTAATCGAATTGTTTTTAACGCATAATACTATGCATAATACCTATGCATAGTACTTAAGTTTTTATAAAAATAAATTAAAAATTAATAAAAATATTAAAAAATAAGCAAAATTTCTATGATTATGTTTTTGTTTGATAAATTTTTATATAAATAAATTTTATTTTTTTGATTTTAATAAAATTAAAAAAAATAACAAAAACAAGCAATTAATTAAAATAAAAACCACTTTATTTTTGACTAAATAAAGTGGCAAAAAATTAATTGTAACTTTTGTCGTAGTTTTCTCTTTTTTCAATATTATCTTTGTGTTGTTCGACTATTTCGTTGTATTCGGTTTCTTTCTTTTCATATTGTTCTATAGAATAATCGTGAAATAAAATACAATTTTTTTGAGCGCGTCTTGTATAAATATATCCGCCAGCAACAATGCACGCAGAAGCGCCAAGAAAAGCAGTATTTAAAATGGGGGAGGTATTAGAAAGTAAATCTCTTGTTAAATTAACTGCACTTATGATACCTGCTCCAATTCCTGTGCTTGCGGTTAATAAATTCATAAATTTTAAATATTGAAGCGCCAAACTGCAATTGTTTATATTATTTTGCAAGGCTTCTTTTTCGTTTTCTAATTCATCCAATTTGTCATCATTGATATAAAAAAGTCTGTTATTTACGAACATCGCGCGGTATTTAGTTTCATTAGTTTCCGTGTTTTCGTATTCATCGTCATAATCGTCAAAAGATTCCATAATAAACTCCTATGGTTTGTTGTTGATTGAATTATATCATAAGATAATCAATTTTGCAATAGCGAATATAAAATTAGATGATTTTTATTTTTCGATAAAAAACGAAAGTAAGGATAGATTATTAATTGCATTGCTCTTTTAAAATTTTTAATTTAACTAATTTTTTTATTTTAAATTATTGACAAACATTATAAAAAGTACTATACTAAATAAGTATCTACAAAAAGGTACTATCTTTATTATACATTATATGCGCCATTAGCTTTAGTTGATAGAGCGTTGGTCTAAGACAAGCAAGGAGATGATCGAACCGCTTGCGGATTCGAAAATCGGGCTTGCGCAGTCGCCTTGGTAATATGAATCTTTTGCGAAGCAAAGGTGCGTAGCATCCATATTACCAAGACAGGAACCTTTGGTTCCGTACAAGTTTATTTTTTACAACTGAATAGTATTTATGCGCCATTAGCTCAATTGGATAGAGCGTTGGTCTACGGAACCAAAGGTTGGGGATTCGAGCTCCTCATGGCGCACCAAAGAAAGTGTATGCCTAATTTATGGCATACACTTTTTGTTTTGTGTTGTTGTCGCTTGAATCCTGTTGGGGATTTGGTCCTTTCGGACACGAACCGCGAGCAAGTTGCTCCCACCTTTCGTTAAAAAGCATATAATGTAACAAAATTAGAAAAGTGAAAAGTAAAACAAATTTTGCTAATTTTATAGTTTTTGAAAATTTTTGGTTATTTGTGTAAATTTGATTGACTTGGAGTGTACTCCAGGTGGTAAAATTAGTGGCAAAGGAGGTCGAAAACTAAAATGAATATAAGTGAAGTGAGCAAAACTTGCGGAGTTTCGCAAGACACTTTGCGGTACTATGAAAAAGTTGGGTTGATTAATCCCGTGCCAAAAAAGAACGGCAAGCGCGACTACGGTCAACGCGATTTGGACAACATAAATTTTATATTATGTATGCGAAGTGCTGGGCTTTCGATTGAGATTTTAAAGGAATACATTTCGCTAACTCGCGAAGGTGACGGCACGGCTGAGCGTAGAAGGGAAATTTTGATTGAACAACGGGATAGACTCAAAGAGAAAATTAAGGAAATGCAAGATGCTTGCAAAAAACTTGATTACAAAATTGATGTTTACTACACAAAAATGCTGTCTAGTGAACAAAAATTTTTAAAAGGAGAAGGGCATGAGTAAAGTTTTAGTTGTTTATTTCTCGCGTGCTGGGCAAAATTACACTACTCACGGACTACAAAATTTGCAAAAAGGCAATACTGAAATTGTGGCTGAAAAAATCGCAAAATTTTTAGGCGCGGACTTGTTTAAACTCGAAACAGAGCGCTCATATAGTACGGAGTATTATGCTTGTTGTGATGAGGCAAAAGAGGAGCAGAACAACGATGCGCGCCCAGCACTAAAAAGCGTGCCAGATATTTCAAGTTTCGATACAATCATTTTGGGGTATCCAAATTGGTGGGGCACGATGCCAATGGCTGTTTGGACATTTTTGGATAGCGTTGACACGAGTGGGAAAACTATTTATCCATTCTGCACAAATGAAGGTAGCGGAATGGGGCGTAGTGCTAGTGATTTAGCGAAACTTGCTCCCAGCGCAAACATCCAAAAGGGCTTGGCAATCATTGGTTCTCACGCAAATGAAGCGGACGAAATGATAAAAAATTGGCTAAAAGATTTGGCATAATTTAAATTAATTTTCAGCATATTTTAATATTTTAGGAAATTTTTAGCCATTTTTCTATATATTAAGTTTTTCAAAAATTTATAAATAAATATTAGGGCTATTGATATTATTAAAAGATTAGAAAAGTTTAAGGAGTTATTACTTAAAATATTATAACTAGGTATTCCAGCCATAATTCAAAATTCAAAAACCTAATTCAAAACTAAGCAAAGCCGAACAGCAAAGCGTAAAGTTCATAGCGTAAGAAAGGCTTTGTTTTTTTATTTTTTCAGTGCAAACACTTGCTTAATATTACTCATTTTTTGTATAATAGATTAGAGGTTGTGTTATGTGTCTATTTAGATTATTAAAAATTTTTATACCTATTGCAATAATTGGTGTTGTGGTGTATTTTGTGTTTTTCTTTGATACATCGCAAACTGATGAAAGCGCAGAGGCGCTATTGCATTTAAATTCTATTTTTTAGAGGTGAGTAATGCAAGAAAATGAAGATTTAGAACAAAATAACGAAAGTCAAAAAGATTCGCAAGAATCTCAAGCGAGTGCGAATTTAGATGAATCTAATAGACAACAGGCAAAAGGTGCAACTACTCTAGAATCGGAGCAAAGTGCTCAAGAAACAGATATGAGTGGCAAGCGCAGTAATCCTATAAAAGAAGCGCAAAAGCGCCGAGAATTAAAAAAAGCAAAGAAAACGACTATGAAAACTTTGCGTAAGAACCCTTATCGCAAAAATCAAATTATTTTACGAAAGGCTGAAAATCAAGCAAAGGAGAATCCTCAACTTCGGTCTAATTTAAAAAATTTTAAAGATAAGGTAAGACAGCGTGAACAACTTGGACCTAAGATTCGTGAAGCAAATGATATTGAACAATTAAATGAATCAAAAAATGAACTAGAAAAAGAGGACAACAAACTACAAAATATGTCTCAACCTATAAAACTTATGATGTTCCTAGAGGATATGAAAAATGTCTTTTCTGGTCCAAAGGGTTGGGTGAAAGGTTGTAAGGGGTGTTTTTCTAACTATTGTATAATGCTTTGCGTTATAGGAAGCGGTGTGTTGACAGGTATCCTAGCGCTTACAGGGGTGTTTTAGTTAATGGCTAAATTAAAAAACAAAAAAGGTTGCTTAAAATATGGTATTTTGTTTCTTGTGGCTTTTGTAATTGTTGCGGTTGTGGCAGTTATTTTGATACTTAATAGTCTAAATAATCAAGAAACTTTTAATACGCGTTTAACCGAACTTTTGTGTAGGGAATATACTCCGCCAACAAATATGGTTGACGAGTACGCGGTTACATCTTTTAACAACAAAATTTCTACCACGGTTAGCGCACTTGACGGCGAGCCGTTGGTTGTGAATAATGTGCTTGATGTGGCGAGATTTGTTTCGAATAATATTGTTTTTCGCAGTCAGTTAGTGTTAAATAGATACGATATTGCAGTTTTTGTAAATGATTTTTTTGCGAATCAAAATGTTGGTGATAGCGAAATAAATTCGGCTTTTAGCCTTGTAAATTTAGATATAGATTATCAAGTTGAGTCAATGCGCAGGATAGTTTACAGGGCTACTTTTCAAGTTGAGTTGGATAAAATGCTAACACTTCCCGTTAATAAATCGCAAGCGCCAGAATATATGTATCTAACTTTAAGTGCTACATACAATCTAGATGCGCAGACGCAGAACGCGATTGAAAGTGCTAGTTTAAGCGTAAATGGGCTTTGGGGTGATGATAACACTTATGCGGTAGAACAAATTTTAGCAGTGTTTGATAAAACAACGAATGATATAGCAGGCTTTGCGCGTGCGCCTTTTGAATATATAACAAGGCAGTGTCAGGTGTGGGGCGTAATATTTGGTGTAGAAAAAGATAGTTTAGACAATACTTTGTTTACTTTTGGTTATAGAACAGGTGATTAAATGCAAAATGATTTATACGAAATTTTATCTAAAAAAGATGTTTTTTTAATGGATTTTGACGGTACAATAGCGGACACCGAACCGCTAAATTTCCTTACTTTAAAAACTCTACTTAAACGCGATGGGCTCGAATTTACAGACGAGCATTTTCGCCAAATGGTAGGGAAAAGTGCTTTTGAATATTTAGACCTTATAAATAAAATTTTCGGTACTCATTACACAACCGAAAATGAAGGAAAGTTGTATATCGATACTTTTAAGGAAATTGCGCATACTCACGCGCTTCCTGTTTTTAAGTATATTGGTGAATTGCTACAAACTTTCCCTAATAAACGCAAAATTATATTATCTAATCAGTCTGATTCTGTTATTAGAGATATTTTGTCCAATTGTGGTATTGTAGATGAATTTGAAAACATTGTTTCGTGTTTTGTAAAGCAAATTAAAAAGCAAGATTATTATCTTAATACGAAAGAATTTTTAAATGCCGAGCCTGATAAAATTGTTCTTTTTGAGGACTCGCAACGCTACATTGACAATGGCAAAAGCGCAGGCTTTACTACAATCGGCGTAACAAATATTTATAACGGCGGAAAATTGAAGGCAGATTTAATTATTGAGGGACAATAAAATTAATAAATTAGCAATTAGCAATGAGCAATTAGCAGTTGTTGTGCGCGTGCGCGCAAGCCTTTACGCTTCGCCGTTCGGCTACGCGTAAATTAGGAATTAAAAATTAAATTAATTTTTATCATATTATGCAAAAATTTTTGCAAGTAGCAAAATCTTTTTGCAAGATAAAATTCCGCTACGCGCGGTGCGGCGGGGGTAGAGCCCCCGCTGGCTCATTACGCCTTCGGCGAGTACTTTATCGCTATGCTCAAATTTTGAATTTTGAATTATGGCTGGAATACCTAGTTATAATATTTTAAGTAATAACTCCTTAACTGCTAATTGCTAATTGCTAATTCTCGCAAAGCGAGTAAGACTGCTAATTGCTAATTGCTAATTCTCGCAAAGCGAGTAAGACTGCTAATTGCTAATTGCCTTTACGCTTCGCCGTTCGGCTTCGCTTAATTTTGAATTTTGAATTTTGAATTTTGAATTAAGGCTGGAATTATTTAAATATAATATAATTTTATACTCAGCAATAACTGCTAATTGCTAATTGCTAATTGCTAATTTGCGCTACGCGCATAGGCTTGCGCGCACGCGCCCCGTAATTCCTAATTACTAATTCCTAATTTCTAATTAATTTTTAGTGATAACTTTTTTATTTTAATCGTTGTTGCGGAGAATTAGTATAGTTGTGATAAAACGGACAAGGGTAAGTATACTTATCAAAAGCGAAGCGACATAAGTCATTGCTGCGGCGGTGAGCATTGATTTCGCTTGCTTTATTTCGTCATCGGTGGTGATATAACCGCCTTCTTTTAATTGCCTCATTGCGCGTTTTGATGCGTCAATTTCGGTAGGCAAGGTTACAAGACTAAAAAGCATTGCTAGTCCAAAAAATGCAATTCCCGCGTACATAACAATATTTCCAAAAAGCGAATTCCAGCCTGCGAAAATATTTATAAGTAGCCCTATTATTACTAATGGCCATAAGATTTTGTCGCTAAAATTGATTACTGGCACTAAAAAAGTACGAATTTTTGATGCAAGATTACCTTCTTTTCGTTGAATGGCGTGTCCAACTTCGTGCGCGGCTATACTAAGAGATGCAATAGTATTTTGTCCATAAACACCTTGGCTTAGCGAAATTGTATCTTTGCTTGGGTTGTAGTTGTCCGTCATTTCGCCTGGAATTGATACAATATTTATCTCATAAAGGTCGTTTTTGTCTAAAATTTCGCGTGCGACTTGGTCACCTGTCTTATCGGTGCTAGATGGTTTTATGCCTTTTGTGCGTTTGTACGCGCTAGAAACTTTTGCTTGCGCCCAAATGGCTAAAATAATACCTGGCACCATAATAATACCTAATAGCCAATATAAAATATAAAAATCTAACATATTTCTCCTAAAATAGTTTTTATCATTATACTATAAAATTAAGATAAAATCAAATGTTTAGCGCTCACTCTTTTATTAATTAAAATAATAACATTATTATAAACAAAATTGTGTGAATTTTGTGTAGTTTTATCTACATTTCCACTTTTTTGTGGAAAACTTTGAGCGCAAATATTTTATGCGTAATCGATGTTTGTTATACGGTTTTCGCGAATGTCAAAGTGGTAAGTTTTGGTAAAACGCGGATTGCCGTTATATACGAGTGTTAGGTTATATGGTGTTTGTTCTAAACATTGTCGCACCTCGATAAAGTCGCCGAAATATGCGCGCAAATGCTCGTTTTTTAGGCTTGTGCTAAGGCTCGGGTGAAGGTATGTCCGCGCAAGTGAGTAATTTTCGATATTCAAGGCTTCCATAAAGGCTTGCGGAATTGCTTGCGGGCAGGCGGGCGAAATTGGTTCATTTTGAGTGAATACGGAATATTGATTATCCTTTATAAATGCTCCGTTTTTTTGTTGGTAAACGCTAACTATACCGTGCCGTGCAATATCTTGTAAATTTTTTAGCGTAACAATTTTTGTGCCGTCAAACTCGATTTTGTCGGCGGTGTATTCAAATGCCACTTGTAAATTTTTATTAAGTAACAATAAATAACTTTGTTCGTTTGCTAGTTTGCCTAAAATTTGGATAAAATCGTAATTTTTTGTGGCTTTTACATCAAATAAATCATTATTTAGCGGGTACGACAAATTGAGTTTGCCATTGCTGATATTTAGCATATGCTTATTGATTGTAATAATTGTGTCATCGAGAGTTGTATAAAAAGGTGCGGTATTTTGTGCGGTGTTTGGAAGGGTTAGTGACGATGTCGAAACAATAAAGTTTCGCGCGCCGTAGTCGATAATTGCAATATTTGAATGGTCGCAAAGAAGTTTGTTGGCGCTAATATTAAGTTTTGCGGAAAACGGAATTGAAATTTCGTCTAACGAGTTTGAAAGGGGATAACATGACAAAATAAAGTCCTCGTCTATTTCAATTGATAAGTAGTCGTTAGGGCTTTCAACAAAACCGATTTGATGATTGTTTATACAGTACATAGTTTTATCATTACTTGTGATATGCACAAAAATTTGTTCCAAAATATAAACCTCGAAAGTGTATTTATTATAAAATATGCTTTTTAAAGTCTAAAATATAATTTTTTGGTTAATAATTGCCTTGATAATTTATTTAGGGGTGAATTATGAAAGACTTTTCTATAATGGGTTGGAGCGAATTGGAGATTAAAAGATTGTTAAGTTTTGTGCTAAACAGGGGAGATAAAAGTTTATTATCCGTTTTTGATGATTTTGCAAGTAAAACGGGAAGGCGTCCGTATAGCGTGCGTAATTTTTATTATAAATTAATAAATCTTGCAGAGAAAAATAGCGAAGTGGCAAAGGCGGTTAATTTTAATAAAATTTCTAACAATATGAAAAATAATCATTTTTCACAAAACGACACTAAAAGTTTATTACGCACACTATTAAATAATGACAAAAATATTAGTGTTAGACGCGCGTGCTTAAATCTAGCGAATGGTGACGCTAAACTTATGATTAGGTATCAAAATAAATATCGCAATATTTTAAAAACTAATATAAAACTTGTTAACGAAGTGGCAAACGAGTTAAGACAAAATGGTGTGCGCGTGCGAAAATATGATAAATTTGGCAATAATTTAGTAAAATTTGATAAAAATTATGGAAATTTCAATGATTTTGCACAAAATTCAACAAAATTTAGCGAAAATTATCAAAAAAATAATAAAATAGCAAAAAATACAGCAAAAATTAATGAAAATTATTTAAAAAATGAGATTTTTAATCAAAAATCGGCAAAATTTAATGAAAAAACATTAAATTTTGATAAATTTAACCAAAATATAGCAGTTATGCCTACGCAAAATGATAAACTTACGGAAAACGATATGCAGGCGCTTTTTTTAGGGCTAGTGCGTTTGGTGAAGCGGAGTGCCGAACACGAAGTAGCGCAAAATTTAAAAAGGGAAGCCGAATTTGCTAACTCCGCGCTTCAAAATTCTCTTATTGATTTAAGGCGTAAAGAAGTGTTGATAGCCGAACTTAAAGAGCAGAACGAAAAATTAAAAATAAAACTCGATAAATTAGAGAAAAATTTCCAAAAAAATCAAGAAAAAATGGTTGGCAACATCTCGACAATTTCTGTTTTGTTAGGTAACTCTAAAATAGACGAACTAAAAAATTTTGTTGAGAAATTAAGTTTAAAAGAAAGGGGAGAGTTTGATTAGTTTGCATAGCACTATGCTTTAGTGCTATGCAAAAATTAGCAATTAGCAATTAGCAATTAGCAGTTAAGGAGTTATTTCTTAAAATATTTATAATCTAATAAATTTCAGCCTTGATTCAAAATTACAAGAAAAATACGAGTTTTTATATGCATAGTACCTAAAATTTGTGGTTTTATGCATTATTTTTAGTGCATAGTACTATAAAATTTTGAACTTGTGTTCAAAATTTAATTAGCAATTAGCAGTCTTACTTGCTACGCAAGAATTAGCAATTAGCAATTAGCAGTCTTACTTGCTACGCAAGAATTAGCAATTAGCAATTAGCAGTTATTGTGCGCGTGCGCGCAAGCCTATGCGCTTCGCTTAATTTTTGCCTTGGAGTATGCAATGCACACGGAAAGCCAGCCAATAGTTAGAGTAATTGTTAAAGTGAGTGGCTCACGGCTGAATTTTGAATTTTGAATTACGGAGTTATTTCCAAAAGTCATCTTATATTTAGAAATACCTTCCTTAACTGCTAATTGCTAATTGCTAATTTGTAAAAGGTTGCTTTAATTTTTATTTTATGCTAAAATTGAATAAAAATTACAAAGGATAAAGTATGCAACTTAATTTTGTTTTTGGAGATAATTTTAACGACATTACAAGCGAGCAAATTTCGCTTATTGGTAAAGGTTTAAAAAACAACAAAAAGCAACTTGTAATTGTACCAGATAGATTTTCGCTAACTATGGAAAATCGCATTTTAAAAGAGTTAAACTTGACTGCTACTTTCGATATCGAAGTAGTTTCTTTTGCGCGTCTTGCGAGCAAAGTTTTATCTAAAGAAAATGCTCCGCAAGTGTTATCTAGTCTTGGCGCGACTATGGTAATTGAAAAAATTATCACTGACCACGCAAACGAGTTGCAGTGCTTTAAAAATACTTCTAAAACTATCGCCTTTGCAAGTGTGTTGTTTGACTCAATAGCGCAGTTGAAAAGTTGCAAGGTTACGCCTGCTGATTTATTTAAAAATATGGATAATATTAAAAACAACGCACTCCGTTTAAAACTTAACGATATTGCGCTTGTCTATAAATATTATGAAGATTTTTTGGCGAACGATTTTATTGACTCAAATAATAGGCTGACGCTATTAGGCGAGATAATTACGGACTCAATAGATTTTGAAAATACCGATGTGCATCTATGTAATTTTGATAGCACTACGGCACGCGCGCTCGATGTTGTGCGCATTATGATTAAACACGCAAACTCGTTTAGTGTCGGGCTTCTTGTTCCTGAACAAAATCAAAAAAACGGCGATTATTATATTAGCGATATGCAAAATTACTTTTTTACACTTTCTAAAAATCTAGGCATTACTCCTAACTTTATTACCGCAAAAAACACGATGCCAGCCCTTTTTCGCCAAATTTTGCACAACGCTTTGGCAGTCGAGCCTGAAAAAAAAGAAATTACAACAAATGACGAAGTGCGCCTTTTTAGCACAAACAGCCCAAATAGCGAAGTCGAGTTTGTGGCGCAAGATATTATTTACAAAGTGCATAACGGTGCGCGTTTTCGCGATTTTGCGATAAACTGCACGAATATTGAGAGTTACGCGCCTATTTTTATTCGTGTTTTTGAAAAGTATAAAATTCCGTATTGGATAGACAACCCTGTAAAACTCGAGGATATCGAAGGCACAAAATTTATTTTGACCGCACTTGATGTCTTGCTTGATAATTTTCAAGTAAAAGATGTGTTGAGTTTTGCGAAAAATGCGTTTAGTAATTTAAGTATCCGCGATTATTCGGTATTTGAAAATGTGGTTACAAAATACGGAATTGTTGGCGAGCGGTTTATGTCTAATGAAATCCCTGAATACGCCGATGATGAGTTTAAAGAATATTTGAGCATTAAGCAATTTTTAGTGCCACTTTTTGACCTTGATAAAAATATTTCGGGAAGCCACACGGTAGGCGAGATGATTTCGGCACTTCGCAATTTTATGACACAAACTAATCTGGAAGCAAATATTAATGGAATGGCGCAGGCGTTTAGCGAGAGCGGAAATTTGTTAAAGCAAAGTTTGTCGCGTCAAAATTTTGCAAAAATTGACAATGTGCTAACACAAATGCTCGATATTTTAGGCGGTGTTGAATGCGATTTAGGGCAGTTTATCAAAATTTTACGCGCTGGAATCTCGACTGTAACGATTTCGCCCTTGCCTATGAGTGTCGACTGTGTCTACATTGGGCAAAGTCTTGCGAGCGTCTTTAATGTAGTAGATTATTATTATATTGTCGGCGCGGTGGACGGAGCCTTTCCTGCATATGTCCTTGATGTTGGGCTTATTGCCGATTATGATATTTTAGAACTCGGCGAGTCCGCTATAAAAATTTCGCCGTCTATTAGGGAAGTGAATGCGCGCAGTCGTGCAAGTGTCTTAAATAGTCTAGGAATGGCGCACAAGCAATTAAATATTTTGTACCCGCTTAATATGGGGGAGGATGAATGCAAACCTGCAAGCGTGGTAAGTAGCATTTGCCAAATTTTACAATATAAAGGTGAAAATTTGCCTATTATTTCGCTTCCTGAAATGCTTGCGGACAACAACGCATTTGGCGGGCAAGAGCGAAGGCTAATGTTTCTTTGGAGCGAGCCAAACAAGATGTTGCGCGGTTTCGTTGACGAACTCCAAAACCCAAACAGCACGATTACTCCGCCGACACTTGCAAGTATTTATAATTATTTAGTTGAAAAGGGCTATAAAGATAGGCTTGACGAGATTTTTAAAAATCTATATAGGCAAAATGTAGTTGAAAGGCTAAATAACCCTGAAAGCCTATTTTTTACGAATGGTAAAGCACGCGTAACGCAAATTGAACGCTTTTTTAACTGTCCGTATGCGCACTTTTTAAACTACGGACTTCGCCTTAAAGAAAGGGAGAAAAGTACGCCCGAGGCTGTGGATATTGGTAACATCTTGCACGCCGTTTTTGAAAATTTCGGCAAAATTATCCGCGAGCGCGAAGTAAGTGATAGTGAGATTGAAAGCATTGTTCCTAAAATTTATGACGAGATTTTAGCGCGCAAAGAGTACGGAAGGCTTTTATATAGTGGCGAAAACGCGTACTTGCTTGAAACTTTAAAAAACGAGGCTGTGCGCGCGTGTAAAGCAATTAGTTATCAACTTTCGCATTCAAATTATAAAATAAAATTTATCGAAAGCAGTTTTGGAAGTCCTAACTTTGCGCGTATTCCCGAAGTGGCGGTGATTAATACTAATATTAAGGTAAAAATTAGCGGAAAAATCGACCGCGCCGATGTTTTTGGAAATCGATTAAGACTGATTGACTACAAGACGAGTAAGGCGAGCGGAACGCTAAAACTTTTAGACTTTTATTTAGGCAAAAAAATACAACTTTTCTACTATATGCAAGTAATTTTACACGATTTAGGGCTTCAGCCTGGCGGTGCGTATTATTTGCCCGTTCACCGTGAATACGAGCGAGAAGGCAAGTCTACAATATATTCAAGTTATCGTTTTGACGGAGTGTCTGTTTACACAGAAGCAAATATGCTGGCGCAAGATGACCAACTAAACTACGACCACCCGACAAGTGATATTGTCCCTAGTAAGATTAGTACTGCTAAAAAATATGTTGATGAAGGTGTTATAAAACTAAATGACATAAAGAATAGTTCGGCAACCGAGGAGCAGTTTAATAATATGCTAAAATACGCAAAGGCGGTGCTAGAAGGTGCGATAAATGATATTTACAATGGCGAAATTAGACCGCTATTTATCGAAAACGCGTGCGAGTACTGTAAGTATAAGTATATTTGCAAAAAAGGTGCTTCACCAAGCGTGTTAGAGCGCAAGAAAAATTTTGATGTAAAACTTGATTCTTTCGATTTAGGGGGAAATGATGGCTGATAATTTCAACAAGGACCAACTTTTAGCAATAAACACTTTCGACAAAGATATTTTAGTATCTGCGGGGGCGGGAAGTGGTAAAACAAGTGTTATGATTGAGCGAATCGCGAAAAATATCATTGAAAACGATGTAAATGTCAATGATATGCTTGTCGTTACTTTTACTAACGCCGCGGCAAATGAAATGCGCCTAAAACTTGAAAAAAAGTTGTTTGATGTCTTAAAAACTACCACTGATGAAGGTGTTAAAAAGCGCCTAAGAGAACAGATTGATATGCTCGGGCAAAGTGATATTTCTACACTCCATAAATTTTGTATATCGGTAATTCAAAAGTACTTTTATATAATCGATGTTGACCCATCTTTTGCGGTCGGTGATGAGAGCGAAACAGCGCTAATTCGTGCGCGCGCTTTAAATGATGTTGTGCGCGAGTGTGTTAAAAATAATGATGCGAATTTTAGGTTGATTGCTTCGACTTTTGACAGCAAGCGAAATTTTGATAAAATTAAGCAAAATATCTATAAAATTCATATATTTTTGACTAATTTACCCGATATAAACGAGTACAAAAACCGCATAAACAAGGCATATAGCGGGGGAATTGACGACAACGATTTTGCAAAAATTTTAAACAATTACATATTAGAAATTTTTGAGCATTATTCTTTGTTATTTAGTGATTTAAAAAATGATGCCACAATTTTAGGCTATACTGATTTAGTTGCATACTTAAATGAAATTATCCCTATTTTAAATAATATTACCCCTGCTAAATCGTTTTCAAAAAACACTTTTGCAGTTTTTAACCTTCCACAATTTCCGCAACTTAGGATAAAGACAACTTCGCCCGAGCAAGACGATTTAAAGGATAAAACGGGTAAGGTAAAAGAAAGTTTTTCAAACACCTTAAAGCAACTGCGCGAAAAATTAATAACTGACGATTTAGAAAAGTTGGAAAACGATTTACTTGACACCAAAAAAATAATTGACGCGATGTTTTACCTTGTTGAAAAGTTTGAAGCGCGCTACGGGGCTCTTAAAAAAGAGCGTAATATTTACGATTTTTCGGATTTAGAGCACTTTGCGTATAAAATTTTGTGCGATGACACCGTTTGCGCTGAAATAAAAAACCGATATAAACAAATTTATGTAGACGAATATCAAGATATAAACGATATTCAAGAAGGAATTATTGCTCGCGTACATACCGAGCGCGACCTATTTTTAGTTGGCGATGTAAAGCAAAGTATTTACGGTTTTCGTAATACTAACCCGCAAATATTTTTGGACAAATTAAACGATTTTGATAATTTAAATAACGATGAAAACTGCGCGATTAGATTAAATTTTAACTATCGAACGGACCAAAAAATTTTAAATCTTGTAAACTTCGTATTCGGCAAACTTATGACAAAACACCTAGGTGGAATAGACTATTTGCCGTCTAATAAAATGGAGTCTGACATCGAGTTTAAAATGCCAAAAAATAGCCTTCCTGAAATCGAATTTAATATAATAAATAAGCCTTCTAACGAAAAAGAAAGGGAGGAGGTAAGTGGCGTTTACCAAGTTAGCACAGCGCCAATTATAGAAAGTGTAGAGCGCGACTACGCACACAGCGAAGGTGTGAAAATTGCCGAAAAAATAGCCGAATTTATGACAAAACAACGCGTTATTTATGACGCAAAAAACAAGACTTTCCGCGATATAAAATATAGCGATATCACCCTTTTGTGTAGCACGCGCTCTGACGATGTCTACACAATTTTAGACACTATTCGCGAGTACGGTATCCCTGTCGGCATTCTCAATAAAGACGATATTTTTAACGAGTACGAAATTCAAGTTTTGTTTGCGTATTTAAATTTGGTAAATAACCCCTTTAATGATATTTATCTAACTACACTCCTTGCTAGCCCTATTATAAATTTAAGCGAAAACGACCTCGCGCGCGTGCGTGCGTGTGCGCCCGAGCGCGACAATTATTATGAATGTGTGCTTGATTATCTAAACCGCGATGATGAGATAGCGAAAAAACTAAATTATTGCTTTGAATTGATAAATAATGGTGTTGATTATTTATTAAATGACAATATTTATAATCTATTAAATTATTTTTGCGAGCAAACGCAGTATTTGGTACTTATTAGTTCGCTTGAAAATGGTACTAACAGGGTAAAAAATATGATAGGGTATATAAATAGTTTTACAGGCAAGAAATACAACAACAATTTGCGCGATTATTTGTCGAGCGTTGAGCAGGCGGAAAATACGCCAAAAGTTACGCCTGAAAACTCTATCGGCGATGATGCAATAAATATTGAAACGATGCACAAGAGTAAAGGGCTTGAATATCCTATTGTCTTTTTAATTAACACAGGTCACCGCTTTAATGACGAGAATAGAAAGGGCGACTTTATACTTCATAATACCCTAGGTATAGGCACAAATAAATACGATGTCGAAACGCGTACGCAAGTGCCGACACTATCTCTTAATGCTATAAAAATTGCGATGCGCGACAAAGAATTTGCCGAAAGCCTAAGGCTATTGTATGTCGCAATGACGCGCGCAAAAAACCACTTAATTATTACAGGGTGCGCCGATGTTGAAAACCTAAAATCAAGTATAACAACATTTGCAATCAAATCAAATAACAACTTTTTACAAATTTTACTTTCGGCTCTAAATAAAGACGAAATTACTTCTTTATCAAGTGGTATTACAGAGTTAAAACTGCCAGTAAGCGAAAATAACAGCCTAAAAATTTCCGTTTTTGAGCATATCGACTACAACACAGAAAAGCAATCTAACATTATAAAAAAGCACGATTTTGACAGCATAAACGCAAAAATGAGCGAGATACTTGCAAATTTTGGTGACTATACCTACAAATTTGATAATTCCACGCACCTAGCACTTAAAAATTCGGTAACCGCGTTAAATCGCGAAAGCGAAAGCGAAGGCGAGAGCGTAAACCCCGAGCCAAAGCAATTTTTAATTACGGAAAATAACACTTCTAGCGTGTCGACTCTACAAGGTATTGCGTACCACAAGGCAATGCAATTAATTGATTTTGATTTGCCTGATGCCGAGTCTATTAGGCTATTTTTATTAAATAAAATGACGCCGAGCGAACTCGAATTAATCGACACAAATAAAATTTTTTCGGCAATACAAAATATTCGCCCCTTACTAGATAATGCCCGAATATTACGCGAACAGCAGTTTATGATGCGAAAACCGTATTATAAGCTCGTAGGAAGTGGCGATAATCAAGACGAAATTTTGGTGCAGGGAATTATAGATTTAGTCATAATTAGAAACAACGAAGTTATTTTAGTCGATTATAAAACGAGTGCCTCGCATAACATAGAAAAAACTGCACAAAACTATATTACACAACTTAATTGTTACGCTCAAGCAATCGAAGGGGCGCTCGGTGTGCTACCTACTAAAAAATTTCTTTACTTTTTTTTGCAAGAACGCTTAATATTAATTGACAATTAATATCGATATTTTATATAATTATCAAGCAAAGATAGACAAATTTTTGTAAAAATGGGAGTTTATTATGTTTTCAACATTAGGTGCTGATGCAGTAAATGCAATTGTTAACTTTATAGGAGACCTCTTAGGAAGTTTAACTTTTGACCAATTATTTTATATTTTTGTCGGTATTATTGCTGGCATTATCTTAATTAGCGGTATTCGTCTTATTTGGTGTTATGAAAACCGCGCTATTAGGGCGATGCGAAGCGTCAACAAGTATTTAAAGAACAATCCAAAAGTTACCGATGATAATTTAGTTGAGTTCCATAGTAAGATGAAACAACTTCCGCGCCGTATGCGTGACCGTTGGCAACTTTTTATGCTTGAGCGCGAAGGGAGTCCTAGTAGGTATATGACTGTTGAATACTGTGTTAAGCGTCCCTTATATAACAGTGCAGTTTTGATGAGCCAAAAACAAGTTTGGTATTTATCTATAATTTTGGCAATTTTAGGCTTTATTTTTGGGCTTTCAAACATTTCAATTAATGGACTAGGGGCTGACCTTGCGGGGATTTTACTTAACTCATTTGTTATCCCTGCCATTGTGCTAATTTTAGGTAGTATCTATGTAATGATTTTGCAAATTAGATACAACGCAATCAACCACGACTTTTACGATATGTTTACAAACTTTGTCCGCAATATCGACAAAGCCACAAACACGATGCCAGATTATGTAGACTACGAACTCCTATTTACCAAAAAAGAAATCAACAAAGGTATTCCTGTTTTGCGTGAGTACCTAGAAAAGCGCGCTATGGAGGAGCAAAGACTTCTTGAAAAAGCAAAAAGGGAAGAGGTTAACCACAGCCCGTACGACTTTTCAAGTCTTGGCGTAAACGGTGCGCAACTTATTGAACGCGCGGTAAACGAGAGTGAGCAATTCTTGACGCACAAAATTCAACTTCAAAATGAAATTAATGACCTCGAAAAGCAAGTGCAAAAGTCTGATGCCAATATGGAGGACATCGAGCGCGAGGCAAACAAGAAATTGCAGGCAATTAAGGAAAACCTCGAAAGACTTGATAAGGCTATGAACGAAACTACAAACCGTGTAGAAATTAGTTATAACCGCCGTCAAGCATCTGCCGAGATGGACAAAAAACTAATGCTAGAAAAAGACCTCGAGAATATGTTAAACAAGGAAAAAGTTGCGCAAGATGCCCTAAAAGTTGAGATTCAAAAGCGCAAAGAGGAAATCGAGGAAAACAAAAAAGAAGTCGAGGAAGCGCTCAAATCGGAGTACGATACTTTTGCTACCAAAGTTTATGACGAGTTAAACGAGAAAATTACGCGCGATAACTCGGAGCAGTTGCACGAAATGGAAATGACTATCGCGCGCTTAAAGGCGAAGGTAAAAGAGTTTACTCGCGATATCGAAAAGAAAGATTCTCTAATTGAGGCGCGAAACCTTGAACTTGACAATATGCGCCAGCAAGTTAGCAAGCAAAAAGGAAAATCGAAGTCCAAAAAAGACTTTGGGCAAGATTATATAAAGGCGCAAGACAATGTGCCAGAAGGGACTATTAATGCGGTGCAAGTCGACTACAACGACACCGTTCCGCAAGAAAATCAAGTGGCTGAAATTCAAAATGCTGAAAACTATGCGCAACCTAACGAGCAGTACGATTCTAGCATTTATCAGCCGACTGAACCGCAGTACGATGTGCCACCACAAGACAATCAGCCCGACTATGCAGGGTATGACCAATATAATCAGCCTTATGACAATTCGCAATACAACGGCGAGTACACAGAAGGCGCTCCATATAATTATGACGGGCAACAATATGCGGAAAATGGCGAGCCGTATAATTACGAAATGCCACAGGGTGACGCTCAACCTGTTGAAAATGGTGAGCAAAATGGTGAAAATGGCGATTTAAATAGCGGACAGGGCGAGTTGCAACCTGAAAATGCGCAAAACTTTGACAATCAAAACGCAAATTACGATGCGCAAAACTATGATGTAAATGGCTATTACGACCAAAACAATGTTGATTATAACAATCAATATGGACAGCCTTACCAAGACGCGCAAAATTATTACGCACCGACTGACCAAACTGGAGAGCAGGGCGGAATTTATATGCCCGAGGACACAACCGATTTCAGCGTTGCGGAAAATCAAGCAAATGACGGACAACAGTACGCAGAAAATGGCGAAAATGCGCCTGTGGAAAATGTTGCGTCACAAGAAAATATCGAAGGTGTGCCTGCTGATAATGTTGCGCCACAAAATGTTGGTGACGCAAACGGCGAGCAACCTGTTGAATTAACTCCTGAAAGCGCTCAACAACAAGCGGGAAGTGATGAACTTGTCGTAAGTGACGAAAATGTTAGCCTAGACAATTCGGCTAACGCAAATACTGACACTGTAAATCTCGACAGCGACACCATTTCTCTTGACGAAGCGCCCGTTTCATTGGACGAGCAATCACCTGTTTCTCTTGATGAAAAGGCAAATAAAGAAAACGAGAGCGAAACAATTTCGCTTGACGAAAGCGCTACTGAACCTAAAAATGAAGCAAAAGAGAGCGAGCAAGCCGAAGTTAGTCTTGACGAAAAGAAAGACAGTGACGAGATAAAACCAGCAAAGAAAACGACTGCTAAAAAGTTTACTGACGGTAAGTCTAAATCTAGCGACACTGAAAGCGAGAAAAAAGACGAGAAAGCAGACAAAGACGAGAAGGGAAGCGTTAAGGACGACAAAGCCGAAAAAGACGATTCTTTAAACGATGACGACAAAGGCAAAAAGGCAGATAAGGATGCCGACAAGCAAGAGCCAAAAGAGAGTAAGAAAAAATATGTAGAAAATGACGATTTGGAGGCTTTGCAGAAAAAGATTGAGGAGGAAAACGCTAGATTAAAGAAACAGCAAGAGGAGTTGCGCGCTCAAATTGATAAGACTTTGGCAACTATGGAAAAAGCCGAAAACGCGACTAAAGCCGAACGCACTCGTAATATTAAGAAAATTAAAGAAATGATTGCAAAACTTAAAGAGGAGGCGGAAACAGCAAAGGCGCGCGGAGCAAGCAAGACTCAAATTAATAAAATTAATAAGTCCGCTGCCGAACTTTTGAAAGTCCTAGCAGACTATCAATCTAAAAAATAGTCGCTAAAGTTAGTTAAATAAACTTAAAAAAGTAACTTATTAATAGCGAAAAATAAAAGAACTTATCTAAATGTGGATAAGTTCTTTTTTTGATTGATGTAAAATTAGTCAAATAAAAACTGTTTTGCTTTTTAAATAATTTCCCCGTGTCGCTTTTCGTGTTTAGAGTAGGGTGTCTAAATCGGCTCTGTATTTTTTTAAATCAACGCGCCCGCGCCAAATTTCGACTCCCTCGGCTAATAATTTTTTAGCCTGCATATTTGAGCCACCAAACGCATAGTTTGGCGCAAGACGACCAGCACTATTTACGACCCTATGACACGGAATATTTATAGGGTCTGTGTTTGAGTGTAGCGCGTTTCCAACCGCACGCGCACCGCCATTCACTCCAACCGCGCGCGCAATGTCGCCATATGTCGAAACTTTGCCTTTTGGTATTTTTGCCACCACTTTAAAAACTCGTTCTCTAAAATTTTCCATAGTAAGAGTATACAATAAAAATTAGGAATTAGCAAGCAACTCGCTATGCGAGAATTAGCAATTAGCAGGTAGCAATTAGCAGTCTTACTCGCTACGCTCAAATTAGCAATTAGCAATCTTACTTGCTTCGCAAGAATTAGCAATGAGCAATTAGCAATTAGCAGTTGTTGTGCGCGTGCGCGCAAGCATATGTGCGTAGCGCAATTTTGAATTTTGAATTTTGAATTATTGCAGGAATATCTAATAATTTTTTGCTCTTTTTAAACCATTTGCAAATTTTAGAACATTTGTTCGTTGGTACAAATAAAGTATTAACTTATAAATTAAGCACATTAAAACCTATGTTAATTAATAAATTAATTATAGTACTATGAGAGTTTTACTCTCATGATATTTCCTTGATTTTTAGTGGTAGTACTTTTAATTGTTGTTTGTTATAAAGCTATGAGAGTTTTACTCTCATCGCTATAAGTTAAATTAGGAATTAGTAATTAGGAATTTTGGTCGCTGACGCTCGAATTTTGAATTTTGAATTAGGAATTATGGCTAGAAAATATTTAAAAATATTTTTAAATGCTTGCGCGCACGCGCACAACAACTGCTAATTGCTAATTGCTAATTCGCAACGAAGTTGCGGAAAGCGCAGCCGAAAGGCGAAGCGTAAAAAAACAACCTAAAAACAACCGAAATTCAACCGAAAAACAACCTAAAAACAACCCAAATTCAACCCAAAAACAACCCAAAAACAACCCAAAAACAACCAATTGAAAATGAAATCGTGATCGTAAACGGAAATTCCGAACGATAAAAAAAATAAAAACTTTCTCTCTTTCTATGGCTTGTTGGGTGGCGATAAAATGCTAATCTAATATTTATAATAATTTTAAATTTTAGTGGTGATAAAAACTTGTTAAAACAGTTTTAATGGATTTCATTTATATCACTTTTTAGAAATATAATTCTAAATTTTTCGTCTATGAATGAATGGCTTTAATATAATCTAAATCACTTACAAAAAACCAAGAAAATAACCAAGAATAAAACCAGCAACATAACCAGAGAAACAACCAGAGAAACAACCAAGAAAACAACCAGAGAAACAACCAAGAAAACAACCAGAAAAACAACCAGAGAAACAACCAGAAAAACAACCAAAGGAAAAGGGAAACGGAAAGGAAAACGGAAACGGAAATTCCGAACGATAAATAAATAAAAACTTTCTCTCTTTCTATGCTTTGCGGTGGGGGAGAATAAAAAATCTTGTACAACAACATAATTATTACTCGCTACGCTCGAATTTTGAATTTTGAATTAGGAATTAAGGCTGAAATTATTAAATATAATATAATTTTATACTCATCCTTAACTGCTAATTGCTACCTGCTAATTGCTAATTCTCGCAAAGCGAGCAAACCGAATGGCTCAGCGTTAAGCAAAGTTTTCTAGTTTTAATCTTACTTCCTCTTTGTGTAGGGCATCGAGCATTTCGTCAATGTCGCCCTGCATAAAGTTGTTTATCGAGTGTAGACTCAAGCCTATTCTGTGGTCGGTAACGCGGTCTTGCGGGAAGTTGTAAGTGCGAATGCGTTCACTTCTATCCCCAGTGCCTACTTGACTTTTTCGCTGTTGTGCGTTTTCATTAATTGCTTTTTGACGCGCCATATCCTCTAGTTTTGCGCGCAAAATTTTCATCGCGCGGTCTTTATTTTTAATTTGACTTCGCTCGTCTTGGCAAGTTACGACAATTCCAGTTGGCAAGTGCGTTATGCGAATGGCGGAGTCGGTCGTGTTAACCCCTTGTCCACCGTGCCCGCCTGCGCGGTATGTGTCGATGCGCAAATCTTTGTCGTTAATATCAACATCGCTTTCCTCGACTTCAGGTAAAACTGCCACGGTAACGGTGCTTGTATGCACGCGCCCTTGCGATTCGGTCTCTGGCACTCGTTGAACGCGATGCACACCGCTTTCCCATTTAAGAGCGCGGTAAGCCCCAACACCATCGACAAGCATTACGCCTTCTTTAAGTCCGCCAACTTCAGTTTCGCTGTACTCAATAACCTCAACTTTCCACCCTTTTTTATCAGCATAACGGCGGTACATATTAAATAATTCCGCGCCAAAA
This sequence comes from uncultured Clostridia bacterium, assembly GCA_944383915.1. GTDB lineage: Bacteria > Bacillota > Clostridia > Christensenellales > UBA1242 > UBA7867. The sequence goes on from CALWRJ010000010.1 coordinate 135,746, forward strand.
AGCGATGCTTCATCACCACCAGCGGCTGGCCTAACTTCGATATAAACACTGTTGTCATCGTTCTTATCTTTCGGCAAAAGCATTATTCTAGCCTCGTCCTCAAGCCTTTCAATTTCCGCGCTCGCCTCGTCCTTTTCGACTTGCGCCATCTCGCTCAATTCAGCGTCCGTACTTTCCCCTAAAACAGCAACCGCCGAATCCAGTTTTGCCTTCGCCTTCTCGTATTTTTCGTACAAATCATTGTATTCGCTAAGTGCAGAATGTTCTTTTGCGATTTTTGTGTATTGCGCTAAATCGGCAATAACATTAGGGTCGCACATTTTTTCGCCTAACTCTTTGTATTTTTGTACGAATGGTAAAATTTTTTCAATCATTTTTTACTCCTTGCAATTACAAATCTATCAAAACCATAATAATCACTCATAATGTCGCAGTCAAAATTTTTATTTAAAATTTCAGCCACCGCGTCTGCTTGAAAATCGCCGACTTCGAGATACATAACACCGCCCGAATTTAAAAATTTGGGGGCTTCTGCGCTTAATTTTTTATAAAAATCAAGTCCATCGACACCACCAAAAAGGGCGCTACTCGGCTCGTAGTCTTTTACGCTTTTCGGCAAATTTTCAATTTCTTTTTCGCTCAAATATGGCGGATTGCAAACGATGATATCAAAAGTCCCTGTTACGCGCTCAAACATATCGCCAGACACAAAATCGACCTGTGCAAAGTTGGCTAGCGCATTTTGGCGCGCCACACTCAACGCTTTTTCGCTTATATCTGTTGCCAAAACGAATGCGTCAAGATTTTTTGCTAGTGCAACCGCGATGCAACCACTACCTGTGCACATATCGAGGATTTTAGTCGGCACGCCCTCGTATTCGTTAATAATATAGTCGCAGAGTTGCTCCGTTTCGCTTCGTGGAATCAAAACATCAGGGGTAACCTTAATTTCGCAGTTTACAAAAGGCACAGTACCTAAAATATATCCTAGCGGTTCGCCTGATTTTAGTCTTTTTAAATCGCGCTTAATCTCGTTCTGGTCCTTTGTGGAGATAACCTTGCTCCCCCATTCGATAGGCTCGCTTTTTAATTTTTCAACAATAAGCCAACCAAAATCGCGCGCCTGATTTTTATCTAAATCTTTGTTATTTTCTGTAAAAAAATCTTTTATCGTCAATTCGTCTTGCTCCATTTTTTGATTTAAAAATTTAAATTTGTTTTTATTTTATAATTTATTTGATACTTTTTTGGCTTAAAAATTCCCGCTACGCGAAAACATTTAAGCAAAGTAAACAAATTTTATTAATTTCAGCCACAATTCCTAATTTCTAATTTCTAATTCCTAATTATCTTTGCACTCCGTGCAGGGCGGGGATAGAGCCCCCGCTGGCTCGATAGCGCGCAAGCGCGCGTACTTTATCGCTGGCGCTCAAATTTTGAATTTTGAATTAAGTCTAAATTTTCTAAATATATTTATATATAAATTAAAATAAATAACTCCACAATTCCTAATTACTAATTCCTAATTCCTAATTTGGAAGTTCACTTTCACAACTAAATATCAAAAAATAGATGTCTATTTTGACACCTATTTTACGCATTATTTACCAGAGTTATCAACACCGATTTTGTGCTTTTTGTTAAACTTCTCTACACGACCAGCAGCGTCAACAATCTTTTGGTTGCCCGTAAAGAAAGGGTGACACTTGTTGCAGATATCAACTTTCATCACATCATCTTTGTATGTAGAATGTGTCTTAAACTTTTCGCCACAAGCACATTCAACAGTAACTTCGTGGTAGTTTGGATGTATGTTTTTCATAATGTTACACCTCGTGTTTTATTAATTAGTAGATTGATTATATTATATTTTTTAATAAAATGCAATAGTTTTTATTAAATTTTACCAAAAATATTAATTTATACCGCTGATATGTCTAAATTTTAGTAAAATTCTTAAAGTATTTCATAAATTTCCGCTCTATAATCAAAATTAGCCCCATACAATCTAGTGAATTTTTTGCCTAAAATTAGCAAATAAAAAATTGCAACAACTATTGACGACACCCCTTATTAATGTTATAATGGTATTAAGATTAAGGGGTGAATTGTTATGAATAATTCTTTAGAATTTCGTTTTGCAAGAGCAAGGGGGGAATTTGAGGAAACTTTAAGAAATGGCTATACCGATTTACCAGATAGACACCTGCCCCACTATATAGACAAGTACGACCTTGAAATTGACGGTGATGTTGCGATTTATTTAGTTACCGCAGATTTAAAAAAAGATAATTTTGCAAAAATTCCACCTGAAGTATTTAAAAAAGAACTCGAAGCCACAAGTGGTATGTATATTGACGATGTTGCGCCTACTATTGAAATATTTGCGCTCAATGCCATTTTATACAACCCTGATTTTGACGATTACCGCCGAGAAATTATTTCAAGACTAGACAAAAAGGGCGAAAAAGACGAAATTTTAAAAGATGTTAGCGCATACATTCGAGCCGAAGTTGCACCTGAACTTTTTGAAAGATACCCCTATATTTACGCAAAAGAAAATAAATTTCCAAATTGTACCTTCGCCGACCTTACTTATGCCTGCAAAACACTTTTTCACGAGCACCCCGATAAATGTTGCGATAAATTAACAAAAAATCTTGATTTGGTGTATCAATTAGACGAATTGAAATCAAAAATCAACCCGCAACACCGCGCAAAATTGCGTTGCAAACCAACCGGTAATTATGTTTATGATTTAGATGAACGCGAGAGCGCAAGCGCAGATAGATGCTTTTAAGTGTAGCAAAAAAGCATCTCCGCTCCATATAAATCGTGCGAGTACTTTTAAGAATTGCGGAAAAATATATCCGCTCTTTTAAGAGAGTGCAAACACAAAAGGGCCCTTTAAGTCATATTTAATTTTTAAGGCAAATTCGCCTTTATTATTTTTAAAAATTTAAAACTGCCACAAATATTTAATTTTCAATCATTTTAAGGAGTATAAAATGCAATTTTACACGGCAATTAGTAAACTAACAATCCTTGCTACTCGTTCTCAAACTGATGAAAATGCCTGCTTAAAAATAATTGATATTTTATCAAAATATAGCATAAATATCGAGCCTAACGGCAGACAAATTCAATTTAATACTGTCGAAAATGTTTTGAAAAATTTAGTAAGCAAAGTGTATGAAAACAATCAAAAAATTATGAATATCGGGTACAATGTAGACGGCGAATTTAATAAGTATTTAAAATATAGTCCTGATATTCTAACTTCGTTAGCGCAACTCGAAATTTTGTTAGCCGAAAATAAGACATACAAAAAAGACTTTCAAGATTTATTTTCAAATGGAATCGAAGCAAAACTAAATTTAGATTTGCAAGATTTAAACGCGTTCGCGCAAGATATTTTTGAGCGCTCCGAAAAACTTGATGAATTTGAAAGAATTAGACTCGAAAACTTCCCTTTTATGCGTGTTGCACAAGAATATATCAAACAAGCCGTTTCTTTAAACAAAACAACCGATATTGACGAAATTTCAAATTCGCTTTATCAAATAAAGCCAGATTTACTTGCTTATAAAAATTTTATAAAAGTGAACGAAAAATATAAAATATTTAATGAAAAAAGCCTTTCGCCATTACATAAAGCCACTGATTTTGCAAACTCTATAAAAACAAAGAAAGAAAACGAATTAAAAGCCTATCATTCGTGGGATAGTATGCTATTTCGCGATTAGGCTTTTTTCCTATTTTCGAGATATTTTTCGGCAATTTTATCAATATCCCCCGCACCGAGCCAAACGACACAATCACCAGCGCGGAGCGAATTATCTAATTCATACGCAAGCGAATAAAAATTAGAATAATACGCGCAATTTACACTGCCATTGAGATTGTAAAACAAGTCGAGCGCATCACCGCCAAACTTGTATTCCTCGCGCGCTGGATATGTCGGCAAAATATATAAAAAATTTACGCAATCAAAAGATGAGCAAAATTCATTCATTAACGCTAATGTTCGCGAATAAGTGTGTGGCTGAAAAAGCGCAATCAGCCTTTTTGGTTTTAAAAGTTTTAGGGTTTCCAGCGTGGTTTTAATCTCTGTTGGGTGATGTGCATAATCGTGATAGTGTGTAATATTATTTACTTGTTTTAGTAGGGATAACCGCCTATTTACGCCACTAAACGCACTAATTCCAGCCACTATGTCGCAAAAATCAATATTATAGTATCTTGCCACCGCGATACACCCTAGCGCGTTTAAAATATTATGTCGCCCTAAAATATTTAATTTTACCCGCCCTATAAATTCGCTTAAATAATAACAATCAAATGAAAATTTCCCTTTTCGCGAACGGATATTTTTAGCGCAATAATCGTTGTTTTTATTAAAGCCAAAAGTGATTATTTTTTTGCAATTTTTATAATTTTTTAAGTTAATTTGGTCGCCATTTAGTATAACAACTTCAGTGCTATTTTTAGCAAATTGTGCGAAAGTATTTTGCAAGTCCAACTCGTCTTTGTAGGTGTCCATATGGTCGCGCTCGATGTTTAAAATAAGCGCACAAGTTGGCTGTAAATGCAGAAAACTACGGTTAAATTCGCATGCTTCGGTGATAAAAAATTCGCGTTTGCCGATGAGCAAATTTCCGCCTAAATTGAGAGCGTCACCGCCTATGTGAACGGTTGGCTTTTTGCCCGCTATTTTAAAAACTTCGCCTATTAGCGCAGTACTTGTCGTCTTTCCGTGAGTCCCAGCAATAGCAACAACTTTTTGATAATTTTTAGCAATCAGCCCCAAAAACTCGGCGCGCTCGTAGACAATTTTTCCTAAATCAAGGGCATAACGCACTACATTGCTATTTTGCCCCACCGCAATTGTATAAACGAAATAATCGCACTCGTTTATCGCATTTTTATCGCAAGGTAAACTTACCCTAACACCTAGTTTTTTTAACTCATGCAAATTTTCGCTGTCGTTGTCATCACTCCCAAAAACTTCATACCCAAGAGACAAACAAAGTTTGGCAAGCGCACTCATACTTACGCCACCAATACCATAAAAATAAATTTTTTTCACAAATTTTTATATGCAAAAAACTAATTTTTTGTTATTTTCGTAACTTTAAATATTTAAAAAATTTTATTTTTATAGCGCTGTTGCCTTATTTTATTTAATAAAGCATATTAAACTTAACTATCACTAATACTTTCCCTATAAAACACAAATAAGCAATTTTTGGACCGCAAATCAACAACATCTAACTATTGTTGCAGCTAAAAACGATACCCTTATTCTTTTTAATAAGTTATTTATTCAAAATCTGCTTTTTTATAATTAAACACGAGTGGCGAACAACTCGGCACGCCAATTTTGTAGGCATCAGGGCTTGCGGGAATGTTTAAAGCGAGTTGGATAAAAGCCATAACATTTATGCCACTTGTAACGCAAACAACGATATCATTTTCATCGTGTTTTTTTATTATTTCCAACAAAAATTCGCGCACACGGTTTTGTGTATCTAGCCAACTCTCATTATTTTTAAAATCTTGCTCGTTTAACCTTTCGTCAGTAAAAATAGGCAATTTTATATATTTATTGATAATTTCCGCTGTTTTCGTGCATCTAAAAAGTGGTGCGGAGTAAATTGCGTTTATGGGGCGAATTTTGTGCGCTTCGCTTAAAAGTTTTGCCGTATTTTTAGCGTCTTTAACACCAATTTTGGTGAGCCCATCATTTTCGTTTAAACCCTTACTCTTATCACGATGCGCGTGATGACAAAATATAATTTGCATAAAACTATCCTTTTAAATTTTTTCTAATAATTTAAATAAATTCGTCTGTGTTATCTGTGTCGTCATTTGTATTTGAATCTACTAATTCAAAGTTTGCCACAATCAACTTCCCTTGCACTAGCGTTAACAATATGTCTGCGAAAATTCCACAAACGCAACTTTCTAAATTAATTTTACAAATTTAACAATTATAAGTCAAATAAAAATTTCCATTAATATAAAATTTATATAAAAACAAAAAAATCCCTTACGGGATTTCTTTCTTGTCTTAAGCGGCCTACTCTTTGGCAGCTTCAGCCAAAGCCTTTTCATACTCAGCAAGAATAAGGTTTGAAATGTTGTCCCTTGTCTCAGTGTTGAGTGGGTGAACAATGTCCTTAAAGTTTCCTTCTGGTGTCTTACGGCTAGGCATAGCGATAAACAAGCCTTGATTGCCTTCGATAACTTTAATGTCGTGCACAGCGAAGCAATCGTCAATTGTAAGTGATGCAACTGCTTTTAATTTGTTGTCATCTTTCTTGACAATACGAATGCGAATGTCAGTAATTTTCATCAAGTCGATGTACCATCCTTTTAAATTTTAGCCAAAAGTAGTAAAGCCACATTTAGCTTAACTTAATAATACACATTTAAAAAATAAATGTCAAACAAAATTTGCCCTTTTTCTTATTTTTTAAACATATAAATTGCTTTATTGGTAATTTTAAAAAATTTTTTGAATTTTTTGAATAATTTAATAATTTGGGGCAAACATATAATCAGGCACAAGCGTTATTAATGTAATTTCTTAATACTTTTAAGTAAGAAATTATCACGCATGTGCTTTTTGTTAGTTTAATTGAGAATCCGTAGTCGTTCTAAAATCTAGATAAATCGTAAAAGGCTCATTTATGTTGTATATTTCGAGTACTATTTTAGTCCCTTCGGTATTAGTCATATAATGAATTGCAGTGCAATAATCATTTCCCAAATTACCATTTGTTGAATTAATTTTTATAAATTCGTTTGCTGTTGGTTCTGTTGATGAATTAGTTATACATATGCCATTAATAAAGTAGCCACTATTAGTTTGAATTACATAACTATGTACTACCTCGTCTATACTTTCGTTTGTAATAGCGAACTCTACCCCATCATTAATAGAAGTAATACTTATTCCAATATCAAAAACTGCGGTAAAAGCATAATTACCCAAGTCGGTAATTGTATAAGTAAATGTTGGACTAGTAATTTGCTCTTTAACAATTTGCACACCATTTCGCATTACTGTTACCTGCCAATATAAAAACACGACATTTTTAGGTATTACCGTAGCAGTTATTTTTGTCCCATAAATTATTTGGCTTGGCTCAACATACTCTAAAGTACCACAATTTTGATTACAATTTACCATTACATACCATTGCATAATTAAAGTATTTAAACTTCCGCTTTCGTTTGTAGTAAATTTTGAACCATGTACATTTATTGCATTTTCTAAATTAGTTTGGTCTTTAAAATAATATTGTACATAATGATTCCCGCCACTAAACGCATTTGAACCTATCATATATTCATCTAATGTGATATCGTTATTAAAATATATAAAAGTTAAATCAGTACAATTTTGGAATGCAGATTCCCCTATGCTTTCAACATTTTCAGGTATAGTTATAGAGGTTAGATTTGAGCACAGATAAAATGCAAAATCATTTATACTAGTAACACTATCAGGTAATTCCACCGAAGTTAAACTGAAACAATTAGAAAAAGTATAATTCCCTATGCTAGTAACGCCATTAGGTATTGTCACCGATATTAAACTAACACAACGATAAAAGGCGCTATTACCAATGCTCTGAACGCTTTCTGGTATATCTATTGAAATTAAACTGCCACAATATTCAAAAGCGTTGTTTCCTATACTAACAACGCCATCAGACATTGTTATAAAATTTAAATCAGTACATCTATTAAAAGCGCTGTTTCCAATACTTTCAACACTTGTTGGTAAGTCTACCGAAATTAAACTAGTACAACCATAAAAAGCATAGTCTTTTATGCTAGTTATACCATTCGGCACTGTTAAATTTGTTACTAAATTATTATTTAAATATAAATCTGCTCCATATGATAATGGATTGGAAGTAAAATAAGCAAAATCAATATTACACCATGCCGTTAGTTCGGTTATATATACCGATGCTAAATTGTTACAACCATTAAAAGCATTATAGTTTATGCTTGTAACGCCATTTCCTACTGATACCGAATTTAAATTAACACAACTACCAAATGAATTACTTCCAATACTTGTAACACTATTTGGTATTGTTAATGATGTTAAACTAGTGCATCCCAAAAAAGAATAATTTCTTATACTTACAATAGAATTTGGTATAACTAAATCAGTTACAATGACATCATTTAAATATAAATCTGCACCATTGATTAAGGGATTTGCTTCGCCAAAGAAACCAATATTACACCACGACACTAAATCATTTATGTATACTGAATTTAAACCACTACAACCACTAAATGCCGAAGCCCCAATACTAGTAATGCTTTCAGGTATTTCTAACGACTCTATACTTGTGCAATCAGCAAATGCATTACTTCCTATACTTGTAACAGTATATTCGTTAATTGAACTTGGTATTATTAATGTTGTTGCACTCCCTGTATAACCTGTAATTGTTGCTTGATTACCTGATACAGTATATTCAAAATCATTATAAGTATCCGCAATTGTAGAAGGTTTTGTTTTTGATAAAAAAATTCCTAAAATTATGCCAATGGCGGTTAATACCATAATAACTATAAAAATAATTGTATAAAGTTTGTATTTAGTAAATAGTTCTTTAACTGCCATTTAGCTTTCCTCATTTTATTTTTATTAGTATTGTAACTAGTTACATCTCAAACTTAGAATACTCTAAAATTTAAAAATTACAAAACAAAATGACACTATTTTATAAAAAAAGTGATTTTTTATAAAATTATCATACATTTTCACCTTACTATTTTTTAATAAAATATTCAAATCTATTTATCCTATTTATTATTTTTTTTGTTATAAAACTACATTCACACACAAACTACGCTAAAAAGTTATCCACAACACTTGTGGAAAAGTGGATAACTTAAAAAATTTTGTTTATATTTGTTGTTTTATGTATAAAAAGACAACTAAAAATAGCGTAAAGCATCAAAAAAGAGCAATTTTCCCTTCAAAATTTTAGCACTTAACCGCAAAAAAACAATAATTTAATTTTATTGAATTATTATATTGCTATTTTAAAATTTTTATTTTAATTCCTATATAATATATATAAAGTTTTCAAAGGTGAAAAACTCGGTGGACTCGCGGTTGCAAATTTTGCAATAAAATACGAGCAATAAAAAAGCACTTATTATTAAAATAATTCCAATCACGCCGAGCCAAACATTAGCAAAAAATATGGAATTTTCGATACAAAAAAGCACGAGCAAGCAATTTATTGTACAGTTCGGCGCCACAAATTTTGCTCTATACAAATCAGGAAAAGATAGTGGCGGGTTCAATAAATTTTGCAAAGATAAAATTACGCCAACCGCTGTTATTACAAGCATAACAACCACAAAAGCAAGCAACGCTTCTATGCTATCTGCGTTATTTTGTATCGTTTCTTGAGAAAATACTTCTCCTATTCCCCCAAACGAAAGGCATATTAGTACTAACAACGCAATTTGCCCTAAAAGTCCAACACTCACCCCGCCAAAAAACAAGATTTTGTACGGTTTTATTATTGAATAACTCACTATTTCTTTTGTTTTAATTCCTTTTTTAAATCTTTGCGCACTTCGTAATAAAGGTCCCAATACTCGTGCAAAGTGCGTTTTACATACGAAATTGTTTCATCGTCCAACTGTTTAAATTGCTTTCGCATATTGTGTATATATTTAACCGCGCGTGTCCTAAAATCGAGCAAATTATTCGTCTTGCACGCACTAATAATGCGATATAAAATATCGATGATTTTGAGCCTTTCCTCCTCGGGATACCGCTTCATCCACTCCTTAATTGCGCGCTCGAAAACTTTACAGTTAAAAGTGGTATTCTCGGTTGTATCAATTTTTCCGTCTTTGGTAACTCGCCAGCGAAAAGGGTCGTGTTGCATCATAATTATTCCTGAACTATGCACGACTAAATATTTGCTAAAATTGTACATTATGACGCCAATCATCGAGTCACGGGTGATGAATTTCTTGAGTTTATTTGAAATGCGCTCAAATTTTTCGCTATTGAAAATATCGTACTTAAATCCTGGACCTTCGAAATCGTAAATTGCAACTATTCTATCCTGAATTTCAGGTGCGGTATAAATTGAGGCAAAAGTGGCGAGATTTCCGCCTTTTGAGTGTCCGCCTAGGTAAAAATTGCCTTTAACTAGTGAGGCGACTTCATTTAAATAAACTAAACACTGTTCTTGCGAAGGAATAACATCTAAAAACACCATATTAAAGTCCTCTTTCCAGCCGGTTAGAGTCGTGTCCGTTCCACGAAAAGCCACATAAGTGCAATTTTCAAACATAAAAACAATGGCGCTAAACTGCAATTCTAACTTTGTATCTACGCGATTGCGGTAGTAATTCAACTTCATATCGCGGTAGCGCACCGATTTTTGCATAAGACGAATAAGGCGCAAGTTTGAGTGCGGAGACATTGTGTTGCGCACCATAGTTTTTAAGGCTTTCCTATTCCCTAGCGATTTTAGAGTAACAGCAGGGCGCGAATCATTGACGCCCCCTACTTTTCCGCCAAAATCTATATAAGCGATTTCACTCAAAATAAGCGCGTCAACATCGTTAAAAGGCAGTTGAGTTGTATTTAAACGACCAAATTTTTTTACATAATAAAAAATATTACGCATATCGTTGACCTTTTAAATTTAATAAATACTTTTATATAGTTTATCCATATATTTAAAAAATGTCAAACAAGTGCGCGTAAATGTAAAAAAATTTTAAAAATTGCCAAATTAATGTTGACTATTATTTCAAATTGTGATAATATAAATAAGCATCTTGTAATTTTTAGATGCTTTTGCGTTTATAAGGGTACTTAACTTTTGCGCCCATAGCTCAACAGGATAGAGCAACACCCTTCTAAGGTGAAGGTTGGGGGTTCGAGTCCCTCTGGGCGCACCATTGAAGCAAATTTATTTGCTTCATAATGCGCACAGTAACGGCTTTTAGCCGTGCAAACGAAGTTTGCAGGGACTCGAACGGGCGCGAATAAAAAAGTTGCCTAAATGGCAAGTTTTAGCGCCCCGGCGTGAAAGTGGAGCGAAGCGTAACGGAGCGAGTCCCATAAACTTCAAAGCGGGCACCATTGAAGCAAATTTTTATTTGCTTCATAATGCGCACAGTAACGGCTTTTAGCCGTGCAAACAAAGTTTGCAGGGACTCGAAAGAAATTACACTACTTAATGTCGCTAGTTATAAAAACACTTCGCGTTTAAAACGTGCGCTAAAAATTTTTTCATCACCTAAACGCAAAAAGGCTCAAACACCAATTATGGTGGATATAGCTTAGTTGGTAGAGCGCCAGGTTGTGGCCCTGGAGGTCGTGGGTTCAAGTCCCACTATTCACCCCAATAATAAATAAAAGTGGCTTCCACTTTTTGTAGGGGTATCGCCAAGCGGTAAGGCACTTGACTCTGACTCAAGCATTCGAGGGTTCAAATCCTTCTGCCCCTGCCAATTAGGTGAGCAAAATAAACCTAAGAATTTAGGGGTGTAGCCAAGCGGTAAGGCACTAGACTTTGACTCTAGCATGCGTAGGTTCAAATCCTGCCACCCCTGCCACAACGCACAAAAGTGCGTTAAATTATGGCCCAATAGCTCAGTAGGTAGAGCACTTGACTTTTAATCAAGTTGTCCCGCGTTCGAGTCGCGGTTGGGTCACCACAAGCGATAAAATACGAACTTTTTAAGTTCGTATTTTTTGTATTTTTTTATCTAAAAATACAAGCGCATCTTGTGCGCATCGCTTGTGATGGCAACTGCACTCGGGTTAGATATACAAGTATCTCTACCCCTTCGTTTGTTGGCACCATTTCCCAACACTTTTATATGAGCATAGCGGTTTCTACCGCCTTTTTGCGTGCAATGTTTGTGCTGGCTACTTCGCTTCGCTCGTAGGCACCATTTCTCCGTAATCTGTTTGAGCGATATTGTTCGTATTTTTTTGTATTTTCGTAGAAAATACAAGTGTGCGTTGCACACATCGCTTGTGGTGGCTATTGTTTTTATTTTAAAATATTTGATTTAATTAAAGGTTTTTTTAATATTTGCGAAAGAATTACAGCCAAAGTTTATCGTCTTTGAGTCCCTTAAAAATAGATTGGCGTAGACTTCCCTTTTTTGTGATTTCCATATATTTTACGGTGCAAACTAATTTGGGTTCGCAAAAAATTGCATTAGATTTATTAAAAAATGGTGATTTTTTGTTATTTTTTACATATTTTTTTATAATTCCGCTTTCCGTTTTACCAATTCCAAGAGAAACGCTTCCGTAATACTTAAAAATGCCATTATTCATTTTACATAGTAATATGTCTTTTATTTCGCCATTTTCTTTTAAAACAATGCCACAAATTAAGAAATCGTCATCGTGCATAACTTTAATTTTGAGCCAATTATAAGAACGCTTGCCGATTTGGTAAATACTGTCTTTTCTCTTTGCGACAATGCCTTCTAAATTTTTCTTTTTTGCCAACTCAAAAAATGGCACGCCAAACTCATCAATATATCGCGAAAGCGAAATATTTTTATTCTCTTTTACAGTATTTTTTAATATCATTTTGCGTTCAATTAAAGTTTTTTCGCAAATTAATTCATTTTTTAAATAAATTATATCATAAGCAACAAACTGCACAGGTAACTTTTTAGATGCTAATTTTATTTTAAATTTATCACTTAAAAGAGCGCGTTTTTGTAAAGAGAAAAAATCAGGTTCGCAATTACGCATAACAACTAATTCACCATCTAATATGCACTTATTTTTTACTTGTTTATGCAAATCTTTTAATTCGGGATAAATATCTATTAATTCCTTATCACGCTTGTTTCTTAAACTGGTATTTTTATCGAGATATGCAAGACATCTAATACCGTCTAATTTTAATTCGAAAATATAATCTTTATTATTAAATGGTGGACATTCTTGCAACAACATTGGCGCAATATTTTTTGTGTCAAATATATCTTTTTCCATAATTTTTTACTATTTTTATTGATTTTTAACGATTTTTTATAAAATTTAAGTACTATGCATAGGTATTATGCACAGTGTTATGCAAAATATTTTATTTCTTTATATCGCTTTTTGTAGCCTTTTTAAAATCTTTTTTATTACTATTTTTTGGCTTTTTAATGTATTTACTGTCACGCAAATTTTCAAGGCTTTTACTTAGCGCATCCATTAAATTTGCTACCAAATTTTTACTTTCATCTTTCGGTGAAATAATTTCCTTCCCAGCAATCTTTTGCTCAATGGCGCGAGCAATTTTTTCTTGATATTCGTCTTTAAATTCGGCTGGTTTAAAAGTTTTTGTCATCTCAGTAACGATATTTTTTGCTAAATTTAATTCGCTCTTTTCAACATCAATTTTTGGTAAATTAATTGGGTTTTTTGCTATTTCATCATAAAAATAGAGAGTACTTGCAAGTATTATATCATTAAAAGCGCGGAGTGCGATAAGCGTTTCGCTATTCCCTAACACCGTTTTTGCAATGCCGACTTTATTACTACTAGATAAAGTTTTTTGTAGCAAAATATACGCTTTTTCTGCTCCCACAGGCTCAACATAAAAAGAGCGCGCAAAAAATATAGGGTCTATTTCGTCTAAATCTACAAATTGCGTAATTGAAATAGTTTTATCCTTTTTAGTTTTAAGTTTTTCCAACTCCTGCTCGGTAAAAATAACATACTTATCGTTATCGTACTCGTAACCTTTTACAATATTTTCAGGGTTTACTTCTGCCCCAGCGCATTTTTCACAAGTTTTTTTATATTTAATTCGGCTTTTAGTCTTTTTATCAAGCAAATTAAATGAAATATCGTTTTCACGCACGCAACTGTACAGTTTTACAGGAATGTAAACAAGCCCAAAAGCAATCGCACTTTTATAAGAATACGCCACTTTCCTTTTTCCCCTTTTATTATTTAGATTAGGTTATATTTAAAAAAATATACTTAGGCAAAGTTTTTAAAAAATACATTTTTATATAAAATTTGATAAAATTCGTCTAGTTTGGATAAAACGCTTGCCTTTTTTAAAAAAATTTTGATATAATTAAAATATAAAATGAATGAGAGGATACAATGGAAAAAAACAAAATTACTATTCGTGAAGCATTAATGATATGTAAGGACTGCCCTTACTGTTGCCAAGCCTGCAACCAAACTTTTTGCAGCGCTATCAAAAACAGATTAGCAACGCTAACCCCATACAAAACTAATTATCAAAAGTCGCGTCTTGGGCTAAAAGTTTGTCCACAAAAACTTTGGAGTTTGGAAAATTAAGCAGGTTTTCTAACCCGCTTTTTTTAAAAGTGTTTATTAAATAAAATTAAGTTTAAATAAAGGAAAACTTTTTGTAATAAGATAATTTTTATTTTATAAAAAAATTTAAAAATTGTAGCAAATAAATCTTATACAAAGTTTTATTACAGCGCAACACTAAACTAGAAACTAAAAGAAAGCCAAGCGGACCTTCCCGTTTGCCTTTCTTTTTATATTAAAAACTTCTTAAATTAGGCACTATATACCTAAAATTAATATACTAAATAGCTTTTTTTAGATATTATGTTGCTAATTTACCAAAATTTTTGTATATCCCAATCAACCATTTTTTCGCCGTTTTTGCCGTGAAAATCACTTCCACCGCTAATTAATAAATTATGTTTTTTGCAGAAAGTGTCCAAGTATTTTATTTGCTCGGCACTATGTTTCGTGTGATAAACTTCGATACCGTCAAGCCCTTCTTTTAGGACAATATCAAGTAGTCTATCAACATCGACATTCGCCTTATATCCGTACGGATGCGCCAAGAAAATTTTACCACCGTTAGAATGAATAACCGACTTTACTTCGCTAATTGTAGCCCAGAGAAAGTCCATATTTAGATATAGGAGAAAATCATTATTTGTCGTGCTATTACGGTAAAAATCACTGCCATCGGCTATTTTTGTTCCTAATTTATCCAAATTTTCGGGGAAACGCGAAAAATTATTAAATACATTAATGTGCGCAAACTCCTGCTTTGGATTCCACGGAAAATCTTTTTCATACAAAATTTCATTTTTATCTAGCAATTCATATAATTTTTGGCGAATTTTACTTTGCCTGTCTGTAACAGTGCCAAATTTTTTATAAGCCCATTCCATAACTGGCACAACATCGAAATTATACGCCAAAAGGTCAAAAGTCACCCCATTATGCGTAACATCGATTTCAATTCCGCTGACAATTTCACCACTAAAATATTTGTCTACATTTATGTTTTTAATTAAAAAATGAGCAAGTGCGGAGTTGTGGTCAGTGATTGAAATAGTTTTAAGTCCCACATTTTCCGCAATGCTTAACAATTCCTCAACAGGATAAACACCGTCCGCCGAAATATTAGAATGCATATGTAAATCCATAAATTTTTCTCCTTTTTTATTAAATTTTACCAAAATTAACACTTTTAAGCAAGCAAAATGCAAAAATAAAACACCTGTCTACACAAATGCTTTATTTAGCCGAATATTAAACTACAATTCAAAATTTACACAGTTATACAAATCAACGCGCTTTTTGTTGTAATTTTTGTCCATATCTTTTAGCGCTTTCTTTTGCTCTTTCGAAAGGTTATTATTTCTCAAAATCGAAAGCGTTTCCCAAAGGTACAAATAGCAAGTTTCACCGTCCAAATATTGATGATAATCAAGTCTTTTAGAAAGAGTTACTGCTCTTTTTGCGCTTTCATCAATATTTTTATGCAAATTATTAGGTGTTTGCATCGTGTACGCGCAAAATTGACTTTTTTCGGTATCATGTGAAGACATCTCAATAATAGCGTTATTTAAATACATATCGCGGTTCATTACCGTATTTAAAATTTCCGACAAATTCCCTTTTAAGCCCTTTGGTAATGAATTTTGACGCGCTTTATCAATATAATGTCCAATTAAAATTCTATGCGTATTTTGTCTAGCAATGTAGCGATTTAATTCTCTAACACCGTTTAGATAATCAGTTAGGCAAACATCGCGCTCAATACATAGTTGCAAATAATATGCTATTTTTTCATCTTTGCTTAAAGTAGAATAAAATTCTAGTTCAATAGCATCGGCAAAATTTATTTCACCTAATTCTAATAATTTGTTTACCACATCATTTCTAAATTTATATTTATTTTTCTTTAAATAGGCGTGCATTTTATTGAGCCTGTATTCAAAAACTTGTTTGTTCTGCTCTAAAATCCTATCACGAACATTTGATGTTAACGACTCCCAATTACTTGGACAAATTACTTCATTTATAAAAAACTCTTCCATATTTTCTCCTTAAAATTTTTGCTATAATATTATAATTCAAAAGAGCGAAAATTTCAAGATGCTTTTTTAATATTTATTTAAAACCTTATTGCATAGTACTTAAAGCTAGTGCATAGTACTATATTTTTTGCTAAAAATGCAAATTTTTTTGCTTTTTTGCTATTATTGATTAATTTTTATTATTTTTTTAAAAGAAAAATCTACACAATCTCCTAATTTTAGACAAAATAACGCACGATAATTTTTGAAAATTTACAGATAATATACTCGTAACAAAAGTATTTTGCTACAAAAAATTTTAAGGAGAAAGAACTATGGAAAATGTTATCAAAACTGGTGAAACAGTTAGCGAAGGCGGTGTATACTACTGCACAAACTGCGGACAACAAATCGAATTGAAGGCTGGCGACACCGTCCCACCTTGTCCTAAATGCACAAACAATGGTTTTACAAAAACAGACCAGCACGAAAACAGATTCTAAATAAACAACTTGGAATGAGCGCAAAACTCATTCCTTTTTTATAAGCATATCTTTAATATTAAAACAAAAAAATATTAAAAAATCAACAAAAATAAGGTACTATGCACCACTTTTAAAATAAAAAAGTGGCTTAAATTAGCCACGCTATGTTATATTATTAAACCAAGGAATTAGCACGGAATCGGTGAAACTTGACATCCATCCAAAAATTGTGCGAGTAATCGGGTTGCCTGCGAGTAAATTATTCACCCATTCGCCAAAGGCTGGAATAGCAGGACTTAACAAATATACAAAGACGCAAACGATTCCCACCATCAAAAAGCCTTTTGCGAGTCCAAGCACAAGTCCAAGCACGCGGTCGACACTGCCGACAACTCGATTTCGTGTTAGAGCATCGAAAATGCGCTCTAAAATCGCAATAACTATTCTAAACAAAATGTAAAGGATAATTACCGAAATCACTACGCCGATTATATCACCGATATGCGCTGAAAAATCGGTAATAAATGCAGGGTCGGCAGAGCCTTGCGCGTAATTTTGCCAATAATTCTGCCCCATTAAAATTTCTGCAAATTTATTTAAAAAGAAGTTTGGAATTGAGCCACCGTCCGTACCGACAGCGCTTGAAATGGACGGTTCGAGCGAATGCCCAATCGCGCTAGACATTCCAAACCAATTTTCAAGTAGAGTCGAGAACGGTTTTGCAAGCAAAATCGAAACAATCAAAGTTACAAGTGTGCCAAAAAGTTTTAAAAGACTTTTCAAAAAACCACGAGCAAGGCCAAAAAACGCGACAATCAAAACAATAATTACAACAATTACATCAAGCCAAGCCATTTTTGCACCCCCTTTTCTTAAAGTACACTGCTAAATCCTATATAAATTATTACAATACTCAAAATCGCCAAACATATCCCTGCGATAAAAGGCACAAGTTTATTTCGGCGCATACGCTTTAAAACGCGTTCCTCGTGCTTTGAATACCTAAAATTTTCAACATCGAAGTTCACATTATTTTCATCAGCATAAAGGTATGCATCGCAATAACGCTGTTCGTCAATACTAGAAACTAACTTTTTATAGGCAACATAACAGCGAAATGAATAAAGCACGCTAAAACACAGCAAGAAAAAGCCTAAAAAAATTCCGCAACCCGACCAAACAGCAATCAAGCACGCCGAAAGTATTGCAAGCACAACACACACGAGCATCGCAATTACATAATAATTAATTTTCATATTTATCCTTATAAAACAGCACCTGTGATAACCGCAGCAATAATTAGTACCGTGCCGATAACTTGTAGTACCATAAACCAGACATTGCGCTTCGATTTCGCGTAGTAAAAACCTGCAATAATAGTGATAAAGTACGCAAGCACATTAGCAATAAATGTAAAGGCTGATACAACATCATTGATTTGGAAACCTGGTATACCCTTCGTTTCACCAAAGAGCGAAATAATTAACGAGATTACGAGCGCAACCGCGATACACATCGTTGCCACGAACCCCATAAAATTTAGCGCTCTTTTAAATTCTAAATTTGCCATAGCACATCCTTTTATTTTAATAAAAATATTATATTAAATTATATCACATTTTGTCAAGCCTACACGGTAAAAAGGGGAAAAATAATTTGGTCGCTTACGCTCCAATTTTGAATTAGGAATATTACGCGTTACACGCGAATTAGCAATTAGCAATTAGCAGTTAAGGCTTAACGCTACGCCGTTTTGCTGCGCTTAACGCAACTCCGTTGCGAATTAGCAATTAGCAATTAGCAATTAGCAGTTAAGGCTGGGTATAAAATTACAATTAAATTATCTTCCTTAATTCCTAATTTCTAATTACTAATTAAATTATTATTTTTCTTTTGCGTCTAGTATTTTTAGCACGCGTTCAAAATAATCTGGTAGTGGCGCGGTAAAGGACATTCGTTCTTTGCTCCTAGGGTGAGTAAACTCGATGTAGCACGAATGAAGTAATTGCCCATTTAGTGAATAGGCTTGTTTTTTGATACCATACAATGTGTCCCCCACAATCGAATGTCCCAAATACTGCGCGTGCACGCGAATTTGATGTGTTCGCCCTGTCTTTAATTGAAACTCAGCAAGGGTGTAATTTTTATAATTTTTCAAAATTTTATAATCGGTGATTGCAATTCTATCGTTCGGGTCATTTGAAACAGCCATTTTCTTACGGTCAGTTTTTGAGCGCGCGATGTGTGTTTCGATATGCCCACCTTCGCGCAAAACTCCTTCTAACAGTGCAATATAACGGCGAATACAAGTTTTTTCGGCAATTTGTTTTGCTAAATCTCGATGCGCGAAATCATTTTTTGCGACAAGCATAAGCCCCGAAGTGTCCATATCTAATCTATGCACAATGCCAGGTCGCAATTCGCCATTTATTCCTGATAAATCGGTGAAATGATAAAGGAGAGCATTTACAAGCGTTCCGTCACTGTGCCCAGCGCCTATATGGACAGGTAAGCCCTGTTGCTTATTAATAACCGCCAAATCCCCATCTTGATAAACAATATCAAGCGGGATATTTTGCGGAATTAAATTCACCGCCACGGGCTCTGGAATTTCGTAAGTTATGACATCGCCAACTCTTAAATTATACCCCGCTTTTTTGCTCTCATCATTTACTTTTACTTTGTCTTTTTCAATCAAATTTTTTATCGCGCTTCGGCTCAAATCAGGCTCGCGCTCCGTCAAAAATATGTCAAGACGGACTCCGCTATTTTCTTGTGTAATTTCTACTTTTTCCACTTCTATTTCCTTTAATTTTTTTGCGAAAAGTCGTGCATAGTACTTTATTTTTTGCGTTTTTTCGCATTTTTGTTAATTTTTGCCCTTTTTTAATAAAATTCAACTTTTTTGCTTTTTATTATCTAAAATAGTATTTTTTAATTTTTATGTTTTTTTAATCAATATTTTCTGCTTTTTTATTCTCTTTTTTATTGTTAAATTTTAGAGTTTTAGCGTCTAAATTTTTGGCTTTTTCGTCATTATAATCTTTGCTAGTTGGCTTAGTATTCTGGTCTAAATTTTCGGCTTTTTCGCTTTCTTTTTCTATTTCATTTTTAGTGTTTTCGTCTGGCAAATTTTCTATCGTTTTTTTACTATTATTTAAATTTTTTTCAATATTATTTTCGCTTTTTTTAATTAAAATTGTGTCGCCTTCTTTTTCACCAAAACGGCAGAAAAATACCAAAAAGATAAGTATACAAATACAGCCAATCGTGAGCGCCATATCCGCAACATTAAATACAGGGAAAGACATAAAATCTAAATGAATAAAGTCGCGCACATAGCCAAAAACAATTCTATCAAATAGGTTGCCGATTAGCCCGCCGAGTACTAGCGTAAAGCCTATTCTATACCACGCGTTCGCCCCAAAGTCTTTTTTGTATAAAAAGTCAAATAAAAGCATTCCGACTAAAAAGACAACCGAAATTAAGATAAAAAACCACTGAGCGCCCGCTAACACTCCCCAACTTGCACCAGTATTATGCACCGTTACGACACTGAAAAATCCGTCAATAACGCCATAATTTTGTCCGTCAAGCAAGTGTTTTGTTAGCAAGTCAATAAAAATTACCCCTAACGATAAAAAATACCACCATTTAATTTGCATATCATTTTCCTTTGTGTTTTAAATTTTCAACTGCCACATTTTTCGGCGCATAGAAATAAATTCCTTCGCCGATTCTTTCAAACTTCCCACCGAGCGCGCAAACAGCACCGCAGACGAAATCGAGCCCGCGCTCCGCAAACTCTGATCGTAAGTTGCAAAAATTAACGATTAGCGGAACATTGCCACCCAGACTTTTTACAAAGCGCACGATGTCGTTAAAGTCGACAGGTTCTTGAATTGAAATTTTTTTGTCCGTAAAATTATAGTCAAGCGCTTTTTTCTCTTTGCGTGCGCGTGTATTAGGTTGTTTAGACTCAACAAGTCCAAGCCCTGCTGAAATATAGTCTAGAAAACTCATTTTCACCTCCACTGATATTTTAGCACAAAAAACGCCTAAAACTTTGCAAAAATTATCGCAAATTTTTTTCTATTTTAGAAATTTGTGCCAAAAACCCGCGGAATTGACCATAAATAGTATACAACATTATACATACTTTGGCAAATTGTTTGTTAAAATTCTTAAAATAGTGTATAATATTTATAGCATTTTTAATGCAAAAACTTTAGGGGGAAAATATGTCAAAGATTAAATTTGTACAATACGGATGCGGAAAAATGGCAAAATATACTATTCGCTACTGCATCGAACGCGGTATGGAGTGCGTAGGCGCTTTTGATATCGATGAAAGTAAATTTGGGACTGACGCGGGCGAATATGCTGGCGTTGGCAAAATCGGTGTAAAAATTGAGTCTGCAAATCAAGATATGGTGGCAAGACTCAAAGCAATCAAGCCTGACATCGCGATTGTTACCACGATGAGCCTAATTGCTGACTGTGCCGAACCACTTTTGGCGTGCGCAAATGCTGGTGTAAATGCTATCACGACTTGCGAGGAAGCATTTTATCCACAAAATAGTAACCCTAACCTATTTAAGCAGATTGACGAAATCGCGAAAAAGACAGATTGCACAATCACAGGTACAGGTTATCAAGATGTTTTCTGGGGAAATTTGATTACAACGATTGCTGGTGTTACTCACAAAATTACAAAAATTAAAGGTAGCAGTAGTTACAATGTCGAAGATTATGGTATCGCCCTTGCGCGTGCTCACGGTGCTGGATTAAATCTACAAGACTTTGAGCGCGAAGTTGCTTCTGCTGACGAGATTTCACCAAGTGAAAGACAAAAAATTATCGAAAGTGGCGAATACAAGCCTAGTTATATGTGGAATGTAAACGGTTGGCTTGCAGACAAATTAGGCCTAACTGTTATTTCTCAAACTCAAAAATGCGTGCCAATGACTCACAACGGCGACCTTACAAGTAGCACTCTTAATATGACAATTCCTAGCGGAATGGCAACAGGTATGAGCGCAGTTGTTACGACAAAAACTAAGGAAGGAATCGAAATCGAAGCCGAGTGTATCGGTAAAGTTTACGGTCCCGAGGACTACGACAAAAACGAATGGACAATTATTGGTGAACCAACTACCACGGTTACAATTAGTCGTCCAAACACTGTAGAACTCACTTGTGCAACAATCGTAAACCGTATTCCTGATGTTATTGCATCTGCTCCTGGCTATGTAACGACAGACAAATTCGGTGTTTGCAAATACTGCACAAAGCAAAAAGACTAATACTTACACGCAAAATTTTGTAGCATTATGCTTAAATTTTGTAAGATAGTGTTAAAAAATATAAAAGCATACTAGTGACTAGTATGTTTTTTGTTAATATTTAAATAATCACGGGCGAAAAATTAACAATCATTTTGTTGCCAAATTTTATTACTATTTACTATCCCACTAACTACATTAATACAAAAAAAGAACAGTTTATTCTTTAAACTGCTCTAATTTTACTCCCGCCTCTTTTAGCATTTGAATGCTAAATTCGTCTGTATATGGTGAACGGTAGACAACGCGAGTTATACCAGCATCAATTATCCAGCGCGCACATACTCCGCATGGTGTGTGAGAAATATAAATAGTTGCGCCGTGCATATCGCGTCCTTCTTTTAAGGCTTGCAAGACTGCGTTTTGTTCGGCACAAATTGAATAGCAAAGTTCTTGATGCGTTCCGCTTTCAATATTATTCGCCTTTCGGTAGCAAACACCTTTTTCAATGCAACTTTTTAGCGGTTTAGGGACTTTGTTGTACCCCATTCCTAAGATTTCCTCATCACGAGCGATAACTGCCCCTATTTTTCTATCGGGGCGCGCGCAATTTGTCCAAGTGCCGAGCATAACGGCTAAATCCATAAATCTTTTGTCCCAAATATTCATTTTTTGCTCCATAGTAGTAGTTTATTTTATTTTTGATTAAATTATGCCTGTTAAATTAAATATGGCAAGTAATTTATACAACAAAGCGCGAGCGTGCGCACCGAAGGTGCGTGTGTTTGCCAAAAAAACCTGCGGTTTTTTGTGGCAAGCACTTGCGCCTATTATATAGGCGCCACGCTCGCGCTCAACGCATTATTCAACACGGAATGCATCATAAATAGTAGTAGGATAACTGTAATTTGTGCTGTCAAGTTCTAACACAATTTGATAAATACCATTTCCCGCAACACTATACGCAACAGATGGTGTGCTGTTTGAGTTTACGCTGTAATGATAATACAAATTATTTACAGTGCAATCATCTGCAACATCGCCTAAAAACTCAATTTCAACCGATACGCTCTCCCCGTCTGCAAGAGTTATAACAGTTGGAATAACGCCCGTAGTCGATTCAATAAAAGTTACTTCCCTTGTGCTTTCGTCATCGGCATTAGTTACAGTGATTTTCACATTGTAATCAGTGCCAAGTTCCAAAGCCTTTTTGTAAACATTGAATGTTGCACTCATTTCAAAAGCATTTAAGTTGTTTGTACTTGCACCGCGTACAATAATTGTATAACTACCAGCATCAAGATTTGCATAAACTTTTCCCTCGCCATCTGCAACGATTTCAGTTTCAGTGCTGAAAGTGTCGTTTGTGCTTGTCGCGTCACTTGTTTTAATGTAGTAGTACGAAATACTTTGTGCGTATTCACTATCAAGCGGAATAGCGCCTAAAACATTTGACTCAACTTCCCAGCCAAGACTCAAATCAAAGTCATCGCCGTAAGTTACCGAATTGATGCCTTTGTAATTAAAGAAATCACCGTTTGCAAGGCTTGAATAATCTGCCTTTTTGATTTCAAAGTCTATTATTAGGTCTTTGTCGTTGTAATTTTCGCCACCGTTAAGGTGTACTTTTACAGTGTAACGACCTGCATCAGTAGGTGCAGTTGTAGAATATGTGTCATCGTTAGCACCAGCAACTTTGTATTCAGGAACATTTGCAGAAATTCCCGCTGGCAAAGTTACATTGCTAAACAACGAAACATCTTGTGGTTCGCCATTAAAAATTCGCGTTATCGCACCTTCATAAAGGCTGGTATCAAAATCACCTTTTTCAACCCTAACTTCAAAGCCCGTGGTCTTGCCTTCGTACGAAATAGTTATCGTCTTTGTGCCGACACTATCAAATCTAATTTCGTCAGCAACGGCGAATGCCAAATCGTAAGTACGAGTCGAACCATCACTGTAATTTACTTGAAACTTACCCCCTGTTGTGTCAAGAGTTTGTCCAACTTTATAGACAACAACATCAGGATTTTGTGAAACACTAATACTCGAAACAGTCGGCTCCTCGCCACAGCCTGCAAGCGCCAACACGCCTACAAACATTAGGCAAAAGCAGAGTGTAAAAGACAAAGACGCTAACTTATTCATAATACCCCCTAATAATAGCGTGCGTAACTATTTAAAAAGTATGCGCAACGCAAGATTACTTGCTTATATTATAACTAATTTGCCCGCATTTTACAAACGATTTTCGCCTTATATCGCAAATTTTCGCATATTTTTTTAAAAATTTTTAAAAGCGCGCAAAAAAAATTATAAAATTGCAAGTAAAAAAGGTGCGTGGCTCTATTCTATACTATATTAATTTCATTAACTACATAATCAAAATTAAAATTAAATTTAGCATTATATTATTGTATATCATTTATTTTTAAATTTAGCATTTTAAATTTATTTACTTCGCCTTTAAAAAAGAATGCTTAAATGAATTAAAAAATTCTGTTTCAGTTTTTAGCCAAATTAAATTTAAGCGAACTATATAAAACAAAAAAGCCCCGTATAGAGACTTTTCGTTTTTTAAATTTAAGTTTACGCAAGCACGGTTGGCTTTTTGTAAACCAATGTGCAAATTAGGTCGATAAGCCAGCAAATAACACTACCAGGAATTATCCATAAAATACCTACAACCCACATCAAAACATTGTTTGTAGAAATGCCTTTTACGATACGATAAATACCGTATACCCAGTTTAAAACAGGCAAACAAAGGATAATCTTAACTATCCATGGCATATCGTCCATTGCAGAAACAAAACCATTTTTCGCCATAATTTGCTCCTTTTAACTTTTTAAGAGCGCTTAACTCAAAATATGTGAATTCACATATCACGAGTATTATAATACTATTTTATTAAAATGTCGAATAAATATGACAAATTTTATCAAATTTTACACACAAATTTATTTTGTCAACCTTAAACCAAAAAAGAAAAGCAAAAATATCAATTACTTAGTTGACTTTATAATTTTACTATGCTATACTCATATCGTTAACTTGCGAGAAAGTATTTGCTAGACACAACTAAATAAATTATTTAATTCGACTTATGGAGAGGTACCCAAGAGGCCGAAGGGACGTCCCTGCTAAGGACGCAGTACGGGAAACCGTAGCGAGGGTTCAAATCCCTCCCTCTCCGCCATTAGTGAATAATACGAACTCTGGAAATTTACTGGGGTTCGTATTTTTTAGTAGAGATTATTTTGGAATTGTTTATCTTCTTTACCAATCTAAAATTTAGTTTCAGTTATATGTAAAATTTAAAAATATATTTAACAATAGGTAATATATTAAATAATATTTTAGTTTAAATTTTCTATTATTATATGTGAAACATTCAAGCTTCAATATAATAGTAGCGATATATTAAAAAATCAAGCAACAAATAAAGTGCTTGATTTTTTATATTTAAATTCTATTGATTAGTCAATAAAATCCAAATCATCAAATTTAATAGTATTAAAAATATGTTCTCTATGATATTTCATATATTTCTCAGTTCCTTGCTGTAATCTATAAGCCTTTAATTCAATAAGATTTAATCGAGATTTGTTAAGATTTGATAAAAATGGAGAAATAAGTAATCTTCCATCTTTATCAAAAGTTATAAACCCTAAATCAAATAAAGTATGATATGTAGGTGTCAGTACAATGCCATTTTTTACATCATATTTTTCATCTTCGTCACAAACACAATAAGGTTTTACATGACATGCTACCAATAACCTATCATCTGAAACATTCGTAATTAAGCAAGCCGGCATTTTTTCAAGCAAAGACAACCTATATTGCGTTTGCTTTTTCCTATATCTTTCTTTTACTATTTTTTCATTTTCGGAAGATTCATTATTAAGCGTAGCTAATTCATTTTGCTCATCTAAAGCTTCTCTTTTTGCAGGATCTATATAGAAGATAGGTTTCATATAAATATATCGTTTATGTGATTCATTATCTTCCAATTTTACAAATGTGATTACAGTCATCCTTGGCAAACAAATATTTCTCAAATGTGCATAATTTTGTCTATTTTCTTTATTAGGATATAATACCAAATAATATCTATGGCCACTATCATATGTTTTCTTAAAATATACTTTGATTTTATCAAAACTAATGCTATTTGTTTCTTTTACTTTTTCTATATATAAATTGGAAATATTATGCTGATATTCTCTAGAAGGATTTTCATATTCTTCTTTAGCATCTTGCAAATAATTAACTAAATCTTCTTTTAACATAAAAAAGCATTCAATATTATCCAATTCAAAAAATTCATCTAAATCTTTTTCATTATTTCCTGCATATAGTCTCGCTTCTCCCACGCCTGTTGTGCCAGCTATTTTTAAGGATCTATCAGCTGCTGAATCTACATAATTTATATCTATTGCATCTAATCTTTTAAAACTCATATTTACCTCCTAATCCAAAGCTCCAGTTTTTAAAATTTCCCTTATTATAGCCATCATAACATCAACAACTATTGAATTACCAGCTTGCTTAAATATTTGTGTAGATGATACAACTATCTTAAAATTATCAGGGTACCCCATCAATCTTAATGCTTCTCTATCAGTAAGCGATCTAATTACTTTTTCTTTTCCATTATCACTAACTGTTATATAATTATCAACACCAGCTCTATGGTGTTGGGTCATTGTTCTTAATAAAGTTCTAGCAATCTTTAAATCAATTTCTATAGATGTTTTAAATGATTTAGTCCCCTGTTTTAAAACATAATCTCTAACTTTTGGTGTTAGATAAAATTTTTTATCAGGAATCCCTTTTGATTTTTTGACAATCAATTCTCCGCTTTTCTTATCATAAGAAAAATCGCCATATCGACAATTATCTTCCAAGAAATCTTGCATTGAATATTTTAAATTTTCAACACCAATTTTTGGCGGATATTCAAACGCCTTTGCTTGTATATCATTTCTAATACCAATTACAAACAATCGTCTTCGATTTTGGGGTATTCCATAATCTGCTGCATTTAAAATTTGAGGCTCGCTTATATGATAATGTAAAACATTTTTAAAAATGTCTCTCATTTTTCCCCATGTCCTACCTTTGTCGTGTGTGATCAATCCCCGCACATTCTCATATATGAAAACCTTAGGTTGAACTTCATCTAATATTCTAGCATATTCATAAAACAATGTACCTCTTGCATCATTCAAACCACCTTTATAACCAACAGTTGAGAAGGATTGACATGGACTCCCTCCAACTAAAAGGTCTATTTGTCCTCGGTAATCTCTTCCATCCAAAAACCTTACATCCAAATGAAAATCATCTACACTTATATTGTAATTAGCTAAATAACTTTGTTTTACATAATTTTGTTTTTTACTACGTGAATAAAGTTTATCTACATATTTTTTCTTTTCTAATTTATCAGTCATAGAAAATATTATTTTTTTTTCTTTTTCAACATCAAGATCTATATCAATATCTCCATTATCACAAGCAAAAATTATTTTATGTTCTAAATTTAATCTTTTTAATGCTTGCTCAATCGCACCTATACCACTAAATAAAGTCCCTAATCGTATCATTTTAAAACTCCAGTCTTTATAATTTCTTTTACAATCTTCTCTAATACATTTATAACTATAGAATTCCCAGCTTGACGATACATCATCGTATCATTTACAACAATCTTAAAGCTATCAGGAAAGCCCATTAGTCGCAAACACTCTCTAGGTGTAAATTTCCTTATAACCCCTATTTCGTTATTGAAAGTACCAATATACGCTTTTTTTAAAATTTTCTGATTTGTTATTTTTTTTAACGGCTCAAAAATAAAATCTCCATTCCAATTAAACTGCTGATTCGCTTTTTGACAGCGCATTATATTACAATTTACTTGAGCTCTGCTAGAATGAGTAGTTACAAATTCAAAACCTTTTTTACCTAAATAATATTTAGGATCAGTAGATTCATCCAAAAAATCAGAAACTTTTAATTTTAATTTTATGGGAGCAGGAAATTGAAATAAATTGTTATCAATATCTCTTCGTATACCTATAATATAAATTCTCGGTCTATTTTGAGGCATCCCAAAATCCATTGAATTTAACACAGGAGATTCTTTTCCATTCCTATCTTTATTTATATATATGTTATAATTTAATTCACTAAAAGCATTTTTTACTGTTTCCCAAGTCCTTCCATTATCATGAGTTAACATCCCCTTTACATTTTCAAAAATAAAACATTTAGGTTGACTTTCTTTAATAATGCGAGCGTATTCATAAAATAAAGTTCCTCTAGTATCTGCAAATCCTCCTCTTTTTCCATTAACTGAAAAAGATTGACATGGGCTACCTCCAACAAGAAGATCTACTTGCCCTTTATAAAATTCGCCATCAACAAATCTGATATCTTGATAAAAATCTTTGTCATTTATTTGATAATTTGCCTTATAAGATTTTTCCATGAAATTCTCTTTCTTTGTTTTTGCATATAATGATTTTACATAATTTTCACGTTCAACTATATCTTTAACATTATTTATATAATCAATTTCTTTTTCGTTAATTGATATATGCCTTTCACCATTATCGCAAGCAAATATTATTTTATGATTAAGATTTAATTTAAATAAGGTTTGTTCAATAGCTCCAATCCCGCTAAACAAAGTCCCTAATCGTATCATAATAACTCCTAAGAATATAATAATTAAGTATATTATAGCATAGTCTCTAATAAAAGTCTGGTATTTTTAACTAAAAATTTAATAATTTTTTAAAGTGACATCTTGACAAACTGCCTTTATGCAAATAATTGTTTTAACTGGTGATTAATTAAAATATAGAGTTTGTCTAAACAGGAAGGCTCTCCGCCAGGTCTTTAAAAGCGCAATTTTGCGCTTTTTTTGTTTCGTTCGTTTGGGAGGGATTGTGCCTTCGGCTTTGCGAATTCTTGAATATTAGAAAAGTCAACGAAAAGGCATATTTTTATAATTTTAAATATTTTTTAACTTTCTAATTTATTTTTTTGTACGAAACTATTGTGGAAGTTGTATATCATTTGTTTAACTTCGTTTGGTGAGATGATTTCGACTTCGCCACCGAAGCGCGTGAAGTACTGCACGACTTGGATATATGAGCATTTAAAAGTGAAGATATCGTTCTCAATACTCGCAGGAATTGGGCGGTGGACATATATTTTATGGAAAAGTTGTTGCCCGCGTTTAGTTAAGCGGACTACGACATCTTGCTCGTTAGGTTGGTAAAAGAATTGCGGACCGTAGGCAAGCATTTTACTAAAAATTTTGATATCCTCATCGGTAAACGTTGCGTCTTTTTCCAAAATGGCGACAGACTGAATTTTATACAATTTTATACTTCGGCACGAATTTAAATTTTTATATAAAAGATACACGTGCATCTCCTCTTTTGAGCGAGAAAAAATGTACGGCTCCATTTCCATTCTAGTTTGCTTTTTATCTTTTATGTTTACAAAAACCCTTTTGCCCTTTTTAATGGCTTCGTTTAGAGTATCAAACTGCTCCTTAAAAACGATTTCGGCTCTCATATCTTGCGGGAGTTCGGTGTACGCCACAAACATATTCCTAAAATACTCGGACAAGGACAAATTTACAAGCAAATACTCGTCTATATAATCGATAATTTTAAAAGTTTCTTTTGTAGGCTTAAAAGAAACTATTGAATCAAACTTACCTTCGGTATTAGACGCCATTTCTTTATTTAATTTTGCCATAATTTGCGAACTTAAATCTTGAATTTTAGGCTCTAAAAAAGAAGTATTTTCTTTTAAAATATTTGATATCATGTTTTTGATTGATGTAATCGTTAAAGGGCTAAATTTAAGCGTTGCAGACAGTTTTACTTGCATTCACAACTACATAGACACCGAAAATATGATTATGCGCAAAGGTTCTGTTTCAGCGCAAAAAGGCGAAAAAATACTTATTCCTATTAATATGCGTGATGGTTCGCTAATTTGTGTTGGAAAAGGCAACCCTGATTGGAATTACAGCGCGCCACACGGTGCGGGGCGAGTTTTAAGTCGTATGAAAGCAAGAGAAACGCTCACTCTACAAGAGTTTGAGCACGAAATGGAAGGCATTTACTCAACTTCGATTTCGGCAAGCACCCTTGACGAAAGCCCTATGGCATACAAAACGAAAGACGATATTGTTAAATACATCTCACCTACTGCAGAAATTGTAAAACAAATTAAACCTGTGTACAACTTTAAGGCTAGTGAATAATTTAATATTTAAACTGCAAGTGCAGTTAATGTGTACGCTGTTCACTCTTAAATTTGACAATAATTTAAATTTATGGTAAAATATTTAACAATAATTTAAATTTATGGTAAAATAAAGGAAAACAAAGGAGAGATATTATGGTAAATATGACAAAGGTTATTCCGTTCACTCTTATTATTTTAGTATTATTTTCGTGCCTAATTTTTAGCGCGTGCGGAAATAGTAATAATAACGATAGAGTGGCGTTTATGCAAATAACGACAAATGTTAATTGTGATGCAACCGAATATAAAGGTCTACGCGAAGGCGAAGAGTATTTTTGGGGAATTGCAAGATTTGAAGGCACTGACCCATCATATGTTTATAATATTGGAAAAGACAGGTTCGTTGAGGGAAATACTTATTACTTAATGTTTTTTGATAGCAATGTTACAAGTATTAAAATAAATTATGCTGAAAAAATTGATGAATCTAAAATTTTTACCGTAGAACAAATTGAAGCACTTTACTACGATACAAATAACCCAGACCACTTTTACAGTGATTTATTTAACAAATCGCATTATACAGGTAATATATTAGACCAAGAGGAAAGATTTATGCCTGTTGAAATGGGCGACCACGAAACTGTGCGCATTCTACCATTCGTTTACACACAAAATATGTTTATTATTGTAAGTTAAATTAAAGGTACGCTAAATTATTAGCGTGCTTTTTTGTTCCCTTTTTGCTTTTTAGAAAAAGTGATTTAAAATTAAGTTTGACAATACTTTAATTTTATGATATTCTTAAAATCAAAAATTAAGGAAAGGTAATTTGTAAACCTAGGTGCCTTTTGGTATCTAAAAGGCTATCGATTGTTTAATAAGTGCTAATTTCAAAATATTACTCGTCTATGGCGATTTATATATTAAAAAATTTAAGTAGGGAGAAAATGTTATGGAAAATGAAATTATTCAAAAAATCACTGATTATTTAGTTGGCACACATAAGGACTACATTTTATTTATTTCGCTATTAAAAAACGAAAATAAGCAAAGCGCTAAAAATTATGACACCGAATTTTTGCTCATAACGGACGGAATTGACTACGAGCGCAATCAAGAAATTATGAAGTATTTAAGAGAAAATTTTAGTGGCAGTTTAAGCGTAACCTTTACTTCTAAAAAAGAAACTGCAAATCTTAATATTTTAAACTATAAAACAATGCTGGGGCTATATCTTGCGCAAAAAGGTTTAAGTGATGTTTTGTATCACAATCAAGACTTTACTTTTCAAATTGATGAAAATATATTAAAGAGCACTTCGTCTACATTATGTTCAAACGAAATTTCAAAAATAATAAACATAGTCGCCGATTTTGACAACTTACCTAACAAAATTCAGGGACAATATACGCTAAAAAGACTAGTTTACCTAGCGTTACAAAAGTATTTTATATCATTAAACATATTTCCTAAAAACCTAAATGAAGCTTTCGCAATTTTAAAGGACAAGTTTTCTTTTGATTTAGAAATTGATGTTGAAAAAGTCTTAAATCAAGAAAATAATACAGACGCTGATTACGAAAAATTGAAAAAAGCTTGTTTTGAGATAGCCGAATTTTTGCTTGAACGCCAAAACGAAAGGAAGTTTACTAATACAATTTCGCAAGATATAAGAGTTAGAGCAAATGATGTTACCTATAAAGTGCGTGCGGGAGGTTTGGTTGAATTTAATGGCAAATTTTTGCTTGTTAAAATGGGGCTTGGTTCGTATTGGTGTGTTCCTGGCGGGCATTTGGAGTGGTTTGAAAATTCCGAAAACGCTGTTATTCGCGAGGTTGAGGAGGAAACAAAAATGCCTGTCGTGGTACAAAATTTATTTTTATTGCACGAAAACTTTTATTTGAATGTTAAAAATCAAAAATTCCACGAAATGTGCTTTTACTACCTTTTAAAACCTAAAAATGAAAACAAAGTAATTAAGGACGAAATTAGAGAGGAATTTGACAAAGACAAAAAAGACGTGCTAGAATTTAAGTGGTTTACAAAGGCGGAAATTCAAAATCTCGACATCAAGCCTACAATCATTAAAGATATAATTTTAAGTGATAAAATTTATTCTATGAACCACGAAATAAAGCGAAATATAAATGATTGATAATTACTTCATTAGCAATTTTTACTATTTTGTTTTGAAAATTTTGTTTAAATAGTTTATAATATAGTTAGTTCAATTTTAGGTGAAAAAGGTTAAGGCGGAAAAATGAGTAAAGAAAAAAATGTTGTTGAATTTTATGTGTTATGCAATAAGTTGAAAAATATTTTGCGCAAGGGCTGGCTTGAATGGGAAGTTAAGGCGGAGCGCGTTGAGAGTGTGGCGGAGCATATTTTTGGCACGCAGATGCTCGCTCTTGCTATGTGGTCCGAATTTCACTATGAAATAGACATTAAGAAAGTTTTGTTTATGCTTTCTATTCACGAAATGGAGGAGATTTTAATCGGTGATTTATCCCTATTTGATGTGGACAAAGAGACAAAAAAGAAGTTGGGACACAAGGCGGTGGCAAAGGTTTTAAGCACGCTAGAAAGCAAAGATTATATCGAAAGTTTAATTTTTGAATTTGACGAACGCAAGACGCCCGAAGCCCTTTTCGCCTTTCAGTGTGATAAGTTGGAGTGCGATTTGCAGTGTAAACTCTACGATGAGCGCGGGTGCGTTGATGACGAAACTTTAAATAATAAAAAAGATATGGAAGCGATAGTTAAACAATTCATTGACGAAAGCGATTCTTGGTCACAAGCGTGGCTTAAATTTGGGCAAAAGATATATAACTACGACAAAAACTTCACAGCAGTATCAAACTATTGTATGAAAAATGAAATTTCTATACTTAATAAAGTAGACACCAAAAAATAGCAAATACATACAATTTTTAGCAATTTATTTGTCAATAAAAAATAGTGGCTTATTAAATTTTGAAACTAGCCATAATAAAAAAGGAACTTCATAAAAGTAGCAAGTTCCTTTTTGTATTAGTTTAAAAAGATATAAACTAAAAATCATTTATTTTTTGCCTTTTTAAAAGCAATTATGGAAGTTATTTTCTAAATAAAATTTTAGCCACAATTACTAATTACTAATTTCTAATTCCTAATTATTTACATTTTTCCGCTACGCGCGGAGCGGTGCTGTGGACCGCACAGGTCAATAGCGTATGCAAGCATACGCGGAAGTCCGAAAATATTATTGCATTTCTCTTTTATGTTAACACTAAAATATGTTAGTGTTTAATTAGAAAAAGGAAGTTTATATATTTATTAAGCTTCGCGCGCCAGCGCACTTTAATTGCTAATTGCTAACCGCTAATTGCTAATTGCTATTTCTCGCTTTGCGAGTAAAATTGCTAATTCGCGTTTACGCGTAAGTTTTTTGGCTTCTTTTGTCGAATGTAAAAAATTATTAATAATTACTAAACATTTTATATTTTATTTGGTAAATTTAAAGCACAAAATAATACTTTAAGGGGGTGCAAAATTTAGGGAGGGAGTTTATGGACAACTTCGATTTAAGATTGATAACAACTATTCCAAATGAAAAATGCTTAAAAATTGCAGAAAAATCAAATAAAATATTATTAAATAAGGGGGAATTTCTTATGGAAAATTTAAAAAGAATACATACAATTTGGAAGCCAGCGCTTGCGGTGTTGATATTAGTGGGACTGTGTTTAGGTATATTATCAGGCTGTGGCGAAAGTAGTTTAACTGGCACTTGGACGCTTTCAAGAGTCACAAATGGCGAAACAACGGTTAATGCGGACGATACGAACAAGGGCGATTTCGAAGCGCCTTTTGAAAACGAACTAAAATTTAATGACGATGGCACGGGCACAATAAAAGTTAATTCCGCCGAAGCGCAAGATATGACTTGGACACAAGACGGCGATAAAATAACAATTTCGGTCAACACAACTCAAACTGTCTATACCTTAAGCGGTAGCGAACTAACAATTCAAGACGGCGACACTAAATATTTCTATACTAAATCATAAAAATAAGCGATTTTTCGCTTATTTTTTCTTACGCTTCGCTTTACGCAACTCCGTTATGCGCTTCGCCATTCGGCTTCGCTTTATTTTGAATTTTGAATTACGGGCGCTTGTGCGCGAAGCTTTTTTATAGATAAATAAACTTCCTTTTTAATTTCATATTAACAAAATAATGAAATGCAATATTAATTACAGACTTCCGCGTATGCTTGCATACGCTAATGAGCCAGCGGGGCAACAAAAGTATTAGTGGTCTAAAAGTGAATTGTACTCGCCGTAGGCGTATTGCTTGGACGGTCACCGTCCCGCTCCGCGCGTAGCGGAAAAAAATGCGAAGCATTTTGCTTTCTGTGCAAAAAGATTTTGCGTTAGCAAAAATTTTTGCCAAAAACCTAAACAAAACAAACAATATAAAGAAGCAAAAACAAACCAAAAAAATTAAAGAAAAAATAACAGTGATTTGCTGTTATTTTTTCTTTAAAAGTTCATTATATATTTCGCTTTTGGGGAGGTTGCGGTCGCGGGCAACGAGTTTGAGTGCTTCCATTCGGCTAACGCCTGTTGCCTGGTAGTGCGCGACATGTTCCTCAATTGTTAGTTTATTTAATTCGTTTAGAATAGGTTTTCCTTCGATGACGATTACAAACTCACCCTTAGGGCGCGGAATTTCTATTTCGCCTAGGACACCGCGGAAAGTTGCCTCAAATTTTTTAGTGATATCGTTTGAAATGCTAACTTTTCGGCTACCGAGAACGGAGTGCAAGTCCTCTAAATCTTTTTTTAAATCGTGGCAAGCGGAATAAAACACAAGCGTACATTCGGCATTTGAAAGGCGCTGGATATAATTAATTCTGTCGTGGCGATGCTCGGGCAGAAAACCACCAAACACGAAGGCGCTTGCATCTATTCCAGACATAACAAGAGCCGAAAGCCCCGCGTTCGCCCCTGGGATAATTTCAAAATCGAAGTTGTGCTCGATTAACTTATTTATTAGCACCGCCCCCGGATCTGAAATGACGGGCATACCCGCATCACTGATAACCGCAACATTTTTGCCGTTTTTAAGGAGTTGAAAAATATACCCTGCGCTTTTATTTTCATTAAATTTATGGTATGAAATGGTGGGGCGCGAGATTTCGTAGTGGCTTAATAAAATTGCCGAGTGCCTAGTATCCTCGCAAGCAATATAATCGCAACTTTTTAAAACTTCAAGCGCGCGCAAAGTAATGTCTCCTAAATTTCCAATAGGCGTTGCCACAAAATAAACTTTACCTTTATTCATCAATATCCTCCTCGCTTTCCGCCCTAACTAAAACGGTGATTTCATCGGGCTGGTATTTAGTAATTGCTTTTGTCTTGTCCTCAAGGCGCACCGCCACCTTTTCGCCTAGCACATCGATAAAAACGACTTCGCCCTTGCCGTCTTTTGTCTCTACAATACTATTTATCGTTGGCATATTGGCAAGCACATCGCGGTACTGCGAATACTCATATTGAAGGCAACACATCAGTTTGCCACAAACACCGTTTACCCTGCTAGGTGTAAGCGCCATTCCTTGCACCTTTGCCATTTTTATCGAAGTTTGGCGCGGAATATTTAAAAATCGGCGACAGCACAACAACTGCCCGCACTGCCCGCAACCACCGTAAAACTTCGCTTCATCGCGCTCACTAATTTGGCGCATTTCAACTCGCATCTTAAAAATGCCCGCAAGGTCCTTTACTAACTGGCGAAAGTCTATGCGGTCGTTTGCAGTGTACATAACTAAAATTTTTTTGTTATCGAGCGAACGCAAAACAGTTACGAGTTTACACTCAATGCCGAGTTTTTGGATTTGCTCTAAAACTTTTTCTTTGTCCGCTTCGCAAAAATCTAGCATTCGCTTATTTAAGTCGATGTCGTTTTCTGTTGCAACGCGCAAAACGCTCCCTAAATTTTCGCCATCGCCTTCCCCCACGCTCTCGACTATACCAAACTCTTGAAAAATATCGTTTAGCACTACGACTTTATCCCCTTTTTGAAGGGAAAATTCGCTAGTAAATGGCAGGGCGCGACCGTCATTTAATCGAACATTTACAATACTGGCCACTTGTGTCTAACCTCCAAAATTTTAAATAAAAACCCGTCTACGATTGAATTGAAATTGCAATTTCGCTTTCGCTCCTCGACAATTTTTAGGACAACATCATTTAAATTAATAATGGCATCAAGGCTAAATTCTTGCGCCACAAGTTTAGCGATTTTGTCTCCTTCACCACCGATCAGAACTGCCAACGCGCGAGCGCAAATATTTAGATAAACATCGAGCACTTCCTCGAAATTTTCGTTGTAATTATATAGTTTAGAAGCAAAATCTAGCATTTGCCACGACTTACGAAAATCACGAAAAAGGCTTTCTACAAGCCCTACAATTTCGCTAAAATTCTCGTTTAGCGCGTATTTTAAGGCTTGCGAACACGATTTATCGCAGTAATTTAACACGGTGCGTGCGGTGTCGGGCGCAACTCCGTTTTTCTCTAAAACTTGTAAAATCTCGCTACCGGTAAAATTAGGCACGACAACTTGTCTACAACGCGATTTTATCGTCTGCAAAATATTACTCGTATCCGTTGCGATTAGGATAAAATAAGTGTTGTGCGGGGGCTCCTCGAGTGTTTTTAGGAGTTTATTTTGCTGAATTGCGTCAATATTATTTGCGTTATTTATGACGAACACTTTTTTGTCCGCCTCGTAGGGCGCGGTGTACACATTTGTAATTAAGTCCTCGATTTCGGCGGAGTTTACCGTTTTGTTTGACCTAGGGTAATACAAGACATCGACATTGTTATTATGCATCACTTTTTTGCAACCTTCGCACTCGCCACACGGCTTGTTTTCGCTTTCGCACATTAGTGCCATAACGAGATTTTTAGAAAACTGCTCGAGCGCGTACGAATCAGGGCTAATAAGTATTAAACTGTGACTCAATTTTCCGTTTTTAATGTCGTGGCAGACGGGGTGCTGTCTAAACTTTTGAATATCCATAATACTCCTTTGTGTGCTCGTCATATTTTTGATTGAAAATTTTAACAATGTTTTTATGCGCCTCGAGCATATCTTTTGAAGTGTCTATTGTGACAAAGCGGTTCGGCTCGCCTTTTGCGATTGCATCAAAGCCATTTAGCACGCGTTTGTGAAATTCGATGCCCGCTTGCTCCAAAGTGTCGTCTTGCTCGGCTCCGCCTTTCCTAGAAAATGCGGTTTCAGGGTCGATACGCAAGTAAAAAGTAAGGTCGGGAACGATTCCGTGCGTAGCGATTTTGTTTAGCGCTTTCACCATTTCGATATCAAGCCCGCGCCCATACCCTTGATACGCGGTAGTTGAATCGTAAAATCTATCAAGCACAACGATTTTGCCTTCTTTTAAGGCTGGAATAATCACTTTTTCGACAATATCGGCGCGCGCGGACTCGAAAAGCAACAACTCACTAATAGGCGACTTGTCGGCAAATTTTGCATCTTTTACGAGCGCGCGAACGGCTTCACTAAAAATCGTGCCACCTGGTTCGCGAGTTATTAAGTAATCAATACCTTCGCTTTTTAGTTGCGCCTCCAAAAGTGAACAGTGCGTTGATTTCCCACTACCGTCACCACCTTCAAAAGTAACTAGCATTCCCTTGTACATAGTATTCCCCCTTGTTATACTAATTGTATCACACAAAGGAAAGTTTGTCAAAAAAAGTGAGTAGTTAACTCACTTTTAATAATTAGGAATTAGTAATTAGGAATTATGGAAGGTATTTAATATTAATTTTATACCCAGCAATAACCGCTAATTGCTCATTGCTAATTGCTAATTCACGCTTTGCGTGGTAGATTGCTAATTGATAATTCTCGCAAAGCGAGTAGGCTTGCGCGCACGCGCACATTAATTGCTAACTGCTAATTGCTAATTGCTAATTTAATTTTGAATTTTTGTAAAATTCAAAATTAATACAAATCATCATACACAGACGGGTTTTTCACGATGTCTTTCCCTGCTTTTACAGCATTTAAGATGCTTGCTTCGTAGACATTGTAACTAGTTAGGGTTACTTGTTCAATAATTGCGTCAAGCATTGTTTTGTTGTAAAGTGGGTTAAGATAGTAGCCATTGAGTTGCGCTAAAATGCTTGCGTCACTCATACCACCAACACTGATTGACTGTGCTTTTCCTGTATACATAATGATGTGGTAGCCATACTCGGTTTCTACAAGCCCAGAATAAGTGCCAACACTTCCAGCGCCGTTATTATATAAATCACGGCTAGTGTTTGCGAATGCTTCTACCATACTATCTTTGTCTGGGTCAAGTGGAATGTAGTAGCAAGATTCGGCATTTAAAGTTGCCTCATCGGTTGAGTACTTGTGCATAAAGTCGCGGAAAACTGCGAGTTTAGCGCTCTCTGTTTGAGCAACGGTCATTGCGCTATTTAGATTGCGAACGACTGCTTCAAGGCTTTCGTACTCGCCTGTTTCACGGTTGTATGCTTGAGTTTGTGATTTTATGCGAGCAACATTTTTCTCGTACTCAGATTTGGTAATTTGTCCGTTTGTGAGTTTTTTTTCCTCGGCATCGATTGCGTCATTTTGTTCATCACTAAAACCAAACAAAATGTGGTTTACCTTAAAGTATCCGCTAGCATCGTACATATAGTACACTTGCTCGGCACTTGTTGGAATTAAATCGTCAAACGCATCCGGGTTCGCGTTAAAGTATTCGTACTGCGCGTTGTATAATTCTTTAAATTTAGTTGCAACTTCGTTTACTGTAATTGATTGCGAGTCTAAGTAGTTATTTTGGAATGCGGTTAAAATCGCGTTTTCGTAGTAGATGTTGTATACTCTTTCAACTTCGCGCAAGAATGCTTCGCTGTTTACTTTACTCAAATTGCGGTCTGCTTCGTTGCGAAGGAGCCCGTTTATAAAGTCTGTCCACGCGTCATCGCTGTAAGAATCCTCGTGGTCGTTTGTTGTGTCATTGTCCATCATAACACTATCGGTATACTCCCAATAGTTTTGGCGGAAGTTGTTGTACGCAAGTGTTGCTTTTTGAGAGAAAGTTAAGTCAAGTGTTGAATCAAAAAGCGCGATTGATTCGTTCTCAACGATTTCATCGTCATCGAGTTTTACAAGGGCGAACTCGCCTGTCGAATAGTCGTAGTAGTACTCATAAGTTTTTTCGTAAGCAGAGTATGCGGTGCTGTCTGTTTCGTCAGTTGGTTCGGTAATAGACACATCGTCCTGCGCTCTAAGGTCGTCTTCATAACTCTTTACTGCCGAATTAATGTAGTCGTACACACTGCGCCAAACTTCGTTTGACTCGTACATAGATAGAGTAACTTTTTGTACATTTAGTCTTGCTCTCTCGTCTGCCATATCGTCAGCCGTTAAGAAGTCGACTAAAACGGCACGGTCGAGCGCAAGGTCGAGAGTTTGCTCGACTCCGCTTTGAGTAGCGGTGCTAGAATTGTCAAAACGACTGTTGCCGATGCTCTTATAAGTAATAATTAAGTTTTCGCGAGTAACAACAACGCGCCCGTTGTCATAACTTGCGGCAACTTCGGCGAGTTGCTTATCCACATTTACAGTTACTAAATCGCAACCTGCAAAAATAGGAATTAGCAAAACGCAAATCGCAATTATAAGGTACTTAAATATTGAAGTTGTTTGATTTTTTAATTTAGCCAAGTCTATAGTTCTCCTAGTTAGTTTAGTAATAAGTAGTAGTATTGTAGCATAAAAATTTAGAATATGCAATTATTTTTCGCTGATTTTTTGCGCTAAATTGTCTAAAACCGCGAAAGTATCGCGCCAAATCTCTTTATTATTTTTCTCCCCGCTTTCGCTTTTGAGTATTACCAAATTATCGTGTTTTGATACTGTAAACTTGTTTAATTTTGCGCTAGATAAAAGAGAGTTGCTCTCTAGAGTATCGTGAAAATAAATTTCGCTCTTGCCTTTTACAATGCGAGCGCGTATCGCACTAACTATTTGGCACTTCGCTTTTAGACGCGCCACATCGATTAAACCAATAAGTGCGGTCGGCACACTTCCGTACTTGTCGTCAATCATTTTTGATACATTTTGCGCATCGGTATCGTTTGAAATATTAGCAATTAGCGAATAAACTTCCATTCGCTGTACTTTGTCCGTTATAAAGGCATCGGGGATATATGCGTCAATGTCAACTTCGATTTTGACGGGTTCGGCTTCGCGGACAGGCTCACCTTTTAGACTTGCGATACTGCTATCCAAAATTTTGCAATACATATCGTAGCCGACTTTCTCCATTTGTCCGTGTTGCTCGGGTCCTAAAATATTGCCAGCACCCCTAATTTCGAGGTCGCGCATAGCAATCTTAAAGCCACTTCCAAGCGCAGTGTACTGCATAAGTACAGACAATCTCTCATACGCCTGCCCTGTGAGTTTGCCTTCGTCCATATAGGTAAAATACGAGTACGCGAGCCTATCACTTCGCCCTACCCGCCCCCGCAGTTGATAAAGTTGCGAAAGCCCTAATTTTTCAGCCGACACAACAAAAAGCGTGTTTGCGTTTGGCAAATCTATTCCGTTTTCAAT
Organism: uncultured Clostridia bacterium; assembly: GCA_944383915.1. Taxonomy (GTDB): domain Bacteria; phylum Bacillota; class Clostridia; order Christensenellales; family UBA1242; genus UBA7867. The sequence continues at coordinate 176,806 of CALWRJ010000010.1, forward strand.
CAAAGTCGTTGCAACGAGCACATCGATTTCTCCGCGGTACATCGACATCATAACATTTTCGATTAAACTTTTGTTCATTTGCCCGTGCGCGACTGCGACTCTAAAATCAGTGCCGAGTTCGGCGCGCAAACTTTGTGCGAATGCTTCGATATTCTCGACTCGCGGATAAACGACTAGGCTCTGTCCCCCGCGCGCCTTTTCCCTACGAAGCGCGGTAGCAATTAGGTTATAACTAAACTGCGACACAATAGTTTGTACAGGCAAGCGGTCGAGCGGTGGAGTTTCGATTGTCGAAATATCGCGAATACCGACAAGCGACATATGTAAGGTGCGTGGAATAGGGGTTGCAGTAAGAGTAAGGACGTGGATATTTTTCTTTAAATTTTTCAATTTTTCCTTATCGCCGACACCGAAGCGTTGCTCCTCGTCAAGAATTAATAGTCCTAGGTTATCAAAGCCGACATCGTTACTCAAAGCCCGATGTGTGCCGATTAGGATATTAACTTTACCTGACTTGACATCGTTTATTATCTCTTTTTGCTCTTTTGGAGTGCGGAAACGGTTTAGGCATCGAACTTCGATTCCGTAATTTTTAAGGCGGGAGTTGAAGTTGTTGAAATGCTGTTCGGCAAGAATTGTCGTAGGCACGATTACTGCGACTTGATAACCAGACATTACGGCAACGAAAGCACTACGCAACGCGACTTCGGTCTTTCCATAACCGACATCGCCGACAATTAGCCTATCCATAATGCGTCCGCTCGCTAAATCATTATAGACATCATCAAAGGCTTTTTGCTGGTCAGGGGTTGGAGTATACGGAAAGGAATTTTCAAATTCGGCTAAAATCTCGTGGTCGACTTTCATAACAAGCCCTTTGCTTTGTTCGCGTGCACGGTATAGCGCTAAAAGGTCGAAAGCAAGTTGTTTTACGCTCTCGCGGACTCGCTGTTTTACCTTTTCAAATGCATTTCCGCCGATACTTGATAGCGTTGGGTTTTTCTCTCCGCCTATGTATCTGCCTAGCATATCCAACTGTTCGGTTGGCACATATAGGCGCGCGTTGTCTTTGTAACTAACCACGACATAGTCGCGTTTTGCGCCGTTGATTTCTAATTTTGTCACCCCTTCGCAAATACCAATTCCGTGAATTGCGTGCACGACATAATCGCCCTGCTCGGGCAAGGTATAGGCGTCAGTTGCCTTTACAAGTTTTTTGTCGAATTTTTGCTTAGGTACGATAAAACGATTTTCGCTACTGCCTAAAAATAAGATTTTTTCCTTTACAAAGCACGCACCTAGGTACAAGGGGTGGACGAATATATTAATTCGGTTTAGGCGCGCATCGTCTAAATTTGCGATAACTACGCAAGGAAGGTATCTCCCTAGTTTATCGGCAAGGTCGCGGGCGATATTAGCGTCACCTGCGGTCAAAATGATTTTGTAATTATTTATTATAAACTCGTTAAGTGCGCTTGCGTAATCGCTATAACTACGGGCAAGGCGCGGTAGTGGTAATGTATCAAAGTTATGTACGCTCTCGGGTGCGAAAAATTTATTTTGCGTGAGTAAGGACTGAAAAGCAAGGCGCGGGTGCGTACTTAAATCTTTTGTAATTTCGTCAAATTCGGGCACTAAATTTTTGTGTAGCGGGCAAAGTTGTCCATTTTCGATGCCTGTTGAAACATTCTCCGCGCACGCTTTTAAGTGGCTAGATAAAGTATCGAAAACTTGTTTTGGCTGGTCGATAACAAAGGTAAAGTTCGATAATAATTCCGCGAGTGTACTTGTATTTGTAAATGCCGAGCAAAAGTGCCACGCTTCGCGCGGGATACCTTGTTTTACTAACTCTTTTGCGTGCGAAAAAGCGTTTAAGTTTGCCATAAAATCGGCTGGAATTTTCGCCTTTTTGGAGCGATTTTGCATAGCGGAAACTTGAGCGTCTAAAATTTCAATGGCGCGCTCTTTTTCGCTTTCGTCTAAATTAAATCCGTTGGGGCAAATAGTGATATTTGGCACATTTTCGATTGAATACTGCGTCATTATATTAAAGGACGCAATTTTTTCTATTTGTGTATCAAAAAAATGGACGCGGTACGGAAGTTCGCTATTTAGGGGGAAAATATCGATAACATCGCCACGGCGTGCGAACTGCCCCATTCCGTCTAGGCTGTCGACTCGTCTATAACCGATTGAAATTAGGCTTGCAAGGAGAGTTTCGGGCTCGATTTCGCTATTAATCTCTAATTTTATAGTATTTTTTAGCCAAATTTCTTTTGGGGCGGTGTGTAGTGCCAGGGCTTGCGGGGTGGCAACGATGCAGTCTACATTATTATTTATCGCGTTAAACAGCACGCGCATATTATTTAGTCCGTTACTGCCAAATTCGAGCGTATGCAGAGTAAAATCGTCCGTTGAATAGTCTAAAATTGCGGTGCGTTTGCCGAGGCTAGAAAAACCGCGTGCGATATTTTCGAGTGCGTTTGTATCGGCGGTAACGAAGCAAATCGGCGCACTAAAAAATGACGAGAGTAGTATTCTCTCGCCTAAATTGAGTCCAAAGACGCTCGTAGGTAGCGAGCGTGTTGAGTCGATAATTTTAGGAATTTCTGTATTTAAAAATAACTTTTGCATAAAACTCTCTCTATTTCGTGTCGGCTGGAAGTCCGTCCTTCATAAACTTTAAAGCATATTCTACGGCTTTGTCAATACCGACAGAAACAGTTTGTTGAGTCCTTGGGTCCATTTTTCTTAAAACATACTCGGCTAAATCGGAGCCACGGCTCATTGAGTCTACGCCGATTCGAATGCGGTTAAAGTCGGTAGTGCCAAGGCGAGCGGTTACTGATCGGAGTCCGTTATGTGTACCAGCGGAGCCGAGCGGACGCGCGCGGACGAGCCCAGCGGTCAAGTCTACATCGTCTAGCACTACGCAGATATCGCTAGGCTTTATGTTATACTTTTTAGCGATGGCAAAGACGCAGTCCCCGCTACTATTCATAAATGTTTGCGGTTTAAGTAGTATTACTTCGTTGTCGCCGACTTCGACAATCGCCATAAGCCCGTTTTTGCGTTTTTTCTTAATCTCGACACCGTACTCCTCGGCGATTTTGTCAATTACCGCGAAGCCGACATTATGTGGCGTGTTATCAAACTCCGCCCCTGGATTCCCTAGCCCTACTAAAAGTTTCATATAATACATCCCCCTAATATTTATTTGTTCAAAATTTTTATAAATTAGCAATTAGCAATTAGCAATTAGCAGTTAATGTGCGCGTGCGCGCAAGCAATATATTTTTTATTTTTTGTTATTTTTTTATATTTTTATTGATTTTTTATTCAATTTTAGGCGAAAAGATTTTTGACTTCGCAAAAAACATTTTCGCGAACAAAATAAAATATTTTTTCAAAAATTACTGCCTTAATTCCTAATTTCTAATTACTAATTATTATTTATGTCCTACGCGGACGGCGGTGCGGGCTGTCGTGTTGCTATATATCCTATAACCACTATCACTTTCGCCAGACTTTCCGTATCACCCCGTGATACTTCAAGGAGGGCGCACTCCCAATAGCGCGCAAGCGCGCGTGCGCTGCGCCGTTCGGCTTGCTTTAATTTTGAATTTTGAATTTTGAATTTTGAATTAAGGCTGAAATTATTTAAATATAATATTAATTTTATACTCAGCCTTAACTGCTAATTGCTAATTGCTAATTGCTAATTAAAAATTTGTTTTGCGTTGCAAAACTAATTTTTCACAATTCCCTTATTTATATAACTAAACGGCTCGATTTTGCTATTTTCGGTGATTTTGCTGTTTATGATTACGCTATGCATAATATTGCTATTATTACCGATTGCGCTATCGATAATGGTGTTGCCGACTTGCAGAACGACATTATTCCCAATTATAGTTTTGCCTTGCAAGACATTCTGCGGATAAATTACGGTATTTTCGCCAATTATTACATCGGCATCAACGCTTGTCCAATTCGCGTCAATAAACTGCACGCCGTTTTTCAAATGGAAGTCCAAAATTCGCTTTTTCAATACCGCTTGCGCTTGTGAAAGCGTGTCCATATCGCACACCACCAAAAAGTCTTGTAGCCCTTCAAAATTCGGCTGGCTTGCGCTATAAAGCCTTTCGGCAGTACGGACATAATCAGTCCTAAAAATGTACCCGCGCTCAAATCGGCAAACATTCATTCCCCGCGATTTTACAAAATCAAGGCAAGTTAAAAACATTTTCCGCCTAAAAAGTGGCGTATCCGCATAAAAAACTGCGGTGTAACTATGCTCCGTTAAATACGGGCGAATTGTTTCTAGCACATCGGCTTGCGGAGTCGTTTCGATTTCGAGAATCGGGCATTTATCGAAAGCGAGTGACACCCACTCGGTCATAGTCTTGCCCCAAATTTTCGTATCAAAACTTTTAGTACTGCCAGTAAAAGCAGGGTGATGAATTTTTAAAATAATAACCGCGACATCGCTATCAAGCGGTGCTTTTTGAGTGGTACGCGACCACATAGTGTCGATTTCGTCTAGGCTGTCGCTCGTGATTTCGGTTTCATAGTCCATACTGAGAATTGACATTAGGGTACTCCTTTAAATATTTATATCTTTTTTAATTGTTGCCCATCTCGTTTTAATTAGCAATTAGCAGTTAGCAATTAGCAATTAAGGCTGAAATTTATTTTATATCCTTTTTTGTTGTTTCGTTTCTCGTTTTAATTAGCAATATTACGAGCAAACGCGAATTAGCAATTAGCTGTCTAACTTGCTACACAAGAATTAGCAATTAGCAGGTAGCAATTAGCAGTTAATGTGCGCGTTCGCTACGCCTTTGGCTTGCTTTAATTTTGAATTAGGAATTTTGAATTTTGAATTAAGGCTGAAATTATTTAAATATAATATTAATTTTATACTCAGCCTTAACTGCTAATTGCTACCTGCTAATTGCTAATTCTTGCGTAGCAAGTAAGATTCCTAATTCTCGCTTTGCGAGTATATTATCTTAGTTTTTTAAAAAACTGCGATAAAATTTCTCCGCATTCTTTTTCTAGCACGCCACCGATGACATTTGGTCGGTGATTAAAGCGCGGGTCGGCGGGCAGATTGTATAATGTCCCGCAACAGCCAGCCTTTGGGTCGTACGCGCCGAAAATCACGCTACGGACTCGGGCATTAATACACGCGCCAGCGCACATAGGGCACGGCTCGAGCGTCACATAAAGGTCGCAGTCCGTCAGTCGCCAATCGCCTATTTTTTTTGCCGCCTTCGAAAGCGCCACAATCTCGGCGTGAAGGAGTGCGTTTTTGTCGCGGTGTTTCGTGTTGTGCGCGCGCGAAATTACCTTTCCGTCCCGCACTACGATTGCGCCAATCGGCACTTCGTCTTGCTCACGAGCGCGCTCGGCAACGCGCAGGGCTTCTTTCATAAACTTTGTATGCTCGTCCATTCACTCTCCTTTTGCCTAAAATTGCTTTACTTATTATTATAATTTAATTTTTCAAAATAAGCAAGCAAATCACCATAAACGCGCGCGGTTTTTTGCCAAATTTGTGGCAATTTATCAATATTTATAGGGTGCGTCCACTTCTCCTCGCCGACTTCGATAGTTACTGCGGAAATTTTTAGGTTTTCGATGCACCAATCTTTGTATCCGCCAGCGCTTTTGCCAGACGGTGTAATTTTGTACCCTGTGCTGTTTGCAATAATTTTGGCGAACTTGCGGTCGCGCGCGTTCGTCTTGTGGTCTTGATAAAAATCATAGTATATGACTTCGCCTTTTGCGTGCCACGAAAGAGTAATGTCGGGCGAAATTCGTTTCGTGAAAGCAACTAGCGCTTGCGTTTCGCTCTCGCTATTTGGGCTTGAGCCTATGTAGTTTTGCGAACCAGGGCGGAGCGAGTTAAACTTCCCCGTTCCCCAGCGCGCAAAGAAGTTTACATTTAGGTCAACACCGCGCGCGTTTGCCTTCCAAAGCGAGAAATCGGCGGACTTATTTAATTCTATTAAGTTGTCTGCCTGTTCGCCTGCACTGTCTATTCCGTCTAGGCACAGCGCGACACCGTCCACATTCACGGCAGGAATAATATAAATCGTGCCTTTGCCGTGTTGCGCGTTTTCTAGTAACTGTCTTGCGTGGCGAACAGCCAAAAAATAAGTGATGTGCTCGCGCGCGTGGATTGCGTACTGTGCGATAATTTTAGCGCCACCGCAACCGATTTCGTACGCAAAAATAGGGCGGTTTAGGTATGTGCGCCCTATCTCAATTCGCTCTGCCCCCGCCCTAACAAGCATTTCATCATTTTTAAAATATTCATCTAAAAAACTCACAATGATGTATATGCTTTTTTAAAATAATGTGTCACTTAAAAATTAGAAATTAGGAATTAGGAATTAGGAATTAGGAATTAGGAATTAAGGCTGAAATTTATTTATTTTAGGAAATAACTCCTTAACTGCTAATTGCTAATTGCTAATTGCTAATTTAACAAAAAAGAGCATTTTGATGCTCTTTTTTGTTAAATCTCCATCCCCATACCGCCAGCATTTACGCCTGCGCCTGTGTCTTTTTCAGGTTCGTTTGCGATAATACATTCGGTGGTAAGTAAGGTACTTGAAGCGCTTGCTGCATTTTGCAATGCCGAGCGCGTAACTTTTGTAGGGTCGATAATTCCTGTTTCAATCATATCGACATATTTATCGTTTAGCGCGTCATAACCAAAGTTTGCCTGGTCGCTATTTAAAATTTTGTCTACGACAACACCGCCGTCAATACCTGCGTTCTTTGCGATTTGGCGAATAGGCGCTTGAAGGCTAGTTAGAATAATTTGCGCGCCGACTTTTTCGTCACCGTCAAGTTTATCAACGACTTTCTTTACAGCAGGAATTGTGCGAAGTAACGCAACACCGCCCCCGCAGACGATTCCCTCCTCGACTGCTGCGCGAGTGGCTGCGAGTGCGTCATCGATGCGGAGTTTTTTCTCCTTCATTTCGACTTCAGTAGCACTACCAACACGGATTACCGCCACCCCGCCAGCGAGTTTTGCCAAACGCTCTTGAAGTTTCTCGCGGTCGTAATCGCTAGTTGTAGTTTCGATTTGCGCCTTGATTGCGTTGACTCTGTCCTCAATTTCCTTACTACTACCAGCGCCGTCAACGATTGTAGTTGTATCCTTTGTAACCACAACACTACGCGCGCGCCCTAAATCTTGAAGGGTTATAGTATTAAGCGAACGCCCGAGTTCGTCTGAAATTACATTACCGCCTGTAAGAATTGCGATATCTTGGAGCATTGCTTTTCTGCGGTCGCCAAAACCTGGTGCTTTTACTGCAACACAAGTAAATGTGCCACGAAGTTTGTTAATTACTAGAGTAGCGAGTGCCTCGCCTTCGACATCGTCTGCAATAATTAACATCTTTAAGCCAGACTTAACAACTTGCTCTAATAGAGGCAAAATCTCCTGCATATTGCTAATTTTTTTATCGGTAATCAAAATAACGGGGTCGTCAAGCACTGCTTCCATTTTTTCAGTGTTTGTACACATATAACTGCTTGCGTAACCGCGGTCAAACTGCATACCTTCGACTACATCAAGAGTTGTTTCCATAGTCTTTGCTTCCTCAACGGTAATAACTCCGTCTTTGCCGACTTTTTTCATCGCCATACCGATGAGTTTACCAACTTCGGCGTCCCCAGCCGAAATGCTAGCCACTTGCTCGATAGACTTTTCGTCCTCGATAGGTTTAGACTGCTTTTTCAACTCGTCCACAACAGCATCAACAGCCTTTTTAATACCCTTTTTAAGTACAATAGGATTTGCGCCTGCTGCGAAGTTGCGCATACCTTCTTTAATAATAGATTGCGCAAGGACTGCGGCGGTCGTTGTACCGTCCCCTGCCACATCGTTCGTTTTTACAGACACTTCTTTTATAATCTGTGCGCCCATATTTTCAAAAACATCACCGAGTTCGACTTCTTTAGCAATGGTAACACCATCGTTTGTAATTAGCGGAGTTTGGAATTTACGGTCTAGGACTACATTTCTCCCTTTTGGACCGAGTGTAACCTTTACCGTGTCCGCCAAAATATTTACCCCGCGCTCGAGTTTTGCGCGCGCCTCTTCACCAGACATAATTAATTTAGCCATAATCTTTTCTCCTTTAAGAAATAATTTTTTAGAATTGCGGTTTTAAACGCTTTAATAATTTAGTCTTTAATTTTACCTAGCACATCTGATTGCGATAAAATTACATAGTCTTGTCCGTCAAACTTAAATTCGCTACCAGCGTACTTTGGATAAAGGACTTTGTCCCCCACCGTTACCTGCATAACGGTTGTTTTTCCGTCAACGGTATCCCCTTTGCCAACTGCGATAACTTCGGCAATTTGTGGTTTTTCTTGGCTGTTGTTTGGTAGAATTATACCGCCAGCCGTAACCGTTTCAGGTTCAATAGGTTTAATAACAATTTTGTCAAATAATGGTTCGATTTTCATATTATCACCTCTATTAATTTTGCGAGTGAGCAATTTTTATCGTGCAATAAAAACACACCCTTCGCTCGCGTGTCCCTATATTTTACCACAAATTTATAAAAATGGTACACCTTTATTCATATTTTTTTGCAATTTTTTGTAAAATTGTACATAAAATTGAGTATGGAACCCAAAAAACCGTATTTCGAGGTTGAACTTCTCGGCTCAAAAAAGGCAAAACGCAGGCGAAAGTTGATTTCTATACTTTGCGGAATTTTGCTTATTGCAGTATTAATTTATATATGCATTATGTTAATTAATGTGTTTAGCGCGCCGATACACTCAAAAAACTATTATTATGTGTACATTGAAACGGACGCGACTAATGCAGGTGAAGCCGAGGAAGTGGCGAATGATTACCGCGTTCGTGGTGGTGCGGGCATAACAATTTTAAAAGACGATATTTGGTGCGTGGTTATGGCTTTGTATCTAAATAGTGCCGATGCCGAAAATGTAGTTACGCAGTTGACCGCGCAGAATATTTCTGCAAAATATGATAAAATTGCTACTAACACGCCAAAATCTAGCGGTATGGATACCGAAAATGTAGACATAGTGACAAATATTTACGAGCATTACCTCGAAACGATTGAAACATTGTACGAGTTTTCGATTGCGCTAGACGATAATTCGATGACGGAATCGAATGCCGAGTTGCGCATAAAACAGTTGTCTATTCTATGGGAACAGCGCACGCAAGATTTGGCAGATAAAATAGGAGTGAGTGCTTCAAGTACATTGAAACACCCACTCCTTGAAACCTATTCTCTTAGTCTACAAATAACAGGGCTTCTCGAAGTCCTGGCAAACGAAAATAGTTATACGGTAAACTTAATTACCTATATGAGCCTTGTTAGGAAAACAACTTTCCAACTCGCGCAAATCTCATTTAAAAATTAGCCTCGCTTAAATTTATGCGAAGCGTAATTTTTTTAATTTTGAATTATGAATTTTAAATTTTGAATTATTGCTGGGTATATTATTTTTTTAGATAATACCTTCCACAATTCCTAATTCCTAATTTGGAAGGTTTCTTTCCTTAACTGCTAATTGCTAATTCTCGCGAAGCGAGTAAGATTGCTAATTTCTAATTCCTAATTAATTTTGGACAAAGTCCAAAATTTAAAGCCCCACAATAAATGAAAATATTGTTAAAAATACCATTAAAAATATGGTAATATACATAAACAAGTTGTCGCTGGCGCGCGGTGGTTTATATTCGTCTAATTCGCTATAAATTAAAGTATTTAGGGGGCTTCCTTCGAGTTCGCGTTCAAGATGACGAAGTGAAAGTTGCCCGCTGTCCACCTTTTGCTTTAAGTCGTTTGCGGACGCGTGGTTAAATAGATTTAGTAGTTCGAGTTCGTTCTTGAAATTGATTTCTTTTTCCATTCCGGTGCCTTTCACCGCGTCATATAGATTTTTCTTAAAACGCTTAAATTTTGAGCGCTTGTTCTCGACAAACAATCCCGAAAGGCACATTCCTATTAAAGATATAACAAGGCACAGCACTAAAAAGGATACTAATAGGCTTACGAAAATATTGCTGTTTGTTAAAAATGAGTTTATGCTATTAAATAATCCCCCGCCGACCCAGTCGTACGCGGTGGCGTATTCGATATAGATTGAGCAGAGATTGACCGTTCCGTGAATAATCATTGCGGGCCAAATGCTTCGGCAAATGTATGTTGTAGCGCCGAGCACAAGTCCAACCACGAACGCGTAGCCGAATTGTTCGATATTTAAGTGCGCGAGACCGAATAGGAGCGCGGAGAGTAAAATTGCGCGTTTTAGTCCGTTATTGCGCATATTTCCAAGCATCAAGCCCCTGTGCGCTGTTTCCTCGCCAAAGCCTGGCAATAATACTGTTGAAACAAGGGTGATTAAAAAGGTTGCCCAAACGGGTAGATAAGTTACACCGCCCGAGCCCGTGCTTTGTGTGTACCCAAAAAGCGATAATAGTGTTAGCCAAAAGGACGACACATACACAACAACGATGTACATAAGTATCCCTAGGCCGAACGCGATGAGCAACGATTTAAACGATACTTTTTTAAAGAAAAATCTGTCCGCCGTTTCTCTAAAAGATTGTTTTGCTAGCAATTTCCACAACAAAAAGGGAATGGCAACCATAGCAATTAGTTGCACAAAGAGCGAAAATAGCAAGTTATTTAACGCCACGTCTAAATTACTAAAAGCGCCCAAATTCCAAATTATGCGGAACAAGATGTACGCCAAAATTGCTACAAAATACACGAGCCCTGCGTAAAAAACGCGTTTGTTTTGAATAAATTTATTTTTCATAGTACTCCAAAGTAAACAAGACTTAAAATTATTAAAAATACGATGCCGACCGCGATAGGAAGGATAAGCAAGCGGTTGCGCACGGGTTTTTCTAAAATGGTTTGAGTGTCCTCGGGGTCGTCTGCGGTCCACCCTGCCTTATTCTTTAAAAATTTCACCACGATATACACAAGCGCCGATGCTCCCAGCACGCACCCAAGCGCTACCAAGATTTCCCACCACACGAACGGTGCGCCACTGTCCGTAAAAAAGTACATTATAAACAACGATGTTAGGTTGTTACAAAAGTGAATTATTATACTCAGCCAAATATTTCGCGTGTAGTATACGATTAGCCCGAGAATTATTCCTAGAATGAGCGTGTACGGGAGTTGTTGGAGGTTCATATGCATTAGGCTAAACATTACCGCGCTAAATCCAATAGAGATTACCGCGCCGTACTTGCGGAGTCCGTTAAGCACGAGTCCGCGGAACAGAAATTCCTCGCAGACTGCTGGAATTAATGCGAAAATGAATATTGCAAGAATAAACCAGCCCGCAGTATCGAAGGGCATCGGCAGTTCGCTAGTTGCGTTATATCCTACGCTTGTTAAAAACTGCGTCCAAAGGTCTATTAATGGATAGAATAAGAATACTAGCGCGATTCCTAGGACAGTTACGATTAGGTAAAAATACCACGGAGCAGTCGTTTTTAGGTTGGTTGCCTCGATGAAATTTACCTGTTTTTTGTAACTAATTATCCAGAACACGAAAAAGAACGCCAGTTCGCTCAGCACTTGAATAATTAGCATAAAGGCGGTATTTTGAGAGAGTCCGCTCTCCTCGCCACCTGCGATTGCGATGATGATTGACGCGAGAATTGTTACTATTAGCGGAGCGCCTAGTCCCCAAATTCCACCGAGGGCGGAGTGCTGGATGTTGTATCGATTGCTTAAATTTTCCCTATTGTATCGTTTAATCATAATTACCCTTTTGTGTTTTATTTACCTATTGTATCAAATTATGCGCGCATATTCAATCAATTTTCCAAAATTTTTCATTTTTCGCGCGTTTTTAATGTTGATTTTTTTGATTTAACTGTTGTTTAAATTTTTGGCAAAAATTTTTGCTAGCGCAAAATCTTTTTGCACTGAAAACAAAATTTTTTTAGTTATTTCTGCCTTAATTCCTAATTCCTAATTCCTAATTAACTTATTTTTTCCGCTACGCGCGGTGCGGTGCGAAGGCGCACTCCCAATAGCGCATAAATGCGCGGAAGCCCGTAAGTATTATTGCATTTCTTTATTTTTTGTGTAATTAGAAATAAGTTAGTATCAAAAATATATATTTTTATAAATTATTCCTTAATTCCTAATTACTAATTAAGCGTAGCCGAAAGGCGTAGCGTACATCCTTAATTCCTAATTACTAATTCCTAATTCCTAATTTATTCACTATGGCTTTTAATATTTGGTAAACGATTACAAGCACGATTACAATCATCATAATAGACATCATAAGATTAATATATTCCTCTAAGGTAAAGCAGAATAACGCGACTAGACTACTATCTATTGTGTTTGCCACGGTGAGTGCTAAAATCGAGCGCCCAACATCGAGTCGCAGTACCGAGCAAAGCGCGGCGGCGGTCCACACCCCAGACAACGGAATAGGAAGGGCGCAAAAAATGAAAACTATCCAGAACTTGCCCCAAATGTAGTTATTTTGTGATTTTTTTGCACTTTTTTCGCGTTTTTTATCAATTTTTTGTTGTTTTTTGGTGATTTTTAGTTGTTTTTTGTCTATTTTTTGTACTTTTTTATCGATTTTTGGCGAATTTTCGTCTACAACATTATTTTCAACACTTCCGCCAAAAGTTATATTTCGCACATTAATACCGTTTTCCGCCTGCATAGTACCACTATTTTCATTTTTAAAGGCGGTATTTTCATAATTATTCCCCTTATGCGTAATACCGCTTTGACTTAAAATATTGTGCTTTTTTATATGCATAGTACTTGTTTTTTTATGAAAAATAGCGTTTTTTAAATCTTGCATAGTACTATTGTTTGTATTATCGTCTTGTTTTGAAGTTGCTAAATTTAGATTTTTATTATCAATTTGAATTGTTTGATTTGGTGGTGCATTTTTTAAATTAAAGGTTGTATTTTTGTTAATTTTTGTTGTTTTTTCGTGATTTTTTGCTGAATATAGTGAATTTTGTTCTTTTTTGCTTAATTTTTCTGCTTTTTTGTTCTCTTTTTTAAGGACTCTAATTCGCTTTTTTTCGCTTTGTTTTGCTAGCCACTCAATGACGCGCGCATCGCACGAATCAAAAAATCTTTTTAAAAAAGGAATGCGCTCGAGTAATTTACGAAAGGGCAAAAAAATTGCCACCGCGATAAAGGCGACAACAATTCCCCCTAGCGTTGCCGAAAGCCACGCAAGAGTGGCAGAAAGCGCACCATCGCCCCAAATAGCCGTGCTCATAACGACAGGAATTGCGCCCTTCGTTTCTAAAACGGGTATCATTGCTAAAAACATACCCACAAAAAATACTAAAATCGGTGAAAAAGCCATACTTTAATATATTACAAATTAAATAATTTTAGAATAAAGAACATACCAAATTAGAAATTAGGATTCTTACTCGCTGACGCTCGAATTTTGAATTAGGAATTGTGAATTTTGAATTACGGCTGAAATTATCTAAATTAATATTTTATACCCAGCCTTAATTTCCAATTCCTAATTTCTAATTCCTAATTTGCGCTACGCGCATAGGCTTGCGCGCTAGCGCACAACAACTGCTAATTGCTACCTGCTAATTGCTAATTCTTGCGAAGCAAGTAAGATTGCTAATTGCTAATTAAATTTTGAACTTGCGTGCAAAATTTAAAAGGCACAAGTTAAACTCGTGCCGAATGGAGCAGGTAAAGAGAATCGAACTCTCACATCAAGCTTGGGAAGCTCGTGTTCTACCACTAAACTATACCTGCGCGAAACTTTTAATTAAAGACGATTGTAGTAAAACTTCAAACGCGCCTAAAACGATATTATTATACTCTAAATTTACAAAAAAATCAAGTATTTGATTACCTTTTTGTTTTAAATAATGTTAGTAATCTATAAAACAAAAAGAACCTAGTTTTTTCGTAGGTTCTTTTAATTTAGGTTATTTGACACTATATTATTAAATTTGCCATTTATTATTAATTGATAATTATTAAATTTGATATTATTTAGGCATTATACTATCAAATTTTGTCACTTAGTGTTTAAATTTTGTCACTAAACTACATTTTTGAGTTATGTTGTGATAAATTATTAAGATATTGTTTTATGGTAAAATCGTTATGTTTTCGCCTTTTAATTTGTGTTTTCAGCATCATCATTATTTATTATTTCGGTGTTTTCTGCGGTTTCGTTTTCGTCATTTGCGTTTTCGTTTGAAGTATTTTCTGCGTTGTTTTCTGCGTTGTTTTCTGCATTTGCGTTTGAAGTGTTTTCCGCGTTATTTTCGCTGTTTGGGTTGTCTTGCTCGTTTGCTGGTTCATCTGGGTCGGCGGTAACGGTTGCGATGCTTGCGATTGTGTTACCGTTGCGGAGTTTCATCATACGAACGCCTATTGAGATACGGCTAACCTTACGGACATCGTTAGATTTTAGGCGAATAGTCATACCGTTGTTGGTAATTAGGATAATATCGTCATTTGGTTCAATCTGGCGAAGTCCTACAAGGTCGCCTGTTTTTTCGTTAAATTCGCCAGCGCGGACACCCATTCCACCGCGAGATTGGAGTCTATAATCTGTAATATCGGCGCGTTTTCCGTAACCGTTTGCTGTGATGGTAAGGACTTCGTTATTCGGTTTAATAATGCACATATCGACAAGTTTTGCGCCGTTGTCTAGGTGCATAGCCTTAACACCACGCGCGGTACGCCCGAGCGGACGGAGTTTTGTTTCGCTGAAACGGATACATTTGCCGGCGCTTGAAGCGACTAAAATATCGTCATCGCCCTTGCTGAGTTCGACTTTTACGAGTTCGTCCCCTTCGTCTAGCGAGATTGCTCGTTTGCCGACTTTCATAATATTGAAAAATTCGGTTACGGGCGTTTTCTTGATAAGTCCGTTTTTGGTTACCATAACGAGATAGCCCTTGCCGTTTGAAGTGTCCACGAAGTTTTCCTCGTTCTCGTTTTCGCTTTCGTCCTCAACGGTTTCGTCTGGCTCTAACGAGTTAAACGCGCTTTGCTCGGCAATGTCTGTTGTATCATCATAAACTGCGCCGTAATTTGCCTTAGGGGTGAGCATTTGGTATGGAAGTCTAATCATCGCGTTTACGCTCTCGCCCTGGTTTAATTGAAGCAAATTGATAATTGCGCGCCCTTTGCTTGTTTTACTGCCTTCGGGGATTTCGTAGTTTTTAATTGAGTAAACTTTCCCTAGGTTTGTAAAGAACAAAATTGAGTCGTGGGTATTTGCGACAAACATACGGTTTATGAAGTCGTTGTCCTTTGACTTGTGTGTAGTTATGCCGACTCCCCCGCGGTTTTGCGTGTGGTACTCGCTCAACGCCATTCGTTTAATGTAGCCTTGGGCGGTCATACTAACGACCATATCCTCTTTTGCGATTAAGTCCTCGACATCGAAGTTGCCGATATCGTGGCTAATTTCGGTACGGCGCGGAGTGTTGTATTTTTCCTTAATTTCGGTAAGTTCTTTTGCGATAATTGCAAGCACTTTGTTTGGGTTTTCCAAAATTGACTCGCACTCTTTGATGAAAGCGCGCAAGTCGTTTAACTCTTGTTGGAGTTTCTCGACTTCTAATGCGGTTAGACGAGCAAGGCGCATATCGAGAATGGCGTTTGCTTGTTTTTCGGAGAGTTCAAACTTGGTGCACAAATTAGTTAGCGCGTCCGTGCGTTCTTTACTGCTCTTAATAATATGGATAACTTCGTCAATGTTGGCGAGCGCGATAACTAGCCCTTCGACAATGTGTGCGCGTTCTTTTGCGCGCTCGAGGTCGTACTTTGTCCTACGAACGATAACATCTTTTTGGTGTTCGAGGTAGTAGTACAACATTTCTTTTAGGTTTAAAACGCGGGGTTCGCCGTCCACGAGTGCTAGGAAAATAATTCCCATACTTGTTTGGAGTTGCGAATGTTTATATAGTAGGTTTAGGACGACTTGCGGGTTGGCATCGCGTTTTAGGTCGACAACGATTCGCATACCGTGGCGGTCGGACTCCTCTTTGATATCGGCGATTCCGTCAATTTTCTTATCTTTTACGAGGTTTGCCATTTGGATAATAAGTTGTGCTTTATTTACCTGGTAAGGTATTTCGGTAATGACGATTTTTGCCTTATTACCATCGTCCTCGATTTCGGCGCGAGCGCGTGTAACGACTTTCCCGTGCCCTGTTTTATAAGCCTGTCTAACGCCCATTCGTCCCATAATAATTGCGCCTGTAGGGAAGTCTGGGGCTTTTATGTAAGTCATTAGTTCGTCAATTTCGATATCGGGGTTATTAATTAGCGCGATAACGCCATCGATGACTTCGCCTAAATTGTGTGGTGGGATTGCTGTAGCCATACCTACGGCGATACCGTCAGCGCCGTTTACGAGCAAGTTCGGGTAGCGGGCGGGCAAGACAACGGGTTGTTGCAAGGTGTCATCGAAGTTTGGCGCGAAGTCGACTGAGTCTTTGTCGATGTCGCGGAGCATTTCGGCGGCGATTTTGCTAAGGCGCGCCTCGGTATAACGCTGTGCTGCGGCTGGGTCGCCGTCAATACTACCGAAGTTTCCCTGTCCGTCAACGAGTGGGGCGCGCATTGTAAAGGGTTGTGCGAGGCGGACGAGAGCGTCATAGACTGCGGAGTCGCCGTGTGGGTGATATTTACCTAGGACATCGCCGACAATACGCGCGCATTTACGGTATGGTTTATCGTTAAATAGGTTTAGTTCGCTCATACTGTACAAAATTCTGCGGTGGACGGGCTTTAAGCCATCGCGGACATCGGGTATTGCACGCGTTACATTTACCGCCATTGCGTAGCCGATGAAACTCTCTTTCATTTCCTGGACGAGTTGGCGCTTTATAACGCGCGTGTTGTCCTGCTTGTCGTCAACAATGGGGTTCTCTGGTGTAATCGGTGTTGAATTTTCTTGATTTTCCATAATTTTTTCCTTAATTTTATTTATTTTTTGTTAATTTTATTTTTGTAGTTTTTTGTGTTTTTTGGGTTTGTTAGATTTTTTGTTTAGTTTAGTTTTGTTACTTTTTTGGCTTTAAAATTTTCACTTCGTGAAAACATTAAAGCACAGAAAACAAAATTTTTTCGCTTCGCTCAAATTAGCAATTAGCAGGTAGCAATTAGCAGTTGTTGTGCGCTAGCGCGCAAGCAATATAAATATTTTTAAAATACTACTGCCTTAATTCCTAATTTCTAATTTCTAATTCCTAATTATTTACTTTTTTCCGCTACGCGCGGTGCGGGACGGTAGCCCTTCCAGGCAATACGCCTACGGCGAGTACAATACTCTTTGAATATACTCAGCCTTAACTGCTAATTGCTAATTGCTCATTGCTAATTCTTGCGAAGCAAGTAAGACTGCTAATTGCTACCTGCTAATTGCTAATTCGCGTGTAACGCGCAAGCCCCCGCGGACTCATTAGCAAACAAAGTTCGCGAAATCTATACCCAGCCTTAACTGCTAATTTCTAATTGCTAATTGCTAATTTGAGCGTAGCGAATAAAATTGCTAATTGCTAATTGCTAATTGTTTAATTTTGAATTACATTCAAAATTAAACATCCAGGTTCTGCACAAGTTTTGCGTTTTGCTCGATAAACTCACGGCGGAGTTCGGGTTGTTCGCCCATTAGGAGTGTAAAAATTTGGTCGGCTTCAAAGGCATCGTCCATAGTAACTTGGAGCATTGTACGAGTTTCGGGGTTCATAGTTGTTTCCCATAACTGCTCGGCGTTCATTTCGCCTAAACCTTTGTAGCGCTGAATTTCGTATCCTTTTCTGCCTATGCTATCAAGGTACAAGTTCATTTCGTCCTCGTCAAAGAAGTAGCGGTCACCGGACTGGCGCTTTACCCTATAAAGTGGTGGCTGTGCGATGTACACGTGCCCTTGTTCGATTAGGGGGCGCATAAAGCGGAAAAAGAATGTTAGCATAAGGATACGGATATGGCTTCCATCGACATCGGCATCAGTCATACAGATAATTTTGTCGTAGCGGAGTTTGGAGATGTCGAAGTCGTCCTTAATTCCGCAACCGAAGGCGGTAATCATTGATTTGATTTCATTGTTTTCAAGAATGCGGTGGAGTCGTGCTTTCTCGACATTAAGAATTTTACCCCTAAGTGGCAAAATCGCCTGGTACTTGCGGTCGCGACCTTCTTTTGCGGTACCGCCCGCGCTGTCCCCTTCGACAAGGTAAATCTCGCAAAGTTTTGCGTCCTTGCTTGTGCAGTCTGCGAGTTTTCCAGGAAGCGTTGTGCTCTCCAATACGCCTTTCCTACGAGTAAGTTCACGAGCTGAACGCGCGGCATCGCGGGCGCGTTGAGCGGTCACGCATTTTAGCACCAACTCGCGCGCAGGTCCTGGGTTCTCCTCCAAAAAGGCGCCAAATTCGTCCGTCATCACCTTTTCTACATACCCGCGCATCTCGGAGTTGCCGAGTTTCGTCTTTGTCTGTCCTTCAAAAAGCGGATTAGTAAGTTTAACTGAAATAATTGCCGTGATGCCCTCGCGGACATCGTCACCAGACAACTTTTCACTTTCCTTCAAAATCTTATTCTGCACGCCGTAATCGTTAATGATTTTGGTGAGTGCGTTCTTAAAGCCGACTAGGTGCGTTCCGCCCTCCTCGGTGTTTATATTGTTTGCGTACGCGTGCAAAACCTCGTTGTAGCCGTCATTATACTGAAAGCAAATCTCGATTTCGTGGTCCGAGTCCTCTTTGTGAATGTAGATAGGTTGCGGAAAAAGTGTTTCGCGCCCTTTGTTTAGCGCGTCCACGAACTCGACAATTCCGCCTTCGTAGTGGAATGTTTCGCTCTTTTCTCTCCCCTCGCGCTCGTCTGTTAGTATGAGCATTAGCCCCTTATTTAAGAATGCGATTTCCTTAAAGCGCGTCTTTAAAGTGTCGTAGTTAAAGTCTGTTGTTTCGAAAATCTCGGGGTCGGGCAAAAAGGTAATCTGCGTACCTGTTTCATTAGTGTTGCCGACAACGGTCAACTCGTTTTGCGGGATACCGCGCTTGTAGTCCTGGTGGTAAATTTTTCCGTTTTGGTAGACATCGACTTCGAGTTCGGTCGAAAGTGCGTTAACGACACTCAAGCCTACGCCGTGAAGTCCGCCACTGATTTTGTATCCCTTCCCGCCGAACTTTCCGCCTGCGTGAAGTTTGGTAAGGACGACTTCAACAGCGGACTTGTGCTCGGTCTTGTGCATACCTGTTGGGATTCCGCGTCCGTTATCGCGCACACGACAAGCACCGTTTCGCTGTAAGGTAACAGCGATTTTGTCGCAATAACCAGCAAGGGCTTCGTCAATTGAGTTGTCGACAATCTCGATAATCAAGTGTTGAAGTCCGCGCTCGTCAGTGCTACCGATGTACATACCAGGGCGCTTTCTAACGGGGTCGAGCCCTTCTAGCACCTGAATTGCGTCCTCGGTGTACTGTTCTGTAATTTTTTGTGTCATAATAACCTCTCATATTTAATTTAATCGTTCGGGCAAAAGCATTGAGCATTGCTCGCAATGCTTAATTAGCAATTAGCAATTAGCAATTAGCAGTTAAGGATGAAATTAATTTTTTATCCTTTTTTATTGTTTCGTTTCTCGTTTGAATTAGCAATTAGCAATTAGCAATTAGCAGTTAAGGATGAAATTAATATTTTATCCTTTTTTATTGTTTCGTTTCTCGTTTGAATTAGCAATTAGCAATCTTACTTGCTTCGCAAGAATTAGTAATTAGCAAATTAGCAATTATGGAAGTTATTTTCTAAATAAAATTTTAGCCACAATTATTAATTACTAATTCCTAATTATTTTTTGTCCTACGCGGACGGCGGCGGGGATAGAGCCCCCGCGGACTCAATAGCGTATGCAAGCATACGCAAAAGTCCGTAAATATTTTTTCTTTTCTTTATTTGCTATTGCGTAATTAGAAAAAGAAGTTTATTTAAATTGCTTGCGCGCACGCGCACAACAACTGCTAATTGCTAATTGCTAATTGCTAATTCTCGCTTTGCGAGTATGCTTGCGCGCACGCGCACATTAACTGCTAATTGCTAATTGCTAATTGCTAATTCGCAAAAAATTGAAAAACTTCAATTTTTTGCAAAGTATTCCGCGCATTTCTTTTCGGCTTTTAGGGCAAATTTTTGAGCGCTTAAAGAGTCGCTATCTAGCATATCAAAAATATGTTCTTTTACGAGTTTGCCCGAGACAACTTGTTCGCGGTATGCACGGTATTTTTCGATTTGTTCTTGTGAAAGCGAGTCGAGTTTGTTAGCGAACACGGAGTCGCAGAAGTCGACTAATTCTTTATTATACCGTGCAATCGCGCGAAGGCGGAAGTTATGTCGGCTGGCGTACTCGTCATCGTCACGCGCTATTTCGCCGTTGCCTTTTAGCGAGTGCCACCACGAATTTAGTCGTTTTCGGCGGTCGTCCGCGCAATCGGGTTTGATATGTGAGATATACAAGTACAGTAGTTTTTTAAACTCGGCGGTTTGCGCCGAAGTCTCGCGTTCGTTTTCGTTAAATACACTCGCGCTCTCGCCCATTACGAACTCGCGCCGAAGGATATTATTATTTAGCACATTCCACATACCGCAGAAAGTGGACACAACATCGGCGAAAGTTTCGAAGGGGGCGTTTCCGTATGATTCTGGCACGATTTTTTCTAAAATATCGTTCTCCCAGTTTGAGACGATGCCCTCCTCCATAAAGAGCGCGTACGGGTCGGTGGCGTATTTATTTTGAGAATCAACGCAGAAACTATAAAAGTGGTACGAGACATTGCCGAGGCGCAGAATTTCGGTATCGCGCACGAAACGGGGCCCTGAGTACGAGTATATATAATTCGCCTTATTGAAGGGTTCGGTATGTCCGCCTGACATTGCGTGCAATAATTCGTGGACGAACGCGCCGGCGGTATTTTTGGAGAATGCCAGGTTATCGTCAAAGTCGGGCGAATGTATGTTTTCGTTGAGTTCGATTTTTTCGGAGATATTATCCTTAAAGAAGGGGGCGAAGTCGGGCGTTGTTTTTTCGCCTGTGCGCACGGTGTTTTCGTCCTGGTTGGTTATTTTAATGCTATTATAGCGTTTACCTTTATAAACGGTGGACTCGGTCATTCCAAAAATGCGGACATCGGTTTCCCCAAAATGAAGTTTGGTATTTAGTATTCGCGCGACAATCTCGTAGCGCATTTCGGGGACGAGTGTCGAGACTTCGCGGTAGAACGCTGGAATCATTGTCGCGTACGGTCCAAATCTCTTATTTAGCAAATCTGCGTTTTCGATTTCTTTTTCTTTCATTTTTCCACTTTTAATATTATTTGTTTGATTGTTTAGTTTGTTTTGATTTTTTGATTTTATAGTTTTTTATTTATTTAGGCAAAAATTTTTGCTAACGCAAAATCTTTTTGCACTCAAAACAAAATTTTTTCGCTTCACTCAAATTAGCAATTAGCAGGTAGCAATTAGCAATTAACGCTGGGTTAAAAATTAATTTGGATAATTTCAGCCGTAATTTAAAATTCAAAATTCCTAATTCAAAATTCGAGCGCCAGCGAGTAAAATTCCTAATTCCTAATTATTTTACCCGCTACGCGCGGTGCGGTGCGAAGGCGCACTCCCAATAGCGCATAGATGCGCGTTGTCCGTAAATATAATTGCTTTTCTTTTTTATGTTTACACTAAATTATGCTAATATCTAATTTATAAAAAGGAAGTTTATCTATTTATAATTGCTTGCGCGCGTTCGCTATGCTTAAATTAGGAATTGTGAATTAGGAATTAGTAATTAAGGAGTTATATTAATATTATTTAATGCTTGCGCGCTAGCGCACAACAACTGCTAATTGCTAATTGCTAATTGCTAATTCTTGCGAAGCAAGTAAGACTGCTAATTGCTAATTGCTAATTGCTAATTCTTGCGAAGCAAGTAAGACTGCTAATTGCTAATTGCTAATTGCTAATTCTTGCGAAGCAAGTAGGCTTGCGCAGTACTTGATTGCGCGGTGCTTGTGCTTGCTTGCGCAGGTGGCGGGGCGAGTTCGTTTTCCGCGATTGTTTTTTTGTCGTGGACGAACAATATTTTGCCTTCTCTTGCGCGTTCGTTCGTGTAGCGATTAAGTTCGCGCTCGTACGCCGAAGTCAGCCAACTAACTTTTGCGTAGCCCTTTTCGTTTTTGTCCTCGTCACGAAGCAAGCCTAGTGCAGTTTTTTTTAGCATATTGGGGCTGACAAGACTTTTTCTTTTGCCTAAATAATCGAGGCGCTCGCTTTTATTTAGTGATTTAGTCTTGAGCAAATTCTCGAATTTCTCATCGCAAAATTTGATAATATTAACAAGGCTTTTTGCGCTTTCTATATAGTCTAGTTTTTCTAGGTCGACTTTGGCGTTTTGCGGTTCTCCCAAAAGGGTCAGCATAAAATCATTAAAAAGTTTATCAAACTGCTCCACCTCGCCCGCTGGCGTTTTTTCGCCGACATTCCCTGTCATATGTTGATTCCTCAACTCGCCGTTGCTCACCGCGTTATACATACCCGCGATATAAGGCAGTGCGCCATAAGAGAGTGTCGGCACGAGATAAAAACTTTTTAGTTCATCGCAAAAGCCTAGATTTTCGGCGATATCGTTTGCCCAGTCCTCGACAACACCTTCCTCGCGGTAACGATTCACCATATTGTATACGGGCTGTTTTTTATTCCAAGTTCCGCGGTCGAACGCATCGCGCACGAGTTCTTGAGACAACTCCACCTTTCCGCCCTGTTTAAAGAACACTGTAATTGAGTTTTCGTTATTTTCTCTAACGCACTCTTTTAGGTCTATCATACAGTGAAGCATTTCGTGGATGAACGACTCGCGCACGGTGTATTTATTAATCGCGTTATTCACTTCGTTTATTTTTTCGAGGTTGTCTGTTTCGTCAATTTTTTTCAGGACCTCGCTAGTATTGAGTGCTTTAACGGTGGACAAGTTTCTATCGTTATCGAGCGCAAAGAAGTAATTTAGGTTTTCGGTAATTTCGGGCGGGACTGGGTCTATCTCGACAATAGACGGAATATTTTCAACAACTAAATTTTGTGGGGAGGCAGTTTCCTTTTTATCCTTTTCCTTTTTATTTAGAAGGGAATCGAAGTAAGCCTTACAAGACCGGGCGAACTCGTGGACATTGTCCCGTATTGGCTCGCCCCTTTTTCGCGCGTTTTGAGGCGTTTGCGCGGTATTCTGCGCGGGCGGTGGCGGTGTAGTCTGGTAAGCAGTGGCGTTTGGCGTTTGTGTCAAGTTTTGCGCCATTAAAGAAGGGGTTTTTTCTTGTGAAGGAGTATCTTGTGGTGTTGGGTCTAGGTTATGCGAGACCTGAACTGTATAATAGTACTTGCTGTCGTTGTAGTTTAACTCGCGTTTTGAGACCCCGCTGACGCCTTCAAGGTCGTTAAAGCGGAAGTTTACCGAGTTAAATCTATCGAATATTGTTTTGCGTTTCTCGGGGGTGCTGTCGACTAGTTGTTTATACAGTGCTGGCGCGAACATTCCAAACGGTCCAAACCGTCTCCGCATATTCTCGCTATCAAGAAAAAATTCCCTTTCGCTTTCGTTAAAGTCCATTGCTATTCCTTTTATTTTGATTTTTTGTTATTTTGGTTTTGTTACTTTTTGGTTTGTTTTATTTAGTTGTTCCTTTTAGGCAAAAATTTTTGCTAGCGCAAAATCTTTTTGCACAGAAAACAAAAATTTTAAAATTTTCAGCCTTAATTCCTAATTCCTAATTCCTAATTATCTTTTTGCACTCCGTGCAGGGCGGGGATAGAGTCCCCGCGGACTCATTAGCGTATGCAAGCATACGCGGAAGTCCGTAAATATTTTTGCTTTTCTTTATTTGCTATTGCGCAATTAGAAAAGGAAGTTTATTGTTTATAAAATTGCTTGCGCGCGAGCGCCCCGTAATTCCTAATTCCTAATTCAAAATTCGAGCGCTACGCGCGAATGTTCATCTCCTTCACCACTCCGTCCTCCACCTTAAAGAGTTTATCGGGCACTGCGGGGTAGTCCCATTCGGTGCAAGTTATCACGGTATTAAAGTTTTTGCAATACTTCATTAGGCGGTGGCGTCTATTCTCGTCAAGTTCAGACAAGACATCGTCCAAAAATAAGACAGGCTTTTCAAAGAAAAATTTTTTGTACATAAACATTTCGGCAATTTTAAGTGCTAGCGCGGCGGTGCGCTGTTGTCCTAGACTTCCTTCGGTGCGGAGTGGTATCCAGCGGTATTTTTCCGTTCTCAAATCGCCCCCAGGGACAGTTTGCGTTATGTAGCCGAGTTTGATTTCGAAGTCATCTAGATGCGCGCCCACATTCGTTGTACCTGTCGTGATGTCCCTTAAATAACTTGCGCGCATTTTTTCGGTGTAGACTTTGTTGAATGTCGAGGCGTGGATATCGTCTAGCCTATCAAAAAATGTCTTGTAAGTGATGCGCAGGGTTTCTTTGTCGTCAGTAAGCAGTCGCATTGTTGCCGCGGCGAAGTCGTTTACCCAGCGGAGCATTTCTTTTCGGCGAAGCATAACGCGGATACTATCTCTGCCTATCAGCAAGTCCCACGGAATCAAAGTTGAGTCATAGCCACGCGGGTTGAGTTTGATTGAACGCAAGAGTGCGTTTCGCTGTTTGATTGAATTTTGCAAGTCGTTTAAGAGCCTCAAATACCACGAACAAGTTTGGCAGTTAATCATATCCATATAGCGCCTGCGGTAAACCGGTCCACCGCGCACGATGTCGATTTCGTCAGGGCTAAAATAGACAGACGGAAAGTTGCCAACGATATCGCTCACCTTTGTGCTTGTTTGCCCGTCTATTTGGACAATTTTGCCTTTGTTAGAAAAAACACTCATTCCTAGCATATGCTCGCCATCGCGTTTAGAAAAAGTAATGCTAATCTCGTTATTTTTCTTGCCTGTTTGTATCGTTTCGGTGTCCTTACGCGTCCTAGGACTGCGCCCTATTGAACACATTCGCATAGCCTCTAAAATGTTCGTCTTGCCCGCACCGTTCGCGCCACAAATAACATTTAGCCCTTGCGCAAACTCGATTGTCTGGTCCTTTAAGTTGCGAAAATTTTTTACCGTCAACTTATTAATTTTCATTTTCTCGTTAAAATCTAACATAACCTACTCCGCTATTTTTTAAACTCTTTTCTTGCAAAGCGCACAAAAACTGCTTTTCATAAAACTTCGGCTTGTTTAGGCACTAAAACCGCTTGCTTGTCTATAATATAAAAGCCTACCTTGTTTAGCGCTTTTAAAAAACAATTTACCCCTTTCAAAGTCACTTATTAAAGCAACAGAGCCTCGCGTACACGCGTACGCGCACGCGCGCGCGTAACAAAAAAAGACACGAGCGCACTTACTCTTGCCTAAATTATACCATATTTAATTATATTTATCAATCAAAAAGACTAAATAATTTGAACAAAGTTCAAATTTTACGCTACGCTTAAATTTAAAATTTTGAATTTTGAATTTTGAATTAAGGAAGGTATATTAATTTTATACCCAGCATTAATTGCTAATTGCTACCTGCTAATTGCTAATTCTCGCAAGGCGAGTAAGATTGCTAATTGCTAATTCGCGTTTACGCGTTTATGTATCCGAAAAAGGCAAAAATACACCCTTTTCGGTTGTGATAGAAAAGAAACCTTTCAAATTAGTAATTAGTAATTAGAAATTAGGAATTAAGGCAGAAATATCTAATTATTTTTTTAGGAAATACCTTCCTTAACTGCTAATTGCTAATTGCTAATTGCTAATTCTCGCAAGGCGAGTAAGATTGCTAATTGCTACCTGCTAATTGCTAATTCTCGCAAGGCGAGTAAGATTGCTAACTGCTAATTGCTAATTTGATTAATTTTAAACAGTGTTTAAAATTAATCAACATCATCATCACAAGTAAAGTCATAATCGATATAGTGTACGAAAGTGCGGACGCGCAAATTACGCGTATTGCACAAAGTTTGCGTGCTTTGTCCTTCGGCAACGCTAATATCGTCTGGCAAAATGAATTTTATCCCTGTTACGCGCACATTCTGGCAAGACTCGCAAGAATGAGCAGGAACGGTCATTGCTTTTAGCCCGCGCTGGTATTCGATGCCGTTTGAGTCGACTTCGGTAAGCGCAAGAGCGAGTGCCACCCTTCTATTCGGGCAGACATTTTGCAAAGTTAAATTTAATTCAATAATTCGTCCTTGTGATTCGAGCGCGTACTCGCCCAACTCGAATGTTTGCGTGTCGTTACAGTTATTCACCGTTAAATCAACTGGCGTAGGACACGGTTCTGGCTCTACATCGGTATTACAACAAATAACCGTTACGCTCGGGTTCGGGAAGTTTACCACATTCCCCTCTGCGTCCGAGTAAGTGATTGAGTCGTTAACATCTTTCGTTCCGCCTGTTGTAGCGGTGTGGCGCACGATAAAGTTTAGTTCGGCGCTTTCGGTCGAGTCTGTGCCGAGTTCGTCAATTTCCCAACGAAGCGAAGTACTGTTTAATTGAGTTGCCGTACCTTTGCTTACTGGCTCGATTGAAGTTATTTCAAAGTCAGGGTTAACGATTTCGTTTATAACGATTTGCGTTGCGCCTGCTTTGGTGATATTTTGCGCTAGGTCCTCAAAAAGTTGTTCGAGGTCGCTAGCGTCTGGCGTAACTGCCACGTGCGTTGCGGTTGGAAGCGAAGCCCACGCGTTTAGAGCCGAGACATCGATTCCATCGCTACCTATAAGCCCGATTACGAATATTTCGATGCCTTGTGCTTTTGCCTGGTCTGCAATTGGTGTTGGTGGAACGCCGATTGTCGTATTTCCGTCAGTGAACATAACAATCACCTTGTGGTTAGTAGACATAGGGTCGAAAAGGTCTATTGCGTGTGTGAACGCGTCTGCGTGGTTTGTAAGTCCGCCAGCGGTAAGCCCGTCAACCGTGCTTTTTAGGTCGGCAACCGAGGTAATAAGTTGTGTGTCGGTGGTCGCTGATGTTGAGAAAGAAACGATACCAATGTGGCTTCCCGAGCCGATTTCGCCAGTCCCCGTGCCACCTGTTGCTTCGGCAATAATGTCTATAAAGGTGTCCGCGCCGATTTTTAGGTTTGCGAGCGGGTCGCCTGTCATACTGCCCGAACGGTCGAGCACGAGCGCGATGTCTGTCGGGTTTGAAACGATGTCTGGCGCTGCGGTAAGTGCGAGCGTAATCATAAGTTCGCCGTTACACGAAATGCTACTCTCGTTTGCTGTCTTGTTGTAACTAATAATTCCCATAAATAAAAACTCCCTTTTTCTTGCCCGCTACTTCATTGTATGTCGAAAGGAGTTTTTTGTTGTTTATTTTGTTTATTTGATTGTTTTTATTTAGTTTTTTGTTTATTTTGCTTTTTGTTTAATTTTATTGTCTTTGTTTTATTTATTTTAGGCGAAAAGATTTTTGACTTCGCAAAAAACATTTTCGCAAAAAAACAAAATGCTTCGCATTATATTTTGTCCTACGCGGACAGCGGTGCGGTGGACCGCACAGGTCAATAGCGTATGCAAGCATACGCGAAAGCCCGTAAATAATTTTGCTTTCCTTTATTTTTTAGGTAATTAAAAATGAAGTTTATTTATCAATAATTGCTTGCGCGCACGCGCCCATTAACTGCTAATTGCTAATTGCTAATTGCTAATTCTCGCAAAGCGAGTAAGACTGCTAATTGCTAATTGCTAATTAATTTTGAACAAAGTTCAAAATTATGCAAAGCGAGTTCTCTCGCTTTGCTACGCATTGTCTTTAAGTTGCGAAATTAGTTCGTTTATCATATTTTTCATTTGTTTATTAGATTTTACTTGTTCCATTATTTTATCGCGGGCGTGGATAATTGTTGTATGGTCGCGCCCGAAAATTTGCCCGATTGTAGAAAGCGGGATAGCGAGTTGCGTCCACATTAGGTATATACAAATTTGTCTAGGCTCGACAATTTCCTTATTTCTCTTGCGCCCGACTAAATCTTTCCTATCGATTGAAAAATAGTGGCTTACGATATCAAAAATCTTTTCTTGCGTCATTTTGCTAATACTTGCGGTCGTTGGCTCGCCCTCGCGCTCCAAAACCTCGTCCATATCCTCGCGCGTTGCCACTGTTTTCCCGTTTAAATTCGCAAGAAAGTAAATTTTTCTTAAAATTGCTTCCATTTCGCGAATATTAAAGTTTGCGAGCCTATCTGCGAGTTCGTAGTCTAGTCCTTTTGCAAATTCGAAGCGTTCGAGTTCGATTTTCTTTTGTATAATTAAAAGTCTTGTTTCGAAATCGGGTGGCTGGATATCTTGAATAAAGCCACTGGCGAAGCGCGAGCGCAGGCGTTCC
This sequence comes from uncultured Clostridia bacterium, assembly GCA_944383915.1. Classification (GTDB taxonomy): domain Bacteria; phylum Bacillota; class Clostridia; order Christensenellales; family UBA1242; genus UBA7867. The sequence goes on from CALWRJ010000010.1 coordinate 205,272, forward strand.
TCCAAAGTTTCGATATCTTTTGGCGGGCGGTCTGACGACAAAATAATTTGTTTTCCTGCTTGGTGGAGGTCGTTAAAAGTGTTGAAAAACTCCTCTTGCACGCCCTTTTTGTTGCCGATAAACTCGATATCGTCTATTAGCAAGATGTCCGCCTGTCTATATTTTTTGCGGAAGGCGTCCATACCTTTGCTTTGGCTCTCGCGAATGGCGTTGATATACGCGTTGGTAAACTGTTCGCAAGTTACATAAACGATATTCATCGGCTTATTTTTGTGTTCCCAGATGTAGTTGCCGATTGCGTGGAGAAGGTGCGTTTTACCGAGCCCAACTCCCCCGTAGATAAAGAGCGGATTAAAGCGTTTTGCGGGGTTTTCCGCCACTGCGCGCGCCGCCGCGTACACGACCTGGTTTGTAGTACCTATTACGAAATTATCGAAGGTATAGCGCGGGTTAAAGGGGTTTTTCGTGGTCGCGATTTTCGGCTCTAAAACTTCGGCGTCTGGGTTTTTCTCGTTGAATTTCTCCGCGTATGCATCGCGTTCCTCAGGCAATAAAATTAGCATATTTTCGACATTATAATGCGTGCGAAGGGCTTCTTTCATTCGTGCTAGGTAAATATTGTTAACCTGCGTGCGCACCATATCGGACGGAGCGACAACGACCAAGCGGTCTGGCTCGATGTTAATCGGTTGGAGCGGGCTTATCCACAAGTCCATACCAACTGAACTAATTTTCTTGCTGAAATCGTCCAAGCACTCTTGCCACTGTTTCTCGATGTAACTCTGCATCTACTCCTCCTTTGCGCGTGTCTGCGGTAAGCCCCCGCGCGCCACTCGTTTTTTGCTTTCGTGTAGTGCCTAAATTCGCTTTTAAGCACTTTCTCTAAAAAAGATAATATTATCTTATCACAAAAAACTTGCAAAGTAAAGCAGTTCAAAGAATTTTGAATTTTGAATTTTGAATTAAGGCTGGAATTATTTAAATATAATATAATTTTATACCCAGCATTAATTGCTAATTGCTAATTGCTAATTGCTAATTCGCGTGCAACGCGTAAGATTGCTAATTGCTAATTGCTAATTCTCGCAAAGCGAGTTAGACTGCTAATTGCTAATTGCTCATTGCTAATTCACGCTTTGCGTGGTAGATTGCTAATTGCTAATTGCTAATTCTCGCAAAGCGAGTAAGACTGCTAATTGCTAATTGCCTTTACGCTTCGCCGTTCGGCTTCGCTTAATTTTGAATTAGGAATTTTGAATTTTGAATTAAGGCTGAAATTATTTAAATATAATATAATTTTATACCCAGCAATAACTGCTAATTGCTAATTGCTAATTGCTAATTCGCGCTTTGCGTGGTAGATTGCTAATTGCTAATTCGCGTGTAACGCGTTCCGTTCTTTCTTGTACACGAGTTTTGGCTCTGTTTTTTCGGTGATGCATTTTTCGTCAACGATGACGCGGACGAGGTTGGTTTTGCTTGGGCATTCGTACATAATATCGAGCATAACCTCCTCCATAATCGTTCGTAGCCCGCGCGCGCCCATATTGAGTAGCAGTGCCTTATCCGCGATTGCCGAGAGTGCCGAAGGGGTAAATTCGAGTTCGACACCGTCTAATTTTAGAATCGTTTTATACTGTTCGATTAGGTTATTTTTCGGTGTTGAAAGAATATTCACCATAGCCTCGCGGTCGAGCGGTTGAAGTCCAACAACGACTGGTAATCTGCCGATAAATTCGGGAATAAGCCCGAAACTCATCAAGTCATCGGGACGGACTTTGTTAATAAATTTATAATTGTGTTTTGGCTCTATTGGTACTTCGCTCTCGCCGACAAAGCCGAGCGTAGTTTTCTTTTTGCGCGCGCTAATGATATCGTTTAGGCGGACGAACGCGCCACCGCAAATAAACAAAATATTGCTCGTGTTAATCGTTTCCATATCCTGCCCAGCGAACTTGCGGTTTCCAAAAGGGACTTGGACTTCTGCGCCCTCTAAAATTTTAAGGAGCGCCTGCTGGACGCCTTCGCCGGAAACATCGCGAGCCGAGGCGCTATTGCGTTCTTTTTTGCGGGCGATTTTGTCTATTTCATCGATATAGACGATGCCTGTTTCGGCGCGGACAACATCGCCGTCCGCGTTGCGTAAAAGTTTAGACAAAATGCTCTCGACATCGTCCCCCACGTACCCTGCTTCTGTTAGACTTGTTGCGTCCACGCACACGAAGGGCACTTTGAGCATTTTTGCGAGTGTTTTTGCGATTAGTGTTTTGCCGACACCCGTAGGGCCGATTAGCAGAATATTGCTCTTGTCTATCTCGACTTTATTTCGTCTGTGTGCGCGAGAGAGCGAGTAGTTGACCCTTTTATAATGATTGTACACCGCCACTGCCATAGCGCGTTTGGCGTCCTCCTGCCCGATGATGTATTTATCGAGTTCCGCCTTAATTTCTTGCGGGGCGGGGACTTCGATACGCCCGAAAAGGTCGGGAATTGCGTCCGAGTCGCGAATTATTCCCTGGCAGACATCGATGCAGTTATCGCAGATGTAACTCGCTCCTGACGGGCTTGAAATTAATTTGCGCACGTTCGATTGCGGGCGTCCGCAGAACGCGCATCTTGGTTCTTTTATAGACATTTTTATTACCTCCTAATTATCGCTTCGCTCAAATTAGCAATTAGCAATTAGCAATTAGCAGTTATTGTGCGCGTGCGCGCAAGCATTTAAAAATATTTTTGAAATATTACTGCCTTAATTCTTAATTTCTAATTCCTAATTTATTATAGTTTTTCCGCTACGCGCGGTGCGGGACGGTAGCCCGTCCAGGCAATACGCCTTCGGCGAGTACTTTTTCGCTTTGCTTTAATTTTGAATTTTGAATTAGGAATTTTGAATTACGGCAGAAATACTTAATTAGTTTTTAGAAAATACCTTCCATAACTGCTAATTGCTAATTGCTAATTGCTAATTCACGCTATGCGTGGTAGACTGCTAATTGCTAATTGCTAATTGCTAATTGCTAATTCACGCTATGCGTGGTAGACTGCTAGTTGCTAATTGCTAATTGCTAATTCACGCTATGCGTGGTAGACTGCTAATTGCTAATTGCTCATTGCTAATTCGCGTGCAACGCGTAAAATTCCTAATTCCTAATTCCTAATTACTAATTTGGAAGGTTTCCTTCCTTAACTGCTAATTGCTAATTGCTAATTGCTAATTTACTGAATAGCAGTTTTGCTATTCAGTACATTATCCACAATGCCATACTCCATAGCCTCGTACGCGCTCAAATAATTATCGCGGTCGATGTCCGCAAGCACTTTTTCGGTGGACTTTCCGCAAAATTCGGCGAGAAGTGATGCGTAAAGATTGCGGTCCTTCACGCCTTCTTTGTAGTAGATTTCAATCTCGGTGACCTGCCCTTGCACCCCGCCCCACGGCTGATGAATCATCACTTTACTATGTGGCAGAATGAACCGTTTGCCTTTTTCACCGCCCGCGAGCAGAAGTGCCGCCGCGCTCGCGCACATACCCAGGCAAATTGTAGACACGGGCGAACGGATAAATTTCATCGTGTCCAAAATCGCGAACCCGCTTTGCGTCACGCCCCCAGGCGAATTTATATAAAGGTTGATGTCCTTTGCGCTGTCCTTACTTTCGAGATACAGCAACTGCGCAATGACGGTGTTTGCCAGCGCATCGTTGATTTCCCCCGAAACAAAAATTATGCGGTCCTCGAGCATACGCGAATAAATGTCGTAGGCGCGCTCACCGCCGTTTGCCCTATCAATAACTGTTGGAATGTACATTTTCCCCTCCTGAAATTTATTTTACACAATCATTTTAAATATATGATAGGACATCGTCAATAAAATTATAAAAAATAAAAATTGTTATTTTTGTATATTTTTTGAGATTTTTTTAGGTTTTTGTAGATTTTTGTAAATTTCTGTTTAAAAGGGTACAAAAAAACACCCTCTTGGGTGCTTTACGCTTTGCTCAAATTAGGAATCTTGTTCGCAAAGCGAGAATTAGCAATTAGCAATGAGCAATTAGCAGTTAAGGAAGGTATTTCCTAAAAAATAATTAGATATTTCTGCCTTAATTCAAAATTCCTAATTCAAAATTCGAGCGTCAGCGAGTAAAATTCCTAATTTCTAATTCCTAATTTATTATAGTTTTTCCGCTACGCGCGGTGCGGGACGGTAGCCCGTCCAGGCAATAGCCTCCTTCAAGTACTCGCAAGAGTACGGAAAGTCATCCGTTTGATAAAGTAACTTGTCATAGTATGGTGTTTACGGATGCCAGCGAGTACATAACTTTTTTATTATACCCAGCCTTAACTGCTAATTGCTAATTGCTCATTGCTAATTCACGCTATGCGTGGTAGACTGCTAATTGCTAATTGCTAATTGCTAATTCTCGCAAAGCGAGTAAGACTGCTAATTGCTAATTGCTAATTGCTAATTCACGCTATGCGTGGTAGACTGCTAATTGCTAATTGCTAATTCGCGTGCAACGCGTAAGATTGCTAATTCCTAATTACTAATTATTTTGTTGTTTTTGCGCCTTTAACACTTGTTTTTGCACTAGACTTTGTACTTGTTTTTGCGCTAGACTTTGCACTTGCCTTTGTTGTTGATTTTTTAGCAGTTTCCGTGCTTTTTTCTGCTTTTGCTGTTGTTTTTGTGTCTTTTTCGGCTTTTGCGTCTTTCTTTGCGGGGGCTTTTTTAGCCTTTGGAACGCCTTCGCCGTCAACTTGCGCGATAACGGTATTTTCTTTTAGCAAGAAGTCCATAAGTTTTGCCATCAACAAATCGCTGTATAGATAATCAAGACGGCGTTGGTCCATTGTGCGCTTGTATTCGGCAACTGTCTTATTCGCAATTTTAGCAAACTCCTCGATTTTGGCATCGAGTTCGGCATCGGTAACATCGAGTTTTTCAGCGCGAACGATTGCCTCGAGCACTTGTTTAGTCTTTGCAATGCGTTCAGCGTCATCGCGGTGAGCATCGCGGAGTTTTTCAACGGTTGTGCCCGTGTAAGTTGCGTAGTCCTCAATGCGCATTCCCTGGTAAGCAAGGCGTTGCGTAAGGTCGCGCATAACCATATCCAACTGTTCGTCCACGTACTCTTTCGGCAAATCAATCTTGCTGTTGTCTATAATTTGAGCAATGATTGCGTCCTCTTTGATTGTCTGGTTCTTGTGTTCGATTTCGTGGCGAAGTTGCGCCTCGATGTCCTTTTTCCACTCGTCTAGGGTATCGAAATCAGCGACTTCTTTTGCGAGTTGGTCGTTAATCTCGGGAATGTGTTTCTCGTTTACGCTCTTAATATCACACTCGAAAACAGCCTCTTTGCCGGCAATAGCAGGTGCAGGATAAGTTGCTGGGAAAGTAATTTTAACGGTTACGTGGTCGCCTGCCTTGTGCCCTACTAACTGCTCCTCAAAAGTGTCTACGAAGGTGTGCGAGCCGAGTTCGAGAGAGTAATCTGTTGCCTTACCGCCCTCAAATTCTACGCCGTCAGTCGAGCCTACGAAGTCGATAACCACGATGTCGCCGAGCGCCGAAACCTTATTTTCAACAGGGTGGCTGTGCGTGCTGTGTGTTTGCGCGTGAGCGAGTTCGGCGTCCACCATTTCGGGCTTAAATTCGTTGATAATCGCCTTAACTTCGAGCCCCTTATATTGCCCTAAAACTGGCTCTGGAATGACTTTTAAAACGATTTTCGCGTTTAAAATGCCGTCCACGAATGAAACCAATTCGAGATTTGGGTCTTTGTAAGGGTGAATTTCGCGGTGCTCGGTGAGAGCCTGCGCGTAGGCAGTATCAGCAAGGTCTGCGAACGCGTCCTCAAAGAACACGCTGTCTCCGTATGTGCGCTCAATAACGCGTTTTGGCACTTTCCCCTTGCGGAAGCCCTGGATGTCGTATTTAGACTTGTTGCGCTCGTAAGCACGGTTGCTCGCGTTTTCATACTCGTCTTTTGTGGTAGTGAAAACGATTTCGAGATTTGAATTGTCAATGTTATTAATCGTGTATTTCATTTTAGCAATTTCCTCCAAAAAATGATTAAATCAATTATAACATAAACACTTTTTATAGTCAATTGCTTTTGCAAGACTTTCGCCTAATTTTAATTGAAAAACCGTTTTAAAAATTAGCAATTAGCAGGTAGCAATTAGCAATTAATGTGCGCTGGCGCGCAAGCATTAAAAATATTTTGGTTATTTCAGCCTTAATTCCTAATTACTAATTATTTTTTCCGCTACGCGCGGTGCGGTGCGAAGGCGCACTCCCAATAGCGCGCAAGCGCGCGATAGTCCGTAAATATAATTGCATTTCTTTATTTTGTTTATGAGTAATTAGAAACAAGGAAGTTTATTTGTCTATAAATTGCTCGCGCGCACGCGCACAACAACTGCTAATTTCTCATTGCTAATTGCTAATTCACGCTTTGCGTGGTAAATTCCTAATTCCTAATTACTAATTATCTTTGCACTCCGTGCAGGGCGGGACGGTAGCCCGTCCAGGCAATACGCCTTCGGCGAGTACAATATTTTTTAATTTATCCAGCCTTAACTGCTAATTGCTCATTGCTAATTGCTAATTCGCGTGCAACGCGTAAGATTGCTAATTGCTACCTGCTAATTGCTAATTCTCGCAAGGCGAGTAAGATTGCTAATTCGCGTGTAACGCGTAAGCTCCCTAAGTCTAAAATTCTCGCACTTCGTGTGATTTATCGCTCACCTGCTTTGCTTTTTCTTTATCAAGTTTTATTTGTTCATTATTTAATTTTCTTAATTGGTATTCCGCGTTCTCGTGCTTAAATTTTGCTGTTGCGTAATCGTTAAAAGTGCGGAAAATATCGTTTAACTCAGTCAAATTTATATAATAATCACTTCCATTGTCCACTCTGTAAGCGCTTCTTGTAATGATTTGATAATCTAAATTAAAAAATTCCTTCGATTTTTTTATGCAAACTGTTGCGCCACGATTTTTTGCGATATAAGGGTCTTTAGGATTGTAATTTTTATCAAAATTATCCGCTAAAAAATCATTCATTAAATGCTTGCACACGCGACTGTCCGCCGTGCTTAACGCGTACTCTTTTGCGTCTCGCTTTAATAATTTTTTATACTCCGTCACAGCAACGAAAACACCCATATAAGTCCTATAATGCGAATTTATTTTTTCTACAAAAAGTTTTTTTGCGTAAGATTTTTTTAATTTAGCGATTTCGTCTATAGGTTTGGTTTGGTAAATTTTTTTATCGGTCAAGACCTTAATTTTGGTTAAATCTTTATTAAAAATGAAGGGAACGACGGTTACTTCGAGTTTTTCCGCGTCAAAAACAATACCGATGTACAAGTCCGATAACGACACGATGTCCATAGAATTTAGTTGTTCGGGCGATAAAAAGCGAATAGGCTTGCTCGATTTCTCGTCTTCGATTTTTTGAAACTTTTCCTTTGTTTCTTTCATAATTTGCAAATAGTGCTCTCTTTGGCTCTCAAAATCCATAATAAAACCTCACTTTGAATTGTTAAGATAAATATAACACAATATGAAAAGTTTGTAAAGGGGCAAAGAAACAGTACAAATTAGGAATTTAACTCGCAAAGAGAGAATTAGGAATCTTACTCGCCTTGCTAGAATTAGCAATTAGCAGGTAGCAATTAGCAATTAATGCTGGGTATAAAATTAATATAAATACCTTCCGTAATTCCTAATTCCTAATTCCTAATTCAAAATTAAGCGGAGCCGAACGGCGTATCGTAAAGGCAATGAGCAATTAGCAATCTTACTCGCCTTGCGAGAATTAGCAATTAGCAGGTAGCAATTAGCAATTAATGCTGGGTATAAAAATTAATTTGGATAATTTCAGCCTTAATTCAAAGTTCAGCCGTGAGCCACTCACTTTGACAAATACTCTAACTATCGGCTGGCTTTCCGTGTGCATTACTGCACACTCCAAGGCAAAATTCCTAATTCAAAATTCGAGCGCTAGCGAGTAAGCGAAGCGTACAGCCTTAATTCCTAATTCCTAATTCCTAATTCAAAATTAAAGCGTAGCCGAACGGCGAAGCGTAAAGGCGTAGCGTAAAATAAACTTTTTAAATTTTATTTATAAAATATAGTTTTGCGGTTGACTATTATTTAAAATTGTGATATTATGAATTTATAATCGCACTCGAAAAAGATTTTCGTGCGGGCGTAGCTCAGTGGTAGAGCTCCAGCCTTCCAAGCTGGCTATGTGGGTTCGATTCCCATCGCCCGCTCCAATGCGAGCGATGGTTTCGGCCCCACACTTGTTGAGCGCTAGCGAAACAATTACCAAGGAGATTCCCATCGCCCGCTCCAGTCAAGTGCGGAGTCGTTTTCGTACTTGGTATTTATGAGCGATGTGTACGGAATCGAACGGGCGCGCCCGAAAAAGTTGCCAGTGGCAAGTTTTTAGCGCCCCGGCGTGATAGTGAAGCGAAGCGTAACGGAGCGATTCCCATCGCCCGCTCCAGTCAAGTGCGGAAAACACTTGAAAAGTTTTATTAAGTTTTTATCAACTAAAAAACATTTTGTATAGGGAGATTAGCAATACTGCGCTCAACATTGTTTAAGCCCCTTTTAAACGGCTAAAAACGATATGTTTAAGGGGTTGCTTGCCTATACAAGAATTTTTGTTTTTAAAAGTTATCCACACGGTTGTGGAAAAGTGGAAAACTTTTGTTTAAAATTAGCCTAATACTTCTTTATAGTATCGGCAGTTTTACCCGCTTTGCTAGAAGGTATTATATAAAACAAATAATATAACCAGCCTTAACTGCTAATTGCTACCTGCTAATTGCTAATTTATAAAAGCGGAGATTTAAAAAATAAATAAAGTCCACAAACTTGCGGATGTGGCGGAATTGGCAGACGCGCTAGATTTAGGTTCTAGTGG
>CALWRJ010000011.1 GCA_944383915.1 uncultured Clostridia bacterium
ATAGATTCTCTATTAGGGTGTGCAACGCCTTCAAATTCATACCATTCATTATCATATACCGGCGCAATAACTTTTAGCCCACAATCTGCAGGGTTTTCATTGCGGTGAATTATAACTTCTTGTCTTAAATGCAAAGCGCGTTGATAATTCTTAAAAGGCTTGTACATAGGATTCCAGCGCGTACTAGAATAAGGATTACGCAAATCAAAAGTGATGAGGTTGTAGCCTTCCTCTTTCAATTTGTTTCCATGATCCCTATAAAGTTCGCCTTTAACGTCCATTATTACTAAACTTGGCTTTGTTTTAGTGCTTGATAAAATTTGGATAGTAGGTGAGATGTAACCAGCGGTTTTACCACTACCAGTTGTACCTACGATCATAGTGTGCCATACTTCGTGTAATAGATTTACCTTTATATTACCATTAACTAATTGTGCTCTAATAGGTACACCATCTTTGTGACTGTGTAAATCACGGAAAAAGCAACCATCATATTTTTTGTTTAACTCTTGTTCAGTAAGCCATTCCGAATCAAAGAATTGCTCAGTAGGCTTTTTTCCATCTTTTTTCTTGTCGCTTGACTTAAATAAAGATTTGCCATCGGCTGCCTTTATTAATACATATAATAGGAAGGCAACCATAATTAAAGCCCAAATACCAAAAGAATAGCCACTAAGTAGTCCGTCAGTATTAATTGTTCCGTTTTGTAAGTATGAACCAAGTACACACGAAATACCAAAACCAACTACCGCAACTACCAAAAAGGCAATTAGATACTTTGAAAATTTACTCATAAAACCTCCACATTTTAAATTTTTAAAAAGTTTATACTATTAGTAATAAATTTTCCAATTTTGCAGAAAATATTTCTCGATAAGATTTTTTACAAAATCGATGCAAAACTATCAAATTTTTATTATTTTTGGCAAAAACTTTAAAAAAATTTAAAATTTCTTAAAAATTGTACTTAATTAATTTGCTTTTGTCAAATTTATTTGGTAATATATTTTCATAAATTTGTGTTTGCTTGTTTTTTCTGCCCGAAATTTTAAAAATTTACGCATACTTTTTAATTCCAAGCAAAACATAATTTAAAACAAATCAAAAAATATCGGAGGTATTTGATTAATGAGTGCACTCATGTTTCAAACGGCCAATGCCATTATGAATGTAGCAGCAGGTATTCCATTGCTTACTGATTCAACAAGCCCTACAGGTCCTGTTGATATTGAAGATACTCAGTGGGCATGGGTAGGTGATATTGTTGATGCAATTAATGTAATTTTGTATCCATTACTAATATTACTTGCAACAGCAGGTGTTATCTATGCTATCATTCTAGGTGTAAAGTTAGCGCGTGCCGAAAGTGCTGACGAGCAACAAGAGGCTAAAAAGCGTCTAGTTAACTTTATTATTGGTTTGGTTGCTGTAATAGCATTAATTCTATTAATGAAATTGGTATGTGAATACCTACCACAATGGGCTCCTGAACTTTGGATTACTATTCCTTCAGTAGAGGGTAATTAGTATTAGGCAATTTGAAAACATAATCTTATTTTCAAAGTTGATAGTAGATAGTTTCGGCTATCGGCTATCAACTTTTTGTTAAAATATATAAAATGGAGAAATAATGGTAAAATTTGCGCGTAATTCTATAATATGTATGCTTTTGCTTGTTGTTTTTTGCTTTGCTGGTTGTGATTGGTTCAGCGGTTCTAACCTAACACCAGGTAATGACGAAAATTATCAATTTGATGATGACCGTATACAACAAGGTGATGTAATTTATCCTGAACTTGACCACGATTCGTCAGTTTATGAGGCTCAAGACAATGAGGATAGGGCACTTGCAACTCAAAGTGTCCGCGCTACATATATGCCTGGTGCTTACGAAACAACAGACGATGCCGAACTTCAAGCAGACCGCAATAAATTTAATGAGAATGCAGCTTATCAATATGAAATAGTCGCTTATACAATATTGTATTATTTAGTAGGTAATTACGGTTATATAGACGGACAAACAGGCGAGGAAGTAGTTTATACATTCTTTGCTGATACAAGTTATTTACAACATAACGAGCAGGAAAGCACAACTATATCGCTTCCTGTTATTTCTCCACATCAAGAAAATGATATATACTTACAAGGGTATGACGGAGCGATTGAACAACAAATCGCTGGTTTACTAGGTGAATACAATTATGACGCAACAAGCGGAACAGGTACTTGGACAATAGAACGCAACTATGAAACAACATATAAATGGAATTTTTCGTTAAATAGTGCTGTGACGTCTAGTTATAATGAGCAATTTATAGACGAATTTTTACCATATGTACAAATTAACTTAATGGAATATGGACTAAATCACGAAATAACACCTGTTAGTCAACTTATGACTCTTGGGCCTACTCAACTTGAAGCCTTAATTCGTGAATATGTTGCTGAAATTGATAAGTTAGGTATAACTGCAAATCAAAATTATGCAGATTTTATCTATAATTATATTCGCGATACAATAATAGGCTCTAATGCAATGAATCGCGAAACTATGACATTTATCTATGACGAGCCTAGCGATACTTACACTATTTCGGGTGAACCAGACCCAGAAAATCCAGATGAGCCAACGCAAGAAGTAATAACTGTGTATTATGATGTTGATAATAATCCAGATACACATTCATTTACTGTAAATAGCGTAAATGGTATTTATAAATATAACTACGAGGAAACTATTCAGCAGATTGTTGATTTAGTTGCTGGTACTTATGATGCTAGTGGAAATGTTTTAACTCCAGCAATTTCGGCAGAGTTTCCGACATATACGCGTGTTGAAATGGTTGATATTTCGCCAGATTTGTTTTATACAACAGGTACTGATGATGAAATTAGACGCTTAGACAATATGCCTTATATGGAATACCAAAGTGTGATTATTTATCCAAATGGGCAGAGAACGGGTGATGAAAATTTCGATACAGTAATTGATTACGATAATAAAATTTGGCAATTTGATTATGTCAACTTCTTTATTGATAGCGTAAGCGACATAACTCTTGATATTTATTTGCGACTTCATATAGATGGTGAAAACTACATAGCGCATATTACTAGGATTCAAACTGACGCCGACCAGGGTTTTGACTATGCGCCGAGCCGAGTTGGTGAGGATAATGAAGAGGATACCGAGCAAAGTGACGAGGACACCTTTTTCCCCGATTATCAGTCAAATGTAGGGCTAACTTATGTCCCACTATTTTTGCCTGGACAAACTAACAATTTGGCTAACGGAATAGAAAACACTCAAAGTATCGAAAGTTATGCTGAATCTAAGGAATATAAAAGTTTATTTATTGGTAAACTAGGTGAGTCCGCTAATTATGACTTTACCACAATTGAAATTACTAATCATTATGGCGAGGAAGTCTCTCTTGAATTGGCACTCTGCACAGATAGCGCAGATTTTGTGGAATTTATCTTTGTGCCACAAAAAACACAGGGCGATGACTATGATTATAGATTTAAATTTATGATTAAAGATTCATACTGGGGAAGTGTATTGCAAGAATCTCAATAAATTTCACATTTATTACACAATACCCAAAATTTATTTGATTTAATACATTTTATTTGATATAATTAGACAAAATAATACATAAAGTCCACTATTTAGGAGGTAAAAAGTTGTCTGGTTCGTCAATGCTCGGTATTTGGCCGATAGATGAGATTATTGATTGGTTTAGTGATGCTTTTGGTACTTATATAGTTGAGCCCATCTCTAACTTTATTTCCTATATAGTTGGTATAGTTCTATACTATGTCCAAATAGGTCTATTTTACATAATGGATGTTGTGCAGTTGGTGTTCCGTAAAGCCGCAGGTCTTGATGTTTACTACAATAATGGCGTTGCGGTAGAAGGCGACTTAACTATTCAATTTATCCAAAGTTCAACTGTACAAGCGGTCTTTATATCAATTTTAGTCGCTGCAATTTTCTTGCTATTTATTACAACATTTATTGCTGTGTTAAAGACAGAATTTGATGAAAAAGACAATTCCAAAGGTCCAATTTTCAAAAATGCTTTAAAAGCAATCGCTTATTTTGTTATAGTTCCTGTTGTTTGTTTTATGGGAGTTTGGGTGTCTAATATAGTTTTGCGAATGCTCGATAGTGCAACATCTAGGGGCGCAGAATCATTTAGTACTCAGGTATTTACCGCCGCCGCATATAATGCAAATCGAGCCCGAGCGGATGCGGAATTTGCTAAGGAAGTTTGGCAGAATTGCCAGTGGATTCCTGGTATGAATACCTTTACGATTACGACAGATTCGGCAACGCCAGCACAACAAGAAATGGTTGCAGATTTAGTAGATACGGCGTTTAGGTCAATGTTGCAACCTACGACAGACGACCATTCGGCATCAGTTACTATTATTAGAATTTGGAGTACAACTGTAACTTTCTCATCTTTTGATGTGAAAAACTATGATTTAATATTCTATTTCTATGATCCACTCGATTACAACTATATAATAGGATATATCGCATCATTCTCCGTTGTAATGATACTACTGAAACTGCTAATTGGTGTAATTTTAAGGATATTTGAGTTATCAGTATTGTTTGTTCTATCACCACTTGCAGTTTCGTTAATGCCACTAGATGGTGGCGAGCGATACAAGGCTTGGCGAGGTGCATTCGTAAAAAGGGTGTTCTCGGCGTATGGGCCAATTATTGGTTTAAACTTAGTCTTTATGGTCCTAACGCTGTTACAAACTGTTCAATTATTCCCAGACGGCGGAATAAATGACTTATTCAACGCTCTTGTCCAATTAATATTTATATTCACTGGTTTAGTATCTATCAACTCTATTGTTGAAATGGTAACCGATATGGTAGGACAAGGTAATGCACTAAAAGAAGGGGAGTCAGCAGCTAAAGATGTAAAAGCACTCGGCGGTAAAACAATTGGTACTGTTGCAAGTGTTGCGGCGAAACCTGCAACTTGGAGTTATAATAGAATTGCTAACGCTCGAAATAGACGAGAATTGCGAAATAGAGCAGGACAAGGGCTTACTTTTGATAAAGAAACAGGTCAAGTCACCAATGAAGCTGATGAAAATAGCGCGGAACTGGAGGATGTTGGTGGTTTTTGGAAAAGAGGAGTCGGTAAAGTAACATCATTTGGTGGCCATAGAAGAGGAAAAACTGGCTCTTTAGCGGATCTTTATACAACTCGCAAACAACAATTGAAAGGTGCTAAAGAATACTTTGATAATGGTGGTGAATATCTGGGTGAAGACGGAGAAACTCATACATTAAATAAATGGGGTTTATCTGAACATAGAGTTACAAAAGATTTAGCAGATAATTTTGAACTTCATAAACGAATAGGAGAAAATAACAAATTGTTCGGCAAAAATCCTATTTCGGGATTTATAAAGAAAAATTATATTGATCCAAAAGAGGATTCGGAGAATCTTAAAAAAGTTAAGAGGGAACTTAAAGTAAAAGATGAAGCAACTGAGCAATTAATGGAAGAGAAGAAGGGAGATGATAGTTCTGAGAAAAAAGCAAAGGCTAAAGAGTTAACCGAGCGCTTGAAAGGAAAATCAAGTTCAGGTGATGGTTCGACTACTACGCCTCCAGGTGGCGAATCTCCTTCCGCTCCACCTCCAAGCGGAGAAGCTGATGAAACAATTAATTTGGATGAATCACCTCAAGCTCAAGGACAAGATAATCAAAATAATGGAGCAGGCGGTCCTGGAGATATGGGTAGTCAGGCAAATCCTATGCATATTACAGGTGAAGTTAGTATTTCAGGTGGTACAATAAAGACTTCACAAGATGAGAATGACGACTCTACTTATAATGCCGCAAAAATTAATACCAATAAGACTGATATGGAATCTAAAAAGACTGAAAATAATGGTAAACAAAGAGTCAAGATTGAAGATAAAGTTAAAATTGATGACAGTGCTGTTGTTCGTGAGTTAAGAGCAGTCAAAGAAGCTACTAGTGGTACTTATCGCGGTATTTCTGACAAACTTAAAAATATCGAATCTGCCACAAGAGATATAAACAAAAAACTTGACAAAAAGACAGACGGAGTAAACAGAAAGAAATAGTAAGATAATAAGAGTTTAATACTCTTATTTTCTTTTTATTAGTTTATTTATTTGATTTAAATAAACATTTTATTAATAATACTTATGAAAAAGTCTTATAAAAAACTAAACAAATTATATTGTAAAATAATCTTGATATAAAATTTCAATTTTATTGGTCAATCGTTTTGAGATTTTTGGTATTTATTATATAATTATGTAGAAAATACTATTTGAGAATAGTTTTTTTTAAACAATTGAGGTGTGATGATGAAATATATTCCGCGCAAAACTAAAGTCAAAATGGAATTTGCAAAAGGCATAACTATTGCAGATATTATTTTTATCGCAATAGGTATTGCTGTATTGCTACTTTTAATATTAAGCCAGGGTATTTCAACGGATATGAAAATTTATTTGAGTGTTGCATGGGTGGCTATTATATTATCGTTATTTATGCCCATTGCTGATGGAAAAAGACTATTTGCGACACTTGGTATACTCTTTAAATTTTTTGCTTACAAAAAGAAATACTCAAAAAATCCAATGCGCAAGCATGTAGATATTAAAGAAATTATTCCGTATAAAGCCATTGCTAATGATATGATTGACTTTAAAGAATATTACGCTGGGGTAATTGAAATAAGACCTGTTGAGTTTGGACTTTTAAACGAGGAGAAGCAAGAGGGTGTTATTCGAACTGTTGCTGACGCTTTAAGACTTATAGGAGCAAAGCAACAAGTGAGTATAGTAAAATCATCTAAACCCATGCTAATGGATGGCTATATTTATAATGAGGACCGCAAATATGATTCGGTTGTAGAATTAGCTAGTGATGGTGAGATGGGCGAAGATGAAATGAATGCTCGTAGCGAAATTTTTGAAGCAAGAATGCAACAATTACGCGATTTTAGTAATATGGAAAAGACATTTATGGACCACTTTTATATAGTTGTATATGATAAGGACCGTGAAGGGTTGCGAACAACTATAGACGGTATGATAAGCGCGCTTGGTTCGGGAATTGTGCCTTTAATGTCTTGGCGTTTAAAAGACGATGCTTTGGCTGTTTTCTTAAAATCGACATATGGAGAAGACTTTAACGAGTCTGAACTTGGTTTGCATTCAATTAGTGAATACGCAGACTGGACAATTCCAGAGGAAATAGTATTTAAAACGAGTAAGACGGTTATTGACGGACAAGCATATACAAATTTTACTATAACTGACTATCCAATTTCTGTGCCTAATGCATGGGCTTGGCCCTTTTTTAGACTTGGTAGTACTAAAGTCGTGGTAAACCTTTCGCCATTACAAAAAGATAAGTCTGAACGCACAATTGACCGTTCAATTGTCGAGTTGGAAGGTAGAATGAGGTCGACATTTAAATCAAGTAAACAAATTGATTTGCAATCACAACACGAAACGCTAACCGATTTATTAAGCGATTTAAAACTCGGTAACGAGGATTTGTATGATGTGCATATTCATATTATGTGTGCTGAAGCGGTAAAAAAAGAAGTACGCGCAATTCTAAAACAAAACGGTTTTCGTTATAGTGAAAATTTCGGTAGACAAGTTGAGGCATTTATTAATACAAATATTAGTCGTATTGATAATGATGCTGAAAGCAACCGAAACATTCAAACTACTTCAATTGCAGCATGCTTTCCCTTTATATCAAACACGCTACAAGACACAAAAGGTTTTTATGTAGGTTATAATTCGTATCCAGTTTTTCTTGACTTTTTCGTAAACACTGATAAAGACAACCCATTACATAACGAACGCGTTAATGCGAATATGATTGTAATTGGTAAGTCTGGTAGTGGTAAGTCGTATGCTACAAAAACGCTTCTTGCAAATTTAGCAGCCGATAACACGAGAATATTTATTCTTGACCCCGAAAAAGAATATACTGATTTAACTAAAAATCTTTGCGGAAAATACATCGATGTAGGTAGTTCGGTACATGGTATACTTAATCCATTCCATGTTATGACAAACCTTTCTGATGAAGTCGAGGACGATATTCAAATAACTGGAGATGAGACAGAGGAGGAACTTGCGGAACTTGAAAGGCGTAGGGCGGAGATTGCTAAAAAATCAACTGATACATTTAATATGCACCTGCAGTTTTTGGAGGAGTATTTTAAAATAATTTTTGAAGGAATGAGCGGTGATGCGTTTGAAATACTCAACTCACTTGTAGTCGAAATTTATAAAAATAAAAATATAGACAACAATACCGACCTTTCCACACTAAAACCTCAAGATTATCCTATTTTTGATGACCTTTACAACTTGATTTTAAAAAGAGCAGAAACCGAAACGGACCAATATATTAAACGCAATTTGCAAATTCTCCAAGTTTATGTGCAAAAATTTGCAACGGGTGGACGAAACTCAAAACTTTGGAATGGGCCTACTAGTATTGAAACTAATGAAAATTTAGTATGTTTTAACTTCCAGTCACTACTTGCAAACCGTAATATGAGTGTTGCAAGTGCGCAGATGTTGTTAGTTTTTAAATACCTAGACAACGAAATTCTAAAAAATAAAGACTTTAACGAAAAATATAAGACTAGTCGAAAAATCATTATAGCCGTTGATGAGGCACACTTGTTTATAAACCCCAAATATCCTGTTGCGCTTGAATTTATGGCGCAAATGGCAAAGCGTATTCGTAAATATAACGGTATGCAGATAGTTATTACACAAAATATTAAAGACTTTGTAGGAAGTAAGGATATTGAGAGACAAGCAAGTGCTGTAATTAACGCAAGTCAGTATTCAATGATTTTCTCGCTATCACCAAATGATATGACAGACTTAGTAAACCTATATAGAAATGCTGGTGAAATTAACAAGGATGAACAAGATACTATTGTTACAGCAGGGCGTGGTCAATGTTTCTTTATTGCTAGTCCTTATAGTCGTACAACATTTATAATTGAGGCAAATCCTGCAATTAAAAAAATCGCAAAACTATAATTTTAGACAGCAAATTATGCTGTCTTTTTGCGTTTTTTATTGTACACAACTTTTTTTGCTTAAGCATATTGATTTTTTATAAATAATGTGGTATAATAGCATTAACTAGAAACAAAAATATAGGTATATAGAGGTAAGGTATGGACGAAGATGAAAGAAGAGATGATGCTGGTGAAAGCAGACTTTCTAGATTAGGTCACAAAGCCAAAGCGCAACTTGCTAATATTAAAAATATCTCTGTTAGAGGTGTAAGAAAGGCTGGTAATGTTATTTCTAGTGGTGTTTCTAAAGCAAGTAATGCTGTAGGCAGTCGTATTGACTCATATCTAATGAGCAAGGTAACACTAGCAGATAGTATTAGATTAAGAAATGAACTTGGTGAAAAGGTATTTTGGTTCGCTGATAAAAAGCATTTTAATCGCGGGCTTTTTGACCATTTCCCAATGGGTAAGGGGAGATTTGTAGAAAATCTTACAGATGTTATCGGCACAGATTTTTATGGCGATAATTTTGTTGATGCTCAAACAAGAGTAAACTTTGACAATGCTTTTAGCGATAACTTGATTAATTATGCTGCTAACAACGCTATCGGTGCTAAAAAAGAATTCTCCTTGCTTGCAAATGGTTTTAATTCAAAGTCGATTTTAGGTAAATTGCGTGATATGGAACTCAATGAAAGTTCAACAAAAGCGCGCGTAGAATCTTTGACAGGACGCACAGTTGATGCTCCTTATAGTGATGATTGGGCTTTATTATCACTTGATGAGCCTAAGACTACAGTAAAAGATTTTGTAAATCTTTTTACAATTGAACAAGCAGTACAAAATCCTGTACTTTTTGAGCAGCCAGGAGATGTGTTTGCTTACAATGAGGCTGATCCAAGTGCTAATAGTTATGAACCACCAGTTGTAGGTGACATAACTATAAATAGATTACCTAATATGGTAGAAATTGAAAACTTTGATACCGTTATGAAAACTATTTCTAATGGAGCAAAAGTTACACTTGTTGCAGACAATATCGAAAAGGGTAAAGTTGAAGTAAACAAGCGTAGATTTTATGGTGCTTTAAGAACTATAAAAAACTTTGTTAAAAAATCTACAAATTCTCGCGCTTCTGGTTTGCCAAATAACTATGTATTAAAGTATTCAAATGCCAACACTCAAGGCGAACAGTTGTATATGGTTTTAAAATCTATGGCTGAAATGTCTATAAAACCTTTTATAGAGCGTACAGCAAGTCTTTGTGGTACTGCAACAAACTTACCTTCAAAAGAGGAATTTGATGCTAATCGCAATGCTATTGAGCGTGCAAGTGCATGTCTTGTTGCAAGTGATTTATGTAGAATGTTAGGATTAAGAGAAAATGATGCACAGGTATTAAGTGATTTCTTTAATATTGAAGCCACTCGTAATCTTGACAGATTGCCACAAGATAGTACAACAATTATGCCATTAATTGCTGACTATTATGCTGAAAGTATTAATAGTTTTGCACAAGATTTTAATTTAAAAATTGCGGCTCTTGCCGAAGCAAAGGGAATTTCAGCAGAAGCCGCTACGGCGAAAAACCTTGGCTCGATTTTATATGCTCGCTATGTTCCTAAAACTTTAAACACTTTAGGACCTACTACATTAACTGTTGAAACTCTTGACCCAAGTAGAATTAACTTTTTAATCTTAAATATGGCTGCTCCTACGCCAACACCTACACCAACGCCCGAACCAGAACCAGAACCTGAGCCTGAACCAACACCAGAGCCAACCCCAGAACCAGAGCCTGGTCCATCACTTGTAGGCGAGCCATTTGTGCAAGAAATAGGTGGGGAAATATTCTCAATAGAAAGTTATAGTGACTATTCATCTAAATACTTTGTAAACGGGAAAGAGTGTGAAAACTCTAACGACTTTAATATGATAATGAAACTTGTTGTTACTGCTGAAAATAAAGAGCGTGCTGAAGCGTTAGGAGATCGCATTGTTGTAGGTGATCGTGTCGAACAAGCTTTTGATTTCGAAAATGACAATGATTACTTCTATGTAGATGGTCATCCAGCCACTGAATATTTAAAGGATAATTTGGCTGAAACTGATACATTATATCAAGTTCACGGTGTTTATTGTACTCAAAAAGAAAGTGACTTATATAAAGATTATTGTAGGAAATATGTTGCTGAATGTGGTCCGGTAGAGGAGCGTGCTCCAGAACCAGCTCCGACACCCGAGCCAGAGCCTACACCCGAGCCGGAACCAACACCTAGTCCTGCTCCAACTCCCGAACCAACACCAGAGCCAACGCCGACTCCAGAACCGGAACCAACACCAGAGCCTACTCCAACACCGACACCCGAGCCAGAGCCGACACCTGAGCCAGAGCCTACTCCTGTTCCAACTCCCGAACCCACTCCAACACCAACACCAGAACCGGAACCAACACCAAGCCCTGCTCCAGCGCCTGATCCTATTATTACACCAGAACCAGAACCGACTCCTGAGCCCGCTCCCGCTCCTGTACCTGTTCCGACTCCAGAACCTGAGCCAGAACCAGAGCCAGAGCCTACTCCTGCTCCAACTCCCGAGCTAGAGCCGACACCTGCGCCGGTTGTTGTGGAGGATGAGCGTCACAATACTTATGAAGACATTGTTAGAATTATTAAAAAGCGCAAGGCAGATCGTTATTTTGCATACAGGAAAAAGTTGGAAGAGTATATTAGGGAAGAGGAAAAGCGTGATCGTAAAACTGAAATTTTAGAGCCTATATATGATCCTGATGAGCCTGAACCAACACTAGATGAACCTACTCCCGAACCAGAGCCTACACCTAAGGAAATAAGCCCTAAACCTGAATTTGAACCTAGAGTAGATGCTGTTTTACCAAGCAAATTAGAGCCTAAAAAACCATCTAAAGCAGCTTGTCCTGCAAGTGTACAAAAAAGATGTTTTGAACTCGTTTCTGATGCCTTAAACTCTTTCGCTTATGATAAGCATATTGAAAGTATTAAATGGAAAGATAAGGCTGACGAAAATAAGGACACAACTGTTGGTAGAGATTATGCTGAATATGCTCAAAAAGAAGATATGGCTCACAGTTTTGTTTCATCTGTTACAAACTTATTTGACAACGAATGTGGAACTAAGACAGTCAAAAAAGACGAAAATGTAGACGAAATGTCTATAGAAGAGTTGAAAATTAAAAACAGTACGAAACTTGCAGCCCTTCAAGTAGCGTATTCATTGATGGACCAAGTTATTGAATTTAGAGATGCCAACAAAGATATTTTAAATTCAAGTTTCATTGTTTCTGTCGTTGATAAGTATGTTAAATCAGCAGGTGGTAGAGATGTTGTTATAGGTAAATTAAAAGAAATGCTCACTCCATCATTAAATACAGGTATAAGTCAAACTTTGTCACTTGAGAGCGAAAAATATACTAGACCTAGTGACGAAATGAGATTAAAATAATTAGGAGATAAATATATGGAAGAAAAATTATCACCAAACAATCCCCAAGTTATTGAAATGAGTTTTAATGTATTTGAAAAAATACTCACTTCAATTAATTATAAGACTAAAGATGAATTGATAAAACTTGCTGATTTAATGCTTGAAAAAGTGCAAGACCCTAAATATCCTGAAATTTTGCGTATGGCATATCAAGATGCAAAGCGCAAAATTGAATTGCTTAGCCTTGATCAGCTTAATGAAATAAAGCAAATTATCGTTTCTGATTAATAAAAATCGCACTTAATTAGTGCGATTTTTCTTTTGGTATAAAAATGAATTTTTAATCCTGTATTTTTAATTAATGTTTCATCCTAATTTTCTATTTTTATAAAAAACAAATTGTTTTATGAATTTCATTATATTTGGTAAAATTATTTGATTTTATGTAGAATTTTGGGTATAATATTTTTATAAATAGGAGTACTTTATGAATAAGTATTTTTTGAATTTTGGTTTTATAACATTTTTATGCTGTTTTGCAGTATTTTTTTGCTTATTTCCTATGCTAAATCAAGGAATTTACGCTGTTGAAGGACAAGATGATAATACTTCTGAAACTGAATATAAAATTTCATATATGCAAAGGTTATCAAGTGGTGAGTTGGTCGAAATTCCGCAAGAAAGACTTAACGGAAATCCAACAAGTTATACTCCTTCGCAACTACCAATCACTACTTTAAAGGGAGCAATAGCAGATGAAGGATATCAATTTGATGGTTGGTATATTGAAAGTAATGTAGGTCTGCTTCCATACAATTCTGAAACGGATACCTATACACTGCCAGCAGGTTATACTGGGGATCTTGTTATTAATGGCGATTTTTCACTTATTCAATACAGCATCACTTACGAAGGTTTACCTATAGGTGCTACTAATAGCGGACCTCAAACTTATACGATAAACGATACAATAGATTTAACTCAAGTAGTACCGTATATTTACGGAAGCGAATTTTTAGGCTGGTATTCTGATTCTGCCCTAAATAACCCTATTACTACAATACCTCAAGGTAGTACAGGTAACATAACAATTTATGCAAGTTTTAAAGAAAAAACCGTTACTATCTCATTTAGCGAACTATTTGATAGTATGACTGTAAGTTATGGTTCAAATCCGTATGGTGAAAGTGGTGTATTAAGTCAACTTAATCCTAAAAAAGAGGGGTATACTTTTGCCGGTTGGTATACAACACCCGATTTGCTTTATTACACTATGATTACAGATAATTACACTTTTACAAGCGATGTTACATTATATCCAAAATGGAATAAACAGGCAGATGATTCTGTTATTTGGGTAGCAGTTGGTTTTGCTGGGCTCGCTGTAATAAGTTTTGGACTTTGGTTTGCTTTTGCGCGTCCTAAGATTAACGATTAGCATATTTTAGACGCGTAGCATTGCCACCTCTAATGTGTTTTTCACTAAAGTTGAGTTGCGCTTGCGCGCTCACTTTTTTGTATAATTCTGGATCAGTTTTTGGTAAATATAAATGCAAGTAGTTGTGTATTGAACTTTTACTTTTACCAAAATATTTTGCACAGTCTCTAACTGTAGTTTTATGTGCTAAATAATAATTGGCTACTTCGATTTCGAAATACATTTATCACCCCTAGCAAAATCTATGATTTATAAAAATAAAATATGTAAGATTTTGTATAATTGTGAAAAATAATGTATTTTATAAGTTCAACTATTGTAAAATTTTTTGTTTTTTGGTAAAATTATCTAAATTTTAGGAGAAAATTATGCAAAAAATTCAGGGTAAAATTCGAAAAGCATTAGAGCAATATAATATGATAGAGGATGGCGAAACAATAGCAGTAGGATTAAGTGGGGGAAAAGATAGTTTAGTTTTAGTACAAGCACTTGCGAGCCTTAGACGATACTATGATAAAAAATTCGATATAATTGCAATTACTATTGATATGCATAATGGGGAATCTGATTTTTCAAAAATTGCCGAATTTTGCAAAAATTTAGATGTTAGGCACGAAATAGTGCCATCACAAATATATGATATTTTGTTTAAAATTCGAAAAGAGAATAATCCGTGTAGCCTATGTGCTAGGCTAAGGCGTGCAATTTTAGCAGAAAGTGCAAAGCGTTTTGGTTGTAAAAAGTTAGCTTTGGGTCATCATGCTAATGATTTAATTGAAACTTTCTTTCTATCACTTTTTTATGAGAGTAGATTGTCTACATTTTTACCTGTTACCACAATGGATAGAACAGGAGTAACTGTAATAAGACCGATGATTCTTGTTTTTGAAAAAGAGATTATACGGGCTTCCCGCGATATGCCAGTCTTTTATAACGATTGCCCAGCAGATAAAAATACGCAACGCGAGTATGTAAAAGAATTGTTAAATAAAATCGCGCCAAACATTCATCAAGTACACGAGCATATTTTGAGTGCATTAACACATCCTGAGCGCAATCATTTATTTAAAGATTAAAAAAACGAGCATCATTTATTGCTCGTTTTAGCTTCTATAATAAGGTCCTGAAGTTTTTTGTTCAGGAATATTTTGTTGAGTTTGAATTAAGTCAGCGTGTTTTGTATAGTCTTCAAAATTGTGCTTATCAATTTTAGCCAAGTCATCTGCATTCATTGTTTTTAACATTTTTTTAAGGTTTTGAATTTTTATGGTTTTTATAACCTTTTCGATTTTGCAATTTTCACGAACGAGCATCATTTCGTTTGAAATATTGTAGTAATTCATAAACTCCTCTAAACATTTATTAAACGATGCTGATTTTAAATCTGGCAAATAAATAGGGTATGAGTGTTCGCGCTTGTCCCTTTCATCGTGCGTAAATATTGGTTTGTGTATGTGTGGGAATGGCACAACTTCGCGTATAGGCCTACCATTTGCGCAATTTGGTTTGTGAGGTTGTACAACTTTTTGAGATTTAATTTTGGGTGTTTTAACTATGTGGGCAAGTTCTTGGTCGTTGTTATCTAATCTACTGATAAAATAAAATCCATCTTTATAACCTCCAACTATTGCATACAAATTGAATGAAAAATGTTCGGGATTATTGGTATCACGACAGACACTAAATCTATATAAAACGGGAAGTTGACGGTCTTGCTGCGTGTGTAGGGTGGGCGCAATTGCAAAGTAGTGAGTTTTGCTATAACTCTGGCCGTTGTACTCTAAATAAAAATGATATGCCCTAAAAATATATTTGGGAGCATCAACCATTATATCATACTGTTTAGGTGTGCAATAAATGTTATATTTTTGCATACGCGCTCGTTCAATTAACGGAAGATTAGAGACGAGCAAATTTTTCTTTAAGGGAATGGCATCTATATTAAATGCGCGCTTTCGGTTTTCTTTTTTTTGAGTACTAATTTTTGGTGAAAAAATTTGATAAACATTGTCATGGGGAAATGTTTCTTGTTTAAATTCAATTTCTTGTTGGAATGATAATCTAGGCGGGTGATAAACTTTTGATAACTCATTCTCTTCATTTATCTGTTCTTCCATAAAATAACCACCTAATAATAAGTTTTAATAAGTATACCACAAATATTTTATTTGTCAATACAGTAATAAAAGTAAAGGGCTGTATTTATTTAACTAAATATTTTTGTGTAAATTGCTTGATTTTTGTGTTGTGTTATGATATACTAAAGACACTATTTTAAATAGTACTATGCGGTTATGGCGGAATTGGCAGACGCGCAAGACTAAGGATCTTGTGGCTTTTAAAGGCCGTGGAGGTTCAAATCCTCTTGACCGCACCATAAAGATAAGCAAGTCCTGAGTATAATTTATGCCTTAGACTTGCTTATTTTGGTATAATTTGGAGGATTAGAAATGCAGGCTATAATATTATGTGGAGGATTAGGAACAAGGCTGCGTGAATTAATTAGCGATGTTCCAAAACCAATGGCGCCTATTAATAATAAACCATTTATGCAATTACAAGTTGAAAGACTAGCGTCCTTTGGTGTTAATAAAATTATATTTGCAACTGGATATAAAAAAGAAATTATAAGAAATTATTTTGGTGATAATTTCAACGGAATTGAACTTGTATATTCAGAGGAAAAAGAACCTTTACTTACTGGTGGGGCTATAAAGCAAGCATTAAACTATGTAGATGAGGAAAATGTTGTTGTTATAAATGGTGATATTTGGCTAAATGTTGACTTAAATAAAATGTTAGCACAACATATCGCTACGCAAGTTTGGGAAACTATTGCCGTAAAACCAATGGACAATTTTTCTAGATTTGGGAATGTTATTATCGGTAATGATGGCTTTAGTGTTATGGATTTTATTGAAAAACAACCTACCGAACATGGCAATGTAAATTTAGGCGTTTATATAATGAAAAAAAATATTTTTGATGAAATAGATTTTGGTAACAAATTTTCACACGAAACGCAATATTTAATACCATACATACCAGTTCGTAAGCATGGTGCATTTAAATATGATGGATACTATATAGACATTGGCATTCCAGAAGATTATTTATCTTTTTTAGAATACGCTAAAAATCAAAAATTATAAAAATAATATTTAAGTTTTAAATCAAATTTTTTAGTTTTACATCTTGACAAAAACTTTAAAATTGTGTTATATTGCTAAAAATAGTAATAAGGAGTGAGAAAAATGGTAGACAAAAATACTTGTATCGGTTGTGGCGCTTGTGTAAATATGTGTCCTGTCGGTGCTATTAAATTTGATGAAAATGGCAAGGCTGAAATTAACAAAGATATTTGTATTAAGTGTAAGACTTGCGAAGGTGTTTGCCCAGTTTCTGCAATAACTATTAAAGAGGATTAGTATTTTGACAAACAATGATATTATTAAAATGACAAGTTTCCCGCCCAAGGAAAAAATAGCACTTGTAGAATTAACTCCAAGACATATTAAGTTAGTGCTTGCTTGGTATATTCCCAATACTTCTTTTGAAATATTTGATACTTTTATAGAGCCTATTAAAATTTATGAAGATATAAATCGTGATGGCTTTATAAAGCCGACACAAATATCAGATGTTGTTAAAATTGTTAAAATGTATCGCAAACTTTGTGATTCATTCAAAATTACGAAGGCAACTGCTTACGCGACTCCTTCATTTAGGGAAGCAAAAAATCACTATGGCTTTTTGGAGGAATTGGAAATTGCTTCTGGTTTTAAAATTCGATTAATGCAAGAGCAAGATGAAGTTGTTTCAATTTATAATGGTGTTATAAACACACTTGATGCACCAAAAGGCGTTATAATTTATATTGAAGACGAATATACGCAGATTATTCACTATTCTCGCAAAACTATTATAAACAGCGTAACTATTCAATTTGGGGCTGAAACTTTGGCATCGTTATTTCTAGATTCGGTAGAGAATCCTGAAAAGCAGATGGAGGAAATGTCTAAATTTTTCAAAGAGCGTGTTCTTGAAGCAACTCCATGGCTTACTGATGTTAATATGGACGAATTTAAATACATAGGTGTGGGTGATGCGTTTAACAGTATAGGCAAAATTAGTCGTAAAGGTAAAAAATATCCATTAGACCTAGCACATGCGTATGTAATGACAAAAAAAGATTTTGATGATGTTTATAATGCAATAAAAGTGCTTGATATAAATAAGCGTTCACGCATAAGGGGAATATCACAAAAATCAGCAAGTACAGTTGCTTGTGGACTTGCAATGGTACGCGCTGTTATTGAGGCTTTTAATATTGAGAAATATACTATTTCCGCTTCAAATATTACAACTGGTGTTTTATTTCATAATTGTGTGCCTGTAACAATGGAAAAACCTATTGTAGATGTAGTTTTATACAGTTTATTTGCGAATTTATGTTATTACCCTGTAAATGCAACTAATTCTACATATGTATATTATCTTGCAACAGTTTTATTTAGACAACTAAGGGTAATGCACAAATTAGGCAGACAATATATTCGTGCGTTAAAAGTGGCAAGTTTCTTATATGATAGTGGTTCGCGCCTTCGTTATAACCCGCATCGAAAAGATGCACTTGAAGTTATATTAAATTCGCAAATTTTTGGTGTTTCTCACACTGATTTAGTATTAGCGGCATTTATAGCGTCTTCGCAGGATAGTGATGAATTTAGTTTAAGTGATTGGGTACGATTTAAAGATTTAGTAACTGATGAAGATTTATCTGCGGTTAAAAAGCTTGCAGTTATTCTAAAAATAGCTGTAGCGCTTGACCGTTCTCAACAGGGGCTTGTAACAGATTTGGTTTGTGATGTGCTCGGTGATTCTGTAATAATGAAAACAGTTACAAATGGACAAGACATCTCATTTGAATTGCAATGCGCAAAAGATGCTATGTCTGATTTCAAAAAAGTTTTTGGAAAAAATTTGGAATTGTTATAACAATTAAGAATTGGTTTAAAAGCCAGTTCTTTTTGTTTGCATTTTATTTGCCAAAAAAATATCTATATGTTAAACTTATAAAAAAATATAGTGGTGGAATATGGCGAAAATAGAATTGTATATTGATATGGGCTCATACAGTACGGTAATTTATCGCGAAAATATGGGAATTGTGTTGGATGAGCCAACTAAAATTTTGTTACAAAAAGTTGATGGGGTAGTAGAAGTTGTAGATTATGGTCAAAAAGCTGTTAAAAATATACAAAGTGATGCGCAATATGTCGTTTCACCAGTTATGGAAGGAGTAATAACTGATGAAATAAATTGCATTAATTTGTTGCGTGAATATATTAGAAGAGTTATTGCGGATAAACCTCGTGCCAGGGTCGATGCAATATTTACTATTCCGTGTGGCACAAGTGCTAGTGAAAAGCAAAAATTTTATAATGTTGCCTACAGTTCGGGAATAAGTAAAGTTACGCTTGTCCCAGCACCGATTGCTGATTTGCTTGGCTGTGGTATAAATTTTGGTGATTTTGAGTATTGTGCGCTTGCTGATATTGGTTCTGGTTGTACGGATATTGCCATATTAGGTAAAAACGGAATTGTGCAGGGTTTCACTCTAAATCTTGGTGCTGTAAACATTGATATGGCTATTGCTTCTCATATACAATCAAAATATGGTGTTAAAATTACACTTAAGAATGCACTTTCATTAAAAGAGCAAATAGGAAGTCTAATCCCAAACGGAACAAAAATTTTATCAGTTGAAGGAGTTGAGGTTAAAACTGAAGCCAATAAAATAATAAATGCGACAGGGTTTGATATTTTAGATGCGCTGCGTGAATACTATCAAGCAATTGCAGATTCAATTATTAGCCTTATAGCCACCAGTGAACCTGATGTTTGCGCTAAAGTGCGTGCGCAAGGTGTAATTTTTTGCGGTAATGGAAGCAAAGTGGAAGGTTTGCAAGAATATATGCAAAACCGCATACAAGTGCCTGTCTTTATTGCAAAGGGGGCTCGTACTGTTTTTGGTTTGCAAAAAATAGCAGTTAATAAAGATTTATTAAAAAAAGTGTTGTAACTATATTTATAAATACTTGTTTTGTCGAAAAGAACTTTTTAAGTAAAGTTCTTTTTTCTTTGTTATAAATTTTTGATAAAATAGTCAAAAAGGAGTAATTATGGCAAGACAAATTGTTATAACAGGCGGGAAGGGTGGCGTAGGCAAGACGACTTGCTGTGCATATCTAGGATATTTTTTAGCGCGTTTGGGAGCGCGTGTTGTTATGCTTGATGTAGATATAGGGCTAAACAATCTTGATGTTGTAGTCGGCATTGATAATTTAATTAATTATGATATAGTCGACATAGTTTGCGGTAAATGTCGTGTTAGGCAAGCATTAATTCAACACCCTAAAAATCCACTTCTCTATATTTTACCGAGTTCGCATTGTTTAAATGTTGGCAAAGTCCATACTGATGATTTAAAAAAAATTATTATGGAGTTATCAAGCACTTTTGATTATATTTTAATTGATTGTCCCGCTGGTATTGGTGCTGAATTTTATCGTGCTGTCTATTTAGCAAGTGAAGCAATAATTATAACAACACCATCAATTACAGCAATTCGTGATGCAGATAAAACTGCCGAGTTAATTTGTGGTTGTGGAATTAATTCGTTAAATCTAATTATAAATCGAGTTCGTACTGATTTAATAGCCAAACATTTAATGCTAAAACCACAGGATATTGCTTCTAGCCTAAATTTGACTCTTTTAGGAACAATTACAGAATCGGACGCGCTAACAGCACAGTCTGCAATTTCTGGAAATCTATTTGAAATACAGGACAAATCAATTTTGCAGTTTGAAAACATCGCTAAAAATATTCATTTAGGAATTGTAAGTAATACTCGAAAACAACAACTTTTTAGTTTTATAAAAAGGAGAAAACAAAATGTTTAACGAACCAAAAGGACTAATGAGGTTGAAACAGGTTTTAATAAACGATAAGCACATTAATCCTGAAAGATTAAATGATGTCGTTTCAAGCGACATTTTTAAAGTATTACAGAATTATATGGATATAACAAAAGACGACTTGCTTACGCGCATAGATTTAGATGAACAAGGAGATTATGTTTTGCGCTGTAAGGTAAAATGCAAGCGCTTAAAAATAATGGGACTTTTATCATAAGGGGGCGGAACTATGAAATTTACATGGTTATATAAAGCGCTATTGACGGTTATAACTACAGTTATAGTATTACTTGTTATAGATATGTTGGGGCTAACAAATCCTATTAGCGAAACCATAAATGAACTTGACGGCATTTTTTATGTAAATTTTGGGGGTAATTGATGAAAAAGTTTAAACTTTCAATACATCCGCTGTTTTTGGTTTTTATTGCTGCATTAATTTATCTAGGTTACTTCTATGTATTGATAGCATATCTTATAACAATAATTTTACACGAACTTGCACATTCCTTTGTGGCACAAAAACTTGGCTACAAGTTAAATCATATAACTCTTATGCCACATGGCGCAAGTTTATCAGGGCAAAACAATTTTTACAGTATGCGCGATGAAATTTTAGTTGCTATTGCAGGACCAGCACTAAATGTTATACTTGCTATTCTTGGTTGTGCGCTATGGTGGATGTTTCCAGATACATATTTTTATACTCAACAATTTGTATACGCAAATACAATTACTGCTATAATAAATTGTCTACCTATATTCCCGCTTGACGGGGGAAGGGTGCTTCTTGCAATTTTAAGTAAAAACGGAAATAGAAATAACGCAATCAAAAAAGTAAAAATAACAGGTATTATTATATCGTGTGCGTTAATTATATGCTTTTTTATTACTGTTTTCTTTGTGCCTAATTACACAATGCTTGTCTTTGGTTCTTTCTTATTTATTACTTCGATTCTTGACGATAAGACAGCCTATTATGACCATTTAGGGCTATTTGAAAGTAAAAACACACATCTAAATCGCGGTTTAAAAGTTCGCGAAATTGCAGTTCCTGAAACTATGCAGTTATATAAACTTCTTTCATCTGTTACGCCTGATAGTATAACCGACTTTAGTGTTCTTGATAAAAATTTTAAAGTAATTGGCAAAATTAATGAAAATCAATTAGAGAAACTTATTCAAATTTATCCTGCAAATACTAAACTTGGACTAATTATCAATGCAGGTTCAAATATTTAAGGCTTTTTGGTTATTATTTTTTTAAAATATTATTAAAAACGCTTGACATATTCTAAATAATATATAAAGTAATAAACTTTTTTTAAAAAGGGTATTGATATTTTATTTATTTTATGCTATAATACTAACAAAGAAAGACAATAAGATATTGTTTTTGGGAGGTAATTATGGCAATATTTCCAAGGAGAAGGAGAGAGGGAAGTCCTAGTCCAGAACCTGCACCAGAAGGTGAAGGCGTTAGCACTGAAATCGATTACGAAGCAAAGGCTAGACGCGCTAAATATGTGGCTATTGGTGCTAGTATAATCGGTGGCGTGCTTGCCGCTGGCTTTATCGCTACAGGTGCTATTTTCGGTGTCGCTATGTATACTTTGATGTTCGCTGGTGTAACTGTTGGTGTCGCTGGTGTAGCTACTATTGTTGGTAGTATGCTTGCTCGTAGAAAATACAAGAAGTTGGCTAAGACTCAAAGAATGATAAAAGAGCGTAACGAAGGCAAAACTAAAAGAGGTAAAGTTCTTTCTACTGACAAACAAGCATCGCTTGATAACAAAATTAATAGAAATGTGAGGAGTTTGACTAAAAAGAACCGTATCACAGGCAAACAATATATTACTGATGCGCAGGGAAAGAATTTAGCCGAAGGTAAAGATGGGGCTCGTTCGGCTCACGGTTCAAGAGCTGCTAGAGAAGCGATTTTAAGTATGTTAAATCAAAATAGGCAAGAACTTAAAGATAATATTGAAAGAGAGGTTAATCGCTTTAGAACAACAGAGGCTGATAACTATACAGTCGATGAAACTCGCAAAGGGAAGATTGATGTCCTTGCTGTAGATTATGATGATGAAGGAGCTGTAAGGCTTGATTCGGAAGATAATCCTATATTAAAACCTATTTGCACAATAGAATCAAGTAACTACGCAGATTTTCTCAAATCTCATCAACAAGTATATCAAAGTATTAAAGATGCTACTAATATCGAATATCCAATTACTATAAAAGTTACAACAAACACAGGAGAATCAGACCTCAAAGAAATTACTTCTAAAGATGATGTTATTAAATATCTTGAAAAGCTAGAGCCTGAAACAAATTCGCTTTTGGAAGGTATGAGAGTTCCAGCACCATCACCAACTCCACCACCACCAACACCAGAACCAGATAGAGATAGACACCTTTAAAAATTTTTATAAAGAGATATCAAGAACGATGTCTCTTTTTGTTTTGTTACAAAAAAATACAATTTAAATTTATTTAACTCATATATAAAACTTGCCAAGTCTAAAACTTTGTTGTATAATAAAATAAATATGAAAGGGGGTGCAAGGTAATGGATCCAATTGCTTTTACTTTGTTTGGTGTTGATGTGCATTGGTATGGCATATTTATCGCACTTGCTCTTATAATGGCGCTAGTTTTGGCATACTTTATCGCACCAATGCGTGGCTTTAAAAAAGATGACCCTTTTGAGATGATTCTTTGGTTTTTTCCACCAGCAATAATTGGCGCAAGACTGTACTTTCTTATATTTAACGGTGGACCATGGGGTTGGGAATCGTTTGCTATTTGGGACGGCGGTATTGCAGTTTATGGTGCAATAATAGGCGGGGCAATAGGTGCTGCTCTTTACTGCTATTTCCGTAAGAAAAACTTTTTCAGTGTCGCCGATGTTGCAGTGCCTTGTGTAATATTAGGACAGGGTATAGGTCGTATCGGTTGTTCATTTGCGGGATGTTGTTATGGTGTC
This sequence comes from uncultured Clostridia bacterium, assembly GCA_944383915.1. Taxonomy (GTDB): domain Bacteria; phylum Bacillota; class Clostridia; order Christensenellales; family UBA1242; genus UBA7867. Next base: position 23,962 of record CALWRJ010000011.1, read on the forward strand.
GAAGTAACAGATCCAGGATTGCAATTTTTCCCAATATCAATTATGATAAATGGTGAGTGGCATTTTGCAACAATGTTTTACGAAAGTGTCTGTGACTTGCTTATTTGTGTAGTGCTAGTAATACTTCTCAAAAAAGTCAAAATACGTGGTATTGTGCTTGCAGGATACCTAATACTTTATGGCATTGCGCGTGCTGTTATTGAAGGCTTCCGTGGAGAATCATTGATGCTCGGTAGTTTGCGTGTAAGCCAAGTATTGAGTATAATCTTAATTGTTGTCGGTGTTGCTTTAGCAATTACATTGATTGTGAAATATGTTAAGGAAAAAAGAAATCCGCGTGAGGTGACAATTGGAAAACTTTAGGAGAGAAAAAGACGGTTATGCTACCCGCGAAGTCGATGACTTCTTGCAAAAAATGAAACAAGAATATAACGATAAGATTCGTAGACAAAACGAAAAGTTGTTTAAAATGAATCAAGAAATGAACGACTTGCGTTATAGTATCGAAATGTATAAAGAAAAAGAAAGAAAAATCTCAAAAGCCTTAGTAAAAGCCGTGCAAAAGGCAGATGAGATTACCGCGTCAGCACGCACTGTTTACGATTTGGAGATAAAACGCGTACAACTACTTTACAAAAAATGGGAGAATGTTTTGAACGAGTTGCGCAGTAAGTTCGCAGGGCTCTTGCCTGGGGACGAAATAGAAAATTTGGTCGGCGATTTCCAATACGCTTTGACTGTTACTTTAAATTCACAACTTAATGAAAAGGGTGAAAGAGTATATTCAAAATCAGTATTAGAGCGTATGCAACACCGCTCTCCGTCAGTTACACCTGATGGAAAAATTGACCCAAGTATCACTTTAAAAGAAAACGAGATAAAAGTTTACTACGATAGTGAAGGCAACCGTATACAATCTATTACTCGTCAAAAATCTAATGATGAGGAAATTACTCTTGCGGAAAAATTTTTAAATGGCGAAAATGTCCAAATGCCTAAGAGTTATGGCGAAGTAGGACCTAATGTACTTGATGTGCCACCAGCAGAATTTGTAGATGCCTTAAAAGAAAGCCAAAGTGG
>CALWRJ010000012.1 GCA_944383915.1 uncultured Clostridia bacterium
ATGGCGAAGAATGGTTCAAGATCGGTGAGCATGTGTCGGATGAGTATGTGACCTCTGCGGGCATCACGCATGAGATCGACGCACAGGTGGCTTATGTGCGGCTGAACGGTCTGGAAACGCATGTGGAAGGACGTGACGACTTTTTTGTATTTTAAGCATTTTTTACTTGCTGATACATTTTAGTATCAAAAATTTATTTTAGGCTAAAATTTGCCTTAATTTCTTGTTTTTTGTACTTGAAATAAAATATTTTCTAAAATATTTAAAACTAACACAAAAAAGCGCAAGGGGTTGCGCTAAAGAGTTTTATTAAATTTTTGTTATTTTGGGGTGAATTAAACGGCGAAAAATTTTTATTTTTTATATGATTTTTCGGCAGAAAATTATTAGATAAAAAGTCCGAGTTTATAGTTAAATTTGGGAGTGGTAAATACTTTGCTTTTACGGGGGTGATTTGCGTAGAGATGTACTCCTTGTTTACACCTATATTTTGTGCTTTAAAACAGCCTTTAAAACAACTTAAAACAAGTATTTTTGGGCTATTTAAGCGCCCCCCCCCCCCATACAGTTTTGGGAAGGGGAAATTTGCGTTTTTAACATATTTTGTTCCCCTTTTATTTTTATTTCTACAAGAGTAGTATACTCGAAAACACTAAAAATACAAAACGATTTTGCATATTTTTACAAAAAAAACTCAAAATTTATATTTTTTTTTGCTCCTTAAAAAATCGTGTCTATTTACTAAAACCTTGAAAATTTGTTATTTTTTTATCAAAATTGCTTTAAAAATACGCCCTTTTACTTTAATTTACACTTTCTTTAAAAAAACAAAGCGTTTTATATTAAATTATACAACTAATTTTTTACTGATTCTTTTTTATTAGAGAATATTATGTCTAAATAAAACAATATCGTAATTTAGTTTAAAAAAACAAAACAAAAAACTACCGCTTTGATCTGCGATAGTTATTTGTTATGCGCTAACTATATTTCTAGAAAGAGAGTTTAGCATATTTGTTAAATTGCGATATTCACAATTAAAGAAGTCGTTAATGTTGTTGAAATTGCCGATTTGTTCATCTGTTAATTCTGTATTATCTAGTTCAAAAAGTACACCGATATCGTAATTATCTATAATGTTTTGCACCATACTATAACCTTTTTGGAAAAGCAAATCGTAATTGTCTGCTCTTTTATACTCGATTACTACAGCGCGTTCGGCAGAGGTCATTTCACCTTCTCTCGCTTCAAATGAATCAATAATATCAGCAATATCAAGATAAGACTCAAGTGCGCTGTTTAAATCACTGCTATAATTAAACGAAGTATAATATTCTACTGCTGTACCATTTTGTGAAGTCTCGTGAGAGCGGTCATAGATATTTACCAAATAAACATTAGCATAAATATCAGCAAGGGTGGTAAGTGTTTCGAGATAAAATCTATTAATACTTCCTATTGCAGGTCTACCGTCTGCTCTGTCTGCGGTAGGAATAGTATTATAAGTAGAATATGCGTCTATAAATTGTTGAGAAAAGTCGATGGCTTGTAAAATTAGGTCAACATATCTATTAAACAAAGTTAAAAGTGTGGCCTGTTCAAAGGCGTTATCCGCTCTAAAGCCCGCCCCCCTGTTTTCTAGTTTTGCCTTTTCACTAATAAATGCGTCTGTGCATTCTCTTAAAGTGTTAAGAGAATTATTTAACTGTGTACTCACATTTGTTGGCACTTCGATACCGATAGTTACATTTATATAAGTTTTAACATACATTAGGCTTGCTTTTAGCGTTGGCTCAAAAATCGCTTGGTCACTGCTTGTATCGTCAGTTAGACGAGTAAAGAGATTCATTTTATCTGTAATTGTAGTGCCGTCAATTGCGCGTTGCAACGAAGCGTTATCATATACAATATTAACATAACCATTATTATCAAAAATTTCGCCTGTGTAATCGCTAACATAATCTTGATACGCAAGCTGAAATTCCGAATATGTACATTGGGTTTCGCCACAGGCACTAAACAAAGGAATAGATACGGCAAGCATTATTGCTACCAAAATACCAGAAAAGGAAATTTTCTTTGCATTTGTCATTTTATTAACCTCCTATCCTTTGTGAAAGTCCTAAACCGTTAGCAACTATTGTTAAAGCCGAATAAAATTCAGGGTCTCCGCTTTGGTTTTGATAATATTCACCCTTATTTTCTGACATATAAAACTCATTGAAATCATATTTATTTACATCAGCGACAACTTCAACAAAATCTCCCATTAAAGTGCTAGTAGATTGGTCTGTGAAATCATTTTGCAAACAGGTATTATAGAATCTAGCCATAGCAATACTATCCTGATAAAGTGGTGTATTTACTCGTTCGCTAAGCGCACTATTTAATAAACCTGACTGCGCGTTTAATGCATAAGATTGTGCGTATTTTTGACTCAAAAAGCCGTTTACATCGTTGTAATAATTGTCAGTAACGAATCTAAAGATATCATTTGTAATTTGGTGAAAAATATTTTCAAGTCTTACAAAATCTGCGACCATTGTACGAAAATTACTTTCCACAGCATTAGACACTCCATCTGGATAAGTGTCGTTAAACATTTTTTGACTTTGAAGTAATGTTGCTAGCGCGCTTTCATATGATAAAGCATTTTCGTTTATAGTATTAAGTAACGACTTATCACTTGCAATACTTCCTGCATACACAAGCATATCACTATATGTATCATAAATAAGTGTGTCAATGTAATAATTTAAATAAACCGATTCAAAATCAGCGCTAGACGAAGTGATTGCATACTCATAATAAATGCCACTTTCTAGTCCGCCTATGTTTTGCTCAAAAGTTTGCTGTTCAGTTGAATTTAAAATCCTAGTTAGATTTTCGTAAGCATCACTACTAGGCGTTGTGCGACCATAGAAAAATATAAAATAAACTGCTACTCCTATTAAAGCAATTAGAAAAACAACCGCTAATACTCTTGCAGTAATAACCCCTGCGCTTGCTACCATAATATTCCCCTCCTAAATTTTTAAAATTGATTCCACATCAAAATACGACCAAGGCTTACTTTCTGGTGGATATGCCCTAAAATTATAATATTCGCCTGTTTTTTTGCCCGTAAAACGAACGCCAACCATAGTAAACGCAATATTTGTGTTTTTTGCCAAAGTATCGCCACCATAAACTGAGTCACCAAAAACAGGCGCTTGTAAATCTGCCAAGGCAAACCTCATACTTTCGGGCAAATATTGTGTCGCGTTTAGTTTGACTAATGAAATTTTATCTTGATTTTCACAAACTTTATAATCAAAAGCGAATGTGGTAGCACCTGTAACAAGTTGTGGAATATGAGTAAATTTACCTAAATTTTTATCAAAGATAATATGAGCAGTATAATTGCCGACATTATTTTTAGGTCTGCCAACCGTAACCGCTAATATATCAATTTGAAAACCATTATTTTTATAAACATTGTACATTTCTCTAAAACTATCTTGATTTAGAGCATAAATAAGTATTCCGCCACACTGCGCTTCGATATTATATAAAGGACGAAGGTATTCTACTTTTAAATAATCTTTTAAATTAAGAGAATACTTTACCATTGGAATATTTAAGGGTTTATATATAGCAACAAAATCTTTATTCTTTAATAAAATATAATCTTTCATTATTGCACCTTTGTAATACTAATTTCACAGTCGACACCATTTATATCTTGCTTAACAACCTCATTACTTTCTTTACTTGTTAACTCATCTGCTAAAACTATAGTACAAATATAGTCTTTGTATTCTTGTATAATTTTATCAAGATAATCTGCAGTCTTATAGAAAATTTTTATTCTGTCCTCAACTTCAAGCCCTGATGATTTGCGTAAATTTTGAATTTTACTAACAAACTCGCGAGCAAAACCTTCTTTAATTAAATCGTCAGTTAAAACTGTATCAATTATTACAGTAATACCTGCATTAGTTTCTGCGGTAAAGTCCTCTTTACTGTGTGGATAAATGAGTACATCATCTATACTTAAAATTATATTGTTTGTTTCGTCCACTACAATATTTTGTCCGCTTTGTAAACTTGAAACAACTTTGTAACTATCGCAATTCACTAAGAACTCTTTTATAACAGCTAGATTTTTACCATATTTTGGTCCAAGCGTTTTGAGTTGCGGTTTTAATTCAAAAGTTATATATTCAGCAGGGTTTTCGATAAATTTTACCTGTTTTATATTCAAATCATCGGCAATAATGCTTATTAAGTCATCATTAAGCGCTATCTTATTTGATGAATAAATAAACATACTTTTAAGTGGCTGACGGTTTTTGATATTGCTTGCATTACGAGCCGACCTACCTAGCGCCACTATATCAATTACTTCTTTCATTTCGGTATTTAATTTGCTATCAATTAAACTATTATCAACTTTTGGAAAATCAGCCAAATGCACACTTTCTAAGGCGTTTTTATCAACACTTGCAAGATTTCTATAAATTTTATCACTAATAAAGGGCATAAAAGGAGCGCAGATTTTAGTTAACTCTACAAGTACATGATAAAGGGTATTGTAGGCAGCGGTTTTGTCCTCGTTTTCGCCATCAACCCAAAATCTTTCTCGGCTACGGCGAACATACCAATTTGACAAATTGTCAATAAAGGTAGCAATCTCGCGAGCACTTGTTGTAAAGTCGTAATCTTGCATATATTTGTTGATATGCTCAATTAACTCGTTAAGTTGTGATAAAAGCCATTTATCCATTAAACTTAAAGCACAAGATTTAAAGTTTTCTGCTGGTTTAAAATTGTCAATGTTTGCATATAACACAAAGAAAGCATAAGTATTCCAAAGTGTTGAAATAGTTTTACGCGAAACTTCGGCAATTCCGTCCTCGTCTAGTCGTTTGCTTAACCAAGGTGCTGAATTGCTTAACATATAAAATCTAACAGCATCTGCGCCATATTTATCTATTAAATCGTTTGCATCAATTACATTGCCTAATGATTTACTCATTTTTAGCCCGTTTTTATCAGCAATATGTCCGCACATTACGACTGATTTATATGGAGAGCGTTTAAAAATTGTAGTACTAATTGCTTGTAGTGAATAGAACCAACCACGAGTTTGGTCTTGCGCCTCGCAAATAAAGTCCGCGGGAAATTGTTCTGTAAACTTGTCTTTATTTTCGAATGGATAATGCCATTGAGCAAAAGGCATAGCGCCCGAATCATACCAGCAGTCTATCAATTGTGGAACGCGTACCATTTTACCACCACACTCACAATCAAAAGTGAATTGGTCGATATAAGGTTTGTGCAAGTCCAGAATTTCTTTTGCACCTGTCAACTCGCAAAGTTCTGCCCTACTGCCTACTGAATGGAGTTTTCCGCACTTGTTACATTTCCAAATATTTAACGGCGTCCCCCAATATCTATCACGCGAAAGATTCCAATCAGTCGCATTGCTTAAAAAGTTGCCCATTCGCCCATCACGAACAGATTCTGGGTGCCACAAAACCGTATTATTGTTCTTTACCAAAGCATCGCGATATTTGCTCATTCGAATAAACCAACCGTTGCGCGCGTAATTAATGAGTGGTGTATGGCAACGCCAACAGTGCGGATAGTCGTGCTCGTACTTTACTTCTTTAATAACCGCACCGCTTGCTTTCAAATCGTCAACTATTTCTTCGTTTGCAACAATATTGCGCTTTCCTGCATATTTAGGCAAATCATCAGTAAAGCAACCTTTTTCGTTAATTAACTTTACAAAAGGAAGCCCATAATTATTACCAACAATTGAGTCGTCCTCACCAAACGCTGGTGCGATATGTACAATTCCTGTACCGTCTGAAAGAGTTACATAATCGGCACAAGTAACATAATATGCATTTTTACCTTCAAGTAAAGATTCTGGTATTTTAAATAAAGGCTTATACTTAATTTTTTCTAAATCTTTACCTTTATATTCCGCAATGATTTCGTACTCTTCAAATACTTTTGAAACTAAATTTTTTGCCATTATGTAATGCGCATCGCTATCAGGAATTTTTATCTCGATATAATCAAAATCTGGGTTTACCGCAAGCGCTACATTGCTTGGAAGTGTCCAAGGTGTCGTAGTCCACGCAACAAAATAAGTATTTTCTCTATCAACTAATTCAAATCTAGCATATACTGTCCTATCTTTTACTTTTTCATACCCTTGTGCTACTTCGTGGCTTGCAAGACTCGTCCCGCAACGCGGACAATATGGCATTACTTTATAGCCTTCGTAAATATCTCCTTGCTCAAAAAGTTGCTTTAAAGACCACCAGACTGATTCTATATAATCATTATCGCAAGTTATGTATGCATTATCAAAATCAACCCAAAAACCGAGTTTTTTAGTCGAGTATCTCCATTCTTGTTCGTATTGGTTGATTATACTTTTGCATTTGTCAACAAAACGCTGTACACCAAATTTTTCGATTTCTGTTTTATTTGCTAGTCCTAAATCTTTTTCTGCCTTTTGCTCAACAGGCAATCCGTGCGTATCCCAACCAGCCTTGCGCAATATTTTTCGTCCTAACATTGCATAATATCTTAAAACGACATCTTTATAAATTCGAGTACTTGCGTGTCCAATGTGTGGGAATCCATTCATACCTGGAGGTCCTTCATAGAACACAAAAGGCTTATTGTTTTCTCTTTGTTTTAAACTTTTTTCAAATATCTTGTTTTCGTCCCAAAACTTTAATATTTGCTCATCAGTTTCGGGCAAATTCATTTTGTTATCCACTTTATCAAACATAGTTTTATCCTTTATACATCGTAGTCTTCAACAATTTTATTTAAATCTATTATATCAGCAGGCGTAATAATACCAAGTGGGCGCTCTAAATTGTTGCCACTTTTTGTAATAATGATTGCCAACATTTTTCTATTTTTATAAAAAATATCAAGTGCTTCTTGCACTGTTAAATCGCGTGAGCGAATAGTAAAAACTCTGTCTGCATCTTGCTCTGAAATCACATTACATACAGCCGTTTTCTCAATAAATTTATCAATGTTTTCACCTTTTTCAATTACCATTCCTAGTACATTAACAATTCTACCTGAAGTAATGACGCCAGAGATAGTTTCGTGGTCGCATACAGGAATTGTTTTAAAACCAGTTTTGTAAATCGTTTCGAGTGCTTTTTTTAGGGAAATCTGCCCATCAAGCACTAATACATTTTTGTTCGCAATTGAACTATTAATAACGAGTGGTGGCCTAGATAAAAGGTCTGCAATTTTTTCCATTTCAACAACAACATCATCGTGAGGTTCTGCAATAATTCGCTCCTCGTTACTATTGTGAATAATCGCATTACGCAAACGCGCGTAGTCAATTAGTTTGTCCTCATACTTTCTCACAATACTATTTACAGACACTGCTCTACGAATCATATCGCTAAAAGTAATATTGCGTTTAAAGTTGTAAACTGCTCGCAATGTCTGGTCTATTTGATTGTAAGCATTTATAAATCTTAATGCATTTGATTCCATTATTTTTTACCTCGTAATATTTAGAGTTTATCATATTTGCAAGAAAATAACAATAATTTTGTTAATATTTTCGGTAAAAATAATTGGCTAAAAAATCACTTTGGTTTCGTAATTTTTAAATTTTGCATAAAATAAACTTTTTTTATATTTAAACAACATTTAATACAAAATAAAAACAGAATAATACAATATTTTTAAAATTAAATACTTGATATTTTTATTAAACTGTGTTATACTATTTTTACTGTGCTAGACGGGAAGCTAGCGGTGTCCTGTACCTACAATCCGCTTTAGTAGGGTCGAATACCTTTCTCGGTAGTGCGGTAGATTAAGTTCGCGTTTACTATGGCGTGATGAACGCAAGGTCTTGTGCAATGGCGCGCCATGAACCATGTCAGGTGCGGAAGCAAGCAGCATTAAGTGGATTGCCTCATGTGCCATAAGGTCGCCTTGCGGGAGCGTCATTTTAGATTGCGTCTTAGTTTACCCCTAACAAAAAAGGTTGCACAGTTTTAGTTGACATTTTTTATATAAAAAAGTTTCGAGTTTTTACTCGAAACTTTTGCTTTTATATTAAGTTTTATAAAATTACTTATTTAGTTTAAAAAATTACTTTAATTTAATAAAATTACATACTTAATTTTTCGCCACCGAGTATGTGAATATGCAAGTGCATTACTTCTTGCCCTACATCATTACCTTTTTCACCCTTTTGATTTACGATAATTCGATAACCGTTATCAAGTCCTAATTTTGTAGATAATGTCGGAATTTTTGCTAAAATTCTACCTAATAGGACTTCATCATCTTTTGTCATTTCACTTAGTAAAGCAAAATGCTTGCGTGGCACTGCTAAATAGTGCAATTTTGCTTTTGGGTTTAAATCAGGGAAAATGACGAAATCGTCATCTTGATAAACGATATTGCTAGATATCTCCCCTTTTATAATTTTACAAAAAATACAGTTTTCCATTTTAATCATTTCCTCCCATTGTGATTTTGTAAGTTCAAATTCGACACTTTCTTGCTCTTTGCCGTCTGTACCTTGAAATTTATATCGCTTTACTTCGGTAACCTTTAATTTATCTTTATATACATGAATTGCCCTTTCGTTGTTTATATTTGTTGTTATTTTAATTTTATCTACAATATTACTAGAAAATAATTCTTTAAAGAATTTTTTCATTGCAAAAGGACCTATGCCTTGATTTTGATACTCATCATTACAAATTTTTATACCAAAATCGGCAACACCATTACTAATATTAGCACTCATTTCACCTATCGGCTCAGGTCCGTAGTAAATTATAAATAATAAGTTATAAAACGGACGATTTACAATATTTTCACGGACTTTTTCAACAGTCGTTCCGACCCCATTTGGAAATCCAGCGTGTGCCATAATTTTGCCGTCATTCCACCATATTGTTAAAATTTCAGCATCATCGGGTTGCGCTTTTTTTAATTTTACCTTACTATCATAGTAACTTAATGTTAATTTTTTATCAAAAATTGTCCAGCCACGACAATCAAACTCATCGTCAAGTAACGCTATTTTAAAGCCAACATCGCCAATCACTTTGTCTATATTTTTTTTAGCATCTTCATCAAGATTTTCTAAAAGCATCATATCCTCTAAAAGTCGCCTATTTTTATAATAGAAATCTTGAATTTTATCTAATTCATTAATTGCTGTTTCTATATCAGTTATTTTTTCAACTCTTTCCAAATCTCCATTCAATATTAAAGCAGATAACTTATCTAAAATTTGTTTATAGTTTTCTTTCTTTTCCATAATAATTTCTCTTTTTTACTGTATTAAATTTATTTACGCTTCCTCAACATTCATAACGAAGTCGCCTAATACGCCGTCAAGATATGGCTTGCCACAACGCACCATTGCTAAAGTGTTTGGTTTAATTAACCCGCTAGGAACATAAATTTTAGTATAATTACGAGCGTGTCCTACCGTATAGCCGTCCTTATCTTGTTCTGCTAAAAATTCATAAATCATATCTTTTTCGCGTTCTAAAAATTCCTGCTTCATTTTATTTCGTAATGCTGAAATTTCGGCGACTCGTTTTTTTACAACTTCGGGCTCGACTTGTTTCATATCTGCAGCAACCGTTCCCGAACGCTTAGAATATGGGAAAATATGCATATCAGCAAATTTAATTTCTGCGACATTTCTAAGAGTTTCGGCAAAATCCTCGTCACTTTCCTCTGGGAAACCAACAATTAAATCAGTAGTTATTGCACAACGCGGAAAAGCATCACGAAGCATTTTTACTTTCTTTTTAAATTCTGCAATTGTGTAGTGCCTATTCATTGCTTTTAATGTTCTATCGCAAGCGGACTGCACGCTTAAATGAAAATGGTCGCAAAAGTTAGGCATACTTGTCATTATTTTTATTAGGTCTGGTGTAATAATATTCATTTCTATAGAACTTAAACGGATGCGAGCATTAATTGTAGATAAAGACGACAAAAGCGCGCCTAAGTCGCTATTAATATCGTGACCATAATCACTTAGATTGATACCTGTTAGCACGATTTCGTGGTGAGTTTTCGCAAGATTGTACGCTTCTACAACAACACTTTCCAAATCTCGACTGCGGCTACGCCCTCTTATATAAGGAATTAAACAATAAGAACAATAGTTGTTGCAGCCATCTTGCACTTTTAAATATGCACGAGTATGCTTTTGTGTCACTTGTTCACGAGTCGTTTTTTCAGGGAAATACTCATAATCAAATGCTGGGTCTACAACATAATTACCTTTTTCGTCTAATAAGTCTGGTATCCAAACTTTACCAGCAGTACCTAATACTACTGTAACATTTGGCTTATCTTCAAATTTGCTTGCATCGTGCTGACTAGCGCAACCACAAACTATTATTTTAGCATTCGGCGACATTTTCTCTAATTTAGCAATCATTTGACGAGATTTTCGTTCCGCTTCATTAGTTACGGCACAAGTAGACAAAATGTAGACATCAGCAGGGGCTAATTCATTTACTACATCATGTCCCCTTTCCTTTAGAACGCGCGCCACTTCGTCCGCTTCATATTGATTAACCTTACAACCTAATGTTAAGAATGAAATTTTCATTTGTATTACTTCCTTTCAAAAAAATCAAATTGATAATAAACAGCACTTAATAAAGCCACACAGGCCGTTTCTGTTCTTAAAATATTTGAACCAAGACTAACGATATTTGCTCCGCTCTCACGAAGTTGTTGCACTTCTCTATCACTAAAACCACCTTCACTACCTATAATTATAGCAGTATCTTTTGTTTTGTCAAATTTCGATAAAACTTGACGCGTGTTTGTGCTATCTTTTTCATAAGCCAACACAACCTGCGGAATATTTTTAATTTTTTCTAACATTTCATTAAAAGATATTGTATTATTAATTTCAGGCAAATTAACCCTACCTGATTGTTTGCTGGCAGATAGCGCTACGCGTATAAGTCTATCAGTTTTTGTACCCTTATCTTTTGCGGTACAAAATTCACTTTCAAATGGAATAATTTGGTCGACACCCAACTCCGTACATTTTTGAACAGCCCAATCCATTCGCTCGGCTTTCGTTAATGCAAGAAAAAGTATAATTTTTGATTCTCTGGTATAAGGCAAAAAGATATTATTAATTTTTGCAATTGAAAATTTTTTACCAACTTCTGTTATCACGCACTCATAAATGTAACCGTCATTTAAACAGATATCTATTTCATCATTAACACGCATACGCAAAACAGTTGTTAGGTGAACATTTTCACCACCATCTATTTTTATATTTTTATCTTGCAAATTTTGCTTTGGCAAAAAGAATCTTGGCTTATCCATATACTTATACCTCTTATGATTTATTTTAGTTTAGCATAAAAGATACATTTTGTAAACGAAAGATTGTATGTAAACAGAAATTTACACAAGGTATAAATTATTTAAATTTATTTTAATTTTTTAAAAATAGCACAAATTTTAAGCATTTTTTAATACTATGCATAAGTATTATGCATTGGTATTATGCGTGCATAGCACTTCGTAGACACCTGCTTTAAAATGTTTTTTAAATTTTACAAAAATTTCAATTAATAATTATTTTTATAGCAAAATAAAAGAGTGAGATTTAACTCACCCTAATATTTACAAAGATTTTACCGACTTATTGTAGTTGTTGAATTTATCAAATTTATCAAGCGGAAATTTTTCCTCTAAAATACTTTGCATTTCTTTTTTAGATTTTCCTGTTAATTTTGGTAATTCAACATTAACTTTTATCAACATATCACCATATGCATTTTTGTTTAATTGTTTTATACCATTTCCCTTTAATTTTAGAATTGTGCCACTTTGAGTATTTTCGGGAATTTTCAATTCTAACTTACCATTAAGGCTAGGTATTACAACACTTCCACCAAACATTGCAACTGTAAAAGGAACAGGGACATCTAGTAAGACATCATAACCATCGCGGCGCAAAAGTGGATGTTTGGTAATACTTACACTTACAAGTAAATCTCCTGGAGGTCCACCACGCGAACCTGCTTCACCATAGCCACGAGCAATTACAACTTGCCCATCGTCAATACCAGCGGGAATATTTATCGCAGTTGTACGCTGTCCGCGTTTGACGCCAGAGCCACCACAAGTAGAACATTTTTCTTTTATTGCTTTACCCGTACCATTACAAGTTTTACATACTCCTGCATTTGTTACACGCCCAAATATTGTGTCTTGAGTAAATCTAACTTGACCTGTACCATTACAATCTGGACAAGTTTTGTACTCTGTTCCATTTTTTGCACCTGTACCGTGACACTCGCTACATTCCTGAGTACACATATAAGTTATATCTCTCTTTACACCTTTGGCTGCTTCCTCAAATGAAAGAGTAACTTTTACATTAATATCTCTACCTTGAATAGCGTAATTAGATGCACGGGCGTTTCCACCGAAGCCTCCAAACAAATCTCCAAAGATATCACCGAAGTTGAAACTAAAACCACCGCCGCGTGCGCCACCTTGACCGCCACCAAAATAATCATTTGGGTTAGGTCCATTAGCACTACCAAATTGGTCGTAGTTTGATTTTTTCTGCGGGTCACTCAAAACTTCGTACGCTTCATTTATTTCTTTAAACTTATTAGCCGCTTCTGGATTATCTTTATTAAGGTCAGGGTGATATTTTTTCGCTAATTTACGATACGCGGACTTTATTTCGTCCGCGCTCGCATTTTTATCAACGCCTAAAATTTCATAATAATTTTGAGCCACTTTTTACTCCATTAGTTTTTAATCTGCTTTCTTTGCATCAGCATCTTTTACTTCGACATCGGGTTCGTCTTTGTTTTCTTGTTTATTTTCACCACTTGTATTTTCACTTTGATTTGCTTGATAAAGTTTAGAAATTATGTCTTGACTTGATTTTGACAACTCGTCAATAGCTTTCATAATTTGGTCTTTGTCATCTGCTTTAATCTCATCTTTGGCTTTTTCGATTGCTTCAGTCAATTTCTTTTTGTCGTCCTCTGAAATCTTGTCGCCGTTTTCACGCATTGCTTTTTCTAGCCCTAAAATAAGTGAATCTGCTTGGTTGCGTTGTTCGATAATTTCCCTACGCTCTTTATCCTCTTTTGCGTACTTTTCTGCATTTTTGATGGCTTCGTTAATTTCGTCTTCTTTCATATTAGAACTTGCAGTAATTGTAATTTGTTGTTGTTTGCCTGTACCTAAATCTTTTGCACTAACATTTACAATACCATTTGCATCAATATCAAATGTTACTTCGATTTGAGGAACGCCTCTTGGTGCTGGTGGAATATCGGTTAAGTTAAATCTGCCAAGTGTTTTGTTGTCTTTTGCAAACTCGCGTTCACCCTGCAATACATGAATTTCAACGCCTGGTTGGTTATCAGTTGCAGTTGAAAAGACTTGAGATTTCTTTGTAGGAATAGTTGTGTTTCTATCAATAATACGAGTAAACACACCGCCCAAAGTTTCGATACCTAATGACAATGGAGTTACATCAAGAAGCAATACGTCTTTTACATCGCCACCAAGCACACCACCTTGAATTGCGGCACCAATTGCGACACATTCATCAGGGTTGATACCCTTAAAGCCTTCTTTGCCAGCAAAATCTTTTACAGCATCACAAACTGCGGGAATACGAGTACTACCACCTACCAAAATAATTTTGTTGATTTGGTCTTTTGTAAGGTTCGCATCTTTAAGTGCTGCGGCGGTCAAATCTATAGTTTGTTTTACAAGGTCGCTTGTAATATCGTTAAATTTTGCACGAGTAAGTTCGTACTCTAAGTGCTTTGGCCCGCTAGAATCTGCCGAAATAAACGGAAGCGAAATTGTAGTTTTCATAGATGCAGACAAGTCGATTTTTGCTTTTTCTGCTGCTTCTTTAAGTCTTTGCATTGCTGTCTTATCGCCAGACAAATCAATACCAGTTTGAGATTTAAATTCATTTACTAATAGATCGATAATGCGTTGGTCAAAGTCATCACCACCAAGGCGGTTGTTACCTTTTGTAGCAATAACTTCAAATACGCCGTCACCAATTTCAAGGACTGATACATCGAATGTACCGCCCCCAAGGTCAAATACCAAAATTTTTTGGTTCGCATTTTCTGCTTTGTCAAGACCATAAGCAAGCGCTGCGGCTGTTGGTTCGTTTATAATACGCAACACATCAAGACCTGCGATTTTACCTGCGTCTTTTGTTGCTTGACGCTGGCTATCTGTAAAGTATGCAGGAACGGTTATAACGGCTTGCGTAATTTTTTGCCCAAGATATGCTTCTGCATCATTCTTTAATTTTGTAAGAATCATAGCACTAATTTCTTGTGGGGTGTATTGCTTGTCATCAATTTTTACTTTGTAATCACTACCCATTTCACGCTTAATACTAGAAACAGTGTGTTCAGGGTTTGCAACTGCTTGACGCTTTGCAACCTGACCTACAAGACGCTCTCCGTCTTTCGTAAACGCAACTACACTAGGTGTAGTACGAGAACCTTCTGCGTTAGGAATTACAACTGGTTCTCCACCCTCCATAACTGCTACACATGAATTTGTTGTACCTAAATCAATACCTATAATTTTTGACATAATATATATCTCCTTAATTTAAAATCATTTTATTTTGCAATTTTAACCATTGCAACACGAACTACACCGTTTGGACTAATAAAGCCACTTTTAAATTCTTCAATAATTTGTCCGCTCGGCACTCCTTCCACTTCCTCTGCTACAACGACATTGTGCAAATTTGGGTCATATTGAACACCGACTGTTTCAATCGGCGTAATTCCTAAACTTGCAAGATTTGACACAAATTCGCGCTTAACCATTTCAAGCCCTTTTAAAGTGTCTGGGTCTTTAATGTGCTTGCTTGCAGATTCAATCGCATCAAGTGCAGGAAGTAATGCTTTTACCGCTTCAAATATTCCATTTTGCCTTGATTCAGTTGCTAAATTAGCATTTCGCTTGCGATAATTTGAAAAATCTGCTTGCAATTGTTGTAACATTTTAGTTAAAGCAATACTATTTTCTTTTTCAATTTGAAGTTTTAGATTCATATCCGCTGGTGGCGACAAATCATCGTTCACCGCTTCCGTTTCCCCCGCTACCAAGTCATCTTGACTAATTTCGACATTTTCATTAATGTCTGGTTGGTCTTTTTCGTCTACCAACTCATCTTTTAAATGTTTATTTTTGCTCATCTTTGTCTCCTTTGACATTATCTAATGCTTTAAGATTTGCAAATTCACCTACGACAAATTTTAACGCACTTGCTATTTTTAAATAATCCATTCGCTGTGGACCGATAATTCCAATGCTTGCAACACTCTCGCCATCAATTGCATAATCAGCAAGAGCAACCGCACAATCTTGAAGTTCTGCCACAGGTATTTCCGAACCTATTTTAAAGGATATTTCCTCATCACTATCTATGTCGTCAAAAATTTGCTCCAAATCGTCTTTATTGTTTAACGCGTCAATTATTTTTTTCGCCTTATCTATATCGTGATATTCAGGACTATTTAAAAGTCTTAACTGACCGCGTGCGGTAAATCCGCCAGACTCTGTAATTTTGTCACACAATTTTTTTAACGAATCAATCATTGTATCGAAAATTGCACTGAAATTGAGAAGTTCGGCTCCCATTTGTGTACGGTAATTTTCGATATTTTGAATCATATCAGCAACAGTTTGCCCTTTAAAAGTCGAAGTCAAAAAATTGCTTGCATCAACATAAGTTTGAGTCGGTGTATCAGCATTTGTGGGCATAAAATTGTTTATAATGCCACTATTAGTTTCGATTAAAATTAACGCTTGCCCTGTCATTAGAGGAATAATTTTTACATTGTTTATTGTTAACTTTTCAAAACCTTTTAGCATTACAACCGCAGGATAGTTTGTCGCTTTACTGACAATATCGGCTATTTCGTTCACCATATCGCCTAAGTACACCGCTCTATGTTGGAATATTCCGTGAATCTCGTCTAAAATAGATTTATCAAGCGGAACATCGCCCATAATGGAGTCTACAAAGTACCTATAACCTTTTGCTGTTGGCACTCTGCCACTCGAAGTATGTAACTGTCGTAAATACCCCATGGCTTCAAGAGCGTTAAGTTCGTTTCGTAGAGTGGCAGTGCTTAATTCTGCCTGGCAATGCGACTTTACATTGCTACTTGTAATAGGGCTTGCATTTTGAATGTACTCTTCAACAGCATTCAATAAAATATCGCGTTTTCTGCCGTTTAATTCGTCAAACATACTCACCCCCTTGTCAAATTAGACTGCTAGCACTTTTATGTTATGATTGTTAGCACTCTCACAGTTTGACTGCTAATATCATACTACTATATTATTCCGTTGTCAACAAAAAATACACATTTTTTTAAAAAATTTTTAAATTTTTTCTAAAATAGTGCTTTTATGGCATAGCATACGTATATTAAAGCAAAACTATTCGTAAAACCCTTTGCATAGCACTATGCATAATACCTTTATAATTTTGAATTTTGAATTAGAAATTTTACGCGTTGCTCGCGAATTAGCAATGAGCAATGAGCAATTAGCAGTTAAGGAAGGAATTTACTAAATAGATAATTAAGAAACTTCCAGCCTTAATTCAAAATTCAAAATTTAAAATTCAAAATTAAAGCGAAGCCATAGGCGAAGCGTACAGCCTTAACTGCTAATTACTACCTGCTAATTGCTAATTATTAAAAAATTCACCCCTTTCGAAGTGAATTTTTTTAAATATGCATGAATTTTTTAATTAAAATCGTGATTTCCGCTGTCTGTTTCGCCATTTGAATTGGTAGTTATGGGTTCAAAACGAGCAATTATTATTTTGTTTTGGATGGCGGAAAGGTTTAGGCGGATGCTTAAATCGGTGCCGAGTAGGTTCTCGCCGTCATACCAACCTATGAAACGATAGTTGTCGTCTGCTTTGGCTATTAGGGTTGCTTGGGTGTCTGTGCTGTCTAGCCCTACCATTCTTGCTTCACCGCCTATTGTGGAGTTAACCGCGGTTGTATTCTCTAAGGTTGTGTTTAGTGTTGGGGTGTCGTTTGGATTTGTGCTAAATACTGGCACTACCCACGCGCCTTGGGCTTGGGCTTGTGTTAGAGTTATTGTTTTATCTAGGACTGTGTTTCCGTTTTGAGTATACAATACCCCGTCTATAAACCAGCCGATTAAGTAGTAATTGGCATATGGTATTGCAGTATATGAAACGCTTTCACTTGTGTGTTCTGCGCCTAGGTTGTTGCCCAATACTCGCACTTCACCGCCACTTGTTGCACTAGTGTGCGCATATGCTCGTTTAAAGTATGCT